>NZ_JBPZPT010000002.1:0-945000 GCF_056156565.1 Bradyrhizobium sp. JHI2711
CCGTCTCGGCGGCTGGGACGGCTACCCATCGTCCAAGCCGCCGGGCCCGATCACCTTCAAAAACGGCCTCGAATACTTCCACGCCGTCTCAGCAGGATGGAGCCTCAGAGATATGTGCATGCCCTAGCGCCTTCGCGGGGACGACAGCGGAGTCTATCGCTGCGAGCGCGCGCATCACCGGCTTGTCTTCGCGCCCGCGATAGCGCAGCATCGAACAATCATGAAACGGCAGGGATGACGCATGGCGCGCGCGAAGAACGTTCTCTGGATCATGTGCGACCAGCTTCGCTATGACTATCTCGGCTGCACCGGCCATCCCACGCTGAAGACACCGAACATCGACGCCATGGCCAAGCGCGGCGTGCTGTTCACGAAGGCGTATGTGCAATCGCCGATCTGCGGCCCGTCGCGGATGTCGTTCTACACCGGGCGCTACATGCGCTCGCACGGCTCGCACTGGAACGGCTGGCCGCTGCGCGTCGGGGAGCCCACGCTCGGCGATCACCTCAACAAGATCGGCGTGCGCAACGTGCTGGTCGGCAAGACCCACATGGCGCCTGATATCGAAGGCATGAAGGCGCTCGGCATCCCGCCGGAATCGATGATCGGCGTGCATGTCGCCGAATGCGGCTTCGAGCCTTACGAGCGCGACGACGGCCTGCATCCGACCGGACGGCCACGCCCGAAATACGACGAATATCTGCGAAAGCAGGGTTTTGAAGCCACCAATCCCTGGGAGCACTGGGCCAATTCCGGCGCTGCCGAGGATGGCAGCTTGCAGAACGGCTGGCTGCTGGTGCACGCCGACAAGGCCGCGCGCGTGCCAGAAGAGCATTCCGAGACGCCCTACATGACGCGGCGCGCGATGGACTTCATCAGCGAGGCGGAAACGGACGGCCGCCCCTGGTGTTTGCATCTGTCCTACATCAAGCCGCACTGGCCCTATATCGCGCCGGAGCCCTATGCCAGCATGTATTCGACGGATGACATGATCCCGGTGATCCGCTCGGAGCGCGAACGGCAGAATCCGCATCCGGTGTTCGGCGCCTACATGGACATGCGCTACTCCCGCAACATGGCGCGCGATGATGCACGCGAGAAGGTGATCCCGACCTATATGGGCCTGATCACCCAGATCGACGACCAGATGGGCGTGCTGATGAAGTTTCTGGAGGCGCGCGGCCTGCTCGACACCACCATGATCGTGTTCACCTCCGATCATGGCGATTATCTCGGCGATCACTGGATGGGCGAGAAGGACCTGTTCCACGAGCAGTCGGCGAAGATCCCGCTGATCATCATCGATCCCTCGAAAGAGGCCGATGCGACGCGCGGCACGCGCAGCGATGCGCTGGTTGAGGCGATCGATCTCGCGCCGACTTTCGTGGACTATTTCGGGGGCAAGGTGGCGGGCCATATCCTCGAAGGACGTTCGCTGCTGCCGCTGCTGCGCGGCGAGAAGCCGGGCGACTGGCGCAAGGTCGCATTCTCCGAATACGACTATTCCATGCAGGACGTGCGGCTGAAGCTGAACCAGCCGATCGAGCGCTGCCGCCTGTTCATGGTGTTCGACGGGCGCTGGAAATACATCCACGCCTCCGGCTTCCGCCCGATGCTGTACGACCTCGAAACCGATCCGGACGAATATCTGGATCGCGGCGACGATCCTGATTGCGCCGGCATCATCGCGCGGCTGCAGGCCGAGCTGTTCGACTGGGCGCTGCATCCCAACGATAACATCACCACGCCGCGCGAGAAGATTGCCGCCTATGCGGATAATCAGTTCCAGGTGAAGGTTGGCATCCTGATCGGCATCTGGGACGAGAAAGAGCTCGCGGCGATCAAGGACGGCATCGCCCAGCGCGCGAAGATGTGAGTTGCTCTTCGCGAGCCTGCATCGTCGATACAATCGAACATCCATCCACGCCGTCATTGCGAGCGCAGCGAAGCAATCCAGAGTGTTTCCGCAGAGACAGTCTGGATTGCTTCGTCGCAAGGGCTCCTCGCAATGACGGGAGAGAGACCTCAATTCGTGATCTTGTAGCCCGTCGCCTTCACGATCGGCTGCCACAGCGCGGTGTTCGCGGCGAGCTCCTTGGATAGCGCGTCCGCATTGCTGCCGATCGGAATCAGCCCGATCGCCGTCAACTTCTCCTTCACCTCCGGCTTGGCAAGCGCCGCGCTCGCCGCCGCCCCGAGCTTGCTCGCGAACTCCGGCGGGCTGCCGGCGGGAAGCCACATGCCGTACCAGGCGTCGGCGACGAGATCGATGCCGCTCTCCTTCAATGTCGGAACGTCAGGTGCGAATGGCGAGCGCTCGGCACTCGAGACCGCTATGATCTTCACGCCCTTGGCGCGATGCTGCGGCAGCGCGTCCGCCAGTGTCGTGATCCCGAACGAGATATGACCGCCGACGAGATCGTTGAGGATCGGCGCGCTGCCGCGATAGGGCACCCGGGTCAGGGGAATGCCGAGATCCTTCTCGAGCTTGGAGCCGGTGAAATGCGGAATGGTGCCGTTGCTCGGCACCCCGAACGAGGTCTTGTCCGGATGCGATTTCAGCCACGCTACGAACGCTTTGAAATCGGCAGCATCGATGCCCGGGCCGATCACCAGCGCAAACTCGAAGCGCGCCAGCAGCGACACCGGCATGAAATCCCTGGCCGTGTCGAAGCTCGGCGTCGCCTCCACCATTGGCAGCAGATACATGGTCGGCCCTGTCGTCACCAGCACCATGCTGCCGTCGGGGCTCGCGCCTTTCACCGCCTTGATGCCGATCAGGCCGTCGCCGCCGGTGCGGTTCTCGACCACGACGGTCCGCTGCAGCAGCGGAGCCATCTCCTGCGCGACCAGCCGGCACAGCGTGTCGCCGCCGGCTCCGGCCGCAAACGGGAAGATGATCTTCGTCAGCCCGGCCTGCGCCCGCGCACCACCCGCCTGCGCGAACAGCGGCAGGCCGAGGCATCCGGCCATGAATTTGCGGCGATCCATTCGTTTCCTCTTTCGGCCCGTTTATCGTTGATCGCCATTAGAGCCAGACGGACGGCTGACACAAGGCCGACATGCGTCGTTTACCATCCCGGCTGCCTTGCGCCGGTCACCGTCCTGCTGCAAAAGCAGGGCTCATCGGCGCCGCCTGTCGCTCCGCCGTCATTCGCATCCAGCGCCAGCACACAAGAGACATGGCCAGCCCCGAACTCAGCCAATTCCGCCGCATCGTCGTCAAGGTCGGCTCAGCGCTGCTGGTGGATTCCGACAGGGGCGAGGTGCGTGCGTCCTGGCTGGCTGCACTGGCCGACGACATGGCCAAGCTGCACAAGGAAGGGCGCGACGTCCTCGTGGTGTCCTCCGGCTCGATCGCACTCGGCCGCAGCCGGCTGAAATTGCCGCGCGGCCCGCTGAAGCTGGAAGAGAGCCAGGCCGCGGCCGCCGTCGGTCAGATCGCGCTGGCGCGAATCTGGTCGGAGGTGCTTGGCGCCCACGGTATCGGCGCCGGCCAGATCCTCGTGACGCTGCAGGACACCGAGGAGCGCCGCCGCTATCTCAACGCGCGCTCCACCATCGGCAAGCTGCTGGAATGGCGCGCGATACCCGTGATCAACGAGAACGACACGGTGGCGACCACCGAGATCCGCTACGGCGACAACGATCGCCTCGCCGCGCGCGTCGCGACCATGGCGAGCGCCGACCTGCTGGTGCTGCTCTCAGATATCGACGGGCTCTACGATGCCCCGCCGAAGAACAATCCGAACGCAAAACTCATTCCCGTCGTCGACAGCATCTCCTCGGAGATCGAGGCCGTGGCCGGCGATGCCGAGTCCGAGCTGTCGCGTGGCGGCATGCGCACCAAGGTCGAGGCCGCCAAGATCGCGACGACCGGCGGCACGCATATGCTGATCGCCTCCGGCAAGATCGAGCATCCCTTGCAGGCGATCGCCGATGGCGGCCGCTGCACCTGGTTCCTGACGCCGGCCAATCCCATCACCTCGCGAAAGCGCTGGATCGCAGGCACGCTGGAGCCAAAGGGCACGCTGACCATTGACGCCGGCGCGGTGACCGCGCTACGGGCCGGGGCCAGCCTGCTGCCGGCCGGCGTGAACAAGGTCGAGGGCCAGTTCGCCCGCGGCGATGCCGTGATCGTGCGCGGCCCCGACGGCAGCGAGGTCGGCCGCGGCCTGATCGCCTATGACGCCGATGATGCCGAGCGGATCAAGGGCCGCTCCTCCCCCGACGTGATGACCATCCTCGGCATCAGCGGCCGCGCCGAGATGATCCACCGGGATGATCTGGTGGTGGGCGGGTAAGGACCCCGCCCCGCCCGCCGCCGGGAGACCTGCCATACCTCCCCCGCCCTTCGCAAAAGCGGGATTTCCGTGCTAGGACACCGCCTTAGCAGAAGGTTGAACTCCCATGGCCGCCCCCCTCAAAGCCGTTGATGGCAATGCCGATCTTCAGGCGCTGATGTCCGATCTCGGAACCCGTGCCCGCGCTGCCGCGCGCGTGCTGGCACTGGCGCCGCCGGAGCAGAAGAACCGCGCGCTGGAAGCCATGGAGCGGGCAATCCGCGCCAACTCGGCCGCGATCCTCGCCGCCAATGCGGAGGACGTCGCGGAGGCCCGTGCCGCCGGCAATGCCACCTCCTCCTTCATCGATCGCCTGACGCTGACGCCGGCGCGCATCGAGGGCATGGCCGAAGGCATCGGCATTGTGCGCGGCATCGCCGATCCCATCGGCGTCGTCACCGAGCGCTGGCAGCGGCCGAACGGCATGTCCATCGAGCGCGTGCGCGTGCCGCTCGGCGTCGTCGGCGTGATTTTTGAGAGCCGGCCCAATGTCGCGGCCGATGCCGGCGTGCTGTGCCTGAAGTCGGGCAATGCCGTGATCCTGCGCGGCGGCTCCGACAGTTTCCGCTCGTGCCGCGCCATCCATGAGTGCCTGGTGCAGGGCCTGCGCGAAGCCGGCCTGCCGGAAGCTGCGATCACGCTGGTGCCGACGCGCGACCGCGCAGCGGTGGGCATGATGCTGTCGGGCCTCAACGGCGCCATCGACGTGATCGTGCCGCGCGGGGGCAAGAGCCTCGTCGCGCGGGTCGAGCAGGAGGCGCGCGTGCCTGTCTTCGCGCATCTCGAAGGCGTCAACCACGTCTATATCGATGGCAGCGCCGACCTCGCCATGGCGAAGTCGATCGTGCTCAATGCCAAGATGCGACGCACCGGCGTCTGCGGCGCGGCCGAGACGCTGCTGGTCGATCGTGCCGCCGCTGGCAAGAACCTGAAGCCGCTGGTGGAGATGCTGCTCGATGCCGGCTGCGAGGTGCGCGGTGACGAGGCCGTGCAGAAGGCCGATGCGCGCGTCAAGCCGGCGAGCGAGGAGGATTGGGACACCGAATATCTCGACGCGATCATCGCGGCGAAGGTGGTGGACGGCGTCGACGGCGCGATCGCGCACATCCAGGACCACGGCTCGCATCACACCGATGCCATCGTGAGCGCGGATGAGGCTGCGGCGAGCAAGTTCCTGAGCGAGGTCGATTCCGCGATTGTGCTCCACAACGCCTCGACGCAGTTTGCCGATGGCGGCGAGTTCGGCTTCGGCGCCGAGATCGGCATTGCCACCGGCCGTTTCCACGCCCGCGGCCCGGTTGGCGCCGAGCAATTGACGAGCTTCAAATATCGCGTCCGCGGTACCGGACAGACCCGGCCGTAGACGTCGCGGGGCGCGGGCATTGAGCAACAATCTCGTCGTGCCGCGCTTCGTGGCGCAAGCGGTTCCGCCCTCGACGCCGGGCATGCGCATCGGCCTGCTCGGCGGCTCGTTCAACCCGCCGCATCAGGCGCACCGCGCGATCAGCCGCTTCGCGCTGAAGCGATTGCAGCTCGATCGCGTCTGGTGGCTGGTCACACCAGGCAATCCGCTCAAGGAGAACGGCACGCTGCACGAGCTCGGCGAGCGCATGCAGGCCGCGCGCGAGGTCGCCGATGATCCGCGCATCGAGGTGAGCTGTCTCGAATCCGTCATTCGCACCCGCTATACTATCGACACGATCAACACCTTGCGCCGCCGCTTCCCTGGCTTGCGCTTCGTCTGGATCATGGGCGCCGACAATCTCGCTCAATTCCATCGTTGGCAGGACTGGCGGCGCATCGCCGCCCAGGTGCCGATGGCCGTGATCGATCGCCCCCCGCAGAGTTTTCGCGCGCTCGGCTCGCCCGCGGCCCAGGCGTTATCGCGCTACCGTCTGCCCGAGAACAAGGCCGTCCAGCTTGCGGATCGGCCAGCACCGGCCTGGGTGTTCCTGACCGGATTGAAGCTGAATCTCTCCTCGACCGGCCTACGGAACCCGGACGGGAGCTGGAAAGGTACGAAGTGAGACGAAGTGTGCCGACCTGGTGGGGATTTCGGTCTCTCTGGCATATTGAAACCCTTAACCCCACATGATGTAGTGTAACCAGTGGGCGCCCGGATTCGGCGTTCGCGATACAGTGAAAGGAATGGTCCCTGACCGCATCTGTATTGTCCAAGTCTGTTTTACCCAAGGTTGCCAAGCCTACGCGTAAAACATCGACCAAAGCTGCGGCCTTGAAGGCGCAACCCGACGCCGACAAGACGCTGAGCCTGATCCTCTCCCGCCTCGAGGACATGAAGGCGGAAGAGACGGTCACCATCGACCTGCGCGGCAAATCGGCGTACTCCGACTACATGATCGTCACCACCGGCCGGGTGAACCGGCACGTCGGCGCGATCGCGGAAAACGTCACCAAGAGCCTCAAGGAAAACGGCATCAAAAACATCCATGTCGAGGGCTTGCCCAATTGCGACTGGGTGCTGATCGATTCCGGCGACGTGATCGTGCACGTGTTCAGACCCGAGGTCCGCGAGTTCTACAACCTCGAGCGGTTGTACACGCAGGGCCCAGGGGCGGCGAAGGCGATCTAGGCTCGAAGGCCGATTTCGAATCGGCTGACGCGCATGCTAGCGTCGTGCGCGCGCTTGTTGCGCGCGGTCTCGTCAACGCGACTCAAGAATCATGCGTGTTGCTGTCATTGCGGTGGGCCGGCTGAAGCAGGGCCCCGAACGGGAGCTTGCAGACCGCTATTTCGAGCGGTTCGAGGAGGCCGGCCGCAAGCTTGGATTTCGCGAGCTCGGCATCCACGAAATTCCCGAAAGCCGCGCACGCGATGCGGCGACGCGGATGGCCGAAGAGGCCGCGGCAATCTCGGCGCATATTCCTGACAAGGCGATCCTGGTGGCGCTGGACGAGCGCGGCCAGAATCTCGAGTCCACCGTATTCGCACGGCACTTGGCGCGCTGGCGCGACGAGGGCGCCGGACATACTATCTTCGTGATCGGAGGGGCGGACGGACTTTCGCCCGAATTGCGCCGTAAGGCCAAGCTCGCGATCGCGTTCGGCTCTGCGACTTGGCCGCACCAAATGATCCGCGTCATGCTTCTGGAACAGCTGTATCGGGCCGCCACCATCCTGGCCGGCCATCCCTATCACCGCGCGTGATGCGCGCCACAACGAGCACCTTTGCCGACACGATGCGAGCGCCGCTCCTCAACCTGCTGCTGATCACCGGCCTTGCCGGCGCAAGCCTCTTCGCCGAAGAAAGCCTCGCGCAAGCCCAGACGCAAGGTCAGACAGTTGCGCCGTCGCCGCAGACTGCCGCCGTCTCGCCCGACGCGATCAAGCAGCGCGAGCAGGAGCTGGAGGCCGCGCGCGCGAGGCAACGAAGCGCGGAAGAAGCGCAGGCCAAGCTGAAGGCCGAGATCACCGCGCTCGGCCAGGACCGCACCCAGCTCAATCAGCAGCTGATCGACACCGCCGCCAATGTGCGCGCCGTGGAAGCCAAGATCGACGAGGCCGAAGCGCGGCTGCGAACGCTGAACGGCCGCGAGCAGCAGATGCGCGCTTCGCTGGATTCGCGCCGTGCCGACATCGTCGAGGTGCTGGCGGCCTTGCAGCGCGCCGGCCGGCGCACGCCGCCGGCGCTGCTGGTGCGGCCCGAAGATGCGCTGCAATCCTTGCGCACCGCGATGCTGCTTGGCGCCGTCGTGCCGGAATTGCGCGGCCGCGCCGAGAAGATCGCAAGCGAGCTCGGCGAGCTCGTGGCCTTGCGCAAGACCATAGCCACCGAGCGCGATCAGCTCGCCTCCGACCGCGACAAGGTCAGGAGCGACCAGACCCGGCTCACCGCCCTGATCGAGGAACGGCAGCGTCAGCAGTCCGCGCGGGAAAAAGACCTCGACGCCGAAAGCGCGCGCGCGATCGCGCTGTCAAGACAGGTCGGCGATCTCCAGGGGCTGATCGCCAAGATGGAGCAGGATCTGCAAACCGCCGCCAGGGCGGCCGAGAAGGCTGCCGAGGCCGCAAGGCAGGCCGAGGCCAAGGAGGCCAAATTGGCGGCGGCAAACGCGGCCGCCAGCGCCAAGCAGGGCCCGGGCGCGTTCAAGGACAAGTCCCGCACCACCCCGGCGATCGCCTTCGCTTCGGCCAAGGGCCTCCTGCCGTTTCCGGTTAACGGTAACAAGATCAGGGACTTTGGCGGTTCCGACGGGGTCGGCGGCGTCCAGAAGGGCATTTCGCTGGCGACCAAGCCCGGCGCTCAGGTCACGACGCCGTGTGATGGCTGGGTTGTGTATGCCGGCCCATTCCGCAGCTATGGACAACTCTTGATCCTAAACGCCGGGGGCGGGTATCATGTCCTGATCGCCGGGATGGAGCGCATTTCGGTCAACATCGGCCAGTTTGTGCTCACGGGGGAGCCGGTCGCGACCATGGGGTCGACCTCTCAGGTCGCTTCCATTCTCGCCACCAATGCGAGTCAACCTGTGCTGTATGTCGAGTTCCGTAAAGACGGCACTCCAATCGATCCAGGCCCATGGTGGGCCGCAAATGAAGGCGAGAAGGTTCGCGGATGATGCGCAAGACTTCAGTAATCCTCCTCAGCGCCGCCACCGGTGCGGCGCTGACGCTGTTCGTGACCCAGCCGCGCGCGGTGTTGATGGGCTCCAGCGCGCGAGCCGCCACCGCGGACACCTATCGCCAGCTCAACCTGTTCGGCGATGTGTTCGAGCGCGTGCGCTCCGACTATGTCGAGAAGCCCGATGACACCAAGCTGATCGAGTCCGCCATCAGCGGCATGCTTACCGGCCTCGATCCGCACTCGAGCTACATGGACGCGAAGAGCTTCCGCGACATGCAGGTGCAGACCCGCGGCGAGTTCGGCGGCCTCGGCATCGAGGTCACGATGGAGGACGGCCTGATCAAGGTGGTCTCGCCGATCGACGACACGCCCGCCTCGCGCGCCGGCGTCATGGCCAACGACATCATCACCAATCTCGACGACGAGGCGGTGCAGGGCCTGACCCTGAACCAGGCGGTCGAGAAGATGCGCGGTCCAGTCAACACCAAGATCAAGCTCAAGATCATCCGCAAGGGCCAGGACAACCCGCTCGACGTGACGCTGGTGCGCGACAATATCCGCGTCCGCTCGGTGCGCGCGCGCGTCGAGCAGGACGACATCGGCTATATCCGCATCACCACCTTCAACGAGCAGACCACCGAAGGCCTGAAGCGCGAGATCGGCAACCTCACGAACCAGATCGGCGGCGACAAGCTCAAGGGCTTCATCATCGACCTCCGCAACAATCCGGGCGGCCTGCTCGAGGAAGCGGTCACCGTCTCCGACTCGTTCCTCGAGAAGGGCGAGATCGTCTCGACCCGCGGCCGCAATGCCGAGGAGACCCAGCGCCGCGCCGCGCATACGGGCGACCTGACCAAGGGCAGGCCGGTCATCGTGCTGGTCAATGGCGGCTCGGCCTCGGCGTCGGAAATCGTCGCCGGCGCGCTGCAGGACCACAAGCGCGCGACCATCGTCGGCACGCGCTCGTTCGGCAAGGGCTCGGTGCAGACCATCATTCCGCTCGGCAGCGGCAACGGCGCGCTGCGGCTGACCACCGCGCGCTATTACACGCCGTCGGGCAAGTCGATCCAGGCCAAGGGCATCGTGCCCGATATCGAAGTGCTCCAGGACGTGCCGGACGAGCTGAAGTCGCGCACCGACACCAAGGGCGAGGCTTCGCTGCGCGGCCACCTCAAGAACGACGGCGACGAGAAGACCGGCTCGCAGTCCTACGTCCCGCCGGACGCAAAGGACGACAAGGCGCTCAAGCTCGCCGGCGACCTGCTCCACGGCATCAAGAACAGCGCCTCCGCGGCGCCGACGCCCGGCAACGACAACAAGGCCGCGACCGACAAGGCCAAAGCGGCGAACTAGGTCGGCGTATCACGCGATCCAGCGAAAGGGCGGCTTCCCGAAGCCGCCCTTTTTGCTTGGGAACTGCTGCTGCCTCCGGCCTATCCCGGCCTGCCGCCGCTTGACCTCGGCGTGGTATCGTCGGCTGGAGTGATTCGGGATCGCGCATGACTGAAACGGCCGATGATCTGAGCGCCCCGCTCGGACAGGATAAGCCGCGCCGCAAACGGCGGCTGCGGCTGCCGTTCACGTCTATGCAGCTGCTGGCTGTTCTGCTCGGCCTGTTCCTGGTTACCTTTGCCGGCTTCGCCATCTTCAACAAGGACCCGCTCGGCGGTGAGCCGATGAGCCGGATCGCGATCAACCAGCTCAGGCCGGCCGAGAAGGCCACGGACGACAAGTCTGCCATCGGCCAAGGCCAGGAAACCAAGCACGAGACCAAGGAAACGCCGAAGCAGGCCGCGCCCGGCGAGCAGAAGACCATCACCATGATCGACGGCTCCACCGGCGCCCGCCGCGACGTGGTGATCGGCGGGGGCGATGCCGCCGACAAGGGCGAGGCTGCATCCGCCCCGCCGCCCGTCATGACCGGGATCAATCCAAAGCTGCTGGAGAAATCGCGCTACGGCATGATCCCGGTGGTCGCCGACGGGCTGAGGCCGTTCAACGTCTATGCGGCGGACGCCGACCGCGCCAAGGCCGCCAAGATGCCGGTGGTCGCGATCGTGATCGGCGGCCTCGGCGTCGGCGCCGCCAAGACCCTGGACGCCATCATGAAGCTGCCGCCGGCGGTGACGCTGGCCTTCACGCCCTACGGCTCCGACCCCGGCAAGCTCGCCGAGCGGGCGCGGGCGCAGCGCCACGAGATCTTCCTCCAGATCCCGATGGAGCCCTACGACTTCCCCGACAACGATCCGGGGCCGCAGACGCTGCTGACCTCGCTCAGCCCCGACCAGAACATGGACCGCCTGTACTGGCACCTCAGCCGGATGCAGGGCTATGCCGGCCTCACCAATTTCATGGGCGCCCGCTTCATCGCGACGGAGCCGGCGATGCAGCCGATCATCCGCGAGGCGGCCAAGCGCGGGCTCGGCTTCTTCGACGACGGCTCCTCGCCCCGCAGCATCGCGCCTCAGGCCGCGGCCAACCAGGCCGTGCCGTTCGGCAAGGGCGATATCGCCATCGACGCGGTGCCGACAGCGACCGAGATCGACCGCGCCCTCAACAAGCTGGAATCGGCGGCGCGCGAGCGCGGCATCGCCGTCGGCACGGCCTCCGCCCTGCCCGTCTCGATCGAGCGCATCAGCGCCTGGACCAAGACATTGGGCGACCGAGGTATCCTTTTGGTGCCATTGACAACCGCGATGCTGAAATCAAAATCCAGCTAAATCAACGAATTGGTTCGGCGCGGGTCTCGCGGGGCCGGCATGCCTTCCCAAGAAGCAGGCAAGAGGTCTGGCGGAATGGCGCGTTACGAGGATCTGCCCTACCGGACCTGCGTCGGCGTGATGCTGATCAATCCAAAGGGACTGGTGTTCATCGGCCGCCGCGCCGGCGGCATCGAGCATGTCGACGACACCCATGTCTGGCAGATGCCGCAGGGCGGGGTCGATCCCGGCGAGGACACCTGGGAAGCGGCCAAGCGCGAGCTCTACGAGGAGACCAGCGTGCGCTCGGTCGAGCGGCTCGGCGAGGTCCCGGACTGGCTCACCTATGACATTCCGCGCACCGTTGCCGGGCGCGCCTGGAAGGGCCGCTACCGCGGCCAGCGCCAGAAATGGTATGCGGTGCGCTTCACCGGCAAGGACAGCGAGATCAACGTCGAGCATCCCGGCGGCGGCCACAAGGCGGAATTCGTGAGCTGGCGCTGGGAGTCGATGAAGAATCTCCCTGAGTTGATCATCCCGTTCAAGCGCCCAGTCTATGAGCGCGTGGTGCAGGAATTTTCTGCGCTGGCGGAGGGGTGATCAGATCACCTGTCGCGGCTCGCTCGGTCGTCATCCCCGCGAAGGCGGGGATCCATACTCCCAGGCAGAAGCTGTGCGAAGGATCGCAGCCACGGCCTTTCAACCCATTGTGGCCTGTGGTTATGGATTCTCAGGTGCGCAATTGCGCACCAGAGCTCGCGCTTCGCGCGCCCCGGAATGACGAGAGAAGGTTACGCGTGACGACCCACAAACCCTACCGCCCGAACGTCGGCATCGCGCTGTTCAACGCCGACGGCCGCGTGCTGATCGGCCATCGCTTCAAGGGTGACGGACCCGAGATCATCCTGCCGGGGCTCGACTGGCAGATGCCGCAGGGCGGCGTCGACGAGGGCGAGAACCTGCGTGATGCGGCGATGCGCGAGCTGTGGGAGGAGACCAACGTCGTCAGTGCCGACTATCTCGGCGAGACCGACTGGTTCACCTATGAATTCCCGCCTTACGACGGACCGCAGACGCACCGGCTGGCGAAATTTCGCGGCCAGCGTCAGAAATGGTTCGCGCTGCGCTTCACCGGCACGGACGACGAGATCGATCCGCTGACGCCGCGCAACGGCCAGCCCGCCGAGTTCGACGCCTGGCGCTGGGAGCGCCTCGGCCGTGTCGCCGACCTCGTGGTGCCGTTCCGCCGCGAGGTCTACCGCGCGGTGGCACAGGAGTTTGCGCACCTCGCCGACTGAACTCTCGAAAACAACCCCATGCACAGTAGCGAAGTGTCTGACGCGCCGCGATAAAATAGGCGACAGCGCCAACGATAGCGCAATAAAGTTTCAGCGCCCGCCACGACCGTGACGAGCGCTGAAACTGTTCAGGAATTTGGAGATCGAGCCCCGGAGCGGTGCCCCGGGGCTTAGTGCATAGCCGTGGCGTTGAGCTGATGCTGGATGCTCTTGAAGTGGTCGAGCCGCTCGATGGCCTGATCGAGCTCGGTGCCTTCGTGCTCCTTCAAGTTCTCTTCCATCTCCGCGATCGTCTCGGCGAACTGGACACGGTCGAGCTCGTCCAGCGAGGTCGCGACGTCGGCGAGCACGGTGAGGCCCTTTTCGGAGACTTCGGCAAGGCCGCCGAGCACGATGATCTTCTCGTGGCGGCCGCCGGTGGTGACGGTGAGAATGCCGGGCCGGATCGCAGCCACGACCGGCGCATGCCCCGCCAGCACGCCGAAATCACCCTCGGCGCCGGGGATGTCGACCTGATCGACCTCACCCGAGAAGGCGAGCTTTTCCGGAGAGACGAGATCGAAATGGAAGGTGGCCATGGGAAACCTTGCGAATGGTGAGTAGCGAATGGCGAGTGGCGAAGAGAGCAGCGCGTCTATTCGCTACTCCCTATTCGCCATTCGCACCTTAGGCCGCTTCCGCCGCCAGCTTCTTGCCCTTTTCGACAGCCTCTTCGATGGTGCCGACCATGTAGAAGGCAGCTTCCGGCAGGTGGTCGTACTTGCCTTCGACCAGGCCCTTGAAGCCCTTGATGGTGTCGGCGAGATCCACGAACTTGCCCGGCGAACCCGTGAAGATTTCGGCGACGTGGAACGGCTGCGACAGGAAGCGCTCGATCTTGCGGGCGCGGGCCACCGTCAGCTTGTCCTCTTCCGAAAGCTCGTCCATGCCGAGAATGGCGATGATGTCCTGGAGCGACTTGTAGCGCTGCAGCACCTGCTGGACCTGACGGGCGACGGTGTAGTGCTCCTCGCCGACGACCAGCGGCGAGAGCATGCGCGAGGTCGAGTCGAGCGGGTCCACCGCCGGATAGATGCCCTTTTCCGAGATCGCGCGCGACAGCACCGTGGTGGCGTCCAAGTGCGCGAACGAGGTCGCGGGCGCCGGGTCGGTCAAGTCGTCGGCCGGCACGTAGATGGCCTGCACCGAGGTGATCGAGCCCTTTTGCGTGGTGGTGATGCGCTCCTGCAGCGCGCCCATGTCGGTCGCGAGCGTCGGCTGATAACCCACCGCCGAAGGAATACGGCCGAGCAGCGCCGACACTTCCGAACCCGCTTGCGTGAAGCGGAAGATGTTGTCGACGAAGAACAGCACGTCCTGGCCCTGGTCGCGGAAGTGCTCGGCGACGGTCAGACCGGTCAGGCCGACGCGGGCGCGGGCGCCCGGCGGCTCGTTCATCTGACCGAACACCAGCGCGCACTTCGACTTCACGCTCGGATCCGGATTGTGCGGGTCGGCGTTGACCTTGGACTCGATGAACTCGTGATAGAGGTCGTTGCCCTCGCGGGTGCGTTCGCCGACGCCGGCGAACACGGAGTAACCGCCGTGCGCCTTCGCGACGTTGTTGATCAGCTCCTGAATCAGCACGGTCTTGCCGACGCCGGCGCCGCCGAACAGGCCGATCTTGCCGCCCTTCGCATACGGAGCGAGCAGATCGACGACCTTGATGCCGGTGACGAGAATTTCGGCTTCAGTCGACTGGTCGGTGTAGGTCGGCGCTTCCTGGTGGATGGCGCGGGTGCCTTCCGACTTGATCGGGCCGGCCTCGTCGATCGGCTCGCCGATGACGTTCATGATGCGGCCCAGCGTACCGTCCCCCACGGGAACCGAGATCGGCTGACCGGTGTCGGTCACTTCCTGGCCGCGCACCAGACCTTCGGTGGCGTCCATCGCGATGGTGCGGACGGTCGACTCGCCGAGATGCTGCGCGACTTCCAGCACCAGGCGGTTGTTGCCGTTCTTGGTTTCGAGCGAGTTGAGAATGGCCGGCAGGTGGCCTTCGAACTGCACGTCGACGACGGCGCCCATGACCTGGGTAACGCGACCGATCTGTGTGGCTGCTGTAGCCATTTACTGTCTCCTTCGATCCGAATTTCGTGTCCGGTCAGACTGCTTCTGCGCCGGAGATGATTTCGATGAGTTCCTTGGTGATCTGAGCCTGACGCGTGCGGTTGTAGACCAGCGTCTGCTTGCGGATCATTTCCCCGGCGTTGCGGGTGGCGTTGTCCATCGCCGACATCTGCGCACCGTAGAACGATGCGTTGTTCTCGAGCAGGGCGCGGAAGATCTGCACCGCGAGGTTGCGCGGCAACAGGCGCGTGAGGATCTCGTCCTCCTCCGGCTCATATTCGTACGACGTCGTGTTGGCGGCACCGCCCTCCTCGATGACCAGCGGGATGACCTGCTGGGCGGTGGGGACCTGTGCAATCACCGACTTGAATTGCGAATAGAACAGCGTGCAGACGTCGAATTCGCCGTTGTCGAAGCGCGCCAGAACCTTCTTGGCGATCTCCTCGGCGTTGACGAAGCCGAGCTGGCGGACGCTGCGCAGGTCCATGTGCTCGACGATCTGCTTGTCGAACTGGCGGCGGAGCTGCTCGTAACCCTTGCGGCCGACGCAGAAGAATTTCACCTCCTTGCCCTGCGCAGCGAGCGCCAGAGCGCGCTCGCGGGCGAGACGCACGATCGAGGAGTTGAAGGCGCCGGACAGGCCGCGCTCGCCGGTGCAGACCAGCAGCAGATGAACCTGGTCCCGGCCGGTGCCGGCCAGCAGCACCGGTGCGCCGGGCGAGCCGACCGCGGCGCTGGCGATGTTGGAGATCACCGCGCTCATCTTGTCAGCATAGGGACGCGCCGCTTCCGCGGCGGTCTGCGCGCGGCGCAGCTTGGAGGCCGCGACCATCTGCATGGCCTTGGTGATCTTTTGCGTCGCCTTGGTGGAGGCGATGCGGACGCGCATGTCTTTAAGTGACGCCATTCTTCGTCCCCAGCGATCAGCCTGCGGCTCGACCGCGACCCTATCCTTTCGTCATGCCCGGGCGTGTCCCGGGCATCCACGTTCTCCGTCTTCCACGCACAAGACGTGGATGGCCGGGACTTCAGTTGCGAAGACGCGCTTCGCGCTTTGGCCCCGCCATGACGGCCTTCTTACGAGAAAGACTTCGCGAAGCCCTCGACCACCGACTTCAGCTTGGCAGCGGTATCGTCGGAGAGATCGCGGCTGTCGCGAATCGCGTTGAGGATGTCGGCGTGCTTGCCGCGCAGCAGCGAGAGCAGGCCGTCCTCGAACGCGCGCACCTTGTTGAGCGGGAGCGGATCGAGATAGCCGTTGGTGCCGGCCCAGATCACGCAGACCTGCTCTTCCATCTTCAGCGGCGAGAACTGCGGCTGCTTGAGCAGCTCGGTGAGGCGCGAGCCGCGGTTGAGCAGGCGCTGGGTCGAGGCGTCGAGGTCGGAGCCGAACTGCGCGAACGCCGCCATTTCGCGGTACTGCGCGAGCTCGCCCTTGATCTTGCCGGCGACCTTCTTGGTGGCCTTGGTCTGCGCCGACGAACCGACGCGCGACACCGACAGACCGACGTTCACGGCAGGACGGATGCCCTGGAAGAACAGGTCGGTTTCCAGGAAGATCTGGCCGTCGGTGATCGAGATGACGTTGGTCGGGATGTAGGCCGACACGTCGTTGGCCTGGGTTTCGATGACAGGCAGCGCCGTCAGCGAGCCCGAGCCCATGTCCTTGTTCAGTTTCGCCGCGCGCTCGAGCAGGCGGGAGTGCAGATAGAACACGTCGCCGGGATAGGCTTCTCGGCCCGGCGGGCGGCGCAGCAGCAGCGACATCTGACGGTAGGCGACGGCCTGCTTGGACAGATCGTCATAGATGATGACCGCGTGCATGCCGTTGTCGCGGAAGTACTCGCCCATGGTGCAGCCGGTAAAGGGCGCGATGTACTGCATCGGCGCCGGATCGGAGGCGGTGGCGGCGACGACGATCGAGTATTCGAGCGCGCCCTGCTCTTCCAGCACCTTCACGAACTGGGCGACGGTCGAACGCTTCTGGCCGACCGCGACGTAGACGCAGTACAGCTTGATGTTCTCGTCCGGCTGCGCGTTGAGCGGCTTCTGGTTCAGGATGGTGTCGAGCGCGATCGCGGTCTTACCGGTCTGGCGGTCGCCGATGATCAGCTCGCGCTGGCCGCGGCCGATCGGGATCAGGGCGTCGATGGCCTTGAGGCCGGTTGCCATCGGCTCGTTCACCGATTTGCGCGGAATGATGCCGGGCGCCTTGACGTCGACGCGCATGCGCTTCTCAGCCTGGATCGGGCCCTTGCCGTCGATGGGATTGCCGAGCGCGTCGACGACGCGGCCAAGCAGGCCCTTGCCGACCGGCGCGTCCACGATGGCGCGGGTGCGCTTGACGGTCTGGCCTTCCTTGATCTCGCGGTCGGCACCGAAAATAACGACACCGACGTTGTCGGTTTCGAGGTTCAGCGCCATGCCGCGGGTGCCGTTCTCGAACTCGACCATTTCACCGGCCTGGACGTTGTCCAGACCGTAGACGCGGGCGATACCGTCGCCGACGGACAGCACCTGTCCGACTTCGGAGACTTCAGCTTCCTGGCCGAAATTCTTGATCTGGTCCTTGAGGATCGCGGAAATTTCCGCGGCGCGGATGTCCATCAGCCTGCCTCTTTCATCGCGTGCTTGATCGAATTGAGTTTGGTGCGAAGCGAACCATCCACCATGCGGCTGCCCAGCTTGACGACGAGGCCACCGATGATCGAGGGATCGACTTTCACGTTCAGCGCGACGTCCTTGCCGGTCACCGACTTCAGGGCAACCTTGAGGGCATCGAGATTCTTTTCAGAGAGCGCCTCCGCCACCGTGACGTCGGCCGTCGTCTCGCCCTTGAACCGGGCCACGAGGGCGCGGTAGGCGCGGCTGACGTCGGCCACCGCGAACAGGCGGCGGTTGGCGGTCAGCACTTTCAGAAAGTTGGCGGTGATGCCGGCGATGCCCGCCTTGTCCAGCACGGCCGAAAGGGCCTTGGACTGGGTGTCGGCGGCGAACACCGGGCTGCGGACGAGGCGCTTGAGATCAGCGCTTTCGTTCAGCAAGGCATCGAATTTATCAAGATCGGCTTTGACCTCGTCGACCACCTTCTGGTCGCGGGCCAACTCGAACAAGGCCGTTGCATAACGGCCGGACACACCTGAAACGGACGTATCTTCTGCAGCCACAGACGCGCTCTTTTTGCTGTCAAACTCGCAAGGGAAAAACCGTCGCCACGAAGCGGCGCCTAGCGATCCAAGCCCTTGGAATTCAAGCGGGACTTCGATTTTCGACCAGCACGGGAGGTGCCGGGCTCGTTAAAATCGCGGCTTTGCTAACATAGCAGGTGCGCAGGTGCAACATGACGCCAAACTAAAGGCATGAGGTTCTGTCGCCAGTTCGTCGCAGCCCCGCAACACATTTGCGCGCGGGAGGGGCGGCCGAGGCGGTGACCTGCCACGTCACGGAAAGCAGCGCCGGCCCCGGCCGCGACACCTCCATTGGTTCCTGCCTCCAGCGCATAGCGGCCATGAACACGGATCGCTGAGGCGTGAATCCGTTCCCACCGGTTCCACCCGCCGAATACTTATCGAATTCTAAACGCTAGGGGCGATGACTTCGCTTTACAGTATTCGCAAGTAATATAGAGGTTAATAAATCGTTAAAGGCGAAGATTACCGGAGATCGGATGAATATCTCGCGACGGTAACAAGATATTTCATGACGACACATACCGGATTTACTGCCCAATTCACGCCTCATTGGGAATCGAAACGCCAAATCGCTCACAAACTGATGGGGGCTCCACTTGCCACACATGTGGCAATACTAGCTTAGGGACCATTAAATGCTGTCTTTGAAGACGCTGGGCTTTGCGACCCGGCCGCGTACGGCGATTGCTTTCGTCGCCGCAACTCTCCTCGTCGGTGGAACTGCCACCGAAGCTTCCGCCAAATCCCGGCATCACCGGCATCACCACCGCCACCACGCCCAGACCGAGGCCAACGCGACCTCCGATTGGCGCAATGCCAATGCGTCGATGACGCCGACCTCCGGCACGGGCCGCAGCTTCTCCGGCATCGCGTCCTTTTACGGCAATGAGTCCGGCAGCAAGACCGCCTCGGGCCAGCGCTTCAACCAGAACGCCATGACCGCGGCGCACCGTTCGCTGCCCTTCGGCACCAAGCTGCGCGTCACCCATGGCAGCCAGAGCGTCATCGTCACCATCAACGACCGCGGCCCGTTCATTCGCGGGCGTGTGCTCGACCTCTCCACGGGTGCCGCCCGCGCCATTGGCCTCACCAGCCGCGGCGTCGGCCGCGTCACCGCGGAAGTCGTCTCCTAAGGCGCGATCCGCGCCTGATCGAGCGCGCAGTTTTCATCAGTTTGCTGCGCACGTGAAACAAGCCCGCGGTCTTGGGGGACCGCGGGCTTTTTTTGTTTTGTAATTCCGGGGCGCGCGGAGCGCGAACCCGGAATCGATTCATCCACAAACTCTGCCGCCCGATGGATTCCGGGCTCGCGCTACGCGCGCCCCGGAATGACAGCGGAGGGTATGGCTGCGGTGGCCCTACAAAAAGCTCTGCGGATCGACGTCGACTTCCAGCTTCAGATTGCCTGTCGGCTTCGGGCAGACCGCGAGCCAGTTGCGCAAGTAGTCCGACAGGTCGAAACCGCGCGCCGATTTCACCAGGATGCGGAAGCGGTAGCGGCCCTTGATGACGGCGAGCGGCGCTTCGGCGGGGCCGAGCACGACGACGCGCTCGTCGCGCGGCGCGAGCGCGACGAGCTTGCGGCCGAAGCCTTCGGCGCCCGGGCGATCGCCGGCAGAGATGATGAGGCTGGCGAGCCGGCCGAACGGCGGATAGAGCGTCTTTTCGCGCAGCTCGATCTCGCTGTCGTAGAAGGCCTCGCGGTCGCAGGCGATCAGCGCCCGCATCACGGGATGGTCGGGCTGATGGGTCTGGAGATAGCCGACGCCGCGGCCCTGCTCGCGGCCGGCGCGGCCGATTACCTGATTGAGCAATTGCCAGGTGCGCTCCGCCGCGCGCGGATCGCCGTTGGAAAGGCCGAGATCGGCATCGACCACGCCGACCAGATTGAGCCGCGGGAAGTTGTGGCCCTTGGCCACGAGCTGCGTGCCGATGATGATGTCGACGCGGCCCTCCGCGATCTCGGCGAGCTCGCTTCGCATGGTCTCGATCGAGGTGATGAGATCGCTCGACAGCACCATGGTGCGGGCTTGCGGGAACAGCGCGGCCGCCTCCTCCTGCAGGCGCTCCACGCCGGGTCCGACCGCGACCAGCGATTCCTCGGCCGAACAGTTCGGGCAGATGTGCGGGCGCGGCATCGAGAAGCCGCAATGGTGACAGACCAGGCGCTGGCGAAAGCGATGATCGACCAGCCAAGCATCGCAGATGGTGCAGGCGAAGCGATGGCCGCAGGCACGGCACAGCGTCAGCGGCGCATAGCCGCGGCGATTGAGGAAGAGCAGCGCCTGCTCGCGCCGCTCGATCGCGGTTCTGATCTCGCCGGCAAGCCGCGGCGAGATGAAGCGGCCGCGCGCGGGCGGCTCGCGGCGCAAATCGATGGCCTCGATATGCGGCATGTGCTGGCCGCCGAAGCGCGAGGGCAGCGCGATGCGCTGATAGCGGTTCTTGCGCGCATTGACCTCGGATTCCACCGACGGCGTCGCCGAGGCCAGAACGACCGGAATTTTCGCGATGTGCCCGCGCACCACCGCCATGTCGCGGGCGTGGTAATGCACGCCGTCGTCCTGCTTGTAGGCCTGGTCGTGCTCTTCATCGACGACGATGAGGCCGAGCTTGGCGTAAGGCAGGAACAGCGCCGAGCGCGCGCCGACCACGACCGGCGCCGAACCTTCGGAGATCGCGGCCCAATTGCGCGCGCGAGTGCGCGGGGTGAGCTCGGAATGCCATTCGATCGGCCGGACGCCGAAGCGCTGCGCGAAGCGATCGAGGAACTGGCCGGTCAGCGCGATCTCCGGCATCAGGATCAGCGCCTGCTTGCCGCGGCGGATCACCTCGGCGACCGCTTCGAAATAGACCTCGGTCTTGCCCGAGCCGGTGACGCCGTCGAGCAGCGCGACATGGAAGGTGCCATTGGCCGCGAGCGCGCGCATCGCATCCACACCGGCACGCTGCAGCAGCGAAAAATCCGGCCGGCCGAATTCCGGATCGGGCGCCGGCGGCGGAGGCGGCGGCGGCATCGGCTCCACCGTGAGCGTGCCTTCATCGACGAGACCGTCGATCACGCCTGCGGAGACGCCGGCTTCCTTGGCCGTCTCGGACTTGCCGTGCAGCAGCCGGTCCGACAGCAGAGCGATGACACGCTGACGCGCCGGCGTCAGGCGCTTCGGCGGATCGCCGGTCAGGCGCACGCCGGCGCGCACCCGCTCCGGGCCGAGATTTTCGCCCATGCGCAGGCACATGCGCAGCACCATGCCGCGCGGGCTCAGCGTGTAATTGGCGACCCAGTCCACCACGGATCGCAGCTCCGGCTTGAGCGGCGGGATGTCGAGCTTTTCGCTGACCTCCTTGAGGCGGTTATGCAGGCGCGGATCGGGATTGGCGTTCTCGCCCCAGACCACGGCCAGCACCTCGCGCGGACCGAGCGGCACACTGATGAGATCGCCCGCCTTCAGCTCCATGCCGCGCGGCACCTTGTAGGAATAGGTCTGGTCGAGCGCGACCGGCACCAGCACGTCGACCATGCGGGTGGCGGGGGCGGTGGTGTTGCGCGGCGATTGGTCCATGAGCTTTGGAATCGGAACCTTGAGGCCTTGAGGCTAGCGCCGCGCGGCGGCCTTAGCGAACGATAAACGAGTGTGATGCGATATACTGTGCGGAATCACCACGTCCAGAGCGCATGAGCAAAGCCGTCGCCCCACACATCGAGCTCGCCAGCGCCGATCCCTCGATCGCGCAGGAGATGGCGCGCTGGCTGGCGCATCTCGGCGCCGAGCGGCGGCTGTCGCCGAAGACGCTGGAGGCCTATGGCCGCGATCTGCGGCAATGCCTGGATTTCCTCTGTGCCCATTGGGGCGAGCGGGTGACGCTGGAGCGGTTTGCAGCGCTGGAAGCCACCGACGTGCGCGCGTTCATGGCGATGCGCCGGGCAGATGACATCGCCGGCCGCTCGCTGATGCGCGCGCTGGCGGGCCTGCGCTCGTTCGGACGTTTTCTGGAGCGCGAGGGCAAGGGCAAGGTCGGCGCATTGTCGGCGATCCGCGCGCCGAAGGTCGCCAAGAGCCTGCCGAAGCCGCTGCCGATGGCATCGGCCAAACGTCTTGCCGACGCCGACGAGCGCGCCGGCGAGGAGCGCGAGACCTGGATCCTGGCGCGCGATGCCGCGGTGATGGCGCTGCTCTATGGCTCGGGCCTGCGCATCTCCGAGGCGCTGGGTCTCAAGCGCCGCGAGGTGCCGAAGCCCGGCGAAGGCGACGTGCTGGTCGTGACAGGCAAAGGCAACAAGACCCGCATGGTGCCGGTGCTGCAGAACGTGCTCGCGCTGGTGCAGGAATACGTCGCGATGTGCCCCTATCCGCTGCCGGCGGAAGGACCGATCTTCGTCGGCGCGCGCGGCGGCCCCTTGAGCCCGCGCATCATCCAGCTCGCGATGGAGCGGCTGCGCGGCGCGCTCGGGCTGCCCGACAGCGCCACGCCGCACGCGCTGCGGCATTCCTTCGCCACGCATCTGCTCTCGCGCGGCGGCGATCTGCGCGCCATCCAGGAATTGCTCGGCCATTCCTCGCTCTCGACGACGCAGGTCTATACCGGCATCGATTCCGAGCGGCTGCTCGAGGTGTATGCCAGCGCCCATCCGCGGCGCTGACACACTCTCGTCATAGCTCGCGTGCCTCTTGCACAGCGCCCACGGTTCGGTCAAATCGTGGGAACCGGCACAGGAGGGACATTATATGGGCGCACATGAAAGCATGGAGCATGCCGAGCACGCCGAACACGCGTCCGGCTCGAACAAGAAGATCGCTCTTCTGATCGCCGTGCTGGCGCTGTTCCTGGCGATCTCGGAGACGCTCGGCAAGGGTGCCCAGACCGAATCGATCAGCAAGAACGTCGAGGCCGCCAATCTCTGGGCATTCTTCCAGGCCAAGAGCATCCGCCGCACCGTGGTGGTGACCGCGGCGGAACAGGGCAAGCTGACACTGGCCGCCGCGGCCGAGGCGCAGAAGCCCGCCGTGCAGAAGCAGATCGACGACTGGACCAAGACCGCGCAGCGCTACCGCTCCGAGCCCGAGACCGGCGAAGGCACCGAGCAGCTTGCGGACAAGGCCAAGCACGCCGAGCACGCCCGCGACGAGGCGACCGCGAAGTACCACCATTTCGAGCTGGCCTCGGCCGCCTTCCAGATCGGCATCGTGCTGGCGTCCGCCACCATCATCACCGGCATGATCGCGCTCGCCTATGTCGGCGGCGCGCTGACGATCGCCGGCCTGTTCATGACCGCGCTCGGCCTGTGGTGGCCACATCTGCTGCATTTGCATTGAGGTGTTGAGGCCGGGTTCTCACCGCGTCATTGCGAGGAGCCCTTGCGACGAAGCAATCCAGACTGCCTCCGGGGAAAGATACTGGATTGCTTCGCTGCGCTCGCAATGACGGAGGATAGAGCGGGGACGCCTGTCCCGGATTGCGCTGCGCTCCATCCGGGCTACGGACGGTCCTTGTGGTGGCGAAGATCACCGCGCCTGATGCACGCTCTTCCTGAAGCGCTGGATCATACGCAGCGTGCGGTAGGACCAGCCCTCGCCGTTGCCGGCGATCAGCTCGCGGATGCGGCGCTTGATCGGGTCGACCAGCTCGGCGGCCTTGGCGCGCACCCTCAGCACCAGGGCGTAGATCCGCTCGAACCAGCGCATCTCCAGAAGCTTGGCGCGCGTGACGTCGAACACGAAGGCGGTGACGCCGACGCCGACAAGCTTTCCGAACACGATCGTGAAGAACGCGCCGGTCCAGTATTCATGCGCGAGCAGCCACAGCCCGACCAGCTTGAGCGGAAACAGCGGGACGACGGGCACCGCAAACACGAGCAGCGTCATGGCCGGCGAGAGCGCATCGACGCGCTCCGTCAGCCAATGCTTGAAGCGCGCCAGCGGGATGGCTGCGACGATCCTGGCGACGATCGGCTCGAGATGATCCCACAGCCAGGCTTCGATCAGGAAGACGATCGCAAGCAGGACCCAGACCGGTTGAAGAAGGCGGCGCAGCATGTGTTCCCCGCCCGGTTCGGCGCTGGGCGCGTCGTTACATATGGATGGCTCGCTTGCCGACCGCAAGCGCGGCTTCCTTGACGGCCTCCGAGCGCGTCGGATGGGCGTGGCAGGTGCGCGCGAGATCTTCCGCACTGCCGCCGAATTCCATGAGAACACACGCTTCATGGATCATTTCGCCGGCTTCGCGGCCGATAATGTGCACGCCGAGCACGCGATCGGTCTTCGCATCCGCGAGAATCTTCACAAAGCCGTCGGTGGTCTGGTTGACCTTGGAGCGGCCGTTGGCGGTGAACGGAAACTTTCCGACCGTGTAAGCCACGCCCGCCTGCTTGAGTTCCTCCTCGGTCTTGCCGACGGAGGACACTTCCGGCGTGGTATACACGACGCCGGGGATCACATCGTAATTCACGTGGCCGGCTTGGCCTGCGATGATCTCGGCGACCGCGACGCCCTCGTCCTCGGCCTTGTGCGCGAGCATGGGGCCTGCGACGACATCGCCGATGGCATAGACGCCCTTCAGGCTGGTGGCGAAATGCGAATCGATCTGCACCCGGCCGCGCGCGTCCAGCGCGACACCGGCTTCCTTGAGGCCGAGACCGTCGGTGTAGGGCACGCGGCCGATGCAGACGAGCACGACGTCGGCTTCGATGGTCTCGGCGGCACCGCCGGAAGCCGGTTCGATTTTCGCAAGCAATGCCTTGCTGTTCATCTCGACGCCGGTCACCTTCGAGCCCAGCTTGAATGCAAATCCCTGCTTTTCAAGGATGCGCTGGAATTGCTTGGCGATCTCGCCATCCATGCCGGGCAGGATGCGATCGAGGAATTCGACCACCATGACTTCGGCTCCGAGCCGGCGCCACACCGAGCCGAGTTCGAGCCCGATCACGCCGGCGCCAATGACCAGCAATCGGCCTGGCACCTTGTCCAGCGCCAGCGCGCCGGTCGAGGACACGATGCGCTTCTCATCGATCTCGATGCCCTTGAGGCGCGCGATGTCCGAGCCGGTGGCGATCACGATGTTCTTGGTCTCGACCACCTGCGACTTGCCGTCGGCGGAGACCTCGACCTTGCCGGTGCCGAGGATCTTGCCGGTGCCCTTGAGCACGTCGATCTTGTTCTTCTTCATCAGGAACTCGACGCCCTTGACGTTGCCGTCGATGCCCTGCTGCTTGAAGTTCATCATCGCGGGCAGATCGAGCTTCGGCGCGGAAACGCTGACGCCCATCTTGGCGAAGGAATGGCCGGCTTCCTCGAACATTTCGGAGGCGTGCAGCAGCGCCTTCGACGGCATGCAGCCGACATTGAGGCAGGTGCCGCCGAGGGTCGCGTTCTTTTCGACCACGGCGACCTTCATGCCGAGCTGGCTCGCGCGTACCGCGCAGACATAACCGCCCGGTCCGGTGCCGATGACGACGAGATCGTAGGTAGCCATGAGAGAAAGTCCCGTAAGGTTAGCGCGTGGTGAGGATGCGTCAGCGCGGCGCGTCAGCGTCCGCCGGACACATCGAGAATGGCTGAGGTGACGTAGGAGGCCTCGTCCGAGATCAGCCAGACGATGGCATTGGCGATTTCATCGGCGGTGCCGACGCGCTTCATCGGCACCAGATGGGCCAGGCGATGGGCGCGGTCGGGCTCACCACCGGCAGCGTGGATGTCGGTGTCGATCAGGCCGGGACGGATCGCGGCGACGCGGATGCCCTCGCCCGCGACCTCATGGCCGAGGCCGACGGTGAAGGAATCGACCGCACCCTTGGACGCGGCGTAGTCGACATAGGTGTTGGGCGAGCCGAGCCGCGCTGCGACGGACGACAGGTTGACGATGACGCCGCCCGTGCCGCCGTGCTTGGTCGACATCCGCTTCACCGCCTCGCGCGCGCAGAGGATGGAGCCGGTGACGTTCACCGCCATCACGCGCTGGATGCGCTCGGCCGACATCTCGTCGACGCGCACGCCGCTCTTGCCGACGATGCCGCCATTGTTGACGAGCGCCCCGAGCGTGCCGAACCTGTCGGCCTCCTCGAACAGATTGAGGATGTCGCTTTCCTCGGCGACATCGCATTTCACAGCGATGGCCTTGCCGTTGCTGGCCGCGATCTGCGCGACCACCTCGTCGGCCGCCTGCTTGTTGCTGGCATAGCCAACCACGACGCGAAAACCGCGCGCGGCCGCCGCAAGCGCGGTCGCCCGCCCGATGCCGCGGCTGCCGCCGGTGATGACAACGACTTTATCCGTCACATCAATCCCCACGAGTTCGAGCGCACTACGACGTCCTGCCCTCAAGAGCCGCCAAGCGATCAAGCACGGACTTGTCCGTCAAGCTGATCAAATGGAACAGAATGAAGGGCGTGAGAAACGGGATCAGGCACAAGGCCGCGAAGCCGACCCCCTTACCTTTCCTGCGACTAATCGGAATCGCAAAGAAGAAAAAGATAAGGGTGGTCAGCAGGAGCGGCACCATGGAGATGAGCGCATGCGCGAGCGACGGCTCCCCCATCGTCGCCTCCCTTAGAGGTCCAGCACCAGGCGCGCCGGATCTTCCAGGCTCTCCTTGACGCGGACCAGGAAGGTGACGGCTTCCTTGCCGTCGATGACGCGGTGATCGTAGGACAGCGCCAGATACATCATCGGGCGGACCTCGATCTTGCCGCCGACGACCATCGGCCGCTCCTGGATCTTGTGCATGCCGAGGATGCCGGACTGCGGCGCGTTCAGGATCGGGGTCGACATCAGCGAGCCGTAGATGCCGCCATTGGTGATGGTGAAGGTGCCGCCCTGCATCTCGTCGATCTTGAGCTGGCCGTCACGGGCGCGGCGGCCGAAATCGGCGATGCTCTTCTCGATGTCGGAGATCGACTTGTGGTCGCAGTCGCGCACCACAGGCACGACCAGGCCCTTGTCGGTGCCGACGGCAACGCCGATGTGGTAGTAGTTCTTGTAGATCAGGTCGCTGCCGTCGATCTCGGCGTTGACGGCCGGGATGTCCTTCAGCGCCTGCACGACGGCCTTGGTGAAGAAGCCCATGAAGCCGAGCTTGGCGCCGTGCTTCTTCTCGAACGCGTCCTTGTAGTGTGCGCGCAGCGCCATGACGTTGGTCATGTCGACCTCGTTGAAGGTCGTGAGCATGGCCGCGGTGTTCTGCACGTCCTTGAGCCGGCGCGCGATGGTCTGGCGCAGCCGGGTCATCTTGACGCGCTCTTCGCGGGCGGCGTCATCGGCCGGCGACGGCGCGCGGACCTGCACGGCAGCGGCGGGCTGATTGACCGGCGTCGGCGCCGAGGCGGCGCGCTCGATCGCGGCCAGCATGTCGCCCTTGGTGACGCGGCCGTCCTTGCCGGAGCCCGGCACGGTCGAGGCGTCGATGCCGGTCTCGGCCGACAGTTTGCGCACGGACGGCGCGAGCGGCGCATCGGCCGGCGGCGCCTTCGCGGCAGCGGGAGCCGGCGCGGGAGCGGCGGCAGCAGCTGCAGGCGCCGCAGCCTTGGCCGGCGCGGCGGCGGGCTTGGCTGCGCCGGCACCATCGGTGATCTGACCGAGCAGCGCGCCCACGGCAACGGTCGCACCATCGGCAGCGATGATCTCGCTCAGCGTGCCGGCGGTCGGCGCGGGGACTTCGATGGTGACCTTGTCGGTCTCGAGCTCCACCAAGGGCTCGTCGACGGCGACGGGGTCGCCGGCCTTCTTGAACCAGCGGCCGATGGTGGCCTCGGTGACGGATTCGCCGAGCGTCGGCACACGAATTTCAGTCATGGTCTCTTCCTCAAGGGATCGCAGGTAGCGGTCATGAATTCATACGTCATTGCCCGCGAAGACGGGCAATCCAGTACGCCGTGACTTTCGTGATCAGAACGAAAGCCGCGGAGTACTGGATGCCCCGCCTTCGCGGGGCATGACAGAGTCTAAAAAAACTTCTCAGCTCAGTGCTTCGTCCAGGAACGCCTTCAGCTGAGCCTGATGCTTGGACATCAGACCCGTTGCGGTCGCGGCGGAAGCGGCGCGGCCGACATAACGCGGACGCCGGCTCGCGCCGTTCACCTGGTTCAGCACCCATTCCAGATAGGGCTCGATGAAGTGCCAGGCACCCATGTTGCGGGGCTCTTCCTGGCACCACACCATCTCGGCCTTCTTGAAGCGCGACAGCTCGGCCACCAGCGCCTTCAGCGGCACCGGATAGAGCTGCTCGACGCGCATCAGGTAGATGTCGTCGATGCCGCGCTTCTCGCGCTCCTCGTAGAGGTCGTAATAGACCTTGCCGGAGCACAGCACGATGCGGCGGATCTTCTCGTCGGGGACGAGCTTGATGGCCTCGTTCGGCAGCATCTGGGCGTCATCGTAGAGGATGCGGTGGAAGGTCGTGCCCTTCGCGAGTTCGTCGAGACGCGACACCGCCCGCTTGTGACGCAGCAGCGACTTCGGCGTCATCATGATCAGCGGCTTGCGGATCTCGCGATGCAGCTGCCGGCGCAGCACGTGGAAGTAGTTCGCCGGCGTGGTCGGGTAGACCACCTGCATGTTGTCTTCCGCGCACATCTGCAAGTAACGCTCGAGGCGCGCCGAGGAGTGCTCCGGCCCCTGGCCCTCATAGCCGTGCGGCAACAGGCAGACCAGACCGGACATGCGCAGCCATTTGCGCTCGCCTGACGAGATGAACTGGTCGAACACGACCTGCGCGCCGTTGGCGAAGTCGCCGAACTGGGCTTCCCACAGCGTCAGCGTGTTCGGCTCGGCGAGCGAATAGCCGTATTCGAAACCGAGCACGGCTTCTTCCGACAGCAGCGAGTTGATGACCTCGTAATGGCCCTGCTCGTGGCCGAGATGGTTGAACGGCGTGTAGCGGCTCTCGTCCTCCTGATCGATCAGGACCGAATGGCGCTGCGAGAAGGTGCCGCGTTCCGAATCCTGTCCGGACAGGCGGACGTGGTGGTTTTCGTTGAGCAGCGAGCAGAACGCCAGTGCCTCGCCGGTCGCCCAGTCGATGCCGTTGCCGCTCTCGATCGCCTTGGCGCGGTTATCGAGGAAGCGCTGAATGGTGCGGTGAACGCGGAAACCGTCCGGCACCTTGGTGATCTTGCGGCCGATGTCCTTCAGCGTGGCGATGTCGACGCCGGTGACGCCGCGCCGCGCATCCTCTTCCTGGTCGGCGATCTTGAAGCCCGCCCACTTGCCGTCGAGCCAGTCGGCCTTGTTCGGCTTGTAGGAGGTGCCGGCCTCGAACTCGGCATCGAGCCGGGCGCGCCAGTCCGCCTTCAGCTTGTCGACCTCGCCCTCGGTGACGACGCCTTCCGCGATCAGGCGCTTGGAGTAGAGCGTCAGCGTCGAGGGATGGGCGGCGATCCGCTTGTACATCACCGGCTGGGTGAAGGCCGGCTCATCGCCCTCATTGTGGCCGTAGCGGCGGTAGCACCACATGTCGATGACGACGGGCTTGTGGAACTTCTGCCGGAATTCGGTCGCGACCTTGGCCGCGAACACGACGGCTTCCGGATCGTCGCCGTTGACGTGGAAGATCGGCGCATCGATCATCTTCGCCACATCCGACGGATAGGGCGAGGAGCGCGAGTAGCGCGGATAGGTGGTGAAGCCGATCTGGTTGTTGACGATGAAGTGCACGGAGCCGCCGGTGCGGTAGCCCTTCAGGTCGGACAGGCCGAAGCATTCAGCAACCACGCCCTGGCCGGCGAACGCGGCGTCGCCGTGCATCAGGAGCGGCATCACCGAGATGCGCATATCAGGGGGATCGCCGTGCTGGTCCTGCTTGGCGCGGACCTTGCCGAGCACGACGGGATCGACGATCTCGAGATGCGAGGGGTTGGCCGTCAGCGACAGGTGGATGCGGTTGCCGTCGAACTCGCGGTCCGAGGAGGCGCCGAGGTGATACTTGACGTCGCCGGAGCCTTCGACCGCGTCGGGATTGGCCGAGCCGCCCTTGAACTCGTGGAATAGTGCGCGATGGGCCTTGCCCAACACCTGGGTCAGCACGTTGAGGCGGCCGCGATGCGGCATGCCGAGCACGATTTCCTTCACGCCGAGATTGCCGCCGCGCTTGATGATCTGCTCGAGCGCGGGGATCAGGGCTTCACCGCCGTCGAGGCCGAAGCGCTTGGTGCCGGTGAACTTGGTGTCGCAGAACTTTTCGAAACCCTCGGCTTCGATCAGCTTCTGCAGGATGGCCCTGCGGCCTTCGCGCGTGAACGAGATCTCCTTGTCGGGTCCCTCGATGCGCTCCTGGATCCAGGCCTTCTGCGCCGCGTTGCTGATGTGCATGAACTCGACGCCGAGCGTCTGGCAGTAGGTGCGCTCGCAGATCGCGGTGATCTCGCGCAGAGTGCCGTATTCGAGGCCGAGCACGTGATCGAGGAAGATCTTGCGGTCGAAATCGGCTTCGCTGAAGCCGTAGGTGCGCGGATCGAGCTCTTCGCGGTTGCGCTGGGCTTCGATGCCGAGCGGATCGAGCTTGGCGTGGAAGTGGCCGCGCATGCGGTAGGAGCGGATCAGCATCAGGGCGCGGACGGAATCGCGCGTCGCCTGAAGCAGGTCGGCGGAGGAGATGTCGGCCCCCTTCGCCTGCGCCTTGGCGGCGATCTTGCCACCGACCGTCTTCTCGACCTCGGCCCAGTTGCCGTCGAGGGCGGAGGTCAGATCGTCCTTCGGGGTCAGCGGCCAGTTGTCGCGCTCCCAGGACGGGCCTTCCGCGTTCTTGCTGATGTCAGCCGGCGCGTCGTTCAGGCTCTTGAAGAACTCCTGCCACTCGGCATCGACCGAGGACGGGTCCTTCTGGTAGCGGGCGTAGATTTCGTCGATGTAGGTGGCGTTGGTGCCCTGCAAAAAGGATGACAGGGCAAAGGCTGCGTTCGCGTCTTGGCGAGACATACTTGAGTTCCTGGCGATTTCGATTCGCGCATAACAAACGGCGCTGGCGCCGAGCTCCCCCGACAGGGCTCGACGCGACAGGCACCCTTTACCCTATTTGCTGCGAAACTTCGCCCGGAAAAGCACGAAGAACTGAATTAGCCTTTCAACTTTTCGGCAAGCGTGTGGCCGAGGCGGGCGGGCGACGGGGACACTGTAATTCCTGCGGATTTCATCGCCTCGGTCTTGGAACCGGCATCGCCCTTGCCGCCGGAGATGATGGCGCCGGCATGACCCATGCGGCGGCCGGGAGGGGCGGTGACGCCGGCGATGAAGCCGACCATCGGCTTCTTGCGGCCACGCTTGGCCTCGTCCTTGAGGAACTGGGCGGCGTCCTCCTCGGCGGAACCGCCGATCTCGCCGATCATGATGATCGATTCGGTCTTGGGGTCGGCGAGCAGCATCTCCAGCACGTCGATGAACTCGGTGCCCTTGACCGGGTCGCCGCCGATGCCGACCGCGGTGGTCTGGCCGAGGCCTTCCTGGGAGGTCTGGAACACGGCTTCATAGGTCAGCGTGCCCGAGCGGGAGACGATGCCGACCGAGCCGGTCTTGAAGATGTTGGCGGGCATGATGCCGATCTTGCACTCGCCGGCGGTCATGACGCCCGGGCAGTTCGGCCCGATCAGGCGCGACTTGGAGCCGAGCAGCGAGCGCTTGACGCGAACCATGTCGATCACAGGAATGCCCTCGGTGATGCAGACAATCAGCGGGACCTCGGCGTCGATGGCTTCGCAGATCGCGTCGGCTGCGCCCGGCGGCGGCACGTAGATCACCGACGCGTCGGCGCCGGTCTTCTCACGCGCCTCGCGCACGGTGTCGAACACCGGCAGGCCCAGATGCGTCGAGCCGCCTTTGCCCGGCGAGGTGCCGCCGACCATCTTGGTGCCGTAGGCGATCGCGGCCTCCGAGTGGAAGGTGCCGTTCTTGCCGGTGAAGCCCTGGCAGATGACCTTGGTGTTCTTGTCGATCAGGATGGACATGAGGTCTGCTTTCGCGAAACTAACAGAGTGAGTGGGTCAGTGGATGCGGCGGTAGACGCCGGTGAGGACGTCGGACCAGCCTTCCGCGTCCGGCGAGAATTGAATCTTCAACGAGTAGGAATCCTCATTGATGATCTCGTAGACGTGGCGCGCATTGCCGCGGAGCGAACCGCGCACCAGCGTCAGGGTCTTGCCGGCCCAGCCGCCCGAGGCGGGCGATGGCGGCGTATAGCCGAGCGAATCGTACCAGAACAATTTGTAGGTCCGGTCGTCGCGGTCGAAGGTGAAGATGCCGTGGGTGGCGAAGACCTGCTTGCCGTCGCGCATCTGGACGGAGTCCTGGATCAGATAAAAGCCGTTGAGATCCATGCGCGCGACGGTGCGCGAGGTCGCCGGCCCGCCCGCCGTCCAGCGCGACGGGAAGACCATCTCCTCACCATCCCATTCGCCGGCGAACGCGGCGAGGCGCGCATGCTCGGGGAGCGGAGATGATGCGGCGAGATGGTCCTGGGCCATGGCGCTAGCCTCCCTTGACGGCCTTCACGATCTTCTGCGCGGCGTCGTCGAGATTGTCGGCGGGCACCACGTTCAGTCCGGATTCACGGATGATCTTCTTGCCGAGCTCGACATTGGTGCCTTCGAGGCGGACCACCAGCGGCACGCTCAGGCCGACCTCGCGAACCGCAGCAGTGACGCCCTCGGCGATCACGTCGCACTTCATGATGCCGCCGAAGATGTTGACCAGGATGCCCTTCACGTTGGGATCGGCGGTGATGATCTTGAACGCGGCCGCGACCTTCTCCTTGCTGGCGCTGCCGCCGACGTCGAGGAAGTTGGCCGGCGCCATGCCGTAGAGCTTGATGATGTCCATCGTCGCCATGGCGAGACCGGCGCCGTTGACCATGCAGCCGATATTGCCGTCGAGCGTGACGTAGTTGAGATCGTATTTCGACGCCTCGATTTCCTTGGCGTCTTCCTCGGTCAGATCGCGCAACGACACCGCGATCTCGGGATGGCGGAACAGGGCGTTGTCGTCGAAGGACACCTTGGCATCGAGCACGCGGAGCTCGCCCTGCTTGGTCACGACCAGCGGATTGATCTCCAGCATCGACATGTCCTTGGCGACGAAGGCCGCGTAGAGCTGCGCGGTGAGCTTCTCGGCCTGCTTGGCGAGGTCGCCGGACAGATTCAGCGCCTTCGCGACCGTGCGGCCGTGATGGCCCATGATGCCGGTCGCCGGATCGACCGAGAAGGTCACGATCTTCTCCGGCGTGTTGTGCGCGACGTCCTCGATGTTGACGCCGCCTTCGGTCGACACCACGAAGGAGACGCGCGAGGTCTCGCGGTCGACCAGGATCGAGAGGTAGAATTCCTTGTCGATGTCGGAGCCGTCCTCGATGTAGAGGCGGTTGACCTGCTTGCCGGCAGGTCCCGTCTGCACGGTGACCAGCGTCGCGCCCAGCATCTGCTTGGCGAATTCGTTGACCTCTTCCACCGACTTGGCGATGCGGACGCCGCCTTTGTCGCCGGCGGATGCTTCCTTGAACTTGCCCTTGCCGCGCCCGCCGGCATGGATCTGGCTCTTCACCACCCAGACCGGGCCGGGAAGCTGTCTTGCGGCGGCGTCGGAGTCCGAGCCCTTGAGAACCGCTACGCCCCGCGAAATCGGAACGCCGAATTCATGCAGCAGCGCTTTGGCCTGATATTCATGGATATTCATATGGTCGCTCCCTGAACCCGCGGGCGGTGACCTCATGGGCCCACCTCAGTCTTGTGGCTGGCATACCATATACCACAGGAACTGCAACCCGGATTCTTTGACAATCGAGATCTGCCGAGACCGGAACCCCACCCCGGTCAGCCGGGGTCCGGAAGTGAAACCGCCGAAGACCGGGTTTCGATCTTCGGCGGGTATTGCTTTGCCTTAGCGGCCGAGAAGATCGGGTGCGATCTTCTTGCAGGCATCGACCAAGCCCTGCACGGCACCGACCGACTTGTCAAACGCCTCGCGGTCCTTGCCGGCGAGTTCGATCTCGACCACGCGCTCGACGCCCTTGGCGCCGATCACGACGGGCACGCCGACATACATGTCCTTCACGCTGTACTCGCCGTTGAGATAGGCGGCGCAGGGCAGCACGCGCTTCTTGTCCTTCAGATAGCTCTCGGCCATCGCGATCGCGGAGGCGGCAGGGGCGTAGAAGGCCGAGCCGGTCTTGAGCAGGTTGACGATCTCGGCGCCGCCATTGCGGGTGCGGTCGACGATCTCGTCGAGGCGCGCCTGTGAGGTCCAGCCCATCTTGACGAGGTCGGGCAGCGGGATGCCGGCGACGGTGGAGTACTTCACCAGCGGCACCATGGTGTCGCCGTGGCCGCCGAGCACGAAGGCGGTGACGTCCTCGACCGAGACGTTGAACTCGTCGGCGAGGAAGTAGCGGAAGCGGGCCGAATCCAGCACGCCGGCCATGCCGACGACCTTCTTGTGCGGCAGGCCCGAAGCCTTCTGCAGCGCCCAGACCATGGCATCGAGCGGGTTGGTGATGCAGATGACGAAGGCGTCGGGGGCGTACTTCTTGATGCCGGCGCCGACCTGCTCCATGACCTTGAGGTTGATGGAGAGGAGGTCGTCGCGGCTCATGCCGGGCTTGCGCGGCACGCCGGCGGTGACGATGCAGACCTTGGCGTTGTCGAGCGCCTCATAGGAGTTCGCGCCGGTGTAGTGGGCGTCGAAGCCGTCGACCGGCGAGGACTGCGCGATGTCGAGCGCCTTGCCCTGCGGCACGCCCTCGGCGATGTCGAACATCACGACGTCGCCCAGTTCTTTCAGGCCGATGAGGTGAGCCAGCGTTCCGCCGATCTGGCCGGAGCCAATCAAAGCAATCTTGTCGCGCGCCATGTGAACCTGTCCTTTAGACACGTAAGGAGGGGAAACTGAGACGGGTGGTTATCCCTTTCGTCTCCCCCGTTCAAGTCGCCCAATGCCCAATTGTCGGGCTTGCCGAGATAGCAGCCAGCATACCCCGGCCGTCATTCCGGGGCGCGCGAAGCGCGAGCCCGAAATCCATAACCACCATCCGGAGTATGGATTCCGGGCTCGTCGCTTTGCGACGCCCCGGAATGACGGCGGGGATAGGACTTAAGTCTCGACCAAGCCCTTGGTCGAGCCGCTGGCGGTGGAATCCTTGCGGCCGTGAGGCAGCGCCAGATAGGATTCCGAGCTCATTTCGATCAGGCGCGAGGCGGTCCGGTTGAACTCCATGGCCTCGGCGCCATCGGTCGCGAGGTAGAGCGAGATCGGATTGGCGTCGGCCGAGGCCATCAGCTTCACGGCGTTGTCATAGAGCGTATCGATCAGGGTGATGAAGCGCTTGGCCGCGTTGCGCTGGGAGAGGTCCATCACTGGAATATGGTCGACCAGGAGGGTGTGATAGTCGTGCGCCAGCCTGAGGTAGTCGGATGCACCGAGCGGCTGCTCGCAGAGGTCGGCGAAGGAGAATCGCGCCACGCCATGGGCCGAGCACGGCACGTGCAGAATGCGGCCCTTGATCGAAATGTCACGCGAGCGGCATTTGGCGCCGCCCGTCATCCGCTTCCAGGCACGGTCGAGCGCGGCATCCGCATCGCCATCGGCCGGTGTCAGCCACATTGGCACGCCCTGCAGCTTCTCCAGGCGGAAGTCGGTGCGCGCATCGAGCCGCGCGACGTCCATGTGGTCGGTGATCTGCTTGATGAAGGGCAGGAACAGCGAGCGGTTGAGACCGCCCTTATAGAGATCGTCGGGCGCGACGTTGGAGGTCGCGACCACGACGGTGCCGAGCTCGAATAATTTGGCGAACAGGCGGCCCAGGATCATCGCGTCCGCGATGTCGGTGACATGGAATTCGTCGAAGCAGAGCAGCCAGCTCTCCTCGAAGATCGCATTGGCCGTCAGAGCGATGACGTCGCTGTCGGCGATCTCGCCGCGCGCGATGCTCTGGCGATAATCGTAGATGCGCTCGTGCACGTCCGCCATGAACTCGTGGAAATGCGCGCGGCGCTTATGCTCGACCGATGAGTGCTGGAAGAACAGGTCCATCAGCATGGTCTTGCCGCGGCCGACCTCGCCGTGGATGTAAAGCCCGCGCGGCGCCTCGTCCTTGTCACCAGAGCTGAACAGGCGGCTGAGCAGGCCCTGCTTGCGGGTGGGCTTGTAGGTCGAAAGCCGCAGGTCCAGCGCCGCATAGGCCTCGGCGACCTCGGCCTGCGCGGGATCCGGCTCGATCGCGCCGGACGCGATCTCGGCCTGATAGGCCTCGCGGAATGAGGGATTTGGGGTGGAGAGCATGGCTCTTTACCGCCAGAGACGGACGGAAATTGCAAGCCGTGAAATGGGGTCAGAGGTATGCGCGTTTCTTCTCCCTCGCCCCGTTCTTACGGGGGCGCGACGAGCTTCGCTCGCGCTGGGAGGGTCGGGGTGAGGGGCTCTATCCGCGTATGAGATCCATCGAAAGACCTGTCCCCCCTCACCCGGATCGCGAGAGCGATCCGACCTCTCCCCGCAAGCGGGGAGAGGTTAAGAAAGAAATTACTCACACAGCTCGTAGGCGTCCTCGACCACATACGGGCCGCCGCCCGTCGATGCGCGCGAGGAGAACAGCACGAAGCGTTCGGCCATGAACGCCCTGCTCGGGAAATAGCCGCGCAGCGAGAGATAGTCGGCGACGTCGCGGTCGGAGGCGTCGTGAAGCCTCGCGAGCGTGACGTGCGGAATGAACTTGCGTCCCTCCGGGTCGAGGCCGATCCGCTGCATCATGCGCTCGAGCTCGGCCTGCAATTCCATCAGCGGCTTGCTCGGCGCAATCGTGGCGACCACCGCGCGGGGCTTGCGGCCGCCGAAGCTGGTGAGCCCCTGCACCTTCACCTCGAACGGCTTGCGGTCGACGCGAAACAGCATCGAAGCGATCTCGTTGGCGGAAGCGCCGTCGATGTCGCCGATGAAGCGCAGGGTGACGTGATAATTTTCGGGATCGATCCAGCGGGCGCCGGGGAGGCCACCTCTCAAGTTGGAAAGCGACTGGCCGATTTCGGCCGGAATTTCCAGACCCGTGAACAAACGCGGCATCGTTTCGCACTCCCGATGCTTGGGTACGGTGCTCGAACAGCGAGAACCATATCCAAATTAGAGCCGGCGACGAATCACCGGTACCCTGATTCCTATCGCAGTTGTGTGACTCTGCGAAGCACACCGCGCCTCACCCCGGTAAAACCCTGGGAATTAGGGTTAGCGCTGCCTGGTTTCAACGCCGTTGCTCAGCGATCGTGCCAATGAATGCCTCCACCATGGGCATGATCCTGCCGACGATGATGTCGACGCCTTCAGCGGTCGGATGAATGCCGTCGGCCTGGTTGAGCTTGGCCTCGGCCGCGACGCCTTCGAGGAAGAACGGATAGAGCGGCACGTCGAATGTCTTCGCCAGATTCGGATAAATCGAATTGAAGCGCGCGGCGTATTCGGCGCCGTAATTCGGCGGCGCCAGCATGCCGCAGAGCATGACCGCAATCTTTCGCGCCTTGAGCCGCTGGACGATGTCGGTCAGCGCGGCGCGCGCCACGTCGGGATCGATGCCGCGCAGCGCGTCATTGGCGCCGAGCTCGACGATGACACCGTCAGTTCCATCGGGCACCGACCAGTCGAGCCGGTCGCGGCCGCCCGAGGTGGTGTCGCCGGACACCCCGGCATTGGTCATGTCGACCTCTATGCCTTTGGCCCGCAAGGCTTTTTGAAGCTTTTGGGGGAACGCCTCCTGGGCCGGAAGGCCAAGGCCCGCGCTTAAGGAATCGCCGAGGACGACCAGCTTGACCGGTTTTGTCGCACCCGCCCAAGCGGGGTTCGCCATCGTCATGACGGCGAGCATCAACACGGCTATGTGCATGAACAATCCGTAACGCCTCTCGACCCCGCGTGCGGACTTGCCATATGACCGGACCATGGACACTCGCATCGACCCCTCTTCGCTCGCCGCTACCGCGGACACCATCGCCATCTCCAACGTCAACCTCTCATTGGGCACGGGCGCGGCACGCGTTCACATCCTCAAGGATATCAGCCTGCGGGTCGGCCGGAGCGAGACGATCGGCCTGATCGGCCCGTCAGGCTCGGGCAAATCCACGCTGCTGATGGTGATGGCGGGGCTGGAACGTCCTGATAGCGGAGAGGTGGTGGTGAATGGCACGCCTTTCAATGCCCTCGACGAGGACGCGCTGGCGCGCTTCCGCGGCCGCCAGGTCGGCATCGTCTTCCAGTCCTTCCACCTGATCCCGACCATGACGGCGCTGGAGAACGTTGCTGTGCCGCTCGAGCTCGCCGGCAACCCCGATGCCGCCAAGCGCGCGGCAGAGGAGCTGCAATCGGTCGGGCTCGGTGACCGCCTGCATCATTATCCGACGCAGCTCTCCGGCGGCGAGCAGCAGCGCGTCGCGCTCGCCCGCGCGCTGGCACCCGACCCCGCGATCCTGGTCGCTGACGAGCCGACCGGCAATCTCGACGAGACCACCGGTAAGCAGATCGTCGATCTGCTGTTCAGCAAGCACGCCGAGCGCGGCATGACCTTGGTGCTGGTGACGCACGATTCCTCGCTCGCGCATCGCTGCGATCGCGTCATCCGCCTGCGCTCCGGTCGCATCGACACGCAGTCTGCGCCCGCATGAGCGCCGTGGCCGAATCGTTCGCGAAACCCAACGCCGTCGCGCTGTCGCTGCGCTACGCCTTGCGCGAATTGCGCGGCGGCCTGCGCGGCTTCTATGTCTTCATCGCCTGCATCGCACTCGGCGTGATGGCGATCGCCGGCGTCGGCTCGGTGTCGGCGAGCCTGAGCGACGGTCTGGCGCGCGAAGGCCGCACGCTGCTCGGAGGCGACGTCTCCTTCGTGCTGTTCCAGCGCGAGGCCAAGCCGGAAGAGGTCGCGTTCCTGCGTTCGCGCGGCACGCTGTCGGCGGCTGCGACCTTGCGCGGCATGGCGCGTTCGGCTGACGGCAAGCTGGCGCTGGTCGAGATGAAGGCGGTCGATAACACCTATCCGATGCTGGGACAGCTGACGCTGGCACCAAAGCTGCCGATGGCCGATCTGCTCGCCGAGCGTGACGGCGCGTTCGGTGCCGCCGCCGATCCGACGCTGCTGGCGCGGCTCTCGCTCAAGACCGGCGACCGCGTCACGATCGGGTCCGCAACGTTCCAGATCCGCTCCACCGTCGAGGCCGAGCCGGACAAGCTCGCCGGCGGCATCGGCTTCGGGCCGCGCTTTCTGATCAGCGAGGCGGCCTTGCGCGCCACCGGCCTGATCCAGCCCGGCAGCCTGGTACGCTGGGTCTACCGGGTCAAGCTGCCGGAGGCCGCGAACAACGAGCGCGCCACCGAAGCCTTCATCGCGGATGCGCGCAGCGCCGCGCCGCAGGCCGGCTGGGAGATCCGCAGCCGCTCCAACGCCTCGCCGCAGCTCGAGCGCAACATCAACCGCTTCACGCAGTTCCTGACGCTGGTCGGCCTTGCCGCGCTGCTGGTCGGCGGCGTCGGCGTCGCCAATGCCGTCAAGAGTCACATCGACCGCAAGCTCGAGGTGATCGCTGCCTTCAAGGCCGTCGGGGCCACCGGCCGGGACGTGTTCGGCATCTACCTGGCGCAAGTGGTCCTGCTGGCCGCGATCGGGTCCGTGATCGGCCTGGCGCTCGGCGCCGCGATGCCCTTTGCGATCGTTGGCCTGTTCGGCAAGCTGTTGCCGCTGCCGGTGGTGCCGGCCGTGCACACCGACGAGCTCGCGCTGTCCTTCCTCTACGGCCTCCTCACCGCGCTCGCCTTCGGCCTGTGGCCGCTCGCGCGCGTGCACGACGTGCCGGTGGCCGCGCTGTTCCGCGACACCATCAGCTCCGAATGGCACCGGCCACGCGCGAGCTATCTCGTGTTCATGGCCGTCGTGATCGCACTCCTCATCGCGGTCGTGATCGGCCTGTCGTTCGACAGGCGCATCGCCGCGGTGTTCGTGGCCTCCTCAGTGGTCGTGTTCGCCTTGCTGCGCGGCATCGCCGCCCTGCTGATGACGATCGCACGACGGCTGCCACGGACGCGGCTGCCGATGCTGCGGCTTGCGATCGCCAACATCCACCGGCCGGGCGCGCTGACGCCGTCCGTCGTGCTGTCGCTGGGGCTCGGGCTCGCCGTGCTCGTCACCATCACCCAGATCGACGGCAATCTGCGCCGGCAGTTCCTGGCGGCGCTCCCCGACCAGGCGCCATCGTTCTTCTTCATCGACATTCCGAGCGCGCAGGCCGAGCAGTTCGATGGCTATCTGCGCCAGATCGCCCCCGGCGCCAGGATCGAGGACGTGCCGATGCTGCGCGGACGCATCGTCGCCGCGCGCGGGGTGCGCGCCGAGGAGCTCAAGCCGACCACGGATTCCGAATGGGTGCTGCAGAGCGATCGCGGCCTGACCTACACCGCCGAGCTGCCGAAGGGCTCCAAGGTGGTCGAGGGCGAATGGTGGCGCGCCGATTATTCCGGCCCGCCGCTGGTCTCGTTGGAGAAGAAGATTGCCGACGGGCTCGGCCTCAAGCTCGGCGACGAGGTCGTGGTCAACGTGCTCGGCCGCGACATTCCGGCCAAGATCAGCAATTTGCGCACGATCGACTGGCAGGGTCTCGGCATCAATTTCGTCCTGGTGTTCTCGCCCAACGCCTTCAAGGGCGCGCCGCACACCCATATCGCGACGCTGACAGAAGCGGGCGCAAAGGCGGCGGGCGACGGCAAGATCATCAAGGAGGTCGCCGACGCCTATCCGATGGTGACGAGCGTGCGCGTGCGCGAGGTGATGGAGACGGTCGGCTCTGTGGTGACCAATCTGGCCCTGGCGATCCGCGGCGCCAGCGCGGTGACGCTGATCTCGGCGATCCTGGTGCTGGGCGGGGCGCTCGCCGCCGGCCACCGCCACCGCGTCTATGATGCGGTGATCCTCAAGACCCTGGGTGCGACGCGGCTGCGGCTGCTCGGCGCCTATGCCCTCGAATACCTGCTGATCGGCCTTGCCACCGCGGTGTTCGGGGTGATTGCGGGCAGCATCGCGGCCTGGCTGATCGTGACGCGGCTGATGACGCTGAGCTTCGTCTGGCAGGCCGGCAGCGCCGCCGGCGTGGTCGCCGCCGCGCTGGTCGTGACCGTCGGGCTCGGGCTTGCCGGCACGCTGCTGGCATTGAACAAAAAGCCCGCGACGGTGTTGCGAAATTTGTGACAAAATGTAGCGGCGGATCGAGCTGCCCGGAATCGGCCCGGTTTCCGCGATTAACCACGCTACCCCGTCAGCTTCGCGTCAGGATTGACGCCGAGGGCGACATTCAGCCGCGCGTGGAAGGTTGCGGCGAATGTGTTAGTTTCCCACATATCGGATGGGTTCGGAGTCCCGATTGTGAGCCAAAATTCAATCGGCTGGCAGCGGTCTCCGAGATAGAATTTGACGAACCGGCGGCATGGCGACCCTCGTGCCGGACCGGACCAACCAACGGGAATTCGACCATGTCGGACCTAGACCGTAACTACGCTTCTCCTTTCGGCAGGGCCGCCGGGCGTGTTGACGCCGCGACGGTCGATGCCGGCCTGCGCGCCTATATGCTGCGCATCTACAACTACATGAGCATTGGCCTGGCCATCACCGGCCTTGCCGCGCTCGGCGTCTACATGGCCGCCGTGACCGACGTTCCGACGGCGGACGCCGTCCGCGTCGGCAAGGTGTTCCTGACACCGTTCGGCTACGCCATGTTCGTCAGCCCCCTGAAGTGGCTGTTCATCCTGGCGCCGCTCGCGATGGTGTTCGTGATCTCGGCGGGCATAAACCGTCTGGCACCCTCGACCGCCCAGATCCTGTTCTGGGTGTTCGCGGCGCTGATGGGCATCTCGCTGTCGTCGATCTTCCTGGTGTTCACGCACACCTCGATCGTGCGGGTGTTCTTCATCACCGCGGCGACCTTCGGTGCGCTGAGCCTCTACGGCTACACCACCAAGCGTGACCTGACCGGCATGGGCTCATTCCTGTTCATGGGCCTGATCGGCATCGTTCTCGCCAGCCTGGTGAACCTGTTCCTGGCCAGCTCGATGCTGCAGTTCATCGTGTCGGTGGTCGGCGTGCTGGTGTTCTCGGGCCTGACTGCCTGGGATACCCAGCGGCTGAAGAACGACTACATCTACGGCTATGCCTCGGCCGGCGGTGACGTCGCAGAGCGTTCGGCCATCACCGGCGCACTGTCGCTGTACCTGAACTTCATCAACCTGTTCACGCTGCTGCTGCAGCTCCTCGGCCAGCGCGAGTAAGCTCTGAGACGAGAGAACGGACACGAACCCCGGCCGAAAGGCCGGGGTTTTTGTTTGGAGGGTACGGCCTCTCCCCGTCATTGCGAGGAGCTCGCGACAAAATTGCGCAGCAATTTTGCGCCGATGCGACGACGCAATCCAGAGCCCCTCCGCAGATGCATTTCTGGATTGCTTCGCTGCGCTCGCAATGACGGGTGTGGAGGCAGCGCAGCCTCTTCCGGCCCCTCAGGGAACGCTCTATCCTTCCCCCATGTCCGCACCCGATATCAGGCCCACCACCGAGGCCGACCTCCCCGCCGTCACCGCCATCTACCAGCAGGCCGTCCGCGAGGGCACGGCGACGTTCGAGCTGGAGCCGCCCGACCTCTCGGAAATGACGCGCCGCTATCGCGCGCTGATCGACGGCGGCTATCCCTATTTCGTCGCCATGCTGGACGGCCGCGTGGCCGGCTATGCCTATGCCGGCGCCTACCGGCCGCGGCCCGCCTATCGCTTCACGGTGGAGAACTCGATCTATCTCGATCCGTCCTTCCACCGCCGCGGCGTCGGCTCAATGCTGCTGGAACGGCTGATCGTCGAATGCGAAGCGCGCGGCTTTCGCCAGATGATCGCTGTCATCGGCGATTCCGCCAATGCCGGGTCGATCGGCGTGCACACAAGGTGCGGCTTCAAGATGATCGGCACGCATCCCAGTGTCGGGCTGAAATTCGGCCGCTGGCTGGACACCGTGATGATGCAGCGCGACCTCGGCGAGGGCGCAAGCACGGTGCCGGGGAAGTAGTTCATCCGTCATTCCGGGGCGATGCACAGCATCGAACCCGGAATCCATTGAACGGCAGGGGCGGTGGAGGGAGGGATGGATTCCGGGCTAGCGACTTCGTCGCGCCCCGGAATGACGATCGATGGTTCGGCTAAACCACCGCCAATTTGCGATCGATCACCAGCAGCACCCGCTCGAGCTCGTGGCCGCGACGCAGGATCAGGCCGGTCGCCGAGATCACGCTGTACATGCCCTGTTTGCGCGCCAGGCGCGGGTCCTTCTCGATGCGATAGATCGGCACTTCCGAGGCGCGGCGATAGACCGAGAACACGGCGCGGTCCTTCAGGAAGTCGATGGCATAGTCGCGCCATTCGCCGTCGGCGACCATGCGGCCGTAGAGATTGAGAATCCGGTGCAGCTCGAGCCGGTTGAACGTCACCCGGTTCGGCTGCGCAAGCGCCGCGGCAGGACGCGCCGCCGCGCGCTGCTCGCTCGGGTCGGCATCCTCCGACGTCAGACTCATGGGAAGCGCCTCCTCATCGCACGGCTACCCGCGTCCGCCAAGATCGTCCCGGAACCGCGTTCGTGACAATTGCATGATTGCGCCAACCGTTCCGCATCGCAAGGGGCTCGACCCATCGAATCGGCGTCGCATCAGGGCACACGCAAGGGTGGAACTCCGTCGCGGCAAACCGTCACGGGATCGTTAGCAGGAATCATAGTATCGCCGCTTTTCCGCCAACCGCCTGCCGCCCTGCACTGCGAAAAGGGTGACGTGCGTTGACCCGGTCCTTTCGGTTCCGGATTCCTCAGCCCCCAGCCCCCCGGGGTCGAACAGGATCGGGTCTGTACGCACGACAAGGAGGGCCAACGCAAGTTGGTCCTTTTTTGTTTGTGCCGAGATGTTTCCGGGTCCGCCGTCATTCCCGGGCGCGCGAAGCGCGAGCCCGGAATCCATTTACCATCACACAAGCTGAGAAATGGATTCCGGGTTCGCGCCAAGAGGCGCGCCCCGGAATGACGAGCATCAATTGCTGAGACGTTCTGCCTGCTTCAATGCAGCGACGTGTAGGCCGCACCCAGCATCGGGCCCGGCCTCTCGCGGCTGCCGTCCTGGACGTAGACCACCGCGCCGTCGACGCCGTCGCGCGTGAGGTTCTCGATCGGCACCGTCCAGCTCTCCGGACGGCCGGTCCAGTCGCCGACCTTGAGCAGGCTGCGCACCACGTTGTGATAGGTGACCTGCTGTCCCTTGTTCTCGCCGCGGGTGATCGCGATCGGCACCGACTTCGCGATCGAGCAGATCCAGACCTCGCCGCGCGAGACCGTGGGCTCCTTGCTTGCGGCTACCGACACGTTGATCTGCTTGCCCGAGAGCGACATCGTCACCGGCACGCTCATCACGCCAGTGCCCTTGTCGGTCTTGCCGATCGCGTTCTCGATGCCGGTGCGATCGCTGCCGATGACATGGGTGGAGCCGTTGACCACGACCTGCGGCGTGTAGACCTCGCGGTCGCCGCGCATGCGCGAATAGGCACGCTGCCGTGCAGAGAAGCGCGAATCCGCCAGCGTGTCCTTCCAGCCGAGATAGTCCCAATAATCGATCGGCATGCTCAGCGCGATGACCGAGGGGTCCTTGGAGAGATCGCCGATGATCTGGTCGGCGGGCGGGCAGGAGGAGCAGCCCTGCGAGGTGAACAATTCGACGACGGCGCGGGGTTCAGCTTCGGCAGGACGAATGACGGCGATGATCGCACATATGCCGAGAGCTCCCGACCAGAGGGCGCCGGACCAACGTGGAATCAGATGGGAAGCCGTCATTGTCGTCATGTCGAACGCCGCACACCGTTGCTCTCAGGGGGAAATCTTATCGCCGGATGGTCACCGTAGTCTTACGGGGCGCGGTACATTCATCCATCCGGGCCACCGTCCAAAGGGAGGTTTTCCGCCGGGCGGGCCCATCTGAAGCGTACCGCAAACGCGCGAAGGCGGCCTTTGATAGGCCGCCTTCGTTAAGGCTTCTACTCACTTCGCAGTGAGCCATCATTCACAAATCCGCGTTTACGCCGCGAGCTTGCGCAGCACGTAGTGCAGGATGCCGCCGTTGCGGTAGTAGTCGAGCTCGTCCAGCGTATCGATGCGGCAGAGCAGCGAAACGCGCTGCAGCGAACCGTCGCCGGAGACGATCTCCGCGGTCAGCTTCTGGCGCGGCTTGAGGTCGCCGACGAGGCCGCGGATGGTCACCTTCTCGTCGCCCTTCAGCCCAAGCGACTGCCAGGAGGTGCCTTCCTCGAAGGTCAGCGGCAGCACGCCCATGCCGACCAGGTTGGAGCGGTGGATGCGCTCGAAGCTCTGGCAGATCACGGCGCGCACGCCGAGCAGGCGCGTGCCCTTGGCGGCCCAGTCGCGCGAGGAGCCGTTGCCATACTCGGCACCGGCGAACACCACCAGCGGCACCTTCTCTTCCTGGTACTTCATCGCGGCGTCGTAGATCGACATCTGCTCGCCGTCGGGCCAGTGCTTGGTCAGGCCGCCCTCGGGGATGTTTCCGTCCGCGCCCTTCAGCATGAAGTTCTTGATGCGGATGTTGGCGAAGGTGCCGCGCATCATCACTTCATGGTTGCCGCGACGCGTGCCGTACTGGTTGAAGTCGGCCGGACGCACCTGGTGCTCGCTGAGATATTTGCCGGCGGGCGAGGTGAGCTTGATCGAGCCGGCCGGCGAGATGTGGTCGGTGGTGATCTTGTCGCCGAACATGGCGAGGATGCGCGCCTCGACGATGTCGGTGACCGGCTCCGGCTCCTTCTTCATGCCTTCGAAGTAGGGCGGGTTCTGCACATAGGTCGAAGACATGTTCCAGCGATAGGTCTCACTCTCGACTGTCTTGATCTTGCGCCAGTTGGTGTCGCCCTTGAACACGTCGGCATACTTCTTCTTGAAGATCGACGCGGTCACGAACTTCTTCATGAAGGCGTTGATCTCCTTGGTCGTCGGCCAGATGTCCTTCAGGTACACCGGCTTGCCGTCCTTGCCCTCGCCGAGCGGCTCGGTGGCGAGGTTCTTGGTGACGCTGCCCGCGAGCGCGTAGGCGACCACCAGCGGCGGCGAGGCCAGGTAGTTCGCCTGCACATCCGGCGAAACGCGGCCTTCGAAGTTGCGGTTGCCGGAGAGCACGGCGGCCGCGACGACGCCGTTGTCGTTGATCGACTTCGAGATCTCCTCAGGCAGCGGACCGGAATTGCCGATGCAGGTGGTGCAGCCGAAGCCGACCAGGTTGAATCCGACTTTGTCGAGATCGGGCTGCAGACCGGAATTGGCGAGATATTCCGCGACCACCTGGCTGCCCGGCGCGAGCGAGGTCTTCACCCACGGCTTGGCCTTGAGGCCCTTCGCAGCCGCATTGCGCGCGAGCAGGCCGGCACCGATGAGCACGCTCGGGTTCGAGGTGTTGGTGCAGGAGGTGATCGCAGCGATCACGACGTCGCCATGGCCGATGTCGAAGTTCTTGCCGTCGACGGGGAAACGCTTGGCCGGCTCCTCGGCCTTCTTGTACTCGCTGGCAAGCGCGAGCGAGAAGCCGTCCGCGACGGTCGGCAGCGCGATGCGGCCTTCGGGACGCTTCGGGCCCGCCATCGACGGCACGACGTCGCCGAGGTCGAGGGTCAGCGTTTCCGTGAACACGGGGTCGGGCGACTTGGCCGTGCGGAACAGGCCCTGCGCCTTGGCATAGGCCTGCACCAGCGCGACGCGGGCCGAGGCACGGCCGGAGGTCTTGAGATAATCGAGCGCGGCGGCATCGACCGGGAAGAAGCCGCAGGTCGCGCCGTATTCGGGCGCCATGTTGGCGATCGTCGCCTTGTCGGCGACCGAGAGGTGGTCGAGGCCGGGGCCGAAGAACTCGACGAACTTGCCGACCACGCCAAGCTTGCGCAGCATCTGCGTCACGGTGAGCACGAGGTCGGTCGCGGTGACGCCTTCCTTCAGCGCGCCCTTCAGCTTGAAGCCGACGACGTTGGGCAGCAGCATCGACAGCGGCTGGCCGAGCATGCAGGCTTCCGCCTCGATGCCGCCGACGCCCCAGCCGAGCACGGCAAGGCCGTTGACCATGGTGGTGTGCGAATCGGTGCCGACCAGCGAATCGGGATAGGCCACCTCGAAGGTGCCGGTCTTCTTGCCGACGGTCATCTTCTCCTTCTTGGTCCAGACCGTCTGGGCCAGATATTCGAGGTTGACCTGATGGCAGATGCCGGTGCCAGGCGGCACGACGGAGAAGTTCGAGAACGCCTTCTGGCCCCACTTCAGGAACTCGTAGCGCTCCTGGTTCTGCTTGTATTCCTCGGTGACGTTCTTGCCGAAAGCCTTGTTGTCGCCGAAGAAGTTCACGATCACGGAATGGTCAATGACGAGATCGACGGGCACCAAGGGGTTGATCTTCTCAGGCTCGCCGCCGAGCTTCTGCATCGCGTTGCGCATCGCGGCGAGGTCGACCACCGCGGGCACGCCGGTGAAGTCCTGCATCAGCACCCGCGCCGGGCGGAAGGCGATCTCATGCTCCAGCGACTTCTTGCGCAGCCATTTCGACACCGCGACGATGTCTTCCTTCTTGACCGAGCGGCCGTCCTCGTTGCGCAGCAAATTCTCGAGCAGGACCTTCATCGAGTAGGGAAGTTTCGAAATTCCCTTCAGACCATTCTTCTCGGCGGTGGGCAGGCTGTAATAGACATAGGTCTTGGCGCCGACCTTGAGAGTCTTTTTGCATTTGAAGCTGTCGAGCGAGGTCATGTAGGAGATCCCAATTGCTAGTTATACCCGGCAGGGTATTTTAACACCGTCAGCGTATCAGGCTGGGCCGCTTGCAGGGGCAGGTTGAGTTGCTGCATCAAGTAGTTCCGGGCTTATAGAAGCTTTCTAACCGCGCCGCCACAGCCACTATCGTGCCGCAGCAATTCGCGAGCCAAAAATTCCCATGCGCTACCCCAAGATTTCCTGAGGCCCGGCTGTGAGCGGACTGAACCAAGGCGACATGCGGCTGTCAGGTCACGGGCTGAGATGCGTGCGGGGCGGGCGCGAGGTGTTCGCCGGGCTCGATTTCGCGGCCGGGTCGGGCGAGGCCGTGGCTGTGGTCGGCCGCAATGGATCGGGCAAGACCTCGCTGCTGCGGCTGATCGCGGGCCTGCTCGTCCCCGCCGGCGGGACGATCGCGCTGGAGGGAGACCATAGCGAGCTGACTCTGGCGGAGCAGTGCCACTATCTCGGCCATCGCGATGCCCTGAAGCCGGCGCTGAGCGTGGCCGAAAACCTGACGTTTTGGGCTGATTTTCTCGGCGGCGAGCGTTTCGATGCCGTCGAGAGCCTTGCCAAGGTGGGGCTCGACCACGCCATCCATCTGCCCGCCGGATTCCTGTCCGCGGGACAGCGCCGCCGGCTCTCGCTGGCGCGGCTGCTGACCGTCCGCCGCCCGGTCTGGCTCCTGGATGAGCCGACCAATGCGCTTGATGTCGCCGGTCAGGACATGTTCGCCGGCCTGATGCGCGAGCATCTGGCCGCCGGCGGCATGATCGTCGCGGCGACGCATGCCCCGCTCGGCATCGAATCGCGGGAGCTGCGGATCGGAGGTGTGGCGTGAAGTTCAAGCACCCTCAGTTTTCCAAGCGGCCGCGCGCTGCTCTCCCCGTTCCCCCGCCTCTCCCGCGTACGGGAGAGGCGGGCGCGGAGCGCCGGGAGAGGGTTCTCTCCTCTGGGGGAGTCGTCGTTGTCGAGACACCCTCTCCCCACCCCTCCCCCGCAGGCGGGGGAGGGAGCGCACCGCACCCGGAGCTCCAGCCCGGCTCCCACGTCCGCTCCGCCGGGAGAGCCGCCCCATGACCGCCCTTGCCGCCCTCATCCGCCGGGACATCCGCATCGCGCTCCGCGTCGGCGGCGGGGCCTTGATTGGCGTCTTGTTCTTCCTGACCGTGGTGGTGCTGATGCCGTTCGCGGTCGGGCCGGATCTGGCGCTGCTGTCGCGGCTGGGACCTGCGATCCTCTGGCTCGGCGCCCTCCTGGCCAGCCTGCTGACCCTCGACCGGCTGTTCATGGCCGACCATGAGGACGGCTCGCTCGACCTGATCACGATGAGCCGAACGCCGCTGGAACTCGCCTGCGCCGCCAAGGCGCTGGCGCATTGGCTCGCCGCCGGCCTGCCGCTGATTGTCGCAACCCCCGTGCTCGGCCTGTTGCTCAACCTCGACATGATCGCCACGGCCGCGGTGGCGCTGACGCTGCTGGCGGGCACTCCGGCGCTGACCTTCACCGGCATGATCGGCGCGGCGCTGGCGGTGACGCTGCATCGCGGCGGGCTGTTGATGGCGGTGCTGGTGCTGCCGCTGTCGATTCCCGTGCTGATTTTCGGCGTTGCGGCCTCGCAGGCGGTGATCGTCGGTCCCATGACCTTCGGCGCGCCGTTCTCGATCCTGTGCGCACTGTCGCTGGTCAGCCTCGTGATCGGCCCGTTCGCGGCCGCAGCAAGCCTGCGGCATGGCCTCGACTGAGATGGGCTCGACGGACCTTGACCCGGATCAACTTTCGCGACGGGCTTTCGTGCTGATTGCCTGAGCGGCCCCCGGTGATTATCAGGATACCATGACGCTGATCGACCTCGCCAACCCCACGCGGTTCCTCGCGCTGACAGCGCGGGTGTTGCCGTGGCTGGCGGCCGCGACAATCATCCTGCTCACGATCGGTCTCTATCAAGCTGCGCTCGCGCCCGACGACTATCAGCAGGGCGCGACCGTCAAGATCATGTTCATCCACGTGCCCAATGCCTGGCTGTCGATGTTCGTGTGGGGCGTGATGAGCATCGCATCGTTGGGCACGCTGGTGTGGCGGCATCCGCTCGCCGACGTCGCCGCCAAGGCCGCAGCTCCGATCGGCGCCGCCTTCACCTTCCTCGCGTTGCTCACGGGCTCGCTCTGGGGCCGGCCGATGTGGGGCACCTATTGGGAATGGGACGCGCGGCTGACCTCGGTGCTGATCCTGTTCCTGATGTATCTCGGCCTGATGGCGCTGTGGCGCGCGGTCGACGATCCCTCGCGTGCGGCGCGCGCTGCCGCGGTACTGACCCTGGTCGGCGCGATCAACCTGCCGATCATCAAGTTCTCGGTCGATTGGTGGAACACGCTGCACCAGCCCGCCTCGGTGATACGCATGGGCGGCTCGGCGCTGGACAAGTCGTTCCTGATTCCGCTGCTGGTGATGGCGGTCGCCTTCACGCTGCTGTTCGTCACGCTGCACCTGGCCGCGATGCGCAACGAGATTTTGCGCCGCCGTGTCCGCTCGCTGCAGATGATGCAGGCCAGCCGGATCGCGTTTTCGAGCGAAGTGGCCGCCGGTTCGCGTGAAGACAACGCGTCCAAAGAAGCTGGGGCTGCATGACGATGTCGCTCGGTCCTTATGCCACTTTCATAGTGGCGTCTTACGCAGCTGTCGCCCTCGTGGTCGCGATCCTGATCGGCTGGGTCATGCTCGATTATCGCAGCCAGACGCAGCGCCTGCGCGAGCTGGAGCAGCGCGGCATCACCCGCCGGTCGGGCCGCAGCGCGACGGAGCTGCGATGAGCGATCAGCCTGCTTCCGCTCCGCCACAGCGCCGCGCCTTCCTGGTGATGCTGCCGCTGATCGTCTTCATCGGCCTCGCGCTTCTGTTCTGGTTCCGGCTCGGCAGCGGAGATCCCTCGCGGATTCCCTCGGCGCTGATCGGCCGGCCCGCACCGCAGACCGTGCTGCCGCCGCTCCAGGGATTGCAAGAGAATGGCGCGCAGGTCCCGGGACTCGATCCCGCCGCCTTCAAGGGCAAGGTCAGCCTCGTCAACGTCTGGGCGTCCTGGTGCGTGCCCTGCCATGACGAAGCGCCGCTTTTGACCGAAATGGCAAAAGACAAGCGCTTCCAGCTGGTCGGCATCAACTACAAGGACGCCGCCGACAATGCGCGCCGCTTCCTCGGCCGCTACGGCAACCCGTTCGGCCACGTCGGCGTCGACGCCAACGGCCGCGCGTCGATCGAATGGGGCGTCTATGGCGTGCCGGAGACCTTCGTCGTCGGGCGCGAGGGCACCATCGTCTACAAGCTGGTCGGGCCGATCACGCCGCAAAATCTCAAGGCCGTGCTGATGCCGGAGCTGGAGAAGGCGCTGAAGGCAGGGTCGTAGCGAAGATCGTCATTGCGAGGAGCTCTTGCGACGAAGCAATCCAGAGTCCCTCCGCAGAGGCATTCTGGATTGCTTCGCTTCGCTCGCAATGACGAGCGGACCATCACCCCTTGCTCACATCCCCCGCCTCGGCCTCGCTTCTCTCCAGCGAGACCGGCGCCAGATGATAGCGCTTGGTCAGCGGCATCTGTGCGATGGCGAAGATCATCGTGATCGGAGTGACGCCGAATACCTTGAAGTTCACCCAGAAATCCGTGCTCTGGGTGCGCCAGACGATCTCGTTCAGCACCGCCATTCCGGCGAAGAACAGCGCCCAGCGCAAGGTGAGGATGCGCCAGCCCTGCGGCGTCAGGTTGAACACCTGGTCGAACATCACGGCGATGAAGGAACGGCCGAACAACAGGCCGCCGCCGAGGATCGCGGCGAACAGGCCGTAGATGATGGTCGGCTTGAGCTTGATGAACGTCTCGTCGTGCAGCACCAGGGTCAGCGTGCCGAACACCAGCACGATCACGCCCGTGACGATCGCCATGATCGGGATGTGACGCGTCACGATGTAAGAGGCGGCCATCGCGACCGCGATGGCCACCATGAAGGCGCCGGTCGCCGCGAACAGATTGAACTTCGCGTTGACGAAGAAAAACACGAGCAGCGGACCGAGCTCGGTCGCGAGCTTGAACAGCGGATGCGGCTGGGTCTTGTCCATTCTCTGTTCCGTATCTCCCATCCTTCGAGACGACCGCTTCGCGGTCTCCTCAGGATGAGGACCTCATGTGTGGCACGACCTCATCCTGAGGAGCCGCGCAAGCGGCGCCTCGAAGGATGACGCTATTCGATTCCGGCGATGGCGCGGGCGAAGTCGCGCGCGGTGAAGGGCGCGAGATCGTCGACGCCTTCGCCGACGCCGATGAAGTGCACCGGCAGCTTGAACTTCTCCGCGAGCGCCACCAGGATGCCGCCGCGCGCGGTGCCGTCGAGCTTGGTCATCACGAGGCCGGTGACCCCGGCGGTGCGATGGAAGGCCTCGACCTGCGACAGCGCATTCTGGCCGACGGTCGCATCCAGCACCAGCAGCACGGCATGCGGCGCAGTGTCATCCACCTTGCGGATCACGCGCACGACCTTCTCGAGCTCGTTCATCAGCTCGGCCTTGTTCTGCAAGCGGCCGGCGGTGTCGATCAGCAGCACGTCGACATTCTGCTCCTTCGCCGCGGTGAGCGCGTTGAAGGCAAGGCTCGCCGAATCCGAGCCCTGCGCGCCTGCGATGACGGGCGTCTTCGTCCGCTCGCCCCAGACCTTGAGCTGCTCGATGGCGGCGGCGCGAAACGTGTCGCCGGCAGCCAGCATCACCTTGCGGCCTTCGGAGGCGAATTTCTGCGACAGCTTGCCGATCGTGGTGGTCTTGCCGGAACCGTTGACGCCGACCACGAGGATCACGAACGGCTTTTTTGCCGCATCGATCACGAGCGGCTTTGCCACCGGCGACAGCACCTTCTCGACCTCGGTCGCGACGACGTCCTTGACCTCGTCCGCCGAGATCGCCTTGTCGTAGCGCCCCGTGCCGACGGCATCCGCAATGCGCACCGCGACCGACGTGCCGAGGTCGGCGCGCAGCAGCACGTCCTCGATGTCGTCGAGCATGGCGCGGTCGAGCTTGCGCTTGGTGACGAGGTCGGCGACCGCGGTCCCAAGCGAGGACGAGGTGCGCTTCAGCCCATTGGACAGGCGGCGCCACCAGCTCAGCTTGGGGGTCTCGGAGGTGGTATCGTTCATGGTGGCGTGTTAGCCGTTCCGGCCCGTAAACGAAAGCCTTGACCGAAAGTCCTGCGATTGCTCGATGTTCCCCAAATGACCGCCGATGAGATCTTGGCCCGCGTGCTCCATCGCGACGGCCTGATGCTGGTCATCGACAAGCCTGCCGGCCTGCCGGTGCATCGCGGCCCCAAGGGCGGCCCCAATCTGGAGGATTGCTTCGACGCGCTGCGTTTCGGCCTGCCGCGACCGCCGGTGCTGGCCCACCGGCTGGACAAGGACACCTCGGGCTGCCTCGTGCTCGGCCGCCACCGCAAGGCGACGGCATCGCTGGGCCTTTTGTTCAAGCACGGCAAGATCGGCAAAACCTACTGGACCGTGGTCGAAGGCGGCCCTGCCGAGGACGAAGGCACCATCGACATGCCGCTCGGCCGGCTCAATGCCGAACGCGGCTGGTGGCAGAAGCCGGATCCGGAAGGGCAGAAGGCGATCACGAGCTGGAAGGTGATGGGCCGGGGCGACGGTTTCACCTGGCTTGCCATGGAACCGGTGACCGGCCGGACCCATCAATTGCGGGTGCATGCGGCCGCGAGCGGCTGGCCGATCTTCGGCGATAACATTTACGGCAACGGTCCGCGCTTCGGCGAGCCGCGCCTGCACCTGCATTCGCGCGAGATCGTGGTGCCGATCTCCCGGAACAAGGAGCCGGTCCGCGTGGTGGCGCCGGCCCCGCCGCATATGCACGAGAAGCTCCGGGCCTGCGGGTGGAAGGGGGAGTAGCCTCTTAGACCCTCATGGTGAGGAGGCGCGTCAGCGCCGTCTCGAACCATAGAGGCCCCGCAGGCGCATCGCGGTCGTATCCATCCTTCGAGACGCCCGCTTCGCGGGCTCCTCGGGATGAGGAGCGGTGGTCGGTCGAGAAGCGGCTGTGCTCGGCTACCGTGCCATGGTTTACGAAACCTTCAGCGCTCGCCTCTAATGATAACGGTTGCTTAGAACAAGCTTCCGTAACCGCTCAGGACGAGCCGCGCGCGATGACCAATTCCGGGCTATCGATCATCGACGAGGTCGAATCCGCACTGCGGATCGGCTCGCCGGAAAAGGGCCTGGCGACGGCCCGGCGCGTCACCGAGCTGTTCCTCTCCTCCGCCGGCAATTTCGGCGACGAGCAGATCGCGCTGTTCGACGACGTGCTCGAGCGCCTGATCGGCACCATCGAGCTGCGCGCCATCGCCGATGTGGCAGCGCGCGTGGCGCTGGCCGAGATCAGCGCGCAGCTGGCGCCGATCGCGCAGGCGCCGCTGTCGGTGATCCGCCGCCTCGCCAACAATGACGAGATCCGCATCGCCGGCCCCGTGCTGCAGGAATCCGCGCGCCTCGACGACGGCGAGCTGGTGAAGATCGCATCAGCTAAGGGCGAGCCGCATCTGCTCGCGGTCGCCGGCCGCTGGTGGCTGAAGGAGATCGTCACCGACGCGCTGCTGGCGCGCCGTTATCCCAGCGTCAGCCGGCGGCTCGCCGCCAATCCCGGCGCGCGCGTGTCCGCAAAGGGATTTGCCATCATCGTCGGCCAGGCCGAAAGAGACCCGGAGCTCGCAGTCAGTGTCGGCGTCCGCGTCGACTTGCCCTCGGAGCTGCGCCGCCAATTGCTGCGCTCGGCGACCGACGCCGTGCGCACCCGCCTGTTGTCGCGCGCCCCGCCGCATCTGTTCGAGGAAATCCAGAGCGCGATCGCCGCCGTCGCCATCGGCGCCGAACGCGAAATGTCGGCGGTGCGCGATTTCGAAGGTGCCAAGCGCGCCATCGCTGGCCTCAAGGCCACCGGCCAGCTCAACGAGGCGACGCTGCTCGGCTTCGCCAGACAACGCCGCTATGAGGAGACGGTGGCGGCGCTGGCGGCATTATCAGGGTCGACGGTCGAGGTGATCCGTCCGCTGATGCAGAGTCTGCGCGAGGACGGCCTGCTGGTGCCGTGCAGGGCCGCACAGCTCGGCTGGGAAACGGCCATGGCCGTGCTCGAATGCCGTTTCGCGACCGGCGCGATGAAGCCGGCCGACGTCGCGCGGGCGCAGGGGCATTTTGCGAGGATGACGGCGGAGAATGCCAAGCGGACGTTGCGGTTCTGGCAGGTGCGGGCGTCGTAGTTTTCCTCTCCCCTTATGGGAAAGGGCAAAGAGCAGCTGCTTACGTCTTCAGTCGCTCGCCATCGCTGCCGGCTATCTTCAGCGACACCACACTCCCAACCCGCTCGCCCGCAATCGCCACCGGCAGATAATGCTCCGTGCGGCCCTGCCCCCCGCTCTCGATCAGCACATCGCGCGTTGCGCCGATCTCGGCTTGCAGGCGCTGCCGCAACGCTGCTTCACCGGCCGCACGCAGCCGTCGCGCACGCTCCTTGATCAGGCCTCCCGCCACCTGCGGCATCCGCGCGGCGGGCGTGCCGGGCCGCGGCGAATAAGGGAAGACGTGCAGGAAGGTCAGGCCGCATTGGTCCACGAGACCCAGCGAGCGCGAGAACATGTCCTCGGTCTCGGTCGGGAAGCCCGCGATGATGTCGGCGCCGAAGACGACATCGGGGCGCAGGCGGCGCACCTGCTCGCAGAAGCCAATCGCATCCTGCCGCGAATGCCGCCGCTTCATGCGCTTCAGGATCATGTCGTCGCCCGACTGCAGCGACAGGTGCAGGTGCGGCATCAGGCGCGAATCGTCGGCGATGGCATCGAGCAGGTCGTCATCGGCCTCGATCGAATCGATCGAGGAGATGCGCAGGCGCTTGAGCTCGGGCACATGGCGCAGGATCTGCTTGGTCAGCAGGCCGAGCTTGGGCGCGCCGGGCAGGTCCGCACCGTAGCTCGTGAGATCGACGCCGGTCAGCACGATCTCGGCATGGCCGCGCTCGACCAGGGTGCGCACCTGATCGACCACCGCGCCCATCGGCACCGAGCGCGAATTGCCGCGGCCGAACGGGATGATGCAGAAGGTGCAGCGATGATCGCAGCCGTTCTGCACCTGCACGAAGACGCGCGGCAGGCCGCTCGCATAGCCATCGACGAGGTGCGGCGCCATCTCCTTCACCGCCATGATGTCGCCGACGGCGATCTTCTCGCTGGCGCCAAGATCGAAAGCGTGGCGCGTCTCCCGCCACGCTTCGCCGCGCATCTTGTCGTCATTGCCGACGACGCGATCGACCTCGGCCATGCCCGCAAACATCGCAGCCTGCGTCTGCGCCGCGCAGCCGGTGACGACGATGCGCGCCTCGGGGCGCTCGCGCTTCAGCTTGCGGATCGATTGGCGCGCCTGCGCCACCGCCTCGTTGGTGACGGCGCAGCTGTTGATGACTATGGTGTCGGAAAGCCCTGCGACTTCCGCCTTGCTGCGGATCACCTCGGCCTCGAAGGCGTTGAGGCGGCAGCCGAAGGTGACGATGTCGACGGCCATCAGGCGACCGGCGCGAACAGCGCCGGATCGAAGCTGCCCTCATATTCGAAGGTCGCGGTGCCCGTCATCAGCACGTGGTCGTCGCGCTCGCGCCATTCGATGCCGAGCTTGCCGCCGGGCAATGTGATCTCGACCTTGCGCTCGGCGCGCTTCAGCCGCGCGGCGGCGACCGCCGTGGCGCAGGCCGCCGACCCGCACGCCTTGGTCAGGCCGGCACCGCGCTCCCAGGTGCGGATCGTGATGTGCTCGCGATCGACGATATGGGCCAGCGTGATGTTGGCGCGCTCGGGAAAGATCGGATGGTTTTCCAAGAGCGGACCGAAGCGGCCGAGATCGTAGGCGTTGACGTCGTCGACCCAGAACACCGCGTGCGGATTGCCCATGCTCACCACTGAGGGCGAATGCAGAATGGGATTGTCGATCGGCCCGATCTGCAATTCGATGTAGCGGGTGTCGCGAAACTCTTCCGCCAGCGGAATGTCCTGCCAGCCGAACTTCGGCGCGCCCATATCCACTGTGTAGAGGTCGGGCGCCGGACCCTGCCAGGCATTGAGCAGGCCGGCGGCCGTCTCGAAGGTCGCGGTGGTCTGCCCGGTCTTCTCGAAGATGCGGCGCACGACGCAGCGCATGCCGTTGCCGCAGGCACCGGCCTCCGAGCCGTCGTTGTTGTAGATGCTGATGAAGGCCTCGGTGCCGTCGAGCCGCGGCCTCTGCAGCACCATGAGCTGGTCGTAAGCCACGCCGCCGTTCGCGGACGCGACGGCGCGGGCATCGTCCGGCGTGACCTTGGCCGCCGAATCGCGCAAGTCGACAACGACGATCTCGTTGCCGATGCCGTTCATCTTGGCAAATGCGTGGTTGGCCAGCGCGCTCATGAAAATTCCCGAATTTCGCCTGCCTTATATGGCGATCCTCGGCCGCTTGGCCAGTGATTTGCCACCCGGGTCGGGACATCGGGCAAGGTGCCTGCCATGACGCATCTGTCATGGGACGAATTCGGCGCTCGCGTGTTAGAACGGCGCGGTTCGCGCGAACCGGGACGCGCGGACGGGTTAAGGCCTTGGTGGGTAAGGCCTTGATGAATTGAGGCCCCGACGAAGCGGGCCTCGGGGAGAATAAAATGAACACTTTTCGTCGCCTCGCTTTGGCCGCGCTGATCCCGGCTGCGGCCTTGTCGCATGGGCTGTCAGGCGCTCTGGCGCAGACCGCGAGCCCGGCGCCGGCCGCATCGGCAAGTCCCTCGCCGGCCCCGACGGCTTCGCCCGCCCCGGCTGCAAGTGCCTCGCCCGCCCCCGCTGCCACCCCCTCGCCTGCGGCGAGCGCCTCACCCGCTCCTGCAGCATCGCCAGCGCCCGCCGCCAGCGCCTCGCCCAGCCCGCCCCCGGCCGCCGCCGCGACCCCCGCCCCGGTTCAGACCGCCGATCCCTTTGGCCTCGAGACCATGCTCGAGTCGAAGAAGGTCGTGATAGTCAAGGGCACCGCCAATTGGGACTCCGCCTTCGACACGCTGATCGACGCCTTCAAGGCGTTGAACACGCTGCTCGACAAGCAGGGCATCAAGCCATCGGGCAATTCGATGATCGTCTACACATCGACGGACGATACCGGCTTCACCTTTCTTGCCCAGATCCCGGTCGATCAGGACCCGAAGAACCTGTCCAAGGACATGAGCATCGGCAAATCGCCTGAAGGCAAGGCGCTGAAATTCGTCCATCGCGGCTCCTACGACAACATGGACAATACGTATGAGGCGATCACCAATCACCTCGACGACAAGAGGCTGGAAGCCAAGGACACCTTCATCGAGGAGTACCTCACCGATCCCCTAAAGACGTCCGAGGACAAGCTCGTGATCAATGTTTTCGTGCCACTGAAGTGAGACTGATGAAAAAGCCTGCCCTACTCGCCGCCGCCCTCGCCGCCACGCTACTCGCCGCGCCCGCGCGCGCCGAGGATTTTCCCTCCGCAATCTCGGTGAGCGGCGAAGCCTCCGTGTCCGCGGCGCCCGATCTCGCGCAAATCGATGCCGGCGTCGCCAACGACGCCAAGACAGCGAAAGAGGCCTCCGATGCCAACAACGCCGCGATGGGCAAGGTGCTGCTGGCGCTGAAGAGCGCAGGCATCGCCGAGAAGGATTACCAGACCTCGCGGCTGTCGCTGCAGCCGCAATACGGCCAGAACAAATCCACCGGCGCCTCGCCGGTGGTCGGCTTCCGCGCGAGCAACCGCGTCACCGTCAAGATCCGCGACGTGACCAAGGTGGCCGGCATCATCGACACGCTGGTCAGCGCCGGCGCCAACGACATCGGCAACATCTCCTTCGAGGTGACGCAGGCCTCGAAGCTGCTTGACGATGCGCGCGAGCAGGCGGTGGCCGACGCGCGGCGCAAGGCGGAGATTTACGCGAAGGCCGCCGGTGTGACGCTGGGCGCGCCGCTCAGCGTCACCGAGGGCGGCGGCCCGGTGCCGCTGTTCAAGGGCCGCATGGCCGAACGGATGGCCGCCGCCCCACAGGCCGCGGTCGCGCCGGGCGAGGAGACGCTGACGGTGACGGTGAATGTGAGCTGGGCGATCAAGCCGGGGCAGTAGCCGCTTTCGTAAGAGGCGCATCGTCGCAATACCAATGGGCCGACGACCCGATCATACGTCCGGCGGCAGGGATAGCATCGTTGCCCGATCAATCATTCACGCTGATATCAGTAAAAAGGAACCCCGCCGGCGTCTTGGTAAAGACGAAGATGAGCTCGCCGCAGAAGACGAAGTAACTGTCGTTCTTATAGTCATCGCGATCGTAGACGGCCTTGCCGCGCTGGATACACGCGCGATTCCTCGCCGTGAACGAGGTCCGATAGGTCTTGGCGCCAAATTGCGCGGCGTCGCGAATTGCGTTGTCGTTCATGAATGGCAATCGTGTCATACCGGCGACGGCGGCGGAATCGTTTGCCTTCAGCGCCGCGCGAAACTTCTCGATGAAGCCATCGAATTCCTTCTGCAAGGCAGGAGAAGCGACGGCGTTCTTCGCCTGGGCGACGGCCGGAGCAAGGTTCACGAGAGCGGTTGCAAGCACAATTCTCAGCAAAAATCCCACAGGCCGGCTCCATCCATCGATTAATAAAGGTCTTCCGACCAAAAGAAATCCATGGTGCTTTGTTGCGTCATGGGTTTTCTGGTTCAACGGCGCAGAACCGCACGCACCTGCCGCGATGGGAGCAAAGCGGACATTGCTTTCGTCGCATCAAGCCGCCGGGTTTATGGATACACGACCTAAATCTCCACCACCTGCCCCGGCAGCATCGCCACGAATCTTTCCTGCGGAATCTTCGCGGCATCCAGCGCCTCGACCAGCGCTGTCGCCGGCGCGTCGATCGCTTCGTCCGTCAGTTGGAACGTGCCGTGGTGATGCCCGAGCGCTTGCTCGGCGCCGCAATCGGCCAGCGCCTTCACCGCATCTTCGGGGTTCATGTGCTGGTCGCGCATGAACCAGCGCGGCTCGTAGGCGCCGATCGGGAGGATCGCCAGGCGCAGCTTGCCGTGCTTCTCGGCGACGCGGCGGAAATGGCGGCCATCGCCGTAGCCGGAATCGCAGACCACGTAGATCTTCCCGGCCGGCGTCTCCAGGACAAAGCTCGCCCACAGCGCCTTGTTGCGGTCGAACAGGCCGCGCGCGGTCCAGTGCCTTGTCGGCACTAAATGCACCGCGACGCCTTCGCCGAGTTCGACGCGATCATGCCAGTCGAACGCCTCCACCTTGATGCCGGGATCCCAGCTGCGCATGGTGACGTCGTTGCCGAGCGGGGTGACGACGCGCGGGGCGAAATTCTTGGTGAGCCGCGACAGCGTCGCGATGTCGAGATGGTCGTAATGGCCGTGCGAGACCAGCACGACGTCGATCTTCGGCAGCTTCTCGAAGGCGATGCCGGGGTCGTTGTGCCGCTTCGGCCCGGCGAAGGCGACCGGCGAGACCCGCTCCGACCAGACCGGATCGACCAGGATGTTGAGGCCGCCGGCCTGGATCAGCCAGCTGGCATGACCGACGAAGGAGAGCCGCACCTTGTCGCCGTCAACGCGCGCCGGCGGGGTGTCGGCATGGGGACTGGGCGCCCAATCCGGCCAAGTCGCCCGCTGCCGCTTGCCGCCGAGCTGCCAGCGCAGCACCTCGCGCAGCGATTTCGGCGGCGCCCCGTCCGGATCGAAGAAGGTCAGGCCGTCGAAATGATCGGAGGCGGGGCCGTCATAGGTTTTCATGCTGGACATCCAGAGGGAGGGGATGCCGACCAGCGCACCGGTTCCGGCGAATAGTCCGAAAAGGCGGCGGCGGGTGATCGGCACGGCGGGCTTCTAGGGATGGTTGGAGGGGTAAGACATCACCGCCTATATGGGCGGGGCTGGCGGAAAAGGAACCTGCGACAAAAGGATCACGTTTTCAGAACCTTGCCTTACCAAGGGCGGGCCGACACCCTAACTTTCCTTGACTTTTGAGCGGGAGCGGCGTTTAACCCGGCCACTTTCTCGGAAAGGCTTTCTTTTCGACCCGCCGACCGGCCTCGAGGCCGGAGGTCAACGCCCGACAGCGCTGTGCGCCCTCGGGCGCAAAGGTGTTTGGAAGATGCTCATCCAGGAAGGTGTCATCGCCCGACTTGATCGGGCGATCCAGTATCCCAGAGGCGGCTCGGCTTGAACTGAGGTGCTGCGGCGTACTGGATGCCCCGCCTTCGCGGGGCATGACAGCGGTGAGTTACGGAGCGCTCTTCCCATCGGGAAGACAGCAACAGGACAACGGCATTGTTCGACAATCTGTCGGAACGGCTTGGTGGCATTCTCGATCGTCTGACGGGGCGCGGTGCGCTGACCGAAAAGGACGTCGACGCCGCGATGCGCGAGGTGCGCCGCGCGCTGCTGGAGGCCGACGTCGCGCTGGAAGTCGTGCGCAGCTTCACCGAGCGCGTGCGCGAACAGGCGATCGGCGCCACAGTCGTCAAGTCGGTCACCCCCGGCCAGATGGTGGTGAAGATCGTCCATGACGAGCTGGTCAACACGCTGGGCGCCGAAGGCCAGACCATCGACGTCAATTCCGTGCCGCCGGTGCCGATCATGATGGTCGGCCTGCAGGGCTCCGGTAAGACCACCACCACCGCCAAGCTCGCCCGCCGCCTGGTCCAGCGCGACAAGCGCAAGGTCTTGATGGCCTCGCTCGACGTCTACCGTCCGGCGGCGATGGAGCAGCTGGCCGTGCTCGGCCGCGACCTCGACATTCCCACTTTGCCAATCGTTGCCGGCCAGCAGCCGCCGCAAATTGCGAAACGTGCGCTGGAAGCCGGCAAGCTCGGCGGCTACGACATCGTGCTGCTCGACACCGCCGGCCGTACCACGCTCGACGAAGAGATGATGGCGGAAGCCGCTGCCATCAAAGCGGCGGCCAACCCGCACGAAGTGCTGCTGGTCGCGGACTCGCTCACCGGCCAGGACGCCGTGAATCTGGCGCGCTCGTTCGACCAGCGCGTCGGCCTCACCGGCATCGTGCTCACACGCGTTGACGGCGACGGCCGCGGCGGCGCCGCGCTGTCGATGCGCGCCGTCACCGGCAAGCCGATCAAGCTGATCGGCACCGGCGAAAAGACCGACGCGCTGGAAGACTTCCACCCGGATCGTATCGCCGGCCGCATCCTCGGCATGGGCGACGTGGTGTCGCTGGTCGAGCGCGCCGCCGCCAATATCGACGCCGAGAAGGCCGCACGCACCGCCGAGCGCATGCGCAAGGGTCAGTTCGACCTCAACGACATGCGCGAGCAGCTGCTGCAGATGGCCAACATGGGCGGCATCAGCGGGCTGATGGGCATGATGCCCGGCATCTCCAAGATGAAGAACCAGATCGCGGCCGCCGGCATCGACGACAAGATCCTGAAGCGCCAGGTCGCGATCATCGATTCCATGACGCGCGAGGAGCGGCGTCATCCGGACCTCTTGAAGGCCAGCCGCAAGAAGCGCATCGCGGCCGGCAGCGGCCAGAGCGTCGAGCACGTCAACAAGCTGCTGAAGATGCACCGGAACATGGCCGACGTGATGAAGGCCATGGGATCGGGCAAGCGCGGCCCGCTCGCCGGCATCGCACAGGCGATGGGTTTTGGCGGCGGCATGAAGATGCCCTCGCCCGAAGAGATGAAGGCGCTGCAGGAGAAGATGCAAGGCGCGGGCGGCGGACAAGGCCTGCCGAATCTGCCGAAGGATCTGCCGCCCGGTCTTCGCTCGGGCCTACCGAATTTGCCGGGACTTACGGGTCTCAGCGGCAAGCCGACCCTTCCGGGTCTGGGCGGCTTTCCCGGCAAGAAGAAATGAGGAATTCGTCGCACGGGATCATCAGCATCTCGCGCGGCGCGGAAATACCAATCCACCGAACAAAACGTACTTTGCAAACCACACTTTCAAGGAGAACTGAATGTCCGTCGTTATCCGTCTCGCCCGTGCAGGCACCAAGAAGCGTCCCGTCTATCACGTCGTCGTCGCCGATTCGCGCTTTCCGCGCGATGGCCGCTTCATCGAGCGTCTCGGCCATTTCAATCCGCTGCTGCCGAAGGACAACGAGACCCGCCTCAAGCTCGACATGGACAAGGTGAAGGCCTGGCTCGCCAAGGGCGCGCAGCCGTCGGATCGCGTCGCGCGTTTCCTCGATGCCGCCGGCGTCAAGAAGCGCGAAGCCCGCAACAACCCTGAGAAGGCCGTGCCGCGCAAGGAGCGCAAGGCGCAGGCCGAAGCCGCCGCCAAGGCGTAAGGCCGGATCATGTCGGCGCTGGTCTGCGTCGCGCGGATCGGCGCCGCGCATGGTGTGCGCGGTGCGGTCAAGCTGTGGACCTTCACCGAGGATCCCTTTGCCGTCCGCCGCTACGGTCCGCTGTCGACCAAGGACGGCAGGCGCCAGTTCGAAATCGCGCAGGTGCGCGAGGCCAAAGATCATCTGGTCGCGACATTCAAGGGTGTCGCGACCCGCGATGAGGCCGAGCGCCTCAACGGCATCGAGCTCTATGTCCCGCGCGAAAAACTGCCCGCGACGGACGAGGACGAATATTACCACACCGATCTGATCGGGCTCGCCGCACTCACAACTGATGGCGATGCGCTCGGTCGCGTGCTCGCGATCCATAATTTCGGCGCCGGCGACATCATCGAGATCGCGCCGCCCAAGGGCCCGACGATGCTGCTGCCGTTCTCCAACGCGGTGGTGCCGGAAGTCGACCTCAAAGGCGGCCGCGTCGTGATCGCGCTGCCGCAGGAGATCGAGGGCGACGACGAGGGCGACGCTCCATCCACGGGTCGTCCCCGCCTAGTGCGCAAAGCGCACGGGGGCGGGGACCCATAACCACAGGCCGGAATTTTTCGCTAAGCTGATCGCTCCAGCTATCGCAAAACGGGCTGCGGTGGTTATGGGTCCCGGGCTCGCGCTTCGCGCGCCCCGGGACGACGAGATTAGGATGCAATGACCAATCCCTCACCCTGGCGCGCGACGGTGCTGACGCTGTTTCCGGAGATGTTTCCGGGGCCGCTCGGCGTGAGCCTCGCCGGCCGGGCGCTCGCGTCCGGGCTGTGGCAGATCGAGGCGCGCGACATCCGAGCCTCCGCTACCGACCGCCATCGCAGCGTCGACGACACCCCTGCCGGCGGCGGCCCGGGCATGGTGCTGCGGGCGGATGTCCTGGCCGCGGCGATCGACGCTGCGGAGATCGCCCCTGAGCGGCCGCGCCTGCTGATGAGCCCGCGCGGTCGGCCATTGACCCAGGCTCGCGTCACTGAGCTCGCCGAGGGCCCCGGCCCCCTGATCGTCTGCGGGCGGTTCGAGGGGGTGGACCAGCGGGTGATCGACGCTCGGGGCCTGGAGGAGGTCTCGATCGGCGATTACGTGCTGTCCGGGGGCGAAATCGCAGCTTTAGCCCTGATCGACGCCTGTGTCCGGCTGCTGCCGGGGGTGATGGGCAAGGAGGCCTCGGGAACCGAGGAAAGTTTTTCGGACGGCCTGCTGGAGTACCCCCAATACACCCGCCCGCAGCTGTTCGAGGGGGTTCCGATCCCGGCCATCCTCACCTCCGGCGACCACGCCAAGGTGGCCGCCTGGCGGCGGGCCAAATCCGAGGCCCTGACGGCCGCCCGGCGCCCGGATTTGTGGGAAAAGGCCGCGAATCGGGGGAGCGGCCAAAAAACGCCAAAAACCAAGACAGACGGGTGACAAACGCTCCGGCTTGCCTTATAGGAGCGGCCAAATCCGCAATGGCTGGATAGACGAATTTTGCGCAGCCCCCCGTTTCCAGGGCTGGGCGCGCCGATGGAGATTTACCCATGAACCTGATCAAGCAGCTCGAGCAGGAGCAATTCGACAAGCTGTCGGCCGGCAAGGACATCCCGGAATTCGCCCCCGGCGACACCGTGATCGTCAACGTGAAGGTCGTCGAAGGCGACCGCACCCGCGTGCAGGCCTATGAGGGCGTCTGCATCGGCCGTTCCGGCGGTGGCCTCAACGAGAGCTTCACCGTGCGCAAGATCTCCTATGGCGAGGGCGTCGAGCGCGTGTTCCCGCTGCTCTCCCCGATGATCGACTCGATCAAAGTGGTGCGCCGCGGCAAGGTGCGTCGCGCCAAGCTCTATTATCTCCGCAACCTGCGCGGCAAGTCGGCCCGCATCGTTGAGAAGCAGGACCGCGCTGCTGCCGTCGGCGAGTAAGCTTTCGCCACCAGGCAGGTCTTTCGAAAGCGCGGGGCTCGGCTCCGCGCTTTTTTGTTGCGTCAGCCGTGCGCGTCAAAGCACTCGCGCTTCCAATTCGGCCTGCTATATATTCCTAGAATGTTTCCAGATCTAACCAGCTTCGCCCGCATCCAGCGCATCGTCATCGACGATCGCTCGCGGCTGCCTGGCCGGTTCTTCGGACGCTTCGCGACCTCGGCAACGTCAGAGCTTAGCCGCGCAGCCTAAAAGCTGCGCTGACGATTTTGTTGCCCGCGCGCTCTGCCGCGCTCATCGCTGACACACATTCTTCGGAGCTCGAGCTCATGTCCAAGCCGACCACCCTGTACGACAAGATCTGGAACGACCATCTGGTGCACGAAGCCGAGGACGGCACCTGCCTGCTCTATATCGACCGCCATCTGGTGCACGAAGTGACCTCGCCGCAGGCGTTCGAAGGCCTGCGCGCCACGGGGCGCAAGGTCCATGCGCCCGAGAAGACGCTCGCCGTCGTCGACCACAACGTGCCGACCACCGACCGCACCAAGCCGAATCCCGACCCTGAAAGCATCGAGCAGATCAAGGCGCTGGCCGAGAACGCCAAGGAATTCGGCATCGAATATTACAACGAGTTCGACAAGCGCCAGGGCATCGTCCACGTCATCGGCCCCGAGCAGGGCTTTACGCTGCCCGGCACCACCATCGTCTGCGGTGACAGCCACACCTCGACGCATGGCGCGTTCGGCGCGCTCGCGCACGGCATCGGCACCAGCGAGGTCGAGCACGTGCTGGCGACGCAGACGCTGATCCAGAAGAAGGCCAAGAACATGCGCGTCACCGTCGACGGCAAATTGCCGGATGGCGTGACGGGCAAGGACATCATCCTGGCCATCATCGGCGAGATCGGCACCGCGGGCGGCACCGGCTACGTGCTGGAATATGCCGGCGAAGCGATCCGTGCGCTCTCGATGGAAGGCCGCATGACGGTCTGCAACATGTCGATCGAAGGCGGCGCGCGCGCTGGCCTGGTCGCGCCCGACCAGAAGGCGTTCGACTTCCTGCGTGATCGTCCGAAGGCTCCGAAGGGCGCGGCCTGGGACGCGGCGATGCGCTACTGGGAGAAGTTGCGCTCCGATGACGGCGCGCATTTCGACCACGAGCTGCGCCTCGATGCCGCAAAGCTGCCGCCGATCGTGACTTGGGGCACCTCGCCTGAAGACGTGATTTCTGTCACCGGTATCGTGCCCGATCCTGATAAGATCGCGGACGAGGCCAAGCGCATCTCCAAGCATCGCGCGCTGAAATATATGGGCCTGACGGCGGGCACGAAGATCACCGACATCAAGCTCGACCGCGTCTTCATCGGCTCCTGCACCAACGGCCGCATCGAGGACCTGCGGGCCGCGGCGAAGATCGCCGAAGGCAAGACCGTGTCGGCGAACGTCAATGCCATGGTCGTGCCGGGCTCCGGCATCGTGAAGGAGCAAGCCGAAGCCGAGGGTCTCGACAAGATCTTCATCAAGGCCGGCTTCGAATGGCGCGAGCCGGGCTGCTCGATGTGCCTTGCCATGAACCCGGACAAGCTGAAGCCGGAAGAGCGCTGCGCCTCGACCTCGAACCGCAATTTCGAAGGCCGCCAGGGTTTTAAGGGCCGCACCCATCTGGTGTCGCCGGCGATGGCGGCAGCGGCGGCGATCGCGGGCCACTTCGTCGACGTCAGAGACTGGCGCTAAGCTGATCCCTGCAATTGTAGCAATCGCGGCAAAGCGTCGTTAATCGACGGCGCCGACGATGTCCTCGCGACGGTTTCGCGAGGACACGTCATGGCCAACAAGCCGGAATATGTCGATCTCATCAGCGAGGCCACGCGCCAGCACCGGCGGCGCGCGGCGCCCTTGCGCATCGTCGCCAAGCCCGAGGTCGAGGAGATCTCCAAGCTCAGCCGCTGGCCACCGGCGATGTTCAAGCAATGGAAGCTGGAGAACCTGATGCGGTGGAAAGCTTCGTCGTGGAAGCTGAAGGATTGGCTCTAACCAGTATCTCCGTCATGCCCGGGCTCGTCCCGGGCATCCACGAACTCTCAGCGCAAGTCCCAAGAACGTGGATGGCCGGGACATAGGCGAGCGGAAGCGACGCCGTCCTTCGGACGGCTATGCCCGGCCATGACGAATGCAGAGCCAGCAATTCACTCACGTCACCAATAGCGGTACGGATAGTGCCACCGCGGCCAGTGGCAGACGCGGCGCGGGCCGTAATAGGTCCAGATGATCCGGCAGCGGCGCGGATAAGAGTAGGAAGGATAGTAGCCGCCGACATAATAGGGCCGGTAGAAGTGACGATGCCGGAAATGGGGGCGGTGATGGCCCCAGTGCCGGTGGACCCCGCCATATCCGCCGTGGCGAAAGCCGCCATGGCGATGGATGCCGACATGTCTGTGGTGAAAGGCCGGCGCGGCGCGGAAGCCACCGCCGTGGAAACCGCGGCCGATATGCCCGCCGCCGCCGCGAAAACCGCCGCCGTGAAAATGCCCGCCGCCATGTCCGCCGTGCCCGCCGTGCCCGCCACGGCGAACCTGCGTGACGAGATCGTCGGTCGCGGCCTTCGTCATCGGCGACGTCGCCGGATTGATCAAGGTGAGCGCTTCAGCGCGGCGCACGCTGCCGGCCGACAGCATCAGCGTCGCGGCGGCCGCAAGCCCGAGCAAGCGCACCGAGCCGACCCGGCGGCCCAACATCCTCAGCATGGAATCCTCCCTGAATCCGGACGGCAGAGCTGCGACGTCTCCGCCGCGCCATTGCCGTTCAATTGCGGTCGCTCCCGGGATCAAGTTGCGGACAGCGATGTGAACGCGCCATGAATGAACAAGGCGCGGCGCCGCGATGCGACCCCATGCCTCGCGTGATCGCAAAGCCGGCCGCCAAAGCGGCGCCTTACCAGAAGGGGCCGTAGGTGAACACAAACGGTGCCGGCACGCCGTAGGGATAGGGACGATAGTAGACAGGCCGCGCGTAGTAGCGCGGATCGCGGCGTATGGCAGGCCGTGCGATGTCATAGGTTCGCGCGTGTCGTCGCACATCGAAAACCGCGATTCCCGCCGATGCCTCCGGGACCGTCGCCCTTGGCGCGGCGGATGCGCGAGGCAGCCCAGTGGCCAGCGCGACGGCAAAGGCCCATGCGATCCATCTCGCCATCACACCCTCACGAGGTCGCCGCGAAGTCAGCCCCGACGCCAGTAGCAGCTCACGCGCGGCACGATCACCGTGCCGCTCGGCCGGTACTCCTGCACATAGGTGGCGTTGCAGACCCGGACCGCGTCGGGGCCGGGATTGTAGCGGGGATAGACGCCGTCCGGGCTGTAATAGGGCGTGATGCGCAGGCGCGGCCGCTTGCGCGGCGGGGGGACATCGTCCGGCGAGACCAGTTGGGCCATCCGGATTTCGGAACTGGCGGCCTGCGCCTCGGCGCCGACGCAAAGCTGCGAAAACAACCCCATGCACAGTAGAGTCAGCGCTGTTTTCGCTCGCATTTTTCCGCCCACCCTGAACCGTCCCATCGATCGCCCCACGCTCCCCGTTTTGGCGGCGCCCGTCAACCTCGCCGCGCTTATAAAGCCAGATGCATCAGCGGGAAACCCGCGCTAAGAGGTGCTCATGTGGACGGAATTGAAAGCCCCTTCGCTGGCCGAAATGGAAGCGATGGCTCACGACGTGTTCGAGCGCCTGCCGGCGGAATTTCGCAAGCTTTGCGAGGGCGTGATCGTCCGTGTCGAGGACTTCCCGACCGAGGAGGTCCTGGACGAGATGGAATGCGAGAGCGAGTTCGACCTGCTCGGCCTGTTCCAGGGCGTAGGCCTGCCCCAGCAGAGCTTTGGCGACGTGGCACGGCTGCCCAACATGGTCTGGCTCTACCGCCGCCCGATCCTGGATTATTGGGCCGAGCACGACGAAAGCCTCGGCCACATCGTCCGCCATGTCCTGATCCACGAGATCGGCCACCATTTTGGTCTGTCGGACGACGATATGGCCGCGATTGAGGCTAAGGCGAAGTAGGACGCTCTCGGTCCACCTCTCCCCACCGGGGAGAGGTGAAATCCCGATGCCGCGCCAGTTCGGCTTCAAACCCCCTACGGCAGACTAGCCCTGCCGAATTCGGCCTAGGATTTCCGGCCCGATCGCGATAAATAGCCGGTTCCCTGAACCACGTGCGGGAAAGCGCAACCATGGACAAGTTCACCACGCTGGAAGGCGTCGCGGCGCCGCTGAAGATCATCAATGTCGACACCGACATGATCATTCCGAAGCAGTACCTCAAGACCATCAAGCGCACCGGCCTTGGCAAGGGGCTCTTCTCCGAGCAGCGCTACAAGGACGACGGCAGCGAGAATCCGGACTTCGTGCTCAACCAGCCCGCCTATCGCAACGCGAAGGTGCTGGTCGCCGGCGACAATTTCGGCTGCGGCTCGAGCCGCGAGCACGCGCCCTGGGCGCTGCTCGACTTCGGCATCCGCTGCGTGATCTCGACCTCGTTCGGCGACATCTTCTACAACAATTGCTTCAAGAACGGCATTCTGCCGATCCGCGTGTCGCAGGAAGACCTCGACAAGCTGTTCGACGACGCCGAGCGCGGCGCCAATGCGACGCTGACGATCGACCTGCCGAACCAGGAGATCCGCGGCCCCGACGGCGGCAAGGTCAAGTTCGAGATCGACCCGTTCCGCAAGCACTGCCTGATCAACGGCCTCGACGACATCGGCCTCACCATGGAGAAGAAGGCCTCGATCGACTCCTACGAGGACAAGCTCAAGCGCGAACGCGCCTGGGCCTGATCGCAAGTTTTTGTTGAGCCCCGGTGCCGCAAGCGCCGGGGCTTTTTCTTTGTTCTGATTATCCCTTATGACTTCCCGCATGCTGCCCGAGATCGTCACCTTCTGGCATGGCCCGATGGATGCGCTGCGCCAGACCTGTCTGCGCTCGCAACTGGCTGCCGGGCACAAGGTCACCGTCTACAGCTTCGACACTATTCCCGGATTGCCGGCCGGCGTCGCGAATGCCGAGGCCGAGGCGATCCTGCCGCATGCGTTCTCCGAACGCCTGCGGCCGCCGCAGCCGGACGGCAGCTGGCGCGACTGGACCATTCTGCAATTCAGCGACTTCTTCCGCATGAAGCTGATGGCGAAGGGCCTCGGCCTCTGGTTAGATGCCGACGTGCTGCTGTTGAGGCCGGTCGAGATCGATCCGGCAAAACCCTACTTCGCCTGGGAGCGGCCGCGCCAGCTCGGCAATTCCGTGCTCTATCTGCCGCCCGCGCACGGCATCGTTGCCGCCTTCGAAGAGCTGATGGAGCAGGAGGAGCTGACGCCGAACTGGCTGTCCGTGCGCCATCGCATCACCTTCATGATGCGCCGCCTGCGCGGCGGCTCGAACCGGCTCGCCGATATTCGCGTCGCGATCTACGGGCCCGCGGCGCTCACCGCGCTCGCGCGCCGTGCCGGCGAGCTGCAAAACGCATTGCCGAAGCAATCGTTCTACGCCGTGCATGCCGAGCCAAAGCTGTTCTTCGATCCCTCGAGCTATCTTGGCCTGGTCACCGACCCCGCCATCATCGGCCTGCACATCTCGCCGAAGGGACGCGGCGGCGAGAAGCCGATTCCCGGCAGCCTGTATGCCTGGGCGGCGGAGCGGTTCAGGTAGCTCTCCTTTACCCTGAACGATCACACAGCAGCGTAAGAGGTCGTCATGCCCGGGCTCGTCCCGCCTGCGCGGCCGAAGCCGCTTCGGCGAGGCGAAGGCCCGGGCATCCACGTTCTTTGCACTGCCCAGCAAGGCGTGGATGGCCGGGTCAAGCCCGGCCATGACGATGTGGAAGGACTTACGCTCTCCTTACGATCACATCGTGCCCATCCCAGACACGCTGCAGCGCGTCCGGGACACGAGAGCCATGTCCTTACCGCATTCCCTGTTTGATCCAGCGCAACGCGCGTCTGCATCATTGTGCTTATCTCGCTCCAATTCCGACCGTCCGAATGGAGCTTTCCATGAGCACCGCAACCAGGCCCTACCCCCTCGTCCAGGATCTCATCGAGTCCTTCGCGAACTGGGTGAAGCACCGCCGCGAGATCAACGAAATGCGGCAGCTCGACCGCGCCGATTTCGACCGGATCGCCAATGATCTCAGGATCGCGCCGGACGATCTGGAGGAGCTGGTCCGTCATGGCCGGCACGCCGCCGACGAGCTGCCGAAGATGCTCGAACAGCTCGGCATCAGCAGTGAGGCGCTCGGCCGCGCGCAGCCGCTGCTGCTCCGCGACCTCGAGCGGGTCTGCTCGCTCTGCAATCACAAGGGACAGTGCGACCGCGATCTCACTGAGGGCACCGCCGCGGAGAATTACCACGGCTATTGCGCCAACGCCTCGACCCTGGAGACGCTCGAGCGTGCCGACCTCGTGCCGCGGTGAGGCATTGCGCTACTCGATCCATTTCGGCGCGTAAGCCATTCCTTGGCTTTGCGCCGTATCGTGATTGATCCAGATTTCGGCGTTCTCGACGCGTAGCAGCTCGACCGCCTTGGCCATCGACGCAACCGTCGCCTGCGGGTCGGCATTGAACGACGGCACGCGCATGTGCCGGAGGTTCTCCCGGTTGTGCGCGACGTCACCGCTCAGCAGCACGGCGCCGCGCCGCGGCAGCTTCACCAGCAGCGAGCAATGCCCGGGAGTATGGCCGGGCGTGAAGATCATGCGCACCGCGCCGTCGCCAAATAGGTCGTGGTCGCCATCGACAATCTCGAAAGGCCGCTCCTGCAACGCCTCGTAGTGCGGCAGTGAGTAGCCGAACTCGTCGGGGTCAGGTCCGAACATGGCTTCGAACTCGGCCCGTTGAGCGATCCATCTTGCGTTTTCGAACAGGTCGACATTTCCGATATGATCGAAATGCGCGTGAGAGAGGAGGATCGTGCCGATATCGCGGGGCCGCACCCCGATTTCATCCAATTGGTCCGCGATGGGACGACGCACGATGCCGCGTATGCCGTGGGCGATGATGCGCCCTTCCGGATACTTCGCCAGCTCATCCGCTATTCCCGTATCCCAGATCAGCCACTCACCGCGGTGACGGATGAGATAGGCATTGCAGCTCAACGTCATGGGAATGCCGACATTGATGCCGGGAGAATAGATCGAACCGTCTTCGACCTCAGCAATGCCTCCGTCGAGGATGTAGATCCTGTCAATGGTCGCCATTTGAGAACTCTTCAAGCCGCCGATTCGACGCGCCGCTTCGCCTCGCGCACGTCACGCCCAGGCGGCATGCCGAACAATCGGCAATATTCCCGCGTGAACTGCGTGACGCTTTCGTAGCCGACCCGATGAGAGGCGGTCGCGATGCTCGCGCCATCGGCCAGCATGGTGCGGCGCGCCTCGATCAGACGAAGCTGCTTCTGGAACTGAAGCGGGGTCAGCGACGTGATGCTGCGAAAATGCAGGTGAAAGGCCGACTGGCTCATCCCCGCGGCCTTGGCGAGCCGGTCGACACGCAAGGGCTTCGCATAGTCGGCGCGAATGATCGCAACCGCACGGCCGATCCGCTGCGCATGGCTATCGGCCATACCGAGCGCCCTGATGGCACCGCCGTGCCGACCGGCCAACAGCCAATAATGCAGCTCCCGCAGCACTTGGCTCTGGAGGATCGAGGCGGATGAGGGCCGATCGATCAGGCGCAACAACCGCAGCGCCGCATCGCTCACATCCCGCTCCGCTGGCTCGACCCGAAGCGGCTGCGACGGAACATAAGGCGCGGCCCCCATCTCGACGACCAGCCCCTCGATGACGATGGGATCGAGCTCGACGACGAGCGACAAATAGGGCACCGCGGCTGTGGCGCGCGTGATCTGGCTGACCGTCGGCACGTCGCTCGAGATCACCAGCGAATCGCCCGCACCCAGGTCGAACGACGTGGCGCCGACCGCAACACGCTTGGCACCTTGCAGCACCAAAGCGACCAGCGGCTTGGAGATCGCAAATTGGAGCGCGCTCGGCGCGGTCTCACGAATGATCGAGATGCCGGCGAAAGGCGTGGACGCAAGGCCTTTGCCGTCGGCGTGAGCTGCGGCGTAATTGCTGGCGATCTGGAGCAGCGTTTCGGTCACGGGCCCAATCTAGGCCGCGCCATGCATGCGGGCAATTGCCGAGAGGCGATCGGGCAAGAAGACGGGAGTTTCAGGCAAGGCTGCCGCCGGCCGCATTCCTGGAGGATTGGGCAAGACGATCGGAGCATCCGGCAACACCGGATGCTCGATCACAGGCAGAAAGGCCCCACCGAAACTTCACGAGGAAGCCTCAAATGCCCACCATTTCGCTCGTCACCGGCGCCAGCCGGGGCCTTGGCCGCAATACCGCAATCGCCATCGCGCGTCACGGCGGCGACGTCATCGTGACCTATCGCAGCGGCGCCGCCGCCGCCCGCGAGGTCGTCACCGAGATCGAGGCGCTCGGCCGAAAAGCGGTCGCGCTCCAGCTCGACGTCACCTCCGTATCGACCTTTCCGGCGTTCGCCGCAAAAGTCGCGTCGGCGCTGGCGGAGCACTGGCACGCCGACAAGTTCGATCATCTCGTCAACAATGCCGGCCAGGGCGAAATGGCCACCTTGGCCGAGACGACGGAGCAGCAGTTCGACGCGCTCTTCGACACCCATGTCAAAGGGCCGTTCTTTCTGACGCAGGCCTTGCTGCCGCTGCTTGGCGACAATGGCCGGATCGTCAACTTCTCGAGCGGGCTGACGCGCGTGTCTTTCCCCGGCTTCTCGGCCTATGCCGCCGCCAAGGGCGCCATCGAGGTTCTGACCGTCTACATGGCAAAAGAATTCGGCGAACGCGGCATCACCGCCAACGTCGTAGCGCCGGGCGCGATCGAGACCGACTTCCTCGGCGGCGCCGTCCGCGACATGCCGGATTTGAACAAGCAGTTCGCGCAAATGACCGCGCTTGGCCGCGTCGGTGTGCCCGACGACATCGGGCCGATGGTCGCGAGCCTGCTCGGTCCGGAGAATCGCTGGGTTACGGCCCAGCGCATCGAGGTGTCCGGCGGCCAGACGATCTGAGCGAGGTGGCATTGGCGCGCTCCGTCGTGAGGCGACGGCGTGTGCGCCCCCTCGACTCTTCCCCGCCGCGCGATCTCGCTGACGGCACGGACGACCTCACTTGGCCGCCACGAAGTAGAAATCCTGCCGGCCGGAGATCGAGCCGTAGCTGAACGGCTTCTGCCTGCGGCCGGTGGCCTCCATGACGTCGTCGCGGACGAAGTCGAACAGCCTGCGGACTTCGAGGCCCGGCGTCGGGAGATTCTTGACGAAGGCGGTCGCGAACGGACTGTTGATCCCGTCCCCGTCGAGCGCGGTCTCGCCGTCCTTGGCGGCGTAGACCACCAGCGTGCCTGCCTCCGGTTCCACCGGGGCCAGGCCTCGCGACACCGAACGCGACGCGACCGTCATCGTGCGCTTCATCTGGGCCGCGAACGGGTTGTCGCGGCAGGCATCGAGGATGACGAGGCGCAACTTTTTCGAGCGCTCCGCCGCATTGAGCACTTGATCGACCGGCACGGCTTCAAATCCGATCTCACGGTCCGCCGCGATCTTCGCGTCTGTCGGAATGAGATAATTGACCCCGCCGACCTCCATGCCGTGCCCAGCATAGTATACGACGGCCCAATCCGCCGTCTCCGCACGGGCCGCGAACTCGCGCAAGGCATTGACCAGAGCATCCTTGCGGAGGTTGGTCAGCAGAGTCACGGCCTCGAATCCGGTGAGTCTCAGCACATCGGCGACGAGGCTCGCATCGCGGACGGGGTTCGGCAGGGCGGCGACGTTTTCATAGGCAGAGTTGCCGATGACGAGGGCGATGCGGCGATCGCCGTTCGCAGCCCCCGGCGCCACGGCAGCCGGAGCGACGCTTGGTTTCTCGACCAAGACCGTTGCCGGTCGCGGCGCAGGCAAGGCAGCAAGCCGCTCGCGCGCCTTGTCCTGTGCCCAGCGTGTGGCGCTCTGGGCCAGTGCGAGCGTGGCATTGAAGTCCGCCCTCGCCTTGGCGAAATCGCCGCGCTTCTCGTAGGCCAAACCGCGATTGACATAGGCGTTCGCGTAAGCGGGATCCACGCGTATTGCTTCGGTGTAATCAGCGATGGCGCGGTCCGCGTCGCCTTTGTTGCCGTAGGCGTTGCCGCGATTGAAATAAGCGTTCGCATTGGTGGGCTGCAGGCGCACGGCCTCGGTGTAGTCGGCAATGGCCCGATCGGTGTTGCCCTTGTTGCTGTAGGCATTGCCCCGGTTGTAATAGGCGTTCGCATAGGCCGGATCGATCCGGATCGTGGCCGTGTAGTCCGCGATGGCGCGCTCCGTGTCGCCCTTGTTGCTGTAACCGTTGCCTCGATTGTAGTACGCGTTCGCATGTGCCGGATCGAGCCGTATCGCCGCCGTGTAGTCGGCTATGGCACGGTCGGTATCGCCATGGGCGGCATAAGCATTGCCGCGGTTGTAGTACACATTCGCGTCCCTTGGATCGCGTCGTATCGCCTCGGAAGCGGCTGCAATGGCGGGATTGGCGTCGCCTTTGACGCGGTCGATCGCGGCTGCGGGCCCGGCGAGAACAAGAAGTGCAAAGCAGTAGAATAATTTGCGAAGCATACGAAAGCCCACGCGCCATATCGGGACGGAAGCAATATATTCAAACGACGCAAATCTAATGGAGCCCCCCGCCGCGTTGTGTGATCTAAATTACAGAAATGCTGGCGCGGGAGCACCGTCGTCTGCGAAATATCGACACGGAAGGGAAATCGGCCAGGCGATCATCCGGGAGCGCACTTTCAACCCTTCCCCATCGCAGCGATCGCGTCCGCAATCGCGATCGTGCGCCGGGCCATGTCGGCGTGCAGGCGTTCCACCATCGCACCATCCAGGCGGATCGCGCCGCGCGAGGCGTTCTCCGGCAGTTCGAACGCCGCGATGATCTTTCGCGCGCGGGCGACTTCCTCCTCCGGCGGGGTGAAGATGGCGTTGCAAGCGTCGATCTGGGAGGGGTGGATCAGCGTCTTGCCGTCGAAGCCGAGGTCGCGGCCTTGCGCGCATTCGGTGGCGAAACCGTCGGAATTTGCGATGTCGCTGTAGGGGCCGTCGAGGATCTCGAGGCCGTGCGCGCGGCTCGCCAGGATGCAATGGGTGATCATCGGGATCATCGCGGCACGGCCCGGCAGCATCCTGATCCGCGTCTCGCGCGAGATGTCGTTGGGGCCGAACACGAAGCCCGAGAGGCGGCGCGAGGGATCGCGGCCGGCGGCGGCCAGTTCCTCGGCATGCAGCACGGCGCGCGCGGTCTCGATCATGGCCCAGACCTTGACGGTCGGCGCGGCGCCGAGCTCGGCCAGCTTGCGGCCGATGGCGTCGAGATCCTCGACGCTTGAAACTTTTGGAACCAGGATGCCGTCCGGCGAGGCCTTGGCGGCCATGGCGGCGTCATCCGGCCACCAGGGCGTGTCGAGGCCGTTGGTCCGGATCAGGACCTCGCGCCTGCCAAAACCCTTGGCGGCGATCGCCGCCGCAATGCCGTCGCGCGCCGCCGCCTTGGCCTCCGGGGCGACGGAATCCTCGAGATCGAGGATCAGGCCGTCGGCGGCGAGATTGCGCGCCTTTTCCAGCGCGCGCGGGTTGGAGCCGGGCATGAACAGATGGCTGCGGCGCGGGCGGGTCATGCTGGCGTTCCTTCCTGGTCTGTCGTCCCCCAGCCGATAGCATTTGGCCTGCCCATTCGAAAGGCTTGTCGGCCTTGGCGGTATGTGATTAGGCATGGGCCATGACGACATTCCCGACGCATTTGCTGGAAGGCTACAAGGCCTTCGCCACCCAGCGGCTGCCGACCGAGCAGAACCGGTACCGTGAGCTCTCTGTCAAAGGGCAGTCGCCTGAGACCATGGTGATCGGCTGCTGCGACTCCCGGGTCTCCCCCGAGGTGATCTTCGACGCGGGACCAGGCGAGCTCTTCGTCGTCCGCAACATCGCCAATCTGGTGCCGACCTATCAGCCTGACGAAGGCGCGCACGGCGTCTCGGCAGCGCTCGAGTTTGCGGTGACGGTGCTGAAGGTGAAGCACATCGTGGTGCTCGGCCACGCCCAATGCGGCGGCATCCGCGCCTTCATCGACAAGATCGAGCCGCTCACGCCCGGCGACTTCATCGGCCGCTGGATGCAGATGTTCATCAAGCCGGGCGAGGTGGTCGAGCAGCGCGAGCACGAGACCATGGCGCAATTCGTCGAGCGCATCGAGAAGGCCGCCGTGTTCCGCAGCCTGGAAAACCTGATGACCTTCCCGTTCGTCCGCAAGGCCGTGGAGAGCGGCCGGATGCAGACCCACGGCGCCTATTTCGGCGTGGCGGAGGGGTCGCTGTTCGTGCTGGACAAGGCGACTAAGGAATTCAGGAACGCACGCGAGGGATAATCCTGCCCACCCTGCGAAATGCGGGGCTATCGCATATGATTTGTGGCAGCGGGCGTGCGCACGCCTCGTCCTTCGAGACGGCGCTTACGCGCCTCCTCAGGATGAGGCTAGTCAGCGTCAGTGCTCCTTGAAACTGTTGCCGCGCACTCCGCCCTCATCCTGAGGAGCCCGCCCCAGCGGGCGTCTCGAAGGATGGCCGCAGGGAAAAACTCTCAAATGCGATAGCCCTCCTTGCGCAATAGGGCATATCGGAAGTGCAAATCCTGCCTGACGAATGGCGGACAGGCGCCTGGTTCGCTAGAGTGTTCTCCATTCGCCACTCGCCATTTGCTCCATCATGCTGATCCTTGCCATCGATACTGCGCTCGAAGCATGCGCGGCCGCCGTTCTCGACACCGACGCCGGCGAGCTCCTCGCACGGGAATCGCAGCTGATGAAGCGCGGCCATGCCGAGGCCCTGATGCCGATGATCGCGCGCGTGATGCAATCGGCCGGCCTCGCCTTCACCTCGCTCGATCGCATCGCCGTCACCGTTGGGCCCGGCAGCTTCACCGGCCTGCGCGTCGGCATCTCGGCGGCGCGGGGCCTTGCGCTTGCGGCGAAACGGCCGGCGGTCGGGCTGACGACGCTGTCGGCCTATGCCGCTGGGGTCGTCGCCAAGAGCGGAACGGTGCCGGTGATCTCTGCGATCGATGCGCGGCACGATCACGTCTATTTCCAGATCGTCGCCGGCGACGGCAGCCAGCTGGTGCGGCCGGCTGTCGCCTCCATCGACGCGGCGATCGCGGCCTCGCAATTCGGCGCGCCGCATCTGGTCGGCAATGCCGCCGGGATCCTCGCAGGTCGCTGGCCGAAGGACGGACCGCAACCCGTCGCGGTCGACGCGCAGCCCGCGCCCGACATCAGTTGGGTCGCCTGGCTCGGCGCGGCGGCCAATCCCGACACCACACCAGCGCGGCCGTTCTATCTGAAAGCGCCCGACGCCAAGCCGGCGGCATCGACGCCGCTCGCAGCACAAGCCGCGACCTCATGATGGGATGGCTGTCGGAGTGGTGGCGCGGCGGCACCGCCGCCGTCGAGCCCGCGACCATGCGCGATGCCGCGCGCCTCGCGCAGCTGCACGGCGCCTCCTTCGCGCACGGCTGGGGCGAAGGCGAGTTCGAGAGCATGATGAGCGAGCGCAACACGCTGGTGCATCGCTTGCGGCTCGGCCGCAAGACGATCGGCTTTGCGGTGTCGCGGATCGGCGCGGACGAAGCGGAGATTCTCTCGATCGCGGTGGACGGGGCTTATCGCGGCCGCGGCCTCTCCCGCACGCTGCTGATGACCCATCTCGGCCACCTCGCCGGGCGCGGCGTACGCACCATATTTCTGGAAGTGGAGGAGAACAACCAGCCGGCGCGGCGGCTTTACGATCGAGCCGGATTCGTGGTGGTCGGACGCCGCGATCGCTACTATAAGCAGCCCAACGGGGAACAATTGAACGCCCTTCTGATGCGGCGTGACTTGTCGTAACATCGGTGGCAGAAAGCGCCCGCCCAGGCAGACAACGCTATGACCACACTGAAACATTCTTCTGTGTCCAAGACATCCGAGATCGAGGCGCGCTGCGCCGCAACGGGCATGCGCATGACCGAGCAGCGCCGCGTCATCGCCCGCGTGCTGGCCGAAGCGATTGATCATCCCGATGTCGAGGAACTCTACCGGCGCTGCGTTGCGGTCGACGACAAGATCTCGATCTCGACGGTCTATCGCACCGTGAAGCTGTTCGAGGACGCCGGCATCATCGAACGCCACGATTTCCGCGAGGGCCGCGCGCGTTACGAGCAGATGCGCGACAGCCATCACGACCACCTCATCAATCTGCGCGACGGCAAGGTGATCGAGTTCACCTCCGAGGAGATCGAGAAGCTGCAGGCCGAGATCGCCCGCAAGCTCGGCTATCGCCTGGTCGATCACCGGCTCGAGCTCTATTGCGTCCCGCTCGACGACGACAAGCCGACGTCTTGATTGGGCATGACCTGGTCGGAAAACCGCTTCACACTTTTCCGGGTCATGCCTTAATGCCCATCGATCTCATCATCTTCGATTGCGACGGCGTGCTAGTGGACAGCGAGGTGATCTCCTGTCGCGCGCATGCAGACGTGCTGACGAAGCACGGCTATCCGATCACGTCGGAGCAGGTGCTGGTCCGATTTCTCGGCGTGTCCGAGAAAGACGCGCGGCGGATGGTCGAACAGGAGATCGGCCGCAGTCTTCCCGACGATCTGGAGCAGCAGATCAATGCGGCCACGCTGCAATCCTACGCCAGCGATCTGCAGCCGATCATCCATGTCGCGGCAGCAATCGCCGCGATCGACCTGCCCAAATGCGTTGCGTCGAGCGGCACGCCGGACAAGATCCACCACGGCTTGACCTGCGCCGGGCTCTACGACCTGCTCGCCCCGAACATCTTTTCCGCCAGCCAAGTCGCGCGCGGCAAGCCCGCGCCCGATTTGTTCCTCTTCGCCGCGGCGCAGATGAAGGTCCCACCCGAGCGGTGTCTCGTGATCGAGGACAGCGTCCCCGGGGTCACAGGCGCGCACGCCGCCGGGATGACCGTGCTCGGCTTTCATGGCGGCGGCCACTGCCCGCCGGGCCACGCCGAACGGTTGCGCGCCGCAGGCGCCAACCTGACATTCGACGATATGCGGCAATTGCCGGAACTGGTCCGGCGGGTTGAGGCGGACGCTCTGGCGGGCTGATTTTCGCCCAGACCGTTATTCCGGGGCACGCGTGGGCGCGTGAACCCGGAATCTCGCAGCAAAACTCTGGATTCCGGGTTCGCAACTGCGTCGCGCCCCGGAATGACAAGCGGAAATGGCTCCATTCGCTGGATTTTCGGCCCTCCAGCCTATATCTGAGGGCCGTCCTCCAGCTCCATTTCGGGTTCCATGACGCCGCCGCGCAAGCTGCACATCAAATCATATGGCTGCCAGATGAACGTCTACGATGCCCAGCGCATGGTGGACACGCTGGCCCCGGAAGGATTCGTGGAGACGGCGAGCGCGGAGGATGCCGACCTCGTCATCCTCAACACCTGCCATATCCGCGAGAAGGCCTCGGAGAAGGTCTATTCCGAGCTCGGCCGGCTACGCGTCGCCAAGGACGAGGCCGCGCGTGCAGGCCGCGCGATGCAGATCGCGGTGGCGGGCTGCGTGGCGCAGGCCGAGGGCGAGGAGATCGTGCGGCGCGCGCCTGTCGTCGACGTCGTGGTGGGACCGCAGAGCTATCATCATCTGCCGGAGCTGTTGAAGCGCGCAGAGGGCGAAGGCCGCGCGATCGAGACCGAATTTCCCGCCGCCGACAAGTTCGGCTTCCTGGCCCAGCCCAAGCCGGACGCGATCCGCGCGCGCGGCATTTCCGCTTTCGTCACGGTACAGGAAGGCTGCGACAAGTTCTGCACCTTCTGCGTCGTGCCTTACACGCGCGGCGCCGAAGTCTCGCGCCCCGTGGCGAAGATCGTCGAGGACGTGAAGCGGCTCGCTGACAACGGCGTGCGCGAGCTCACGCTGATCGGGCAGAACGTCAACGCCTATCACGGCGAGGGGCCGGACGGACAAACCTGGCCGCTCGGCCGGCTGCTCGAACATCTGGCGGCGATTCCCGGCATCGCGCGGCTGCGCTATTCGACCAGCCACCCCCGCGACGTCGATGACAGCCTGATCGCGGCCCATCGCGATCTCGGTGCCCTGATGCCGTTCGTGCACCTGCCGGTGCAGTCGGGCTCGGACCGCATTTTGGCGGCCATGAACCGCAAACATACCGCCGATGATTACCGGCGGGTCATCGACCGTTTTCGTACCGCACGCCAAGACATTGCTTTTTCATCGGATTTCATCGTCGGCTTCCCCGGCGAGAGCGAGCAAGATTTTCTCGCCACCCTCGCGCTTGTCACGCAAATCGGCTACGCTGCGGCCTATTCGTTCAAATACTCCGCCCGGCCGGGAACGCCGGCCGCGGATATGCAGGAGACGGTGTCCCCCGCCGAGATGGACCAGCGATTGGAGCGGCTCCAGGAACTGATCGACAGCCAGCAATCGGCCTTCAACAAGGCCGCGATTGGCTCAACGGTCGACGTGCTGTTCGAGCGTCCGGCGCGCAAGCCGGGCCAGATCGTGGGCCGCACCGCCTACCTCCAGCCCGCCCACGTAATGGCCGCGCCCGACATCATTGGACAGATCCTGCCTGTCAGAATCGACAGCCTCGAGCGCTACAGTTTTCTCGGCGAGCTCGTGACGCCGCGCAAGGCGCGCGAGCCCGCTTTATCGCAAGCCAGTGGAGCCTGAACCCTTGCCCAAAAGCGCATCGGATTCGTCTTCGTTCGCTCCCAGCCGCAAATTTGACCGCGACATGCAAGTTCCGCCCGAGACCCAGGTCGTCATCGACTTCGACGACAACCGCGCCGCATCCGCCCTGGTCGGCCCCTACGGCCAGCACCTGGCGCAGATCGAGCGGCGGCTCGGCGTCATCGTCGATTCCAAGGGCAACCACATCACGATCGGCGGCACCCGCGACGGCTGCGACGCTGCGCGCCGCGTGCTGGAGATGCTCTACGCGCAGGCCGCGAAGGGGCACGATCTCGACCAGGGCGAGGTCGAGGGCGCGATCCGCGCCGTGATCGCGCAGGGCTCGCTGTTCGAGTTCGACGCCAAATCGGCCAAATCGACCTTCGACAGCATCAACTTGCGCAAGCGTCCGGTGCGGGCACGCACGGCGGCGCAGGATTCCTACATCCGCGCGCTGAAGCGGCACGAACTGGTGTTCGGCATCGGCCCCGCCGGCACCGGCAAGACCTGGCTCGCCGTCGCGCATGCCGCGCAGCTGTTCGAGCGCAAGGAGGTCGACAAGATCATCCTGTCGCGCCCGGCGGTGGAAGCCGGCGAGCGGCTCGGCTTTCTGCCCGGCGATCTCCGCGAGAAGGTCGATCCTTATCTGCGGCCGATCTACGATGCGCTCTACGACCTCATGGATGCGCGCATCGTCGAGCGCGCGCTGCAGACCGGCGAGATCGAGATCGCGCCGCTCGCCTTCATGCGCGGCCGCACGCTGACCAACGCCGCCATCATCCTGGACGAGGCCCAGAACACCACGTCGATGCAGATGAAGATGTTCCTGACGCGTCTCGGCGAGAACAGCCGCATGATCGTGACGGGCGATCCCTCGCAGATCGACCTCCCGAACGGCCAGACCTCGGGCCTGGCCGAGGCGACCCGCCTCCTGAGCGGCGTCGAGGGCATCGCCCAGGTTCATTTCAAGGCCGAGGACGTGATCCGCCACGAGCTCGTGGCGCGGATCGTCGCCGCCTATGAAGGGCCGCCGCAGCGGCCGGCCACCGGTCAATCCTGACGAGGCAGCACCGGACCAAACAGGGCGCGAGCACGGCACCCTTCGTCCGAGACAACACAATGTCCCATTCCAACCTTCCCATGACCGAGGTCCTCGTCGTCGCCGATTGCTGGCAGCGCGAGCCCGATTCTGAAGCCGTGATCCAGCGCGCACTGGCGGCGGCCGCCGAGAGCGTCGACGAGGACGTTGCCGACGCCGAAGTGGCCGTGATGCTGACCGATGATGCCGGCATCCGCACGCTCAACAGCAACTGGCGCGGCATCGACAAGCCGACCAACGTGCTGTCGTTCCCGGCGCTGCAGCCGGAGGGCGCGTGGAAGCCGGGCGATGCCCCGCGCATGCTCGGCGATATCGCGATCGCCTATGAGACCATGCGGCGCGAGGCGGACGAGGAGCACAAGCCGTTCGACCATCATCTGAGCCACCTCGCCGTGCACGGCTTCCTGCACCTGATCGGCTACGACCACGAGAACGACGACGACGCCGAGGAGATGGAAGCGCTCGAAACCGAAATCCTCGCCCATCTCGGCATTCCCGATCCCTATGCCGACCGCCCGGGGACGCACTGAGATGCCGGATTCCGAGCCTACCCACGACAATCCCCGCACCACGGCCAATTTGCCGGTTGTGGTGACGCCGGGCGAGGTGCTGCGCCCGAGTGCCGAAAGCTGGCTGCTGCGCGCCATCCGCACACTGTTCGGCTGGAAGGCGGGGTCGGTGCGCGACGACCTCCAGGTCGTGCTCGACGCCTCGACGCCCGACGACACCGGCTTCTCCGCGGTCGAGCGCACCATGCTGCGCAACATCCTCGGCCTGCACGAGCGCCGCATCGCCGACGTCATGGTGCATCGCGCCGACATCGTCGCGGTGAAGCGCGACATCCCGCTCGGGGAATTGATGGACCGCTTCGAGAGCGCCGGCCATTCGCGCCTCGTCGTCTTCAACGAGACGCTCGACGATCCCGTCGGCATCGTCCACATCCGCGATTTGCTCGCCTTCATGACCGCGCGCGCCCGCGTGTCGGAAGCCACCAAGACCAAGCGCAAGAAGCCGCTGCCGGCCGGGCTCGATTTGCGCGCGGTCGATCTCGCGCTCCCGCTTCACGAGGCGCACATCATCCGCAAGCTACTCTACGTGCCGCCGTCGATGCGGGCGATCGACCTGCTCGCGCAGATGCAGGCCTCGCGCATCCATCTGGCGCTGGTGGTCGACGAATATGGCGGCAGCGACGGGCTGGTCTCGATCGAGGACATCGTCGAGCAGATCGTCGGTGAGATCGACGACGAGCACGATAGCGACGAGCCGCCCTCGATCGTGCGCCTGCCCGACAACGCCTTCATCGCCGACGCCCGCGCCAGCCTCGACGACGTCCGCTCGGTGATCGGCGAGGATTTCGTCACCGGCGAGGCAGGCGAGGAGGTGGAGACGCTGGGCGGCTATCTCGTCAGCTTCGTCGGGCGCCTGCCGGTGCGCGGCGAGGTGATCTCGGGCCCCGGCAATTACGAGGTCGAGGTGCTCGATGCCGATCCGCGCCGCGTCAAGCGGCTGCGCATCGCGACGCGGAAGGAACGCCCGGCGCCCCGCACCCAGCGCGAGAGCCGGCGGCGTGAAGCCACGCCGGAGAGCGGACAAGCGCCGGCCAGCGACACGCCGACATCGCCGCCGCGCGACGGGGCCGCCTCGCAGTGAGCCCATCGCAGCGCCTTCGGCAAATTGCGCTCGCCATCATCCTCACCTGGGGATGGCAGCGCGCAGTCGTCGCCATGGCGGCCGGAGCGCTGTCGGTGCTGGCGCTGGCGCCGTTCAACCTCTTTCCGGTGCTGTTCGTCACCTTCCCGGTGCTGGTCTGGCTGATCGACGGCGCCGGGGCCGGCCGCTATGGCGGCGTGCCCGCCGCCGCCCTGACCGGCTATTGGTTCGGGCTCGGCTATTTCGTGCCCGGCCTCTACTGGATCGGCTACGCCTTCTTCGTCGAAGCCGACACATTCGCCTGGCTGACGCCGTTCGCGGTGCTAGGCCTGCCGGCCTATCTCTCGATCTTCACGGCGATCGGCTTTGCGCTGGCGCGCCTGCTCTGGAGCAAGAACGCCACGCGCGTGCTGGCGCTCGCAGCGAGCCTCACCATCAGCGAATGGCTGCGCGGCCATGCGCTGACCGGCTTTCCCTGGAACACGTTCGGCTATGCGCTGTCCGAGCCATTGCCGCTGGCGCAGACGGCCTCGCTGATCGGCCTGTGGGGCGTGACGTTCCTGACGATTGCGATCTTCGCGAGCCCGGCGACGCTGATCGACCGCACGCCGGATCGGCGCCTGCAATGGCGGGTGCCGGCCGCGGCCGTCGCGCTCCTGCTCGTCATGAGCATCTTTGGCGCAATCCGCCTGTCGCTGCATCCGACCACGATCGTATCCGGCGCCAAGCTGCGCCTGATGCAGCCCAACCTGCAGCAGGACGAGAAATTCAACTATGCCGCCAAGCCGGAGGTGATGAAGAAGTACCTTGCGCTGTCGGACCGCGCCTCCGGCCCGCAATCGACCGGCGTGCGCGATGCCACCATCCTGATCTGGCCGGAATCCGCCTTTCCGTTCTTCCTGACCCGCGAAGCCGACGCGATGGCGCAAATAGCCGATCTGTTGCCGAAGGGCACGGTGCTGATCACGGGATCGGTCCGCGCGCCCGATGTGCCGCGGGGCACGCCGATCACGCGCGCTTACAACTCGATCTACGTGATCGATCACGACGGCAGCGTGCTCGCCGTGTACGACAAGCTGCATCTGGTACCGTTCGGAGAATTTCTTCCGTACCAGTCGTTGATGGAGAAGCTCGGTTTCGAGCAACTGACGCGTGTGCGTGGCGGCTTCATTCCAGGCACCGTGCGGCATGCGCTCCCCGTTGCCGGCGCGCCGCCCGTGTTGCCGCTGATCTGCTACGAGGCGATCTTTCCCGACGAAGTGGCTGTACGCAACGAACGTCCGGGCTGGATCGTGAACCTGACCAATGACGGCTGGTTCGGCATCTCGACCGGTCCCTACCAGCACCTGGAGCAGTCGCGGATGCGCGCGATCGAGCTCGGATTGCCGCTGGTCCGCTCGGCCAATACCGGCATCTCCGCAGTGATCGATCCGGTCGGCCGCACCGTCGCGAGCCTCGGTCTCGGCCTCGAAGGCATTTTGGACGCAAACCTGCCGGCCGCGATCCCACCGACCGTTTATGCACGGGTGGGTGATGTGCCCGCAATCATGCTCGTCGCGGTGGCCGTGCTGCTGGCGGTCCGCCGACGAATAGGCAAACGCCAGCCCTGATCGCACCGCCGCCGCAGCGGCCGGAATCCTTTGACAACCGTAGTCCCACGGTTGACAGACTGCACGCGGGCTCCCCATTCTGCACCGGCTGCGAAAGATGGCGGTGCATTGCTAAATTTCTCCGCAATGTTTCCCAATAACAGGGTTTGATTTTGACGGTGCTGCACCCGAGGCATGCTTGATCATTGCGCCGAAGGTGGTGTTTGGAGGGCTGAGGAAATGTCGAAAGCGCCCAACCCTGTTGACAAATATGTCGGCAGTCGCGTGCGCATGCGCCGCATCATGTTGGGCATGAGCCAGGAGAAGCTCGGTGAAGCTTTGGGCCTGACTTTCCAGCAGATTCAGAAGTACGAGAAGGGCACCAACCGGGTCGGCGCAAGCCGCATCCAGCAGATCGCGGAGATTCTGCAGGTGCCGGTGTCCTTCCTGTTCGAGGGCGGCCCGAGCGGCGTGCCGGGTCCGGATGGCTTCAGCGAAGGCGCCTCGCCCTCTTACGTCTCGGACTTTCTCGCCACCTCCGAAGGGCTCGCTTTGACCAAGGCGTTCACGCGAATCACTGATTCGAAGATGCGCCGCTCGATCGTCGATCTCGTCGAGCAGATTGCGGCCCGCGAAGGTCCGGACAAGCGTTGAAGCTCATGTCCCCCGCGATTTGAGACTGCATCAAATCTGGCCTATGTCGTCATTTACGACCGCGCTTTGATGCGCGTCCGCTTCGATGATGCGATTCAAAGGCACAGATGCGTCCATGACCGGCTCCAATTGGTTCGATTCACAAACTATTCTCGATGGCATCCGCCGCTGGGTGGAGATCGAGACGCCGACGGAAGCACCTGAACAGGTCAACAAGCTGGTCTCCGTGGTCGCGGAGCAATACGGCGACCTGCCCGTCACGCTCGAGCGCATCGCCGGCACGGACGGCTGCGGCGATCATCTCGTGGCGCGCACGAATTGGGGGCAGGATCAGCCGGGCATCCTGGTGCTGAGCCATCTCGATACCGTCCATCCCATCGGCTTCATCGAGCGCCTGCCGTTCAAGGTCGAAGGCGACGTCGCGTTCGGTCCGGGCATCTACGACATGAAAGGCGGCGCCTACATCGCCCACCACGCCTTCCGCGCGCTTTGCGCGACGGGCGATCGCTCGCCGCTCGGCATCACGCATCTGTTCACCTCCGACGAGGAGATCGGCAGCCCGACCTCGCGTGCGCTGATCGAGCAGGAAGGGCGCAAGGCCAAATACGTGCTGGTGACCGAGCCGGCGCGCGACGGCGGCAAGATCGTCACCGGGCGCAAGGGCGTCGGACGCTTCCGGGTATTCATCAAGGGCGTGCCCGCGCATGCTGGCTCGCGGCCCGAAGACGGCCGCAGCGCCGTCCGCGAACTCGGCAACGTCATCCTGGCGCTGGAAGGAATGAACGATGTTGCGCGCGGCGTGACCGTCAATGTCGGCGTGGTGCGCGGCGGCACGCGCCCCAACGTCACGCCCGAGGAGGCCTATGCGGAAGTCGATCTGCGCGTCGTGAGCCTCAAGGACGCGGACGAGTTCGTCGGCAAGATTCTCTCTTTGACCTCGAAGACCGATGGCGTCACCGTCACGGTCACCGGCGAGCTCAACCGGCCGCCTTACGAGAAGAGCAATGCAGGTGCCGCGCTGTACGAGCATGCCAGGACGCTCGCCGGCGAGATCGGCTTCGAGCTGATCGACACCCACACCGGCGGCGGCTCGGACGGCAATTTCACCGCTCCCTTCACCGCAACGCTCGACGGGCTCGGCGTCGACGGCAAGGGTGCACACACCCATTATGAGCAGCTCTATGTCTCCTCGCTGGCCCCACGCGCGCGGCTGCTCCATCGGCTTTATCAGACGCTGCGATGAGCGAACGTAAATCAAGCCCCGACCGCGACGACAGCGAGCGCGCCTTCTTCGGGCGCCGCAAGGGCCACAAGCTGAGGCAACACCAGGCCGGCTTGATCGAGCAGCTGCTGCCGCATCTTGCCCTCGATATCGACGGTGAGGCGCCGGCGGACGCCCGCGACATCTTCGATCCCACAGCCGACGACGTCAGGCTCGAGATCGGCTTCGGCGGCGGCGAGCATCTCGCGGCCGAGGCACAGAACTTCCCCACCACCGGCTTCATCGGCTGTGAGCCCTATGTCAACGGCATGGCCAAGATCCTCGCGCAGATCGAGGCGGCCAACATCGGCAACATCCGCCTGTTCGCGGGCGATGCCGCCGAGCTCTTGGCTTGGCTTCCCAAGGAGTCGCTGTCGCGGATCGACCTGATCCATCCCGATCCCTGGCCGAAGCGGCGACACTGGAAGCGGCGCTTCGTCCAGGACCGCACCATTGCCGCGATGGCGCGCGTGCTCAAGCGAGGCGGCGAATTCCGCTTCGTCTGCGACATCGACGATTACTGCGCCTGGACACTGTCGCATCTTGCGCGCTCGCAGGACTTCGTCTGGCTGGCCGAACGCGCCGACGATTTCCGGCTTCCATGGCCGGGCTACACCATGACGCGCTACGGCCGAAAGGCCGCGCGCGAGGGACGCAAGGCGGCTTATCTGCGGTTCAGGCGGGTGGGTTAGCCGTCATTGCGAGGAGCCCGCGACAAATTGCAAGGCAATTTGCGCTGGCGACGAAGCAATCCAGAGCGTTTTCGCGGAACGAGTTCTGGATTGCTTCGCTTCGCTCGCAATGACGGAGGGGGACGCTAGATCGTCTGCCGGTTGCGCCAGAAATTCACGACGCGTTCGGCGGTCGTCGGCATCAGGCGCGTGAAGTTGATGCGGGCGGCCTCGATGTCGGCGTCGGCCGGCGTGCGGTTCGAGCCGTACCAGAGCAGGATAAGCGCGCGTACCGTGGGCCAGCCGAGGTTCAGCACCCGACCGAGGATCAGCAGCGGATCGTAGCGGTCGCCTGCGATCAGGCGGTCGAGGACCTGGAGGCGAACGCCCGACATCGCCGACAGCGCGGCGACCGATTCCTCGTATTTGTGCGCCTTGGCGAAACCGAGCAGCGCGCTCTCGCCGAGATGGCCTTCGCGATTCAAGGTCAGCACCGTGCGCTGTGCCGCGGAGAAATCGCGGCGCGGACCCGGCGGCAGCGCGGCCTCCTCGATCGCCGCCATCGCGCGCTTGATCTCGACCTGGCGCGCGGGATTGACCACGGTGGAGAGGCGGCGGCGGATGACGTCGAGCGTGCCATCGAGCAGCTGCTTCAGGTGCTCGCCGGAAAGGTCGTTGCGCTGGCCGATCTTCAGCGTCAGCACGCCGTCCTGCGCCGCGCGCTTGATCATCTCGGAATAGCTGCCCGGCGAGAACACCGCACCGGCATTGGCGGCGGCACGGCGCACCACGTCGCGATCGCCGCGCTCGACCAGCACGTCGGTGACGGCGGGAGACAAAGCTGGACGCTCAGTCATCGCCAGAAGATGACCCTGGCCCTTCAAGCGCGCGATCTCGACCAGAGCCGCGTCGTCGAGCACTGGCGAGCGGCGCAGCACGGGGCCGGCGACCGCGATCTCGTTTTCGCGCGCGAGCTGATTGACGAGGTGCGGCGGCGCGTTGTTCAGGCGCGAGAAACGCTCGGCCAGATCGGCGCGCGAGACCAGCTCGGCATGCGGGACGAGATCGATCAGGAGATTGTCGAAGAGATCGATCAGTTCAGGGCGGAGCTTTTCCGCGTCCTGGAAGAACAGCTGGGAAATGGCGCGCGCGATCTCGCCACGACGCCTCGGGTCGCCGCGCTTGACGATATCGTCCAGTCCAGGAATGAGCGACGTGGCAACAGTCATGAAAACGCAACTCGAACGGGGCACGCCGCGGGTGCGCCCTAGGTCCAAGCCGCCCCACAATCGGGAAATCTAGGCCTGCTTGATGAAGGAAGCGTTGCGCAGGGCCCGCGGACGGGCGCAAAAAGGCCCCGTTCCCGCTGCAATGGGCCTTGTCCGGAGAAGCGGAAAGCGCTATATCAGCGCCAATTCATCTTCTCATACGATCCGCGTAGTGAGAGTGGGCCCGCAAGGACCCGCTCTTTTTTATTACCTGAACGCGGCTCGGCGGGAGATGCGCCCGACGCGTCGTCGGGAAAGTTCCGAAGCGGGCTTTGAAATCGTAACCAAGCCTTAACCCAAGCCTTAACCAACGAGCGCTCTGACCCTGGACATGACCGAACCGAACCCTGGTTCCACGGATGCCGAATTGCTGGCCGAGCCGCGGCTCGTGGTCGAGCCCGGCGTCGCGGCACGGGTGTCCGCGGTGGCAGGTCCCGTGCTGCAGGGCATGGGCTACCGCCTGGTCCGGATCCGCATTTCCGGCGAAGCCGGCTGCACCGTGCAGATCATGGCCGAGCGGCCGGACGGCTCGATGCAGATCGAGGATTGCGAGGCGATCTCGCGGGCCCTGTCGCCCGTGCTTGACGTCGCCGATCCCATCGACCGCGCCTATCGGCTCGAGATCTCCTCGCCGGGAATCGACCGCCCGCTGGTGCGCCGCTCCGATTTCGAGCGCTATTCCGGGCACCTGGTGAAGATCGAGATGGCGGTCGCGCATGAGGGGCGCAAGCGCTTCCGCGGCACGCTTGGCGCGGTCGAGGGCGACCGCGTGCATCTGCATCGCGACGATGCCAAGGCTGGCGACGATGCCGACGTTCTCCTGACCATGGAGGATATCGGCGAGGCCCGGCTGGTGCTGACCGACGAGCTGATCGCCGAATCCATGCGCCGCGGCAAGGCCGAGGAGCGCAAGATGCGCAGGGATCTCGGACTGGAGCCGCCGGCTGCACCGCACGCGGAGATCAGTGCGAAGATCACCAAGAACACCAAGCCGAAGAAGAAGCCGGCCCCGACCAACACGAAGAAACATCGCCTTGCCGCCGAACGCGCGCGGCGCGGCGAGATCGAGCCTGACCAAGGAGACTAGCCATGGCAGTCAGCGCCAACCGACTCGAATTGCTTCAGATCGCCGACGCCGTCGCACGCGAAAAGTCGATCGACCGCGGCATCGTCATCGCGGCGATGGAGGACGCCATCGCCAAGGCGGCGCGCGCCCGTTACGGCAGCGAGACTGACGTTCATGCCGAGATCGACCCGAAGAAGGGCGAGCTGCGGCTGTCGCGCCACATGCTGGTGGTCGACAAGGTCGAGAATCACTCCAACCAGATCTCGCTGGTGGACGCGCAGCGCGCCAATCCCGGCGCCCAGGTCGGCGACACCATCGCCGACACCCTGCCGCCGCTGGAATATGGCCGCATCGCCGCGCAATCGGCCAAGCAGGTCATCGTGCAGAAGGTGCGCGAGGCCGAGCGCGACCGGCAGTACCAGGAATTCAAGGACCGCATCGGCGACATCGTCAACGGCGTCGTCAAGCGCGTCGAATATGGCAGCGTGATCGTCGATCTCGGCCGCGGCGAAGCCATCATCCGCCGCGACGAGATGCTGCCGCGCGAAGTATTCCGCAACGGCGACCGCGTTCGTGCCTACATCTTCGACGTCCGCCGCGAGACGAGAGGCCCGCAGATCTTCCTCTCCCGCACCCATCCCCAGTTCATGGCGAAGCTGTTCGCGCAGGAAGTGCCGGAGATCTATGATGGCATCGTCGAGATCAAGGCGGTGGCCCGCGATCCGGGCTCGCGCGCGAAAATCGGCGTGATTTCCCGCGATTCCTCAGTCGATCCGGTCGGCGCCTGCGTCGGCATGCGCGGCTCGCGCGTGCAGGCCGTGGTCAACGAGCTGCAGGGCGAGAAGATCGATATCATTCCATGGTCGCCCGACATCGCGACCTTCGTGGTCAACGCGCTGGCGCCGGCGGAAGTCTCCAAGGTCGTGATCGACGAGGACCGCGAGCGCATCGAGGTCGTGGTGCCCGACACCAACAACCAGCTCTCGCTCGCGATCGGCCGCCGCGGCCAGAACGTGCGCCTGGCCTCGCAGCTCACCGGCTGGGATATCGACATCCTGACCGAGCAGGAGGAATCGGAGCGCCGCCAGGCCGACTTCGAGAACTCGACCCGGGTCTTCATGGAATCGCTCAACGTCGACGAAGTGGTCGGCCAGCTGCTGGCGTCCGAGGGCTTCACCTCGGTCGAGGAGCTCGCGATGGTGGACGTCAAGGAGCTCGCCGGCATCGAGGGCTTCGACGAGGAGACCGCGCAGGAGCTGCAGAACCGCGCCCGCGAATATCTGGAGCAGCAGGAAGCCGAGCTCGAGGCGAGGCGCAAGGAGCTCGGCGTCGAGGACGCGCTCAAGGACGTGCCCGGCGTGACCTCGAAGATGCTGGTGAAGCTCGGCGAGAACGACATCAAGAGCGTCGAGGACCTCGCCGGCTGCGCCACCGACGATCTGGTCGGCTGGACCGAGCGCAAGGAAGGCAGCGAGCCGACCAAGCACGCCGGTGCGCTGGATGGCATCGACATCTCCCGTGACGACGCCGAAGCGATGATCATGCAGGCCCGCGTCAAGGCCGGCTGGATCACCGAGGCCGATCTCGCCAAGCCCACCGAGGAGGCCGAGGCGACCGAAGATCAACCGGCTTAAGGGCAAAGGAGAATGTCGCCCGGATGCTTGCAGATTCCGACCTCGAACTTGACCATGGGCCGCGGACCGAAAGGTCCGCGACCATGCGCATGTGCGCGGTCAGCCGCGAGGTCCGGCCGATCGACGAGCTGATCCGCTTCGTTGCATCGCCTGACGGACAAATAGTTCCCGATCTCAAGCGCAAGCTGCCCGGACGCGGGATGTGGCTCACCGCCTCCCGCAAGACGGTTGCGGAAGCGGTGCGGCGTCACCAATTTAGCAAGGCCTTCAAGCGCGAGCTGCGCATCCCTCAGACGCTTCCCACCGACATCGAGGCGCTCCTGGTCCGGAGCGTGACCGAAGCCCTTGGGATCGCCGCCAAGGCGGGCCAGGTCGTGGCCGGTTTCGGCAAGGTCGAGAGCGCCCTTCGGGAAGGAACGGTCGAGGTCCTGATCCATGCCAGCGACGGGGCCGCGGACGGAATCCGCAAATTGGACATGCTGGCGCGTCAGAATGCCGGGAATCGCGGTGCTAAGGCGCAGATTCCCGTCGTCACCGCTCTGAAATCGGTAGAATTGGATTTGGCACTGACCCGGTCAAATGTGATACATGCTGCCCTGCTCGCGGGCCCGGCGAGCAAGTCATTCCTGTCACGTAGCCAGATCCTGGTCCGATACCGGATGGCGGACGACGACAAGACTGCCGAAAAACCCGGCCAGGATTTCTGAGAGACAACGACGACCCGATTGGATGGTGCGGCAACGCACAACACTGATAAATCAGGATTAGGACTGCTGAATGGTTGATACCAAGACCCCTGGCGACAAGAAGCTGAGCGTTCCGAGCAAGACGCTATCGCTCAAGCCGCGCGTCGAAACGGGCACCGTGCGCCAGAGCTTCAGCCATGGCCGCAGCAAGCAGGTCGTGGTCGAGAAGCGCGGCAAGCGCCGCATTGGCGATGGACCGGAGCCGCACGCGCCCGAGGTGACGGCAAAGCCGGCGCCGGCCGCACCCGCCGCGCCGCCGCGTCCGGCTCCGCCCCCGCCGCGCAACGCCGGTTCCGGCGTGGTGCTTCGCACCCTCACCGAGGATGAGCGTTCGGCCCGTGCCAGTGCGCTGGCCGATGCCAAGCTGCGCGAGGTCGAGGAACGCCGCCAGGCCGAGGAAGAGGCCCAGCGCCGCGCCGCCCGTGAGGCTGCCGAGCGCGCCGAGCGCGAAGCCGCCGAATCCCGCCGCAAGGCCGAGGAAGAGCGGCATCGCCACGAGGACGAAGCCAAGCGCAAGGCCGAGACCGAGGCCAAGAAGCGTTTCGGCGAGGGTGAGCAGCCGGCATCCGCCGCGCGCCCCGCGACCGCAACACCCGCCGCTTCCGCACCGCGCCCCGGTGCGCCTGCGTCCCGGCCTGGAACCACCACCACAGCGCGTCCGGGAACCACGACGGCGCGTCCTGCAACCACGACCGCGCAGCGTCCGGGTGGACCGGCTGGCCGCGGCCCCGCCGTTGCGGCCGAAGCTGACGACGACGAGGCGCCGCGCCAGATCCGCCGCGGTCCCGGCGGCGCCGCGCGTCCCGTGGTAGCCCCCAAGCCCACCCACAAGCCCGGCCCGCAGAAGGAGCGCGGCCGCCTGACCGTCGTCACCGCGCTCAATGCCGATGAGGTGCGCGAGCGCTCGATCGCCTCGTTCCGCCGCCGCACCCAGCGCCTGAAGGGCCACGCCTCGAACGAGCCCAAGGAAAAGCTCATCCGCGAAGTGGTCATTCCGGAAGCGATCACCATCCAGGAACTCGCCAACCGCATGTCCGAGCGCGCGGTCGACGTCATCCGCATGCTGATGAAGCAGGGCGCGATGCACAAGATCACCGACGTGATCGACGCCGACACCGCGCAGCTGATTGCCGAAGAGCTCGGCCACACCGTCAAGCGCGTTGCCGCCTCCGACGTTGAAGAAGGTCTGTTCGACGCGACCGACGATTCGACCGACACCGAGACCCGTTCGCCCGTGGTGACCGTCATGGGTCACGTCGACCACGGCAAGACCTCGCTGCTCGACGCGCTCCGTCACGCCAACGTGGTCTCCGGCGAAGCCGGCGGCATCACCCAGCACATCGGCGCCTATCAGGTGACATCGCCTGAAACCGGCAAGAAGATCACCTTCATCGACACGCCCGGCCACGCAGCGTTCACCGCGATGCGCGCCCGCGGCGCCAAGGTCACCGACATCGTCGTGCTGGTGGTCGCGGCCGACGACGGCGTGATGCCGCAGACAGTCGAAGCCATTAACCACGCCAAGGCGGCAGGCGTGCCGATCATCGTTGCCATCAACAAGATCGACAAGCCCGATGCCAAGCCCGAGCGCGTGCGCACCGAGCTGCTCCAGCACGAGGTGCAGGTGGAATCTTTCGGCGGCGAAGTCGTCGACGTCGAGGTGTCCGCCAAGAACAAGACCAATCTCGACAAGCTGCTCGAGATGATCGCGCTGCAGGCTGAAATCCTCGACCTGAAGACCAATTCGGAGCGTCCCGCCGAAGGCACCGTGATCGAGGCCAAGCTCGATCGCGGCCGCGGTCCGGTCGCGACCGTGCTGGTGCAGCGCGGCACGCTTCGCGTCGGCGACATCATCGTCGCCGGTGCCGAAATGGGCCGCGTCCGCGCGCTGATCTCCGATCAGGGCGAGACCGTGCAGGAGGCCGGCCCCTCGGTGCCGGTCGAGGTGCTCGGCTTCAACGGCCCGCCCGAGGCCGGCGATCGTCTCGCGGTGGTCGAGAACGAAGCCCGCGCCCGCCAGGTCACCAGCTACCGCGCGCACCAGAAGCGCGAGAACGCGGCAGCCTCGATCTCCGGCATGCGCGGCTCGCTCGAGCAGATGATGTCGCAATTGAAGACGGCGGGCCGCAAGGAATTCCCGCTGATCGTCAAGGCCGACGTGCAGGGCTCGCTGGAAGCCATCCTCGGCTCGCTGGAGAAGCTCGGCACCGACGAGGTCGCCGCCCGCATCCTGCATGCCGGCGTCGGCGGCATCTCGGAATCCGACGTGACGCTGGCCGAAGGCTTCAACGCCGCGATCATCGGCTTCTCGGTTCGCGCCAACAAGGAGGCCGCTGCGGCCGCCAAGCGCAACGGCATCGAGATCCGCTACTACAACATCATCTACGACCTCGTGGACGACGTGAAGAAGGCGATGAGCGGTCTGCTCGCGCCGACCTTGCGCGAAACCATGCTGGGCAATGCCGAGATCCTGGAGATCTTCAACATCTCCAAGGTCGGCAAGGTCGCCGGCTGCCGCGTCACCGACGGCACCGTGGAGCGCGGCGCCAATGTGCGCCTGATCCGCGACAACGTCGTCGTGCACGAAGGCAAGCTGTCGACGCTGAAGCGCTTCAAGGACGAAGTGAAGGAAGTCCAATCCGGCCAGGAATGCGGCATGGCCTTCGAGAACTACCACGACATGCGTGCCGGTGACGTGATCGAGTGTTATCGCGTGGAGACGATCCAGCGCTCCCTGTAAGTCCAAGTCTTACCGAAGCGTTCGGATCTTTTTGAACTGAGATTGCGGGAGTGCGATGGCCGGATTTTTCCGGCCATCCACCCCTCTTCGTTTCAACAGGACAAATGACAATGCCCGTGTCCCAGATGCGGGCATGACGAGGTGATTTTCGAAAAATGCCACGGCATCATCAGAAGAAGGGTTCCGCGCCCGGCGGCTCGCAGCGTCAGTTGCGCGTCGGCGAGCAGGTTCGCCACGCGATGGCCGATATTCTGGCGCAAGGCAATGTGCATGATGCCGACCTCGAAGGTCACATCATCACCGTGCCGGAGGTGCGGATGTCGCCCGACCTGAAGCTCGCGACGGTCTATGTGATGCCGCTCGGTGGCCGCGACACCGAGATCGTCATCGCTGCGCTCGAGCGCAACAAGAAGTTCTTGCGCGGCGAGGTCGCGCGGCGCGTTAACCTGAAATTTGCACCTGACATTCGCTTCCGCGTCGACGAACGATTCGACGAAGCGGAACGGATCGAGAAGCTTTTGCGAACGCCTGCGGTGCAGAAGGACCTGGAACAGGATCCGCATTCGGATCGGGAAGAAGAGCAATGACCATGGACCCCGCTCACGGCACGATCGGCGGCAACGACACCGATCAGCGCGACGCGCAGACCAACGATTTCGCGGAGATGGGCGGCAATTCGCAGCCGCATCAGGAGCCGCGCCGCGTCAACAACGATCCGCGCGCCAAGCAGCAGAAGGGCAACCAGGTCCGCCGCGACCGCCGCGACGTCCATGGCTGGGTCGTGCTCGACAAGCCGATCGGCATGACCTCGACGCAGGCCGTCGCCGTGCTCAAGCGCCTGTTCAACGCCAAGCGCGCCGGACACGCCGGCACGCTCGATCCGCTCGCCTCGGGGGGCTTGCCGATCGCGCTCGGGGAAGCCACCAAGACCGTCCCCTTCGTGATGGACGGCCGCAAGCGCTACCGCTTCACGGTCTGCTGGGGCGAGGAGCGCGATACCGACGACATCGAGGGCCGGGTGACCGCGACCTCGGAGCAGCGTCCGAGCCGGGAGGCGATCCTGGCGCTGCTGCCCCGCTTCACCGGGGTGATCGAGCAGATCCCGCCGCGCTATTCGGCGATCAAGGTCCAGGGCGAGCGCGCCTATGACCTCGCCCGCGACGGCGAGGTTGTGGAACTGGCGCCCCGCCCGGTCGAGATTCACCATTTAACCCTTGTTGATCAACCAGATAACGACCGGGCCGTGTTCGAAGCCGAATGCGGCAAGGGCACCTATGTGCGGGCGCTCGCCCGCGATATGGGCCGGATTCTCGGCACTTGCGGCCATATCTGCGCGCTGAGGCGGACCCTGGTCGGCCCATTTGGCGAAAACGACATGATTCCGCTGGATCAGTTGGAGGCTTTGTGCGATAGAGCCGCGTCCGGCGAGGGCAGCCTCGCCGACGCGCTTTTGCCCGTTGAGACCGCGCTGGACGACATCCCGGCACTGGCCGTCACTCGGGCTGATGCGGCAAGGCTCCATCGGGGCCAGGCCGTTTTGTTGCGCGGACGGGATGCGCCCACTTGTAGCGGCACAGTCTATGTCACGGTGGCAGGCCGTCTTTTGGCGCTTGCCGAAGTTGGCAATGGCGAAATCATCCCCAAGCGTGTGTTCAACCTGACCGGCCTGACTGCCAGCCCCGGTCGCAACGAGAGAAATTGACGATGTCGATTGCCGCAGAACGCAAAGCGGAAGTCATCAAGACGAATGCCACCAAGGCCGGCGACACCGGCTCGCCCGAGGTTCAGGTCGCGATCCTGTCGGAACGCATCAACAACCTCACCAACCATTTCAAGACCCACGTGAAGGACAACCATTCGCGTCGTGGCCTCTTGAAGCTGGTCTCGACCCGCCGCTCGCTCCTCGACTACCTCAAGAAGAAGGACGAGGCGCGGTACAAGGCGCTCCTCGAGAAGCACAATATTCGTCGTTAAGAGTTCCTGCGCGCGCCACCGGCGCGCGTTTTCGCGCGTGGTTTCGAACGAAAGCGCTTGTTTTTAAGCTTTTTGATCGAGGTTGCGTGCGCGTCGGATGCGGATTGTTGATTCGCGTCCGGGCATGATGAGCGAAGATCGAAGTTTCGGTGTTTGCATTCGTGCCGACTGACAGTCCAGCGGCAATCCGGCGGCTGGGCACAACGGGCAAGGCGCCCGTATGACCCGAAAGGATGGACGCCATCCGACATCCAAAAACCATGGCAGGATCGCAGGACGCTGATCATCCGCTCCGATCAGCGTCCCGCAATCTTGCGCATGGTTTTTGTTTTTCGAGAGCCGTCCCTTCTTTCGAGAACCCATGAAAGAAGACCTCTATGTTCAATAAGCATTCAGTCGAAATCGACTGGGGCGGACGCCCACTCAAGCTCGAAACCGGCAAGATCGCCCGCCAGGCCGACGGCGCCGTCGTCGCCACCTATGGCGAGACCGTGGTGCTCGCCACCGTCGTCGCGGCGAAGGCACCGCGCGAAGGCGTCGACTTCCTGCCGCTGACCGTCGATTACCAGGAAAAGGCCTACGCTGCGGGCCGCATTCCCGGCGGCTATTTCAAGCGCGAGGGCCGTCCGACCGAGAAGGAGACGCTGGTCTCCCGCCTGATCGACCGACCGATCCGCCCGCTGTTCGTCGACGGCTGGCGTAACGAGACTCAGGTGATCGTCACCGTGCTGTCGCACGACATGGAGAACGATCCCGACGTCGTGGCGATGGTCGCGGCCTCCGCGGCGCTGACGCTGTCCGGCGTGCCGTTCAAGGGCCCGATCGGCGCAGCCCGCGTCGGCTTCGCCAACGACGAGTTCATTCTCAATCCGACGCTCGACGAGATGGTCGACACCCAGCTCGACCTCGTCGTCGCCGGCACTGCCGACGCCGTGCTGATGGTGGAATCGGAAGCCAAGGAACTGAACGAAGACATCATGCTCGGCGCCGTGATGTTCGGTCACCGCCACTTCCAGCCTGTCATCAACGCGATCATCGAGCTCGCCGAGAAGGCCGCCAAGGAGCCGCGCGAAGTCACCGTCATCGACAACGCCGCGCTCGAGAAGGAGATGCTCGGCATGGTCGAGCAGGAGCTGCGCGCCGCCTACGCGATTCCGATCAAGCAGCAGCGTTATGCCGCCGTCGGCGTCGCCAAGGAAAAGGTGATGGCCCACTACTTCCCGGAGGGCCAGGAGCCGAAATACGACAAGCTCCGTGTCGCCGGCGTGTTCAAGGAGCTCGAGGCCAAGATCGTGCGCTGGAATATCCTCGATACCGGCAAGCGCATCGACGGCCGCGATAGCAAGACGGTGCGCAACATCGTCGCCGAAGTCGGCGTGCTGCCCCGCGCCCACGGCTCGGCGCTGTTCACCCGCGGCGAGACCCAGGCGATGGTCGTAACCACGCTCGGCACCGGCGAGGACGAGCAGTACATCGACGCGCTGTCCGGAACGTACAAGGAAACGTTCCTGCTGCACTACAACTTCCCGCCCTATTCGGTCGGCGAGACCGGCCGCCTCGGCGGCACCAAGCGCCGCGAGATCGGCCACGGCAAGCTGGCCTGGCGCGCGATTCGTCCGGTGCTGCCGCCGCACCATGAATTCCCCTACACCACGCGCGTGGTCTCGGAGATCACCGAGTCCAACGGCTCGTCCTCGATGGCTTCGGTCTGCGGCGCCTCGCTGGCGCTAATGGATGCGGGCGTGCCGCTGAAGCGGCCGACCGCCGGCATCGCGATGGGCCTGATCCTCGAAGACAAGCGCTTTGCGGTTCTCTCGGACATCCTCGGCGACGAGGACCATCTCGGCGACATGGACTTCAAGGTCGCCGGCACGGAAGCGGGCATCACCTCGCTCCAGATGGACATCAAGATCGAGGGCATCACCGAAGAGATCATGAAGGTCGCGCTGGCTCAGGCCAAGGACGGCCGCATCCATATCCTCGGCGAGATGGCCAAGGCCCTCACCGCGGCCCGCGCCGAGCTCGGCGAATACGCGCCGCGGATCGAGACCTTCAAGATCGCCACCGACAAGATCCGCGAAGTGATCGGCACTGGCGGCAAGGTGATCCGCGAGATCGTCGAGAAGACCGGCGCCAAGGTCAACATCGAGGATGACGGCACCGTGAAGGTCGCCTCCAGCGACGGCGAGGCGATGAAGGCGGCGATCAAGTGGATCAAGTCGATCGCGTCCGATCCGGAAGTCGGCCAGATCTATGACGGCACTGTCGTCAAGGTGATGGAGTTCGGCGCCTTCGTGAACTTCTTCGGTTCCAAGGATGGTCTCGTCCACATCAGCCAGCTCGCGGCGAACCGCGTGCAGAAGACCTCCGACGTCGTCAAGGAAGGCGACAAGGTCAAGGTCAAGCTGCTCGGCTTCGACGATCGCGGCAAGACCCGCCTGTCGATGAAGGTGGTCGACCAGACCACGGGCGAAGACCTCGAAGGCAAGGACAAGGGCGGCGAGGGCGAGAAGGCCCCGCGCGAAGCCGCCGGCGAGTAAGGCCTCGCGACAGTCCGGAAACGCGAAGGGCGGCCGAGAGGCCGCCCTTTTTCTTTGCCGTGCCGCCTGCATCATCGCGGGCCATGCGCGCTTCCGCCGCAGCGTCGGAGTGACCGCGTTCGAAACCCGGAATGGTTGGTGTTGCGTAACTATCGTACCGCCGTACGCTTCATCAGCGGATCGTCCCAAGACAGGAGAACCAAATGACGTCCATATCCCGGCGCCGCCTCATGTTCACTGCAACCGGCCTCGTCGCGGCTGCCGCTGCCCCGCGCATGGCGTTTGCACAAGCCGCCGCGGCGTCCGCAGGGCCGTTCAAGCTTGATCCTTTGGGCTATCCGGCGAATGCGCTGGAACCGCATATCGATGCCAAGACGATGGAAATCCACCATGACCGACATCATCAGGCGTTCGTCACCAACCTGAACAATTTCGCCAAGGACAATCCGCAGATCGCGGGAAAGCCGGTCGGCGAGGTGCTCGGCAATCTCGGCGCCGTTCCCGACGCGATCCGCACTGGCGTCCGCAACAACATGGGCGGCCACGCCAACCACACGATGTTCTGGCAGATCATGGGACCGAACGGCGGCAAGCCGGAAGGTGCCCTGCTCGCCGCGATCGACAGCGATCTCGGTGGCATGGAGAAATTGCAAACGGACTTCAACGCTGCCGGCGGGCGCGTGTTCGGCTCGGGCTGGGTGTTCGTGACCGTCAGCAAGGACGGCAAGCTCGCAATCGAGACAAGGCCCAATCAGGACAATCCGATGATGGACGGCAAGCGGGCGCTGCTCGGCAACGACGTCTGGGAGCACGCCTATTACTTGAACTACCAGAACCGCCGCGCCGATTATCTCAAGGCATGGTGGAACACGGTGAACTGGAAGGTCGTGGGCGAGCGCTACGCTGCCGCGAAGGCAGGCACACTCGACGTGTGAGCACAATCGGAAACCATAAAAAGGGCGGCCTCTCGGCCGCCCTTTCTTGTGACTACTGCGCCCTCTCTCTCGCAAGCGGGAGAGGTGTCACCCTCATGCCGCGAGGTCGTAGCGGTCGAGATTCATCACCTTGGTCCAGGCCTTGGCGAAGTCCTTGACGAACTTCTCCTTGGAGTCCGAGGTGGCATAGACCTCGGCGAAGGCGCGAAGCTGCGAGTGTGCGCCGAAGATGAGATCGACGCGGGTGCCGGTCCACTTCACCGCATTGGTCTTGCGATCGCGTGCCTCGTAGGTGCCGTCGGCAGCGGCCGTCCACTGCGCGCTCATGTCGAGCAGGTTGACGAAGAAGTCGTTGCTCAGCGTTCCCACCTTGGTGGTGAGCACGCCGTGCTTCGAACCGTTCGCGTTGGCACCGAGCACACGCAGGCCGCCGACCAGCACCGTCATCTCGGGGCCAGTGAGCCTCAAGAGCTGCGCACGATCGACCAGAGCTTCCTCCTGCTGCATGAACTGATGCCGCTTGCCGATGTAGTTGCGGAAACCATCGGCGCGCGGCTCCAGCGGCGCGAAGGAGGCCGCGTCGGTCTGCTCCTGCGAAGCATCCATGCGGCCCGGCGTGAAGCCGACCTTGACGTCGACGCCGGCATCCTTGGCGGCCTTCTCGACCGCTGCGGTGCCGCCGAGCACGATCAGATCGGCGAGCGAGACCTTCTTCGCGCCTGACGAGGCGTTGAAGTCCTTCTGGATCGCTTCGAGCTTGCCGAGCACCTTGGCGAGCTGGGCCGGATCGTTCACCTCCCAGTCCTTCTGCGGAGCAAGGCGGATGCGCGCGCCGTTGGCGCCGCCGCGCTTGTCCGAGCCGCGGAACGTCGAGGCCGAGGCCCAGGCCGTCGAGACCAACTCCGGCACCGTCAGGCCCGAGGCCAGGATCTTCGACTTGAGCGCCGCGATGTCCTGCTCGCTGACCAACTCGTGGTTCACGGCCGGAATCGGGTCCTGCCAGATCAGCGTCTCCTTCGGCACCAGCGGGCCGAGATAGCGCTGGATCGGACCCATGTCGCGATGGGTGAGCTTGAACCAGGCGCGGGCGAAGGCGTCCGCGAACTGATCCGGGTTCTCGAGGAAGCGCCGCGAGATCTTCTCGTAGGCGGGATCGAAGCGCAGCGACAGGTCGGTCGTCAGCATCGTCGGCCGATGCTTCTTCGACTTGTCGAAGGCGTCAGGAATAACGGCGTCGGCACCCTTCGCCACCCACTGATTCGCACCGCCCGGGCTCTTGGTCAGCTCCCATTCGTACTTGAACAGGTTCTCGAAGAAGTTGTTGCTCCACTTCGTCGGCGTCGTCGTCCAGGTCACCTCGAGGCCGCTGGTGATGGAATCACCCGCAAGGCCCGAAGCGTGCTTGCTCTTCCAGCCAAGACCCTGATCTTCCAGCGCGCCGGCTTCCGGCTCCGGGCCGACCAGCGACGGATCGCCCGCGCCATGGGTCTTGCCGAAAGTGTGGCCGCCGGCGATCAGCGCGACGGTTTCCTCGTCGTTCATCGCCATGCGGAAGAAGGTCTCGCGGATGTCCCTGGCCGCGGCGACCGGATCCGGCTTGCCGTTCGGGCCTTCCGGATTGACGTAGATGAGGCCCATCTGCACGGCGCCGAGCGGCTCGGCGAGTTGGCGTTCGCCGCTGTAGCGCTCATCGCCGAGCCAGGTGCCTTCCGGGCCCCAATAGAGCTCTTCCGGCTCCCAGACGTCGGCGCGGCCGCCCGCAAAACCGAAGGTCTTGAAGCCCATCGATTCCAGCGCGACGTTGCCGGCGAGCACCATCAGATCGGCCCAGGAAATCTTGCGGCCATATTTCTGCTTGATCGGCCACAGCAGACGGCGGGCCTTGTCGAGGTTGGCGTTGTCGGGCCAGGAGTTGAGCGGGGCGAATCGCTGCTGACCGGCGCCGGCGCCACCGCGGCCGTCGGTGGTGCGATAGGTGCCCGCGCTGTGCCAGGCCATGCGGATCATCAGGCCGCCGTAGTGACCGAAGTCGGCCGGCCACCATTCCTGCGAATCCGTCATCAGGGCGGTCAGGTCCTTGATGACCGCGTTCAGGTCGAGCGACTTGAACTCCTTGGCGTAATCGAAGTCCTTGTCCATCGGATCGGACTTGTCCGAATTCTTGTGCAGCACCTCGATGTTGAGCTGCGTCGGCCACCAATCGCGGTTTGTGCGCGTGGGTTTTCCGCCCGAAAACGGGCACTTCGAAGTGTCGTCCATGAATACCTCCTCTGGCGGCGTCGAACTCGCGCCCTTGACCAGGTAGAACCACTCTAAGCGCCGCCTCCTATCAGGGGAAGTTGACTTTAGTGATCGCTGCGATAGGATTTTCTGATGATCAATCTGACGCTGCGCCAGCTCCGGTATTTCGACGCGCTGGCCCGTCACGGACATTTCGGCCGCGCGGCCGAGTCCTGCTCGATCTCGCAGCCGGCCCTGTCGATGCAGATCAAGGAGCTGGAGGAGGCGCTGGGCGGCCTGCTGCTGGAGCGCAGCGCACGGCAGGTCGCGCTGACCCGGTTCGGCGAGGAGCTGGCGCAACGGGTCCGCGACATCCTGCGCTCGGTCGACGAGCTCGGCGATTTTGCGCGCGCTTCGCAAGACCGCTTCGCCGGCCGCCTGCGCATCGGCATGATCCCGACCATCGCGCCCTATTTGCTGCCCAAGATCACCAAGAATCTCACGCGCATGCATCCGGAGCTCGACATCCGCGTGCGCGAGACCATGACGCCGCGGCTGATCCAGGAACTGGTGGAGGGACGGCTCGACACCGCCATCGTGGCGCTGCCGGTGTCGGAGCCCTCGCTCACCGAGGTCGCGCTGTTCGAGGAGAAATTTCTGCTGGTGCGGCCGGGCGCCGATGAAGGCACACCGGTGCCGTCACGCGAGATGATGCGCGAGATGCGGCTTCTGCTGCTCGAGGAGGGGCACTGTTTCCGCGACCAGGCGCTGTCGTTCTGCAACATGCAAGCCGCGCCGCCGCGCGAGATGCTGGATGCGAACTCCCTGTCGACGCTGGTGCAGATGGTCAGCGCCGGCATCGGCGTCACCCTGATCCCGGAGATGGCGGTGCCGGTGGAGACGCGGTCCGCCTCGGTCTCGCTGGCGCGCTTCCGCGACCCCGAGCCGTCGCGCACCATCGGCATGGTCTGGCGCAAGACCAGCCCGTTGGCGCGGCAGCTGCTGCAGATTTCCGAGGTGGTGTGTCTGTCCGCGGGCAAGGTCCGCGTGCGGCAATCCGTGCGCAGCCAGAAGGCCTGACCGGATGTCGCATCCGATCATCCGCCCCGCCCGCGCGGTTGAATATGACGAGATCGGGCGCGTCTGGATGGAGAGCTGGGTCTCGACCGGGCTCGCCGAAGCCAGCGACTTCCTGCTGGCGAACCTGCGGGCGCGCATCCGGCGCGAGATCGAGAACGGCTGGAGCCTGTTCGTCGCCGACGATCGCGGCACGATCGCCGCGATGCTGGCGCTGCATTTGCCGAAGCTCTATCTCGACATGCTGTTCGTCGCGCCCGCCTATCAGGGCCGATCGCTCGGCCGGAAGCTGCTCGCCTTCACGCGCACGCAAATGCCCGACGAGATGTATCTGCGCTGCGTCCGCGAGAACGAAAAGGCCTGGCGCTGGTACGAGCGCGAAGGCTTTGTGCTCGAGAGGGAAGAGATCGAGCCATCGAACGGGTTCGTGATGAAGTGTTATCGGTGGAAGCGATAGTAGGCGCCGTACGCAGCTTGCTTGGGAGCCCCGCTGGCAACCTGCCGCGTTGACCAACATGTCGTTCGCGCAGCCGGCTCCTTGCCCAGACGTAGTGCGTTGCGAATGCGCTACAAACGCGTCATGAATCGCGCTGTTCGCTTCTCGCCGATGGAAGGTTCCCCGCCATGATCAAGCTCTATTGGTCGCCCCGCTCGCGCTCGTTCACGACGCTCTGGCTGATGGAGGAGAGCGGCCTGCCCTATGAGCGCGTGCTGACCGACATCTCGACCGGCGCGCAGAAGGCGCCGGACTATCTGAAGATCAACCCGATGGGCAAGGTGCCGGCGCTGATCGACGGCGATGCGGCGCTCGGCGAAGCCGCCGCGATCTGCGCCTACATCGCCGATCGTTATCCCGAGACCAGGCTCGCGCCCGCCGTGACCGACCCGCGCCGCGCGCGCTATCTGCAATGGCTGTTCTTCTCGCCGGGCTGCATCGAGCCGGCCATCATCCAGATCTTCACCAAGATCGAGATCCCGACCTCGACTGCGGCCTGGGGCAGCGCCACGCAGGTGTTCGACGTGCTGGAAGCCGCGCTCGAAAAAGGTCCGTGGATTCTCGGCGAGGAATTTTCCGCCGCCGACGTCGTGATCGGCGCCGGCCTGAACTTCGCGGTGCGCCTGTTCAAGATGGTGCCGTCCCGCCCCGCGTTCGATGCCTATCTCGCGCGCTGCACGGCGCGCCCGGCGTTCCAGCGCGCGGAGAAGATCGCGGCGGGTTAAGCAAGCTCTCGTAGGGTAGGCAAAGCGAAGTAGCTGCAGTAGCCCGGATGGAGCGCAGCGCAATCCGGGGCAATCGCATCCGGGGATGAGCCTGTCCCGGATTTCGCTGCGCTCCATCCAGGCTACGAAGCTATTCCGATGACTTCAGATCATCCGGCCGCGGCATCAGGATGACGTTGTAGCCGGAATCCACATAATGGACTTCGCCGGTCACCCCGCCGGAGAGATCCGACAACAGATATAGCGCCGAGCCGCCGAGGTCGTCGAGCGTGACGCCGCGGCGCAGCGGCGAATGCTTCTGCATGAAGGCGAACATCGCCCGCGCCTCGCCGATGCCGGAGCCGGCGAGCGTGCGGATGGGGCCGGCGGAGATCGCGTTGACGCGGATGCCGCGCGGTCCGAAATCGGCGGCGAGATAGCGCACGGAGGCCTCCAGCGCCGCCTTGGCCACGCCCATGACGTTGTAGTTCGGCATCGCGCGCTCCGAGGCGCCGAAGGTCAGCGTGATCATGCTGCCGCCTTCCGTCATCAGCTCGGCGGCGCGCTTTGCGACTTCCGTAAACGAGAAGCAGGAGATCACCATGGTGCGCGAGAAATTCTCGCGGCTGGTGTCGGCATAGCGGCCCTTCAGCTCGTTCTTGTCGGCAAAGCCGATCGCGTGGATCACGAAGTCGAGCTTGCCCCACTTTTCGCGGAGCACCGCGAAGGTGGCATCGACGCTTGCGATGTCCTCGACGTCGCAAGGCAGCACCAGATCGACGCCGAGCTGCTCCGCCAGCGGCTTGACGCGCTTGCCGAGCGCCTCGCCCTGGAAGGTGAAGGCAAGCTCGGCGCCATGGGCATGAAGCGTCCGCGCCATGCCCCAGGCGATGGAATGATCATTGGCGATGCCCATGATCAGACCGCGCTTGCCTTTCATCAAACCTTCCATTGCCGCCATCGCTCCTATTTTCGACGTCATCGCCCGCGCAGGCGGGCGATCCAGTATTCCAGAGACCGTCGTGATAAATAGAGAAGCCGCGGCGTACTGGATGCCCCGCCCCCCGTGCGCAATTGCGCACTAGGCGGGGCATGACAAAGTCAGAGATCACGCATCCAGCCGGCTGAACACCAGCGTGGCGTTGGTGCCGCCGAAGCCGAAGGAGTTCGACAGCACGGTGCCGATCTTGGCGTTGTCGATGCGCTTGCGCACGATCGGCATGTCGGCGAACACGGGGTCGAGCTCCTGGATGTGCGCGCTCTCGCAGATGAAGCCGTTGTTCATCATCAGCAGCGAATAGATCGCTTCCTGCACGCCGGTGGCGCCGAGCGAATGGCCGGTCAGCGCCTTGGTCGCCGAGATCGGCGGGCACTTCTCGCCGACGCCGAATACTTTGCGGATCGCCTCTATCTCCGGCGGATCGCCGGCCGGCGTCGAGGTCGCGTGCGGGTTGATGTAGTCGACCTTGGTCTTCACCGTCGACATCGCCATGCGCATGCAGCGCTCGGCGCCTTCGCCCGACGGCGCCACCATGTCGTGGCCATCAGAGGTCGCGCCATAACCGACCACCTCGCCATAGATGCGTGCGCCGCGCGCCTTGGCATGCTCGAGCTCTTCCAGCACCAACACGCCGGCGCCGCCGGCGATGACGAAGCCGTCGCGATTGAGATCGTAGGGACGCGAGGCCGTGGCCGGCGTGTCGTTGTACTTCGAGGACATCGCGCCCATGGCGTCGAACAGCACCGACAGTGACCAGTCCAGCTCCTCGCAGCCGCCGGCGAAGATGACGTCCTGCTTGCCGATCTGGATGGTCTCATAGGCATTGCCGACGCAATGGTTCGAGGTCGCGCAGGCCGATGAGATCGAATAGTTCACGCCCTTGATCTTGAACCAGGTCGCGAGCGTCGCGGACGCCGTGGAGGACATCGCCTTCGGCACCGCAAACGGGCCGACGCGCTTCGGTCCCTTGGAGCGGGTGATGTCGGCGGCTTCGACGATGGTGCGCGCCGAGGGGCCGCCGGAGCCCATGATGATGCCGGTACGGATGTTGGAGACCTCGTCGGGCGACAGGCCGGAATCCTGAATCGCCTGCTCCATCGCGATGTGATTCCACGCCGCGCCCTGGCCGAGGAAGCGCATCGCGCGGCGGTCGACCACCGTCGACGGATCGAGCGACGGCTCGCCTTGCACCTGCGAACGGAAGCCGAGCTCGGCATATTTCTCAGCCCGCGAAATGCCCGACTTCGCCTCGTGAAGGCTCGCAAGCACTTCCTGGGTGTTGTTTCCGATCGACGAGACGATGCCCATCCCGGTGACCACAACCCGCCTCATGACAGCCTCGCCTCAATCGTTGTCTTCTTAGTGATGCGCTCAGCCCAGGCTCGTGCCCTGCTTGAACAGGCCGACCTTCAGATCCTTGGCGCGATAGATAATCTGGTCATCGACCGAAAGCCACCCGTCGGCGATGCCGAGCACGAGCTTCGAACGCATCACGCGCTTGATATCGACGTTGTACACAACCTTGCGGGCGTCGGTCAGCACCTGGCCGCCGAACTTCAGTTCGCTCAGGCCAAGCGCCCGGCCGCGCCCTTCACCCCCGCTCCAGCCGAGGTAGAAGCCGACCATCTGCCACAGCGCATCGAGGCCGAGGCAGCCGGGCATGACCGGATCGTTCTTGAAATGGCAGCCGAAGAACCAGAGGTCGGGCTTCACGTCGAGCTCGGCGCGCACCAGACCCTTGCCGAACTCACCGCCATTGTCGTTGATGTCGGTGATGCGGTCGAACATCAGCATCGGCGGCAGCGGCAGCTGGGCGTTGCCTGGGCCGAACATCTCGCCGCGGGCACAGGCCAGCAGATCTTCATAGTCGTAACCGTTGCGCCTGTTCAGCATTCACGAGCCTCTGTTCAAATCCCGATTGAGCGGCGTTCCTGGCGAAAATGGGCCCGTCTCGATCGGACCGCCAATCGCCACCGCCGGCCGCGACTTGCGCAAGCTTCGCATGGATTGCCAACCGGGCCTCCATGCCCGGCTGCGCCAAAATCGGCTAAGCGGAACCGCGCGCTCTCTAACACAGGCCATTTCGGGTAGCAAAGCGCAGAGATGAAGGTAAAATGACGGGCTCCCCCAACCGGTTCCGAGCCTAATTAGAACGTCTCTAGTTGCGAGAAACTTGCATCTGCATCTTTCTCTTCTTATGTTACAGGGAGATATTGTTCAAGCGTGCCCGAAATCTTGGAAATGAACGAGAATACCGCGTCCCAACACGACGACGACCATGCCGCGGCCCTCCTGTCCGGCCGCCAGCCGGCCCTGACCGGGTGTCCCTGGCACGACGTCAACGAAATGCTGCAGTCCGCGGGGTTGCGGCCGACGCGCCAGCGCATGGCGCTGGGCTGGCTGCTGTTCGGCAAGGGCGCACGCCACCTCACGGCTGAAATGCTCTACGAGGAAGCCACCCTCGCCAAGGTCCCGGTGTCGCTGGCGACCGTCTACAACACGCTGAACCAGCTCACCGATGCCGGCCTGCTGCGCCAGGTCAGCGTCGACGGCACGAAGACCTATTTCGACACCAACGTCACCACCCACCACCACTATTATCTCGAGAACAGCCACGAGCTGGTCGACATCGAGGATCCGCATCTGGCGCTGTCCAAGATGCCGGAGGTGCCCGAGGGCTACGAGATCTCCCGCATCGACATGGTCGTGCGCCTGCGCAAGAAGCGCTGAGCTAATTCTGCATCACTGATTTGGTCGTCATGGCCGGGCATAGCCGTCCAAAGGGACGGCGTCGCTTGCGCTCGCCTATGTCCCGGCCATGCACGTTTTGGGACTAGTCAGAAGAGCGTGGATGCCCGGGACAAGCCCGGGCATGACGTTGGGGCGGCAGATTGCTCCGCCGCCCGACGGCGTCAGTTGACCTGCTCGTCCGAATAGACGCCCCAGAGGCGCTCCTGCTGGATCCAGCCGTCGAATCCATTGCCGATGACGCGGCACCAGCCTGCGGCGCATTTCTTGACCTGGGTGACGACGCCGGCCTGGAGCTTGGCCGCAACCGCGCTGCCGGGATCGGGCCGGTCATAGATCGGGGCGAGGTCGTCCTTGTGCTTCATGGTGACGACCGCGGTGCGGCGGCCCGACAGCAGCGAATGATAGACCCAGCCCTCGGCGCCTTCGGAATCGCGCACCCGGCGCCAGTTCTCGAACTCGGCGGTAATTTCGACCGGCAGGCCGGCACGGGTGTAGACCCAGGCGACGTCATTGTCCTTGGTCGGGCCGGCGCGGACGTTCACGTGATCCGATTTGAGGCTGACATAGCGCGGCACCGGCAAGCCGCTGGTGGTCTGCGGGGTATTGTCCTTCGCCGCATGCGAGGGCCCGACCGAGGCGCTCAACCAGGTGCAAACGAGCGCCATCACCCAACAAAAACGCCCCAACGCCATCAACCCGTCTCCTTCGAAGACCCGGCACACCGGGCCCTCACCCCAAATTCCAAACCCTGCCGCGCCTGCCCCTTCTCCCCGCCCCACGCGGGTTCCAAGCCTTGAGCCGTGGTTCTTGTCTTGGCCCGGCCTTCTGCTAGAGAGAACGGGCACTTGAGCAACCAATTGGCCCCGATTTTCCGGCCGGAAATGTCGGGTGAGCTTGGAGGAAACGCCGGGGACTGACACGGCAAGGGCAGTGTCGAACAACCGGGTTAATGAGGCCTCAACGACCGGCCTTTGGCGACAGAGGCGGCCTGCGATGTCTCATGAGAGCAGGACATGTCGGTGAAGAAAAAGCCCCTCGTCGTGGTGACGCGCAAGCTGCCGGATTCGATCGAGACGCGGATGCGCGAGCTGTTCGACGCGCGGATCAATCTCGACGACACACCGATGTCGCCCGAGCAGATCGCGGAAGCCGCCCGCACCGCCGACGTGCTGGTTCCGACCGTGACCGATCACATCAGCGCCGAGGTCGTGAACCAGCCCGACTGCAAGCTCCGCCTGATCGCCAATTTCGGCAATGGCGTCGACAATATCGACGTCGCAGCCGCCCATGCCCGCGGCATCACCGTCACCAACACGCCGAAGGTCCTGACCGAAGACACCGCCGACATGACCATGGCGTTGATCCTCGCGGTGCCCAGGCGCATGATCGAAGGCGCCTCGATCCTGACCGAAGGCAAGCCCTGGGCCGGCTGGTCGCCGACCTGGATGCTCGGTCACCGCATCGGAGGCAAACGCCTCGGCATCATCGGCATGGGCCGCATCGGCCAGGCGGTGGCGCGCCGCGCCCGCGCCTTCGGGCTGCAGATCCACTATCACAATCGCCGTCCCGTCGCCCCCGTGATCGCCGAGGAGCTAGGGGCGACCTATTGGGAAAGCCTCGACCAGATGCTGGCGCGGATGGACATCATCTCGGTGAACTGTCCGCACACGCCGGCGACCTATCACCTGCTCTCGGCGCGGCGGCTGAAGCTGATCCGGAAAGACGCCTATATCGTCAACACCGCGCGCGGCGAGGTCACCGACGAGGACACGCTGATCAAGCTGATCGAAGGCGGCGAGATCGGCGGCGCCGGCCTCGACGTCTACGAGCACGAGCCCGCGGTCAACCCGAAGCTGGTGCGGCTCGCCAGAGCCGGCAAGGTGACGCTGCTGCCGCATATGGGCTCGGCCACGATCGAAGGCCGCGTCGAGATGGGCGAGAAGGTGATCATCAACATCCGCACCTTCCTCGACGCCCACAAGCCGCCGGACCGCGTGCTGCCGAGCATGCTGTGAGGCGGTGCTCCGACGGACGGATGGTTTCTCCTACGTGCTTCCGGGCAAATTGAACCTAGCTCGCGATTTCAAGACTAGCCGCCACGTCCTCACCTGTACGTGCAAATCGACGTCTTCGCGTCTCCTCCATGCGTGACGAAAGGTCTCGGATCAGCTCCATAACGTCTGGTGCGAGGCCGGCCGTGTTTACGATCTTGATGATGTAAGGGGGCTTGAGTGCGTTCATTCCGCCCCCGAAGATGCAAAAAGGCAGCCACAATGTCGCCATGCCACTCCGGCGCCCCTATCGCTGCCTTGAGACTCGATCGAAAATCCTGAGCTGTTTTCCAAGTACTGGCGTCGAGTTCTACTGTTCGCATAGTGCTCTCGGTGCCGCCCGAATTTTGGGCCGGTGTCCTACTCGCGGTGGATGCTCAAGTCTTCGAACACGGGCCCGTCGCCGTTGAGCGGATTGGCGGGATCGCGTGAATAGCGCAGGGTCTCGAAGCGCATCGCGCGCGCATCGATCATCAGGAGGCGGCCGACGAGGCCGTCGCCGAAGCCGACGATCTCGCGGATCGCCTCCAGCGCCATCATCGAGCCGAGTACGCCCGCCAATGCGCCCATGACGCCGGCTTCCGCACAGGCCGGCACGGTGCCGGGCGGCGGCGCTTCCGGAAACAGGCAGCGGTAGGTCGGATTGAACTCGCCCTGCTCGCCCGTCTCATGCGCGCGGATGGTGGTCAGCGAGCCGTCGAAGGTGCCGAGCGCCGCTGATATCAGCGGCCGCTTGGCGAAGAAGCAGGCGTCGGAAACGAGATAGCGCGTCGAGAAATTGTCGGAGCCGTCGAGCACGAGGTCGTAATCGGCGATCAGGCTGAGCGCGTTATCCGCGTTGAGCCAGGTGGCGTGACCGATGAAGCGAACATGTGGGTTGAGCGCCGCGATCCGCTCGGCGGCACTCTCGACCTTGTGTCGCCCGATATCGGGCGTCGTATGGATCACCTGGCGCTGCAGGTTGGACAGCGACACCACGTCGTCGTCGACCACGCCGAGCGTGCCAACGCCGGCGGCGGCCAGATACATCAGCGCGGGCGCGCCGAGCCCGCCGGCGCCGATCACCAGCACCGAGGCCCGCTTCAGCGCCGCCTGGCCGGGGCCGCCGACGTCGCGCAACACGATGTGGCGGGCATAGCGTTCGAGTTCGTCCGGGCTAAGCACCTTCTCTTACTCCTGAACCGCACCGTCATTGTTCGCGACCAACGAGATGTGCTTCAATCGCATGCTTTTCAATGTTTTGGCGTTCAACGGGCTGGCTGGATTTGTCATGAGACCGATGCTTGCGGCAACACTGATGTTGGCGGCTGCCACGGGCGCGCACGCCCAGATGACGACGCCCCAAGTGCCAGGCGCCACCCCGAAAACGGTCCAGACCGTTCCGGTCAAGCCCCCTGCGATGCAGACGCCGTCCGCGACGGCCGATGGCATGGCCAAAGCCGAGCGGCTGGCGCTCCAGTCCGACCTCGCCTGGGTCGGACAATATAACGGCGCCATCACCGGCGACGTCAGCGAGCGCATGGTCAACGCCATCAAGGAGTACCAGAAGGCCAAGGGCGGCAAGCCGACCGGCGTGCTCAATCCGCAGGAGCGCACCGCGCTCACTGAGGCGGCACGCAAGAAGCAGGAGAGCGTCGGCTGGAAGATCGTGACGGAGCCGACCAGCGGCGCCCGGCTCGGCATTCCCGGCAAGCTGGTGCCGCAGCAGGCAAGCGACGCCAACGGCTCGAAATGGACCTCGCCGACAGGGACGGTGCAGGTGGTTCTCAGCCGCCGCAAGGAAGTGAGCCCGACCTCGGCCAAGCTCGCCGATCTCGAGAAGGAGCCGTCCGGCCGCAAGGTCGATTACACCGTGGTGAAGCCGGATTTCTTCGTGCTGTCGGGCTTGCAGGGCCAGAAGAAGTTCTACGTCCGCGGCACCTTCAAGGGTGACGAGGTCCGCACCATGACGATCCTCTACGACCAGGCGACAGAGAATACGGTCGAGCCGGTCGTGATCGCGATGTCGAGCGCGTTCAACGCGTTTCCGTCGGGACCGCTGGCCGGGCCGCCGCCGCGCAAGACCGTTGAATACGGCACCGGCATCGTCGTCAGCGAGGACGGCGCGATCGTCACCGACCGCCTCGTCACCGACGGCTGCCTTGCGATCACGATCGCCGGCCATGGCAGCGCCGACCGTCTCGCCGAGGACAAGGAGCACGATCTCGCGCTGCTGCGCATCTACGGCGCGCGCGACCTGAGGCCGCTCAGCCTCGCCGGAGGGGCCGCGAAGACCAATGTCGATGTCGTCGGCATCGCCGATCCGCAAAGCCAGGGCGGCGCCGCCGCCGTGTCGAACCTCAAGGCCGCGTTGACGCCGGCGATGAGCAGCAATTCCGCGCTCTCGCCGCCGCCGGCGGTCGGCTTCTCCGGCAGCCCAGCCGTCGACGGCGACGGCAAGTTCGCCGGCATCGCGCTGCTGAAGCCGGCGGTGGTCGCGGGACCCGCGACGTCGGTGCCGGCATCACAGGCGATGATGGTCTCTGCCGAGGCGGTGCGCGGGTTTCTCAAGGCGAAGGGCGTCAGCCCGAATGGCACGTCGACGGACGCCAAAGCCGCCGTCGTGCGCGTGATCTGCGTGCGGAAATAAGGCGCTGCCGGCGATCCTCGTGTCCCGGACGCGGTGCGGCGTGAAATGCCGCTCCGCTGAGCCGGGACCCATATCTCAACAGTCGCGCTTGTGGCTTCTGGGCCCCGGCTCTGCAGCGCACCGCTATCGCGTTGCGCTTTGTCCGGGGCACGGACCGCCTCACGTACGACTACGGAGCCGGTAATGGTACGGATTCGCTGGCATTCGCGATTCCGCCATCATCGTTGCCGTTGATTCGGACCTCCGCGATCCCCTTTGGATCGGGCCGGCACGTCCTGAGCGAGAAGCGCTCAGCATCCAGAAGCGATGCACGTTCGCGTGGCGTATCCCTGACCCAGCACTCCAAAGGATTGACCTTCAATGCACACGATCGTACTGGCCACCCAAAAGGGCGGCAGCGGCAAGAGCACGCTCGCCATTGGCCTCGCCTTGGCCGCCAAGCAGGCCGGCTTCACCGTCCGCCTGATCGAGACCGACCCGCAGGGCACCCTCTCCAACTGGCAGCGCCGCCGCTCTACCGACGATCTCGTCGTCGAGCCGATCTATCACGCCGCCGATATCGCGCCGCGTCTCAAGATGCTCGCCGACAGCGGCCTCCAGCTCGCGATCGTCGACACCGCCGCCGGCCTCAGCGCCGCCACCACCGCCGCGATCCGCCATTCCGACCTCTGCCTGATCCCGGCCCGTCCCAGCGTCGCCGACATCGAGGCGACCGTCTCGACGCTCAGCGTCGCCCGTGCCTGGAAGCGGCCTTACAGCTTCGTGCTCAACCAGACGCCGATCCGCGGTCAGCGCATCGACAACGCCGCGACCGCGCTCGCCGAGGAGGCCGCGCTCGATCTTGCCGAGGTGCTCGCGCGGCCGCTGATCGTGATGCGCAACGATCACCAGGACGCGCTTGCGAGCGGCCTTGCCGTGAGCGAATTCGCGCCGAATGGCAAATCGGCGGACGAGATCCGCGGCCTGTGGCGCTGGATCGAGACCCGGCTCGAGCTCGAAGCCACCACCAATGTCCTGATCGACCAGGTCATCTCGGCTGCGCACGGCATGCTGCAGATCGCTGCGGAACAGGCGGCGGACGAGACCACGGCACTGGCGTCCTGAGCGGGGCGATCGCTCGGACGACAGTCGGGCTCTGCGCCATCCGGTGAACGGGCCCAAGCGACGAAGCAGTTCGGCCACCAGCCCGGCCGGATTGCTTCGCCTCGTGCGTTGTAGCGAGGGCTCCCGTAGCCTGGATGAAGCGAAGCGCAATCCAGGAAGGTCTCTCCGCGGAGAGGCCGGCCCCGGATTACGCTGCGCTCCATCCGGGCTACGACGCTGCGGCAATCCCGATTGTCACTTCTGACATTTCGGGCACCAGAAGGTCGAACGACCGTTCTGCACGAACCGCTTGATCGTGCCGCCGCAGCGCGGCGTCGTGCATTTTTCGCCTTCGCGGTCATAGACCCTGAACGAATGCTGGAAATAGCCGAGCTCGCCCGAGGTCTGGCGATGGTCGCGCAAGCTGGAGCCGCCGGCCTTGATGGCATCGTTCAGCACGGTGTGGATCGCGCCGACCAAGCGCTGCGCATGATCCGTCGGCTCGCCCTTCCTGGTGGATAGCGTCGCAGCAATGCGCCGCGGCGACAGATGCGAGCGGTGCAGCGCCTCGCAGACATAGATGTTGCCGAGCCCGGCCACCACGCGCTGGTCGAGCAGCGCGGCCTTCAGGCTCGTGGTCTTGCCTTGGCAGGAGCGCGCCAGCATCGCGGCGTCGAATTCGTTGCCGAGCGGCTCGGGGCCGAGCCCGCGCAGCAGCGGCTCGTCTTCGAGCGCGCCACGCGCAATCACTTTCATGTATCCGAAGCGGCGCGGATCGTTGAAGACGATGTCGGCGCCTGAGGACATCCGAAACAGCACGTGATCGTGCGCGGAATCCTTGGCCTTCGGATAATGAAACTCGCCTGGCTGAGCCTCGTTGTCCGGCTTGATGACGCGGAACGAGCCCGACATGCCCAGATGCATCAAGAGCACGTCGCCGGAGGCGAGATCGGCCATGAGATATTTTGCACGGCGCCCGAGGCCCGTGACGACTTGCCCCTTGAGCCGGGCCACGAAGTCGGGCTGGAACGGAAAGCGCAAATCCGGCCGGCGGGCCTCCGCATCGAGGATTTTCGCGCCCTCCATCACGGGCTGAAGGCCGCGGCGGACGGTCTCGACTTCGGGCAATTCAGGCATGGTCGGGCATTCACCTTATGAAGGCGGTGTGATAGCGCCATTGCGGCGGGCGGGCTATGGTCCGCCGAGTGGAGTAGAGTAATGGATCGGCCGGGCGAAACCACGCATTTTGGCTTCAGGGACGTTCCCCTCGGGGACAAGCAGACGCTGGTGAACGATGTGTTTCGCAGCGTGGCGTCGCGCTATGACCTGATGAACGATTTGATGTCCGGTGGCCTGCACCGGGTCTGGAAGGACATCATGATCACCACGCTGGATCCGCCGAGGGGCGACCGGCCGTTCGCGCTGCTTGACGTCGCCGGCGGCACCGGCGACATCTCGTTCCGTGCCGCCAAGTCCGCCGGCCCCGGCTTCCACGCCACGGTGTGCGACATCAATGCGGACATGCTGGCCGTGGGGCGCGAACGCGCCGCCAAGCGTCATCTGGAGACCCAGGTCGATTTCGTCGAAGGCAATGCCGAATCGCTCGGCTTTGCCGATCGCAGCTTCGATGCCTATACGATCGCTTTCGGCATCCGCAACGTGCCGCGGATCGACCTTGCGCTGCGCGAGGCCTATCGCGTGCTGAGGCCCGGCAGCCGCTTCCTGTGCCTGGAATTCTCCACCGTCGAGATGCCCGGCCTCGACAAGCTCTATGATCTGTTTTCGTTCAAGGTGATCCCGCCGCTCGGGCGCATGGTCACGGGCGACGCCGAATCGTACCAATATCTCGTCGAGTCCATTCGCAAATTTCCGAAGCCGGCCGCCTTCGCCGACATGATCCGCGAGGCCGGCTTTGCCCGCGTCAGCTGGCAGACACTCTCCGGCGGCATCGTCGCACTGCATTCGGGCTGGCGTTTGTGATCTCTGCCGTCACCCATCTTGCGCGCCTGATCCGCGCCGCGTTCGTGTTTGCGCACGAAGGCGTGTTCGGCGCGGTCGATCCGAGCCTGGTGCCGCCGCCGGGACAGCTCGCGCTGAAGCTGGCGCGCATCATCGAGCGCCGTGGCGCCAAGCAGGGACCGCGGATCTCGCGCGCGCTGACGCGGATGGGCCCGGCCTATCTCAAGCTCGGCCAGTTCCTGGCCACGCGCCCCGACGTGGTCGGCGTCATCATGGCGCGCGACCTCGAAAGCCTGCAGGACCGCCTGCCGCCGTTTCCGCAGCAGGAAGCCGAGGCCACGATCGCGACCTCGCTGGAACGGCCGCTGACGGACATCTTTGTGAGCTTCGGCCCGCCGGTCGCGGCGGCCTCGATCGCGCAAGTGCATCGCGGCGAGGTGGTGCGCGACGGCATCCGCAAGTCCGTCGCGATCAAGGTGCTGAGACCCAACGTCGCCGCGCGCTTCCGCCGCGATCTCTCCGATTTCTTCTACGTCGCGCACAAGGCTGAGGCCTATTCGGCCGAGGCGCGGCGCCTGCGCCTGATCGAGGTCATCAACACCATGTCGCGCTCGGTCGCGATGGAGATGGACCTACGGTTAGAGGCTGCCGCGCTGTCGGAGATGGCGGAGAACACGCGCGACGATCCCGATTTCCGCGTGCCCGCCGTCGACTGGGACCGCACCACGCACAACGTGCTGACGATGGAATGGATCGACGGCATCGCGCTGAACGATCACAAGCGCCTCGCCGAGGCGCGGGTCGACCTGCCCGATCTCGGCCGCAAGGTGATCCAGAGCTTCCTGCGCCACGCGCTGCGCGACGGCTTCTTCCACGCCGACATGCATCCGGGCAATCTGTTCCTGGATGACGCCGGCCGCCTCGTCGCGGTCGATTTCGGCATCATGGGCCGGCTCGGCATGAAGGAGCGGCGCTTCCTCGCCGAGATCCTGCTCGGCTTCATCACCCGCGATTATCGCCGCGTGGCCGAAGTGCATTTCGAGGCCGGCTATGTGCCCGCGCATCATTCGGTCGAGAATTTTGCCCAAGCCATCCGCGCCATCGGCGAGCCGATCCACAACCGCACGGCGGAAGAGATCTCGATGGCGCGGCTGCTCACGCTGCTGCTCGAGGTCACCGGCCTGTTCGACATGACGACGCGGCCCGAGCTGATCCTGCTGCAGAAGACCATGGTGGTGGTCGAGGGCGTGGCGCGCGGCTTCGATCCCAAGCTCGACATCTGGCGGATCGCCGATCCGGTGGTGCGCGAATGGATCGAGCGCAACCTCGGACCCATCGGCCGCATCGAGGGCGCGCTGGCCGGTACCGGGGACATCGCGCGGGTCTTGATGCGCCTGCCTGAGATCGCCGAGCGGTCGGTGAAGGTGCTCGAGCAGCTCGAGACCATGACGCGGGAGGGCATCAGGCTTTCGCCGGAGAGCATCGCGGCGATGGGACGCAGCGAGGGCCGCAAGAACCGCTGGCGCACCGTGGCGCTCTGGATCATCGCCGCGACCTTCATCGGGATTCTGATCGCCGTCCGGAATCTGTGATTGCACTGCAATCACTGGAGTGATAGCATCGCTATCATTCCGTGCCGGAGGGCGTCATGGCAAGCCTGACCATCCGCAAGCTCGACGACGCCGTCAAAACCTATTTGCGGCTGCGCTCGGCCAAGAACCACAGGTCGGTCGAAGAGGAGGTCCGGGTCATCCTGCGGGAGCTGATCGAGGGCCGCGAGGAGCCGCTGACGCCGTTTGCGGTGCCCTCCGCCGCCCCGACGCCGCAGCGCAGCGGCGCCGTTCCCGAGGTCAACGTCACCCTGATCATCGGCGGCGGGATCGCGGCCTATAAGTCGCTCGACCTGATCCGCAGGCTGAAGGAGCGCCGTATCGAGGTCCGCTGCGTGCTGACCAAGGCGGCGCAGCAATTCGTGACGCCGCTGGCCGCGAGCGCCCTGTCGCATGAGCGCGTCTATACCGACCTGTTCGACCCGCAGAGCGAGTTCGATGCCGGCCATATTCGCCTCGCGCGAGACTGCGACCTGATCGTGGTGGCGCCGGCCACGGCCGACCTGATGGCGAAGATGGCGAACGGTCATGCCGACGATCTCGCCAGCGCCATCCTGCTCGCGACCAACTGCAAGGTGCTGCTGGCGCCGGCGATGAATCCGCTGATGTGGAGCAACGCGGCGACGCGCCGCAACGTCGCCCAGCTCCAGCGCGACGGCGTTGTGCTGATTGGCCCGAATGCGGGCGAGATGGCCGAGGCCGGCGAAGCCGGAACGGGCCGCATGTCGGAAGCCATCGAGATCGCCAATGCCGCCGAGCGCCTGCTGCGGCCGCCGACGCCGAAGCCGCTCGCGGGCACGCGCGTGCTGATCACCGCCGGTCCCACCCATGAGGCGATCGACCCGGTGCGCTATATCGCTAACCGTTCCTCCGGCAAGCAGGGCTTTGCCATTGCCGCCGCTGCACAGGCCGCGGGCGCCGAGGTTACTCTGGTGAGCGGTCCGGTCGACCTCGACGATCCCCCGGGCGTGACGGTGAAGCATGTCGAATCGGCGCGGCAGATGCTGGAGCAGGTCAAGGCCGCGCTTCCCACCGACGTCGCGATCTTCGCCGCCGCAGTCGCCGACTGGCGCGTCGCCAATGAAGGCGAGCAGAAGCTGAAGAAAACCGCGGCCGGCATGCCGCCGCTGCAATTGGTCGAGAACCCCGACATTCTCGCCACCATCTCCAAGCTCGCCGACAAGCGCCCGAGGCTCGTGATCGGCTTTGCCGCCGAGACCGAGCACCTCATCGACAACGCCAAAGCAAAATTCGCGCGCAAGGGCTGCGACTGGATCGTCGCCAACGACGTCTCGCCCGCCACCGGCGTGATGGGCGGCGACCGCAACACGGTCCACCTGCTCAGCCGCAAGACCGGTGCGAAGGACGGCGAGATTGCAGTTGATTCCTGGCCGCCGATGACCAAGGAACAGGTCGCCATCGAACTGGTCGCGCATATCGCGAAGAGCGTGACCGGCAAATCCCTGGAGTCCGCATCTTGAGCACGAAGGTTACCGTCGAGCTGCAACGCCTCACCCACGCTGAGGGCCTGCCGCTGCCGGCCTATCAGACCAGCGAAGCCGCCGGCCTCGATCTGATGGCCGCGGTGCCGGACAACGCGCCCATGACGCTCGCACCAAGCCAATACGCGTTGGTGCCGACGGGCCTTGCCATCGCCTTGCCGCCCGGACACGAGGCGCAGGTGCGGCCGCGTTCGGGGCTGGCGGCCAAGCACGGCGTCACCGTGCTGAATTCGCCGGGCACGATCGATGCGGACTACCGCGGCGAGATCAAGGTGATCCTGATCAACCACGGCACCGCGCCTTTCGTGATCAAGCGCGGCGAGCGCATCGCCCAGATGGTGATCGCGCCGGTGCTGCAGGCCGCGCTGGTTCCCGTCGCCACATTGTCGTCGACCGACCGCGGCGCCGGCGGTTTTGGTTCGACCGGGCGCTAACCCAAGACAACTCCAGCCGAATCATCCTCAGAATCACGCGCCTTGGAACCGCGCGGCCCGCATTTTTTTGGGGCCGCCTTTGCGTTCACGATCTGGACTCTTACCGGCGGAGTCGCGGTGAGGGTATTGTCTTTTGATTCGCGCGCGACGGGGGTCGCCGCGCGCAGATTCGTGCGGTCTTGAATTTCCGCGTCTTGGGGCAACTATGTCAGGCGTGATCGTGTCGATGCGTCGGACGCTGTTGTCGTGCACATCGCTGGCGCGCAACGGCTTGGTGGGAGGCGCTCTCGCAGCGCTGCTGCCGGCTGCGCCGGCCAAGGCCGCCGACCTCATCGACACCCTCGCCCTCGTGATGGATCTCAACCGGCAGGAACTCGCGGTGCTCGCCACCGCGCTGGCCCTGCTCGGCTTTTCGGTGATGGCCGCGATCCTGTTGATGCGGACGCGGGTGCGCACGGCGAAGAACGAGGCGCGGCTGCGCGCGCGGATCGGGGAACTTCAGCTCCAGGCCGACCGCTTCGGCGCACTGTTGTTCGCCGAGCCGCAGATCCTGATCTCATGGCCGGCGGGCGACAACCGCGCGCAGATTTCCGGCGATATCGCGCTGGTGCTGCCGCGCGATTCCTCGCCGCAGCGCGTGCTGGCGTTCGGAACCTGGCTGCCGCCGGAACCGGCGCTGCTGATGGACCATGCGGTCGATGCGCTGCGCGAGCGCGGCGACGGGTTCCAGCTGACGCTGACCACCGCGCACGGCCATATGCTGGAAGCGATCGGGCGCGCCATCGGCGGCCAGGCCATCGTCCGCATTCGCGAGCTCTCGGGCCTGCGCCGTGATCTGGCCGAAACCAATCTGCGCTACAAGGCGCTCTCCGACGAGACCGAGATGCTTCGCGGCTTTGCCGCGGCCGCACCGTGGCCGATCTGGGCGAAGGGCGAGAACGGCGCGCTGACCTACGCCAACCCGGCCTATGTGCGCGCCACCGAGGCGACCAGCGCCATCGATGCCCAGGAGCGCAAGCTCGAGCTGCTCGACAGTGACGACCGCAATGCGATGGAGCGGGGGCTGAAGGACGCCGCCAATTTCACCTCGCGGCTGCCGATCGTGGTCGGCGGCGAACGGCGCATCTACGACGTGCGCGCCGTCAATGTCGGCAGCGGCAGCGTCGGCGTCGCCATCGATGCCAGCGAGGCGGATGCGCTGAGCTCGGCGCTGGTGCGCATGGCGGAGGCGCACCGCCGCACGCTCGACCAGCTCTCCTCCGGCGTTGCCGTGTTCGACGGCCAGCGGCGCCTTGCCTTCTACAACGATTCCTATCGCCGGCTGTGGGATCTCGATCGCAACTTCCTCGACGCTCATCCCGACGATTCCAGCGTGCTCGACCAGCTCCGCGCCGCGCGCAAATTACCGGAGCAGCCGGATTTCCGCGCCTGGAAGGCCAAGCTGCACGAGGCCTATCGCGCGGTCGAGACCGCCAAGGACACCTGGTTCCTGCCTGACGGCCGCGCGCTCTCGGTCGTCACCACGCCGAATCCCGAGGGCGGCGTCACCTATCTGTTCGACGACGTCACCGAAAGCCTCGACCTCGCCCGCCGCTTCGACGGCCTGATCCGCGTCCAGCGCGAGACGCTGGACAGCCTCGCCGAAGGCGTCGCGGTGTTCGGCAGCAACGGCAAGGCGCAGCTGTTCAATCCGGCCTTCGTGCGGATGTGGAAGCTGTCGAGCGATGCCATGCGCGACGAGCCGCATATCCAGACCGTCGAAGGCTGGTGCCATCAGCTGTTCGACGATCCGCAAGTCTGGCGCCAGATCCGCGAGGCCATCACCGCGATCGAGAACCGCGCCGACCTGCCGCTGAAGCTGGAGCGCAAGGACGGCAGCGTACTCGACGGCATGATCCGGCCGCTGCCGGACGGCGCCACCATGCTGACCTTCCAGGACATCACCGACACCGAGAATGTCGAGCGCGCGCTGCGCGAGCGCAACGAGGCGCTGGAGGCGGCCGACCAGATGAAGGTGGATTTCGTCCACCACGTCTCCTACGAGCTGCGCTCGCCGCTCACCACCATCATCGGCTTCGCGCATTTCCTCAGCGATCCCTCGACCGGACCGCTGACGCCGAAGCAGGCCGAATATCTCGACTACGTCACCAAATCGACCAACGCTCTGCTCGCGCTCACCAACAACATCCTGGATCTCGCCACCATCGACGCCGGCGCGATGAAGCTGGAACTCGGGCAGGTCGACGTCAGCAAGGCCATCGAGCTTGCCGCCGAGGGCATCCAGGACCGGCTCGCCACCGACCGCATCCGCCTCAAGGTCGAGATCGCGCCCGACGTCGGCAGCTTCGTCGGCGACGAGAAGCGCGTGGTGCAGGTGCTCTATAACCTCCTCGCCAACGCCGTCGGGTTTTCTCCACAGGATTCCACCGTCGGCATCAGCGCGCGGCGCACCGAACGCAGCGTGGTCTTCACCGTGACAGATTCGGGCCCTGGAATACCTGCCGACATGAAAGACAAGGTGTTCAACTGGTTCGAAAGCCGCTCGCAGGGCTCGCGTCACCGCGGCGCCGGGCTCGGCCTGTCGCTGGTGCGCTCCTTCGTCGAGCTGCATGGCGGCAAGGTGCGGGTGGATTCGATCGTCGGCCGGGGCACGGTCGTGATCTGCGATTTCCCGACCGACCAGGCGGCGCATCGCGACGCCGCCGAATGACGGAAACAACCACATTCTCCGTCGCGCTTCACAACGAGACGGCCACGGCGCAGCTGATGGCCGACCTCGCGCTGCTGGTCGGTCCCGGTGACGTCATTACGCTGACCGGCGATCTCGGCGCCGGCAAGACCGCGGCGGCGCGCAGCCTGATCCGCTATCTCGCCGCCGACGAGGCGCTGGAAGTGCCGAGCCCGACCTTCACGCTGGTGCAGGGCTACGAGCTGCCGCCCTTCCCGGTGCTGCATGCCGATCTCTACCGTGTCGAAGACGAGAGCGAGCTCGAGGAGATCGGGCTGTCGCCGCTGCCCGATGCCACGCTGGTGCTGATCGAATGGCCGGAGCGCGCAACGTCCGCAATGCCCGAGGACCGCATCGACATCGCGCTGACGCACCGGCCGGCGCTGGGCGCGAGCGCACGTGCCGCCGACATCACAGGCCATGGCAAGAGCGCAGCTACAGTTGCGCGGCTGAAGGCGCTGCGCGACTTCCTCGACGCATCCGGTTACATCGATGCGACGCGCAGGCGCATGCCAGGCGACGCCTCGACACGCTCCTATGCGCGGCTCGTGCGCGATGAGGACATCGTCATCCTCATGAACTTCCCGCAGCGGCCCGACGGCGCGGCGCTCTACAACGGAAAATCCTACAGCGCCGCGGTGCATCTGGCAGAGAACGTAAAACCCTTCGTCGCCATCGACGAAGGCCTCCGGGCGCAGGGGATCTCCGCGCCTGCGATCCATCATTTCGATCTCGACCAGGGCTTTCTGATCTCCGAGGATTTCGGCAGCGAGGGCGTGATCGAGGGCGATCCGCCGCGGCCGATTCTCGGGCGCTACGAAGCCGCCACCGACGTGCTGGCGATGCTGCACGGCAAGACGCTACCGGAGACGCTGCCGCTGGACGGGCAGACCTACGCGATCCCCGTCTTCGACGTCGAGGCGCTGCTGATCGAGATCGGGTTGATGCCGGAATGGTATTTGCCCGATCGCAACGCGCCGCTGAGCGATGAGGCGCGCGCGGAATTTTTTGCGATGTGGCGCGAATTGCTGAAGAGACCGCTGGCGGCGCCGAGGACGTGGATCATCCGCGACTATCACTCGCCCAATCTGATCTGGCTCGGCGAGCGCAACGGTGTCGAACGCGTCGGCGTGATCGATTTCCAGGACGCCGTGCTGGGGCCGCAATCCTACGACGTGGTGTCGCTGCTGCAGGATGCCCGCATCGACGTCCCCGAGACCATCGAGCTGACGCTGCTGTCGCGCTACATCAAGGCGCGGCGGGCGCAGGACACGAGCTTCGACGCCGCCGGCTTCGCCGAGCTCTACGCGATCATGTCGGCGCAGCGGAACACGCGCCTGCTCGGCACCTTCGCCCGGCTCAACCGCCGCGATGGCAAGCCGCATTACCTGCGCCATCAGCCGCGGATCTGGACCTATCTCCAGCGCTCGCTGGCGCATCCCGCGCTCGCCCATCTGCGCGACTGGTATCTCGCCAACGTCCCGCCGCCGGGCTGATTCAGGACCGATTTACCGGCCGTTAGCCAAGATGTCGCTATTCTGGCGCCGAGGGAGCCGGAACATTGCGGGGCTGGAGCGGGGGCAGATGGCAGCGAAAGCGGATCAGCGCGGAAATAGCCGGGTTATTTTCGAGCGCGGGTTTTCGGCCCAGATGATGGGAATCGACGGCACCTGGCGGCGCGACTGCACCATGGAGGATGTCTCCGATAGCGGCGCCAAGCTGACGATCGACGGTTCGGTCGAAGGCCTGCATCTGAAGGAATTCTTTCTCCTGCTGTCGTCCACGGGGCTCGCCTATCGGCGTTGCGAGCTGGCCTGGGTCAATGGCGACCAGATCGGCGTCAATTTCCTGAAAGTGGGCGACAAGAAGAAGAAGGTACGTTCCACAGCCGTTGGGGCATGACGGCAACACCCGTCGTACAACCGTCACGGCGGGTGGTTAAGGCGGTCGAGATGCGGTGCGGCAGATCGAGCCTCGTGTTAGGATTGCTGCGAACGCGAAAGGTCTGAAAAGGGGAAGGATGTCCGTCAAGCCGACCAAAGCCATGGTGCTCGCCGCAGGGTTTGGCCTGCGCATGCGCCCCCTGACGGACAAAATGCCGAAGCCGATGGTGCCGGTCGCGGGCCAGCCGCTGCTCGACCACGTGCTCGACAAGCTCGGCCAGGCCGGCGTGACCGAGGCGGTGGTCAACGTGCACTATTTGCCGGACCAGATCATCGACCACGTCGCATCACGCCAGCTTCCGCGCGTGACGATCTCCGACGAGCGCGACCAGGTGCTCGGCACCGGCGGCGGCGTCGTCAAGGCGCTGCCGCTGCTCGGCGATGCGCCGTTCTTCCACGTCAATTCCGACACGCTGTGGATCGACGGTGTGCGCTCGAACCTGACGCGGCTCGCGGAAAATTTCGACCCTGATCGCATGGACATCCTGCTCCTGATGGCGCCGACCGCGACCAGCATCGGCTATGGCGGCCGCGGCGATTACGGCATGCTGCCCGACGGCGCCTTGCGCAAGCGCAAGGAGAAGGAGGTCGTTCCGTTCGTCTATGCCGGCGCGGCGATCATGTCGCCCGCGATCTTCGTGGACGCACCCAGGGGCGAATTCTCGCTGACGAAGATGTTCGATCGCGCGGGCGAGCAGGAACGGCTGTTCGGCCTGCGCCTCGACGGCGTCTGGATGCATGTCGGCACGCCCGACGCCGTGCACGCCGCGGAAGAGGCGTTTTTGGAGAGCGTGGCGTAGGGGCTGCCTCGAAGACGCCGTAGCCCGGATGGAGCGTAGCGTAATCCGGGGCCTCTCGCCGCGGAGAGAGCATCCCGGATTGCGCTGCGCTCCATCCGGGCTACGAACCTCGGCGAACAGCGGGGACGACTCCTCCGCCACCCATGACCAATTGACCCCGCCTCCCTATATTGCCTGATCCTTCGAATCAGGCAGCTCATGCGCGTCTTCAGCGTTCCCATCTCAGTTCCGTTCCTGCGCACGGTCGTCACCGCCCTGCTCGATGGGCGGCTGGTCGAGGGATTCGAGGCGCGCAAGGAACCGGCGCGGCTGGCGGACGCCACGCTGTATCTGCCGACGCGGCGCGCCATGCGGATCGTGCGCGAGATCTTTCTCGACGAGATGAAGGCGGATGCCGTCGTGCTGCCGCGCATCGTCGCGCTCGGCGACATCGACGAGGACGAGCTCGCTTTCGCGGGCGAGAGCGAACAGTTTTCCGGGACCGCGCCGCTCGACATTCCGCCGCGCCTGGGCGAGCTCGAACGGCGTCTGACGCTGGCGCAGCTCGTCGCCGCCTGGGCCAAGGGCCCGGTGCTGGCGCCGCTGGTCGTCGGCGGCCCCGCCTCGACGCTGGCGCTGGCGTCCGATCTCGCGCGCCTGATGGACGACATGGTGACGCGCGGCGTCGACTGGAGCGCCCTTGATGGGCTGGTACCCGACAACCTCGACCGCTATTGGCAGCACTCGCTCGAATTCCTGCGCATCGCCCGCATCGCCTGGCCCAATCATCTCGCCGAGATCAACCGGATCGAACCGGCCGCGCGACGCGACCAACTGATCGAAGCGGAAGCCAAACGGCTGATCGCGGATCCGCATGGCCCCGTCATCGCGGCCGGCTCGACCGGCTCGATGCCGGCCACCGCAAAGTTCCTGCATGCGGTCGCCTCGCTGCCGCATGGCGCCGTGGTGCTGCCCGGTCTGGACACCGATCTCGACGACGATTCCTGGCGCAGCATCGGCGGCGTGCGCGATGCGCTCGGCAAGTTCGCGGAACATCCGGCCTCGAACCATCCGCAATATGCCATGCATGCGCTGCTGGATCGCTTCGGCATCAAGCGCAGCGACGTCGAGATTTTGCAGCCGCCAGCGGAAGACGGCCGCGACCTGCTCGCGTCGGAATCGATGCGGCCGTCCGCCAAGACCGAGGTCTGGCACGACCGGCTGAAGCAGCCCGATGTTGCCGCGAAGATCGCGGGCGGCATGAAGAACCTCGCGGTGGTCGAAGCGCCCAATCCTGAAATGGAAGCGCTCGCCATCGCCATCGCCATGCGCGAGGCCAGACACCTGGACAAATCCGCGGCGCTGGTCACGCCCGACCGCGCCTTGGCGCGGCGGGTGATGGCGGCGCTGACCCGATGGGATCTCGCCTTCGACGATTCCGGCGGCGACGTCTTGATGGAAACCTCCGCCGGCACGTTTGCGCGCCTCGCGGCGGAGGCGGCGACCAAGGGCCTGGAGCCGCCGACGCTGCTGGCGATGCTGAAGCATCCGCTGTGCCGGCTCGGCCGCGCGCCGGGCGCGTGGAAGATGGCAACCGAGAGCCTGGAGCTTGCGCTGCTGCGCGGCACGCGCCCGCCGGCAGGCACGGCCGGCCTCCTGCGCGAGTTCAACCGCTTCCGCGAGGAGCTGGCAAAGCTGTGGCGCAGCGAGGTCTCCGCACTGCATCGCGCCGAGCCGCGGGCGCGTCTCAAGGCCGAGGATCTCGATCGCATCCAGGCTCTGATCGACGCCCTGCAAAAGGCATTGGCGTCGATCGAGAGCCTGCCGCCGGCGAAGCCGTATGATTTCGCGGAGCTTGCGCATCGGCATCGCGAGATCATGATCGAGCTGTCGCGCGACGATCAGGGCATTCCGCTCGCCTTCGAGGATCGCGATGGACTCGCGCTCGCCGGCGCCTTCGACGATCTCTTGCGCGGCGGCACGACCAGCGGATTGCTGGTGCAGCTAGCGGATTACCCGGACGTCTTCCAGACCGCGTTCAGCGATCGCGCGGTGCGGCGGCGCGACAGGCCGGGCGCGCGGCTGCAAATCTACGGCCCGCTGGAATCGCGCCTGATGCAGGCCGACCGCATCATCATTGGCGGCCTGATCGAAGGCGTCTGGCCACCGGCGCCGCGCATCGATCCCTGGCTCAGCCGGCCGATGCGCCACGAGCTCGGGCTCGATCTGCCGGAGCGCCGCATCGGCCTGTCCGCCCATGACTTCGCGCAATTGCTCGGCGGCGACGAGGTCATTCTCACTCATTCCGCAAAGGCCGGCGGCGCGCCGGCGGTGGCCTCGCGCTTCCTTCATCGGCTGGAGGCGGTGGCCGGCGATGAGCTCTGGAAGGCGGCGGTTCGCGCCGGCGAGACATATGTGCAGTTCGCCGCGGCGCTCGACCAGCCCGACGAGGTCAAGCCGATCAAGCAGCCGGAACCACGGCCGCCGCGCGCGACACGGCCGCTCAAGATGTCCGTCACCGAGATCGAGGACTGGCTGCGCGACCCCTACACGATCTACGCCAAACGCATCTTGCGGCTCGATGCGCTCGATCCCGTCGACATGCCGCTCTCGGCCGCCGACCGCGGATCGGCGATTCACGATGCCATCGGCGAATTCACGGAAAGCTATGCGGCGCGTCTGCCCGACGATCCCGCGCGGGTGCTGCGCGCGATCGGCGAGAAGCACTTTGCACCGCTGATGGAGCGGCCCGAAGCACGGGCGCTGTGGTGGCCGCGCTTCCAGCGCATCGCGCGCTGGTTCGGCGAATGGGAGACGGCGCGGCGCGAGGCGATCGCGGCGATCGTCGCGGAGACCCGTGGCGAGATCTCGTTCATGCTCGATCCTCAGCGCAGCTTCCGCCTTTCCGCGCGCGCCGACCGCATCGAACGCCGCCAGGGCGGCGGCTACGCCATCCTCGACTACAAGACCGGCCAGCCGCCGACCGGCAAGCAGGTCCGCATGGGCCTGTCGCCGCAGCTGACGTTGGAAGCCGCGATCCTGCGCGAGGGCGGCTTTCCCGGTATCGACGCCGGCGCCTCCGTGAGCCAGCTCGTCTATGTCCGCCTCAGCGGCAACAATCCCCCCGGCGAGGAGCGCATCCTCGAGCTCAAGTACAAGCCCGGCGACGAGCCGCAGCCGCCGGACACCGCGGCCGCCGAGGCGAGGGCAAAGCTGGAAGCGCTGATCCGCGCCTTCGAGGACGAGAACCAGGCCTATACATCGCTGAACCTGCCGATGTGGGCGAATCGCTACGGCACCTATGACGACCTTGCCCGGATCAAGGAATGGTCCGCGGCCGGCGGGTTGGGGATCGAGGAATGGTGAAGGCGCCGCGTCCCATCCCCGACGAGGTACGCGCGCGGCAGGCGCGCGCCTCCGATCCGACCGCGTCGGCCTTCGTCTCGGCCAATGCCGGCTCGGGCAAGACGCATGTGCTGGTGCAGCGCGTGATCCGCCTGCTGCTCTCGGGCGTGCCACCGGAGAAGATCCTCTGCATCACCTTCACAAAAGCTGCCGCCGCCAACATGGCCGAGCGCGTGTTCACCACGCTCGGTCATTGGGTGACGCTGGACGATGACGCGCTCGACGCGGCGATCCGCGCGGTCGGCATCCCGCATCCCGGCGCAAAGCTGCGCCGCGACGCGAGAAAACTGTTCGCCTGCGCGCTGGAGACGCCGGGCGGGCTGAAGGTGCAGACCATCCACGCGCTGTGCACCCGCCTGCTCCAGCAATTTCCGTTCGAGGCTAACGTTCCCGCGCGCTTCGCCGTGATCGACGAGCGCGACCAAAACGACATGATGGAGCGTGCCAATCTGAAGGTGCTGCTGGAAGCCGCGCGCGATCCGGAGAGCGTTACCGGCCGCGCGCTGCTGACGGCGATGGCGAGCGCCGCCGATGTCACCTTCAAGGAGGTCGTGCGCGAGGCGTGCCTCAGCCGCGATCATTTCATGGCCTGGACCGACCAGGCCGGCAATGCGGAAGCCGCAGCGGCGCAGATGGCTGCGGTGCTGGGCGTTGACATCGGCGACCGTATCGAAGCCGTCGAGACGGAAATTCTCGACGGCCCGTTCCTGCCGCGCGCGCGCTGGGACGACATTGCCTTCGCGCTGGAGGACGGCAGCAAATCCGACAATGACCAGGCAGGGCGGCTGCGCGCGGCAAAGGTGTTTTCCGGCAGCGATCAGGTCGACGCCTATCTGTCCGTCTTCCTCACCGACGACAAGCTGCCGCGCAAGGCGGTGCTGACCAAGAAGTTCTGCGATCACAATCCCTCCGTGGCCCGCCTGTTCGAAGCCGAGGCGCAGCGCCTTGCAGGGCTGATCGAAAAGCGCCGCGCCGTGACGGTTCGGGACCGCACCGCGGCCCTGCTGCATATCGCGACAGCGGCCGCCGCGAATTACCGCCGCGAGAAGCAGGAGCGCGGCCTGCTCGACTACGACGACCTCATCGACAAGACGCTGGCGATGCTGGACCGCATCGCCTCGGGCTGGGTGCATTACAAGCTCGACCGCGGCGTCGATCACGTGTTGATCGACGAGGCGCAGGATACCAGCCCGCGCCAATGGGACATCATCGCGCACATCATCTCCGAGTTCACCGCCGGCGAAGGCGCGCGCGAGGGGCTGAACCGCACCATCTTCGCCGTCGGCGACGAGAAGCAGTCGATCTTCTCGTTCCAGGGCGCAGCTCCCCACGAGTTCGACGCGCGCAGGCGCGAGCTGCATCGCAAGTTCACCGCCGCCGGCCTGAAATTCGATCCGGTCGCCTTCACCTATTCGTTCCGCTCGGGCGCGACGATCCTGCATTCGGTCGACCACGTCTTCCGCGATCCCGCGATCTACAAGAGCATCCATTCGGTCGAGATCGGCCATCCCCTGCACAATTCGCTGAGCGATGCCGGCCCGAGCGTGATCGAGCTGTGGGATCTCGCCGAGGCCGACGATCGGCAGGACATCGAGGGCTGGCGTGCGCCATTCGACGGCGTCGCCGTCACCAGCCCCGAGGTCAAGCTTTCCCGACGCATCCAGGCCGAGATCAAGCGGCTGGTCGAGAGCGGCACGCTGACCGGGCACGAGGGCGAGCGTCGTCCCTTGCGCTATGGCGACATGCTGATCCTGGTGCGCCGGCGCGGCAACGCATTCGACGCCGTGATCCAGGCGCTGAAGCACGCCGGCATTCCGGTCGCCGGTGCCGACCGCCTCAAGTTGACCGAGCACATCGCCATCATCGACTTGATGAACCTGGCCGACGCGCTGCTGCTGCCACAGGACGATCTCGCGCTCGCGGTGGCGCTGAAGAGCCCGCTGTTCGGGCTCGATGACGACGATTTGTTCACTCTCGCCTGGGACCGCAAGGGCTCGCTGCGCCGCGCGCTCGGCGAGCACGCGGCCACAAGCGAAAAATTCACCACGGCGTTGCGTCGCCTGGAGGCCTGCGAGATCCGCGCCCGCGACGAGACGCCGTTCGCGTTCTACGCCTGGCTGTTGGGCGGCGATGGCGGGCGTGCGCGCATCCTACGCCGGCTCGGCCATGAGGCCAACGACGCGCTCGACGAATTCCTGGAGCTCGCGCTGAACTACGAGCGCAAGGCGCCGGCTTCGCTGCAGGGCTTCATGGCCTGGCTGCGCTCGGCCGACACCGAAGTGAAGCGCGACATGGAGATCTCGCGCGACGAGGTGCGGGTGATGACCGTGCACGGCGCCAAGGGCCTGGAGGCCTCGGTCGTGTTCATGGTCGACACCACGTCCTCGCCCGCGGACTCGCAGCGGCTGCGGCTGATCCAGGTACCGCGCGGCAATGGCGGCGAGGTCGTGGTCTGGGCCGGCCGCAAGGCCGACGATCCCAGGCCTGTCGCCGAGGCGCGCAAGGCGATGCTGGAGGAGACCGAGGACGAATATCGCCGCCTGCTCTACGTCGCGATGACGCGCGCGGCCGACCGGCTGATCGTCGGCGGCTGCATGCCCGGCAACATGAAGACGGTGCGCAAGCTGAGCTGGTACGACCTCGTCGACACCGGCCTTGCCGGCTCGGGCCTCGACAAGCAGGTGATCGAGACGCCGCTCGGCAAGGTCACCCGGTTCGCCCGTCCTGAGGACGTCGCGGCGCTGGGCGCGCCGGCGGCCTCCGTGCACCAGACCATCGCGCTGCCGGAGTGGCTGCGGACACCGGCCCCGCGCGAGACCATCGACGAGGATCCCGTGCGCCCCTCGGGCCAGCCTGCCGAGGAGGGCCGCAGCGTCCGATCGGGCGAATCGGTGCAGTCGCGCGCGCGGGCGTTGCAACGCGGCACGCTGGTGCATCGCCTGTTGCAATCGCTGCCCGAGATCGCCGGCGAGCGCCAGCGCGAGGCCGCGCTCGGCTTCATGGCGCGCAACGCCGCGGACTGGCCGGAGGCCGATCGCATCGCACTGGCCGACAAGGTGCTCGCCCTGATCACGGAGCCGCGTTTCGCGCCCGTCTTTGCCGCCGGCAGCCGGGCGGAGGTCGCGATCGCCGGGCGGCTGGAGCGGCCGGGCCGCACGCCGGCCCTGGTGTCGGGGCAGATCGACCGGCTGGTCGTGCGCCTCGAGGAGGTCCTGATCGTCGACTTCAAGACCAACCAAGCAGCGCCTAAAAGCGCGGCCGAGGCGCCGGCGACCTATGTCCTCCAGCTTGCGCTGTACCGGGCGGTGCTGTCGCGGCTTTATCCCCAAAAGCCGGTCAGGGCCGTCCTGCTCTGGACCGAGGCCCTTGAATATATGGAGATTTCGGCCCCCGCGCTGGACGCGGCGCTGGCATCCCTTCATCTCGGTGTGAGCGTCCTTGACCCGGCAAGGGGCCGTTCATAGGTTCACTCCATGACCCCGGGCGCGATTCCAGGTCGCGCCGATTCTCTTTCAACCGAGTGAGGTACTCCCAATGGCCGTTAGCAAGGTTTCCGACGCCGATTTCGAAGCCGAAGTGCTCAAGGCGAACGGCCCCGTGGTCGTCGATTTCTGGGCCGAATGGTGCGGCCCCTGCCGCATGATCGCACCCGCGCTCGACGAGATCGCCGGCGCGATGGGCGACAAGGTCAAGATCGTGAAGCTCAATGTCGACGAGAGCCCGAAGACCGCCTCGAAGTACGGCGTGATGTCGATCCCGACCCTGATGATCTTCAAGGGCGGCGAGATGGCCTCGCGCCAGGTCGGCGCCGCGCCGAAGGCGAAGCTGCAGCAGTGGATCACCTCCGCGGTCTGATCAACTGGCCAGGATTATTGGCGCAAGATTATTTTCGACAACGGCCGGCGAAAGCCGGCCGTTTGGCGTTGATGGGACGTGTTCAGCGTATGACGAGTCCCGCCCTTGCCTGCTCCTCCCCGAAAGCGCGACCGCAAGCCCACCGCTCTCGCCGCAATGGAGGCGCGCTCGGTCGACGCGATCCCGCGCGGCGGTGAATGGCAATATGAACCCAAGTGGGACGGCTTCCGCTGCCTGTTGGCGCGCAACGGCAGCAACGTCGACCTGCGCTCCAAATCCGGCGAAGACCTCGCGCGCTACTTCCCGGAAGTCGTCACTGCTGCCTTGGAGCTGAAGGCCGACCGTTTCACGCTCGACGGCGAAATCGTCGTGCCGCACGGCAAGAGCTTTTCCTTCGACGCGCTGCTGCAACGCATTCATCCGGCGGCAAGCCGCGTGAAGAAGCTCTCGGTGGAGACACCGGCGCTCTACCTCGTCTTCGATCTGCTCGCGACATCCGGACAGAAGGGCCTGGCTGAGAAGACGCTGCGCGAACGGCGGCCGGCGCTGGAAGCCTTCGCGAAAGCCAACCTCAAGGGCAGCCTCTTCCGTCTTTCGCCGACGACGACGAGCTACGCCACAGCCAAAAAGTGGCTCGCGCAATCCGGCGGCGGCTCGGACGGCGTCGTCGCCAAGCGGATCGATCTGCCCTATCAGGCGGGAAATCGCGACGGCATGCAGAAGATCAAGAAATTCCGCAGCGCCGATTGCGTGGTCGGTGGCTTCCGCTATGCCACCAACAAGATCGCCGGCCGGAACGTCGTCGGCTCGCTGCTGCTCGGGCTCTACGACGATGACGGCCTGCTGCACCATGTCGGCTTCACCTCGGCGATCAAGGTGGAGGCGAAGCCTGATCTGACCGATCGGCTCGAAGCACTGATCGGCGAGCCCGGCTTCACCGGCAACGCGCCGGGCGGGCCGAGCCGCTGGTCGACGGAGCGTTCCGCAAAGTGGTGTCCGCTGAAGCCGAAGCTGGTGATCGAGGTCTGCTACGACCATTTCAGCGGCGAACGCTTCCGTCACGGCACCTCAATCCTGCGCTGGCGCCCGGACAAGGCGCCGCGGCAATGCACGTTCGAGCAGCTGAAGCAGAAGGCGGCCGATCCGATGAAGCTGTTGAAGTAGCGCGTAGCCCGGATGGAGCGGAGCGTAATCCGGGAATCATGCCCCAAGCAACGATGGCCCCGGATTGCGCTGCGCTCCCTCCGGGCTACGCAGCAACACCTACTTGATCCACCCCGTCGCCAGCGCGTTCGCAAGCTCCGGCTGACCATTGCGGCGCGCCAGCGCGGCCATGGCCTCGTGATCGTAGGCGACGTGGCGGAACGTCACCTGCCAGGCAGCATCGGCACGTTCGAGGATCGCATAGCGCGCGTGCGGCGTGCCGGCCTCGACCACATGCGCGTACGGATGCTTGTCGCGAAAACCAGGGCTGCCGACGCTGCCGGGATTGACGATCAGCCGGCCGTCGCGCAGGCGCACCGCGCGGGCGAGGTGGGTGTGGGCGCACAGGATCAGCGATTGCGTGATGCCGTCCGCGAGCTGCTCGATGCGGTCGAGCGGCGACAGCGCCACCGTGCCGTCGGGATGAACGGTGTCGAGCCAGTACACCTCATCGCTGCTGGGCGTCGCGTGGCAGACGAACACCTGCTCACGGAAGACACGCGTCATCGGCTGCGCGCGCAGCCAATCGAGGTGGGCGGCATCGAGCTGTTCATAGGCGGGACGATCCCACGACCCCATCTTCTCCGGCGGACGGTCGAGCAGATAGCGGTCGTGATTGCCGAGGACGTGCACGGCGTCGAGCGGCATCAGGATCTCGATGGTGCGGCGCGCATCGAGCGGGCCACTCAGCATGTCGCCGAGATTGACGATGTCGGCAATACCGAGCGCGCGGATGTCGGCGAGCACGGCCTCCAGCGCGAGATAGTTTCCGTGGACATCGGCAATCGCGGCGAAGCGCATTGGCATTTCCTGTAGCCCGGATGGAGCGCAGCGTAATCCGGGACCTTCCTTGCTTGTGGCGCGATCCCGGATTGCGCTTCGCTCCATCCGGGCTACGGCAACCTCTATGCAGGCGGCGTGCCGTTGATCGCCAGCACGTGGCCGGCGAGATACAGCGAGCCGGTGATCAGGATCCGCGGCGGCAGCTCGTAGGCGAGCTGCGCCAGCGCGCGCAGGGCGGCCTCGACGCCGGGGGCAGGCTCGACGCGCATGCCGAGGCTGCGCGCGGCATCGGCGAGACGGTCGACCGGCATCGCATTCTCCGTGTCGGGAATCGGCACTGCGATGATGTGGCGGGTGAGGCCGGCGAAATTGGCGAGGAAGGCGTGCGCATCCTTGTTGGCCATCATGCCGGCGATGATCACCAGCGGCCGCGACACCCGCTCCTCGAGGTCGCCGAGCGCGGCCGCCGCAACGCGCCCGCCCTCGGCATTGTGGCCGCCGTCGAGCCAGATCTCCGAGCCCTGCGGACCCCAGGACAGCAACTCGCCCGAGGTGAGGCGCTGCATCCGCGCCGGCCAGTCGGCACCGACGATGCCGGCCTCGAACGCGGCGTGATTGACCTTGATGGTCGGCAGCGCGCGTAGCGTCGCGATCGCGAGCCCGGCATTGACGAACTGGTGGCGCCCGAACAGACGCGGCGCCGGAAGGTCCATCAAGCCGCGATCGTCGGAATAGACCAGACGTCCGCGCTCGACATTGACGTGCCAGCTCTCGCCTGCGGCGAACAGCGGCGCGCGCATGCGCCGCGCCTGCGCTTCGATGACGGCCATCGCTTCCGGCATCTGCTCAGCGCAAATCACGGGCACGCCGCGCTTGATGATCGCGGCCTTCTCGCCGGCAATCGACGCCAACGTATCGCCGAGGAAATCCATGTGATCCATGCTGACGGGCGTGATCACAGAGGCCGCCGGCTGATCGACCACGTTGGTCGAATCCAGCCGGCCGCCGAGGCCGACTTCGAGCAGCACGATGTCGGCCGGGTTCTGCGCGAACAGCAGGAAGGCAGCCGCCGTCTTCAGTTCGAACAATGTCGCGGCCTCGCCGGCATTGACGCGCTCGACCTCTTCCAACGCCGCGCGCAGTTCGTCGTCGCCGACGAGCACGCCGCCACTGAGGCGGCCAAGCCGGAAGCATTCGTTGATGCGGACGAGATAAGGGGACGTATAGGCGTGGACGCGAAGACCTGAGGCCTCCAGCGTCGCGCGCAGATAAGCGAGGGTCGAGCCCTTGCCGTTGGTGCCGGCAATGTGGATCACCAGCGGCAGCTTGCGCTCGGGGTGGCCGAGCCGCTCGAGCAGACGGTGCATCCGCTCCAGCCCGAGATCGATGCGCTTCTGATGCAGGGCCGACAGCCGCCCGATCACGTCGTCGAGCGGTGTCTTTGCACTGTCAGGGGAGACGTTCACGCGTGCGGCGCTGCCGGCGCCGTCTCGGCGGCGGATACGATCTGCGCCGGGCTCGCGACCGGCTGCACGGACTTCGATGCATCTTCCTGCGCCGGCGCCTTGGTCAAGAGGCGGCAGAGCCGCGCCAGGGTCGGGCGCAGCTCGTGGCGATGCACGACCATGTCGACCATGCCGTGCTCCTTAAGGTACTCGGCGCGCTGGAAACCTTCAGGCAGCTTCTCGCGGATGGTCTGCTCGATCACGCGCGCACCGGCAAAGCCGATCAGCGCGCCGGGCTCGGCGATCTGGACGTCGCCGAGCATCGCATAGGACGCTGTGACGCCGCCGGTGGTGGGATTCGTCAGCACGACGATGTAGGGCAGCTTTGCCTCGCGCAGCATCTGCACCGCAACGGTGGTGCGCGGCATCTGCATCAGGGACAAAATGCCTTCCTGCATGCGTGCGCCGCCGCTCGCGGCGAACACGATGAACGGCGACTTCTTCTCGACCGCAAGCTCCATCCCGCGCACGATGGCCTCGCCCGCAGCCATGCCGAGCGAGCCGCCCATGAAGTCGAAATCCTGCACGGCGACGACGACGGCGGAGCCTTCGAGCTTGCCGTAGCCGACCTTGACCGCATCGTTCAGATTGGTCCGCGCCCGCGCATCCTTGACGCGGTCGACATATTTCTTCTCGTCGCGGAACTTGAGCGGGTCTGGGGTGACCTCGGGCAGCGCCACGTCGAACCAGGTCTCGTTGTCGAAGATCGACTTGAGCCGCGCGACCGCGCCCATGCGCATGTGATAGTTCGAGCCGGGGATGACGAACTGGTTGGCCTCGACGTCCTTGTAGAACACGAGCTGTCCGGAATCCGGGCACTTGATCCACAGGTTCTCCGGCGTCTCCCGCCGCAGCATGTTGCGGATCTTCGGCCGGACCACGTTGGTAAGCCAGTTCATGGTTTGCTCCGATGTGCGATCCCGCCGGGAATCGCCTGAAGGATATATGGCGGCCGGACATCTGCCCGGCAAGCCGCCGTGTCGCCCGCGTTAGAGCATGATCCGGAAAAGTGTGAAGCGGTTTTCCGACCAGATCATGCTCAAACTAAAGAGCTACAGCGGAATTATGGCCTATTCCGCCGCCTGCTGCGCGCCCTTGACGCCCTGGGCCAGAGCGGCCGTCAATTCGGCGACGGCGTTAACGGTCTTGGCGGTCGCCCGCCCCTCGGCATCGAGGCTGTTCTTGAGGGCGTCGACCAGCGCGGTGCCGACCACCGACCCATCGGCCTTCTCGGCAATGGCGCGCGCCGCCTCCGGCGTGCGGATGCCAAAACCGACGCAGATCGGCAGCCTGGTATGCCGCTTGATGCGCGCGACAGCTTCGCCGACGGCATTGGCGTCCGCCGCCGCCGCACCGGTGATGCCGGCGATCGAGACGTAATAGACAAAGCCTGATGTGTTCGCGAGCACCGCAGGCAGGCGCTTGTCGTCAGTGGTCGGCGTCGCCAGGCGAATGAAGTTGAGCCCCGCCTTCAGCGCGGGAATGCAGAGCTCGTCGTCTTCCTCCGGCGGCAAATCGACGATGATCAGGCCGTCGACGCCGGCCGTCTTGGCATCAGCCAAGAACTTGTCGACGCCGTAGATGTAGATCGGATTGTAATAGCCCATCAGCACCAGCGGCGTGACATTGTCGTCCTTGCGGAAGTCGCGCACCAGCTCCAGCGTCTTCTTCAAGGTCATGCCGATCTTGAGCGCACGCAGGCCTGCAGCCTGGATCGAAGGACCATCCGCCATCGGATCGGTGAAGGGAATGCCGAGTTCGATGACGTCGGCGCCGGACTTCGGCAGCGCCTTGACGATCTCGAGCGAGGTCGCGGGATCGGGATCGCCGGCCATCACATAGGTGACAAAGGCCGCGCGGCCTTGGCTTTTCAGCTCGGCAAAACGGGTATCGATACGCGTGGTCACTTCTTGCCCCTCAGGATGTCGCCGACCTGCGGGACGTCCTTGTCGCCGCGGCCGGAGAGATTGACGACCATCAGGTGGTCCCGCGGCCGCTTCGGCGCGAGCTCCATCACCTTGGCGATGGCATGCGCGGGCTCGAGCGCGGGGATGATGCCTTCGAGCTTTGACAGCAGCTGGAACGCGGCGAGCGCCTCGTCATCGGTCGCGGAGAGATAATTGACGCGGCCGACCTCGTGCAGCCAGGAATGCTCAGGGCCGATGCCGGGATAATCGAGACCGGCCGAGATCGAATGCGCGTCCTGGATCTGGCCGTCGGCATCCATCAAGAGATAGGTGCGGTTGCCGTGAAGCACGCCGGGGCGGCCGCCCGCGATCGAGGCCGCATGCAGCTGCGTCAGGCCATGGCCGGCGGCTTCGACGCCGAAGATCTCCACGGAGGAATCATCGAGGAACGGATGGAACAGGCCCATCGCGTTGGAGCCGCCGCCGATACAGGCCACCAGCGAATCCGGCAGGCGCCCCTCGATCTCCTGCATCTGCGCCTTGGTCTCGTCGCCGATGACCGACTGGAAATCGCGCACCAAGGTCGGATAGGGATGCGGACCGGCCACCGTGCCGATGCAATAGAAGGTGTTGTGCACGTTGGTGACCCAGTCGCGTAGCGCCTCGTTCATGGCGTCCTTCAGCGTGCGCGTGCCCGACTGCACCGGCATCACCTTGGCACCCAGCATCTCCATGCGGATGACGTTGGGCTGCTGCCGCTCGACGTCGACGGCGCCCATATAGACCACGCATTCGAGGCCAAAGCGCGCGCACAGCGTCGCGGTGGCAACGCCGTGCTGGCCCGCGCCGGTCTCGGCGATGATGCGCTTCTTGCCCATGCGCCGTGCCAGCATGATCTGGCCGAGCACGTTGTTCACCTTGTGCGAGCCGGTGTGGTTGAGCTCTTCACGCTTGAGGTAGATCTTGGCGCCGCGGAGATGCTCGGTCAGGCGCTCGGCGAAATAGAGCGGCGAGGGCCGGCCGACATAATTCTTGAGATAGCCGTTCATCTCGGCCTGAAACGCCGGATCGGCCTTGGCTGCGGTGTAGGCCTTCTCCAGGTCGAGGATCAGCGGCATCAAGGTTTCGGCGACGAAGCGTCCGCCGAAAATGCCGAAATGGCCGCGATCGTCGGGGCCGCTGCGGTAGGAGTTTGGCTTGGCAATGTTCATCGGACGCTTAACTCTTGGGTGGCGCGCGCGGCGCGGATGAAGGCCTTGATCATGTCAGGATCCTTGACGCCGGGCGCGCTCTCGACGCCCGAGGACACGTCGACGCCGCTGGCGCGGGTGACACGAAGGGCCTCGGCGAGATTCTCGGCGTGCAGCCCCCCCGAAACCATATAGGGCAGTTTCAGATCGAGCTTTTCGAGCAGGTGCCAGTCGAAGGGCTCCCCGAGGCCGCCGGGCCGCGTCGCGTCCTTCGGCGCGCGCGCATCGAACAGGATGCGATCGGCGACCGCGGCGTAGCCGGGCAGCACCGCGAGATCGGCCGCTGTCGCGACCGGGACCGCCTTCATCACCGGGCGGCCGAAGCGTTGCTTGAGGTCGCGCAGCCGCGCCACGCTCTCCCCGCCGTGGAGCTGGAAGATGTCCGGCGACAGCGCGTCCATGATGTTGTCGAGCGTTGCGTCATCGGCATCGACCGTGAGCGCCACCTTGAGCGCGCGCCGCTTGACCTGACGGCCGAGGTCACGGCCGAGTTCCAGGGACAGGTGCCGGGGCGACGGCGGAAAGAACACGAACCCGACCATGTCGGCGCCCGCCTCGAGCGCCGTTTCGAGCGTCTCGGGCGTGGACAGGCCGCAGATCTTGACGAGCAGGGACATGGTCTCAAAGCGGGTAGAGGCCGCGGGTCCGCGGCCGGAAAACGGGGCTTTTCGGTCGGGGCCGCTTCTACAACGTCGCGCGCTGCTTGTCTCGCCCGACGGGCCCGTACAGGCCCATCCCGGAGGGAACGGGAAGGCGCTGGGACTCCGCCTTCGCTGCCGTCGCCTGGGCCCGCAGATCGGCCAGTTCGGCCCTGACGGCCCGGGCCTCCGCGTCATTCAGGCGCGCCGCGCGCCGCCAGCGCCGCTGGCCGATCCAGACGGCGGAGCCGCCCGCGACAACGCCCAGGGCCGCCGCCAGGATCAGCAACAGGAACAGCGGCAGGGTGATCGACAGCGAGGGGTCGTCGGCAATGAAGGGGTCGAAGGAGACCGTGACGAAATGCCTGTTGGCGACGGCGAACGCCACCAGGATCAGGCCCAGCGGAAGTACGATCAGCGCGGTCAGGAACTTTCGCATCTGGCTTCGCTCGCCTTCAATCAAGCTTGCGGCCGCATCCTGTGCGACCGCGAAAAACCCCAAAGCGCGCTCACATCGCGCTCTAGTCTACGCCGCCGGGATCCGGATGGTCGCGGTTCAGCCGCTCGCGCATTTCCTTGCCGGTCTTGAAGAACGGAACGCTCTTCTGATCGACGGGCACATGGGCGCCGGTGCGTGGATTGCGCCCTGCGCGCGCAGGGCGATGCTTGACCGAGAAGGCACCGAAGCCGCGCAGCTCGACGCGGTCACCGCGTGCAAGCGCCGCTACGATCTCTTCGAGAATCGCATTCACAATGTTCTCGACATCCCGCTGGTACAGATGCGGGTTGTGCTCGGCGATACGCTGAACAAGTTCGGATTTGATCATCGAGAGATAGGACCCGGGAGCGTGCGGATGACCATTTCCGTGAAAATACCGTGATCTGTCAAGACGCTAAATCAAGGATGGGCGTCGTGAAAATGCGTGACAAATGCCGAAAAAGCAGGCTGCGCCAGCACGCGTCAGACGCGAAAAAGCTCTGAAACTCGCCTGCCGACGGTCAGTTGGACGCAGCCGGCTGCCACAAGGCCAGCATTCCATCCATTCCGAGCCGATCCACCGCCTGCGCGACGCCGGTTTGCCCGATCTGGTGCGCGATCGAGCCCAAACCGAGCGCTTCCAGCGTCAATGCGGCCGCCGTCTTCAGGAACGGCAGGTCGCCGAAGCGCGGCTGCAGCTTGTAGTCGCGCACCGGTAGCCCCTTCTTGACGCCCTTCTGCTCGACCAGCCAGGTCACGGCCGTCTTCTCGTCGCCGATCTGGTCGATCAGCTTGAGATCGATCGCCTGGCGCCCGGTGAAGACGCGGCCGTCGGCGACTTTTTCGAGCTGCGTGTCATCCATGCCACGCCGCTCCTTCACCATTCCCTTGAACCAGGCATAGGAATCCTTCACCAGCGCATCGAGCGCGGCGCGCGCCTCGGGACTGGTCGGCTCAAAACCGTTGGGCGCCGCCTTCAGCGGCGAGGACTTCACCTCCTCGACCTTGACGCCGATCGTCTTCATGAGCTCGGAGAGGTTGGGGTACTGGAACAGCACGCCGATGGAGCCGACCAGGGAGCTTTGCTGGGCGACGATGTGGTCGCTCGCAATCGCGGTGATGTAGCCCCCGGAGGCGGCCAGCCCCTCTACCACCACCACCAGCGGCTTTTTCGCCTTGAGACGGACCAGCGAGTCATAGAGCTGCTCGGAGCCGGCGGTGGTGCCGCCGGGCGAGTTGATGTGAACGATGACGGCGGCGGCCTGCGAATTCTCGAGCCGCTCCAGCGCCTGCGTGCGGTCGGAATCGCTGCGGATCAATCCCTCGATCTGGACGCGCGCGATCGAGCCGGCGGATGCGAGGGTGCCGCGTGCACCGGGCGTCGCAATCAGCGCGAAGCTTGCAATCGCCGCGATCGCGATCAGCGCCGCCATCACCCGCCAGAACGTCAGCTTGCGGCGGATCCTGCGGCGATCGACGATGATGTCCGAATCCAGCGACATCGGAATATCTCCAAATGAAAGATCAGGCGCGTTGTGCCGTCACGGCGTGACCATTGGCTTATCTCGATACATCAATTGCGGGCCAATTTGAAGAAAACAAGGCCTGGCAGCGGTGTGGCAGGAGCGGTCACATATTCGGTGTCGTCCCCGCCTAGTGCGCAATTGCGCACGGGGGCGGGGACCCACAACCCCAAGGAGGAGTCGTCGAGCGAGCTGGCAACTCCGAGTCTTCTTCAAACTTCTCCCTGGGGTTATGGGTCCAGGATCGGCGCTCCGCTTCGCGTCGCTTGTCCGGGACGACAGCGGAGTTCGTGGAGACAGCAACAAAAAAGCCCCGGCTTGCGCCGGGGCCTTGATGTCGCAAAACGGACGTTTCGCTTACTTGCTGTCGCGGTTCTTCAGCGCGGTGCCGAGGATGTCGCCCAGCGTCGCACCCGAATCCGAGGAGCCGTACTGCGCGATGGCTTCCTTCTCTTCGGCGACTTCGAGCGCCTTGATCGACACCTGGACCTTGCGGGCCTTCTTGTCGAACTGGATGACGCGGGCATCGACCTTCTCGCCGACGGCGAAGCGTTCGGCGCGCTGGTCGTTGCGGTCACGGGCGAGCTCGGATCGCTTGATGAAGGTGGTGAAGTCGGTACCGGCGATCTTAACCTCGATACCGCTTTCCTTCACTTCGAGCACTTCGCAGGTCACGACCGCACCCTTCTTGACATCGCCCGGCTCGGCGAAGGGATCGCCTTCGAGCTGCTTGATGCCGAGCGAGATGCGCTCCTTCTCGACGTCCACATCGAGCACCACGGCCTTCACCATGTCGCCCTTCTTGTAGTTGTCGATCACCTGCTCGCCCGGAAGCTTCCAGTCGAGATCGGAGAGGTGGACCATGCCGTCGACGTCGCCCTCGAGTCCCAGGAACAGACCGAACTCGGTCTTGTTCTTGACCTCGCCCTCGACCACCGAACCGGTCGGGTGCTTCTCGACGAAGACCTCCCAGGGGTTGCGCATGGTCTGCTTGAGGCCGAGCGAGATGCGGCGCTTGACGGAATCCACTTCCAGCACCTGCACGTCGACTTCCTGCGAGGTCGACACGATCTTGCCGGGGTGCATGTTCTTCTTGGTCCACGACATCTCGGAGACGTGGATCAGGCCTTCGATGCCCGGCTCGAGCTCGACGAACGCACCGTAGTCGGTGATGTTGGTGACGCGGCCGGTGAAGCGGGCACCCAGCGGGTACTTGGCTTCGATGCCCTGCCACGGATCGTCCAGCAGCTGCTTCATGCCCAGCGAGATGCGGTGCGTCTCGTGGTTGATCTTGATGATCTTGACCTTCACGGTCTGGCCGATCGAGAGCACCTCGGTCGGGTGGTTGACGCGGCGCCACGCGATGTCGGTAACGTGCAGAAGGCCGTCGATGCCGCCGAGGTCGACGAACGCACCGTAATCGGTGATGTTCTTGACCACGCCGTCGATGACCTGACCCTCTTCGAGGTTCTGCACCAGCTCCTGGCGCTGCTCGGCCCGGGTCTCTTCGAGCACCGTGCGGCGGGACACGACGATGTTGCCGCGACGGCGGTCCATCTTCAGGATCTGGAACGGCTGCGAGTTGTTCATCAGCGGCGCAACGTCGCGGATCGGACGGATGTCGACCTGCGAGCGCGGCAGGAAGGCCACGGCACCGTCGAGGTCGACGGTGAAGCCGCCCTTGACTTGGTTGAAGATGACGCCGTTGACCTTCTCGTTGTTCTGGAACGCCTTCTCCAGCTTGCCCCAGCTCTCTTCGCGGCGCGCCTTGTCGCGCGACAGCACGGCTTCGCCGAGGGCGTTTTCGATGCGATCGAGGAACACTTCCACCTCGTCGCCGACCTTGAGGTCGCTCTCACGGCCGGGGCCGGAAAATTCGCGAAGGGCAACGCGGCCCTCGGTCTTCAGGCCGACGTCGATGACGGCCATGTCCTTTTCAATTGCAACCACCTTGCCCTTGACGACGGAGCTTTCCTGCAGGTTGCCACCTGCGAAGGACTCGTCGAGCATCGCGGCGAAATCGTCGCGCGACGGGCTATAGGTATCAGCAGAAGTCGAAGCCATTTGTTCTCCAGTTGCGGATGTCTTGCCGGCCGTTGGGTTCATGGGCGCATCGCGCGCGCAGTGTCGGAAGGTCCGCAAGACCTTCGAGCGACCGCTCGTTGCCCCGATCTGGCGACCAGAACAGCGGAAGCGGGCCGGCTGAGGCCCGCGCGTTCGATACGTTGAAAGCTTGTCCGGAACCTGGATCGCGCCGGTCCCGAAACCGGGACGAAGCGTATCGACCTCAAAGAGCGGGAGCGGGCACTTCCTCCAATGACGGCGGCGGCTTAACCCCGCGACCGGCCCGCTCGGACAGCCTCGATAATGTCGATGGCGGCCCGGACGCCGCCTTCTATATCCAGTTGGGAGTTATCTAGCAAGTAAGCATCCGGGGCCGGTTTCAGAGGCGCAATCGGCCGATTCTTGTCACGTTCGTCACGCTGGAGGATGTCGGCGAGCACGGCCGCCTCGTCCGCCTCCTCGCCCCGCGCTTTGGCCTCCATGGTGCGGCGCCGCGCGCGGACCTTGGGGTCGGCGACCACGAAGATCTTCACGTCGGCATGGGGGCAGATCACGGTTCCAATATCGCGGCCGTCGAGCACGGCGCCGGGCGGATCGGCGGCGAACTGGCGCTGGAAATTGACCAGGACCTCGCGAACCCGAGGGATTGCCGAGACGATCGAGGCCCCCTCGCCGGCCTTCTGGGTCTTCAGCGCAGGATTACCGAACTTTTCGGGATCGAGCTCCAACGCGGCCTGCACCGCGGCCGCCTCATCGTTGAGATCGTGCCCCGCCTGCATCAAGGCGTAGGCGACCGCGCGATAGATCACGCCGGTATCGAGATGACGATAGCCGTAATGGTGGGCGAGACGCTTGCCGAGCGTCCCCTTGCCCGAAGCCGCGGGCCCGTCGATGGCGATGATCATGAAAACTCGGCCCCTAGCGAACGCATCATCGGAATGAAATCCGGAAAGCTGGTGGCGATGAAGGCGGTGTCGTCGACGGTCACGGGCTGATCGGAGGCGCAGCCCATCACCAGCGCGGACATCGCGATGCGATGGTCCATATGGGTGGCGACAGTGCCGCCGCCCGGGACGTGGCCGCGACCCCTTACGATCAGATCGTCGCCGGAGACCTCGACCTTGACGCCGTTGACGCGCAGCATGGCGGCGGTGGCTTCAAGCCGGTCGGATTCCTTGACGCGCAGCTCCTGCAGGCCGCGCATGATCGTGGTGCCTTCGGCGAACGACGCCGCCACCGCCAGCACCAGATATTCGTCGATCATCGACGGCGCGCGCTCCGGCGGCACCTCGACGCCGCGCAGCTTCGACGCCCGCACGCGCAAGCGCGCCATCGGCTCGCCGGCATCGCCGCGCACTTCGCTCTCCTCGATGGAGGCGCCCATTTCGCGCAGCGTGGTGAACAGCCCGGTGCGCAGCGGATTGGTCATGACGTCGGACAGCACGACATCGGAGCCCTCCACGATCAGCGCCGCGACGATCGGGAAGGCGGCCGAAGAGGGATCGGCGGGCACCACGACATTGGCGCCATGCAGCTCGGGCTGGCCCACCAGCGTGATGCGGCGGCCGTGCCGGCCTTCCTGGACCGAGGTGATGTCGGCGCCGAAATGCTTCAGCATCAGCTCGGTGTGGTCGCGGCTGGCCTCGGTCTCGATGACCGTGGTGGTGCCGGGAGCGGCGAGGCCCGCCAGCAGCACGGCCGATTTGATCTGGGCCGAGGCGACAGGGGTCTCGTAGACGATCGGCAGGGGGTCGCGCGCGCCCTGGAGGGTCAGCGGCAGGCGCCCGCCCTCGCCGCCGGCGGTGACCCTGGCACCCATCTTTTCCAGGGGATCGAGGATCCGGCGCATCGGACGGCTGCGCAGCGAGGCGTCGCCGTCGAATACCGCCGAAATCGGGCAGCCGGCGACGGCGCCCATGACCAGCCGGCAGCCGGTGCCGGAATTGCCGAAATCCAGTGCTGCCTTGGGCTGGGCCAAGCCTCCGACCCCGACGCCGTTGACGGTCCAGGCGAAATCGCCGGTGCGCTCGACGCTGGCGCCCAGCGCCTGCATCGATTTGGCGGTGTTGAGGACGTCCTCGCCCTCGAGCAGGCCCGAAATCCTGGTCTCGCCGACCGCGAGCGCGCCCAGGATGAGGGCGCGGTGGGAGATCGACTTGTCGCCGGGCACCCGTACTTTCCCGGTCAGGGGACCGCTGGCGCGAGACTGGAGCGGCCTCGGTTGATCGGAATGGGTCAAGATTGTGTCCTTGAATAGGCCCGGTGGGCTGGCGCGCAGGTACCACATGGTCCGCGCCCCGTCACGGGCATGTCGTTCTCCCGTAATGCGCTATTGACAGCGGGCCGCCAACTAGCCAAGTGAAGCACCGCTTTTCAGACATTCCCAGGATTCCTGCCGTGGCCAAGTCCGAACTCGGAACCAAACGTATTTGCCCGACCACGGGCAAGAAGTTCTATGACCTCAACAAGAATCCGGTGATCTCGCCCTATACCGGCGAAGTGGTGCCGATCGCCCCGGTCGCTCCTGCCCGCGGCCCCCGTGCGGCCGAGGCCCGCAACATGGCCCAGGACAACGCGCCGGAGCCGGCGGAGACCGAGGAGTTGGTCTCGCTCGAGGAGGCCGATGCCGAGGAGAACACCGGCAAGGTCAAGGCGGTCGTGCCCGAATCGGAGGACGATATCGAGGTCGACGAGACCCTCGATGACGATGATGACGACGATTCGACCTTCATTGCCGACGAAGAAGAGGGCGATGAGGACGTGACCGACATCATTGGTGATGTCGGCGGTGATGAAGAGACTTGAGATCAGCCCTGATCTGTGAAAAAGGGTGCACCGCGCGAGTCGGAAGGCTCGCCGGTCCGGGGTGATCGACCAGGTTCACTCCGTCTAGGGTTAAGGGGCCATAGCTCAGCTGGGAGAGCGCTTGCATGGCATGCAAGAGGTCGGCGGTTCGATCCCGCCTGGCTCCACCAGCCTTCGCTGGCTTCGCCAGCTACGGCTCGGCAAGCCAGCTCCGCTCCCTCGTGGCGAAGCTAGCGAAGGCTGCCGCGGCGAAGCCCGAAGGGCGAAGCCGGGCTTCAGCAAAACAAGAGCGGGTGTAAGCTCTCCTCGCCTACCGAGGAGTGTGCCCGTGAAGTACGTCTACATCCTTGAGAGCCTTGATTCTCTCCACTTCTATGTCGGGATCACTGACGACCTCCGCGCCCGACTGGCAAAGCACAATGCTGGCGAGGTGCCCCACACTTCGAAATACGGACCTTGGCGGCTCAAGACTTACGTCGCATTCAGCGACGAGAAGCAGGCCGTCGCATTCGAAAAGTACTTGAAGTCAGCATCAGGCCGCTCCTTCGCCAAGAAGCGGCTTTAGCCCCTACTCCCCGATCACCGCATTCAGCCGATCCCTTAACGCCACGATCTCGTCTTTCATCGCGACCAGCTCCGACACCGAGCAGTCCGATGCCGCCAGGATCGATTGCGGCACGCTGCGGGCCTTTTCCTTCAGTGCATGGCCCTGCGGCGTCAGGGCGATCAGAACCTGGCGCTCGTCCTCACGCGAGCGGGTGCGCCTGACGAGATGAGCGGCCTCGAGCCGCTTGAGCAGCGGCGTCAGCGTGCCCGAATCCAGGAACAGCTTCTCGCCGATCTCCTTGACCGGCACGTCGTCGCGCTCCCACAGCACCAGCATGACCAGATATTGCGGATAGGTCAGGCCGAGCCGATCGAGCAGCGGCTTGTAGACGCGGTTAAAGGCGTGCGTAGCGGAATAGACCGCAAAGCAAATCTGGTTGTCGAGACGAAGCGGGTCTACCGCCGTTGATTTCCGGGCCATGAAGAATCCTGCGCGTTTCTCCCATTCTGGTCCCGACCGGCGCCACATTCAATTGCGAACAATTAAATGTGAGGCGCGACGAATTATATTGCGCGCAATCTAATTGTCTGCGATAAAGCTTGCACCCCAACCCGGAAAGACCCGAGGAGACGACAATGTCCGTGAACGTCCTCTACAAGACCAGCGCCAAGGCCACCGGCGGCCGCGACGGCCATGCTGCGACCCTCGACGGCGCGCTCGACGTCAAGCTCACCACGCCGAAGGAGCTCGGCGGTGGCGGCGGCGCTGGCAACAATCCCGAGCAGCTGTTTGCGGCCGGCTATGCCGCCTGCTTCATCGGCGCGATGAAGTTCGTGGCCTCGCAGGGCGGCCCGAAGGTGCCTGCCGACGCCTCGGTCACCTCGACCGTCGGCATCGGCCCGCGCTCCGAGGGCGGCTTCGGCCTCGATATCGACCTCGCGGTCTCGCTGCCGGGCCTTGCCCGCGCAGACGCCGAGGCGCTGGTCGCGAAGGCGCACCAGGTGTGCCCGTACTCCAATGCCACGCGCGGCAATGTCGACGTTCGCCTGACGGTGGTCTGATCGGCAGCGCGGATTGGCTGGCCCGGGATGCCCCTCGGGCCGGCCGCATCCGACTGAATTTGCCACGCTGCGGCATGGCTGCACGGCGGCGCATACGGCTCCACGCTCGGCGCCATTGCTGGCGCAAACAAACCTCGCTAGGCCTGTGATCCAATGATCGACACAGGGGAAGCGAAGGCATGACTGAAGCAGCAACGGGCGCCATGAGCGGACTGCGCGTCATCGATCTCACGCGCGTGCTCGGCGGTCCCTACTGCACCCAGATCCTCGCCGACCACGGCGCCGACGTGATCAAGGTTGAGCCGCCCGCGGGCGACGAGGTGCGCGAATGGGGCCCTCCGTTCCACGAGGAGGATGCGGCCTATTTCGTCGGCATCAACCGCAACAAGCGCTCGATCGGCCTCGACCTCGCCTCCGAGGGCGGCCGAATCGTGCTGCTCAAGATGCTGGAGACCGCCGACGTCCTGATCGAGAATTTCAAGCCGGGCACGCTGGAGAAATGGGGCATCGGCAACGACGTCCTCAGCAAGAAATATCCCCGCCTCGTGCATTGCCGGATCTGCGGCTTCGGCGCCGACGGCCCGCGCGGCGGCAACCCCGGCTACGATGCCATCATCCAGGCCATGACCGGCATGATCGCAGCGACCGGCTCGCCCGAGAGCGGGCCGATGCGGATCGGCGTGCCCTTGGTCGACATCACCACCGGACTTTATGCGGCGATCGGCATCCTGATGGCGCTGTCGGAGCGGCAGCGGTCGGGCAAGGGCCAGTTCCTGGAGACGACGCTGTACGAGACCGGCCTTGCCATCATGCATCCGCACACCGCGAATTATTTCATGCATGGCAAGCCGCCTGGTCTCACCGGCAACGAGCATCCGAACCTCGTGCCTTACGCGATCTTCCCGACCAAGACCGACAACATCTTCATCGGCGTCGGCAATGACGGCACCTTCCGCAAGCTGGCGAAGGAGATCGGCAAGCCCGAGCTCGGCACCGATCCGCGCTTTGCCCGCAACAAGGACCGCATCGCCAATCGCGAGGCACTGCGCGCCGAGCTTGCGGCCGTGTTCAGCCAGCACGAGGCCGAGCCGCTGTGCAACCGCCTGCTCGCGGCCGGCCTGCCTGCAGGTCCCGTGCAGAAGATCGACCAGGCGTTGACCAATCCGCACACGATCGCGCGTGGCGATATTATCGAGAAGGACTGGTACAAGGGCGTTGCCTCGCCGATCCGGCTCGACCGCAGCAAGCCGAGCCTGCGCCGCGTGCCGCCGAAATTCAGCCAGCACGCGGCCGAGGTGCTGGGCGAGTTCGGCTACTCCAAGGCCGAGATCGACGCGATGGTCGAAAAAGGCACGGTCTGCGGTCCCGAGCGGAAACGCTGAGCTAAGGCGAGCGTCAACGGTGGTGCGCTCCCTCTCCCGCTTGCAAGTGGGAGAGGTTCGGAGCCCGCGGCACGATAATGCCTCATCTCAATGCCGCACTGCGGCGCGCGCACGCATGTGCAGCGCGAACGGAGTTGGCTGACGGCTCGGTCTTGGCCTATTTGACGACTTCCCATTTGGCCGCGCTTGCTGCTTTCGTTTCTCCCGCTTACACAGTCATGTGAACGTCATATGGCGCTGCTAGCGCAAGCGCTTCTTTAGTGACGGGCAAGGGAGGTTCTTGATGGCTCTTCGACATTTTGGCACGGCGGCGGCCGTCGCACTCACAATTGGTCTCGGCGCGTCGCCGGCGCTTGCCGTGACCGAAATCCAATGGTGGCACGCGATGACCGGCGCCAACAACGACGTCATCGTCAGGCTCGCCAACGATTTCAACACCACGCAGAGCGACTACAAGGTGATCCCGACCTACAAGGGCAACTACGCCGACACGATGAACGCCGGCATCGCCGCGTTCCGCGCCGGCAACGCGCCGCACATCATGCAGGTGTTCGAGGTCGGCACCGCCACCATGATGGCCGCGACCGGCGCCGTGAAGCCGGTCTACAAGCTGATGGCCGAGACCGGCGAGAAGTTCGATCCGAAGGCCTATCTGCCTGCGATCACCGGCTATTACTCGACCTCGAAGGGCGAGATGCTGTCCTTCCCGTTCAACTCGTCCTCGACCGTGATGTGGGTCAATCTCGACGCACTGAAGAAAGCGAATGTCGAGGTGCCGAAGACCTGGCCCGAAGTGTTCGACGCCGCCAAGAAGCTGAAGGCGGCCGGCCACGCCACCTGCGGCTTCTCCAACTCCTGGGTCACCTGGGTCAATCTCGAGCAGCTCTCCGCCTGGCACAACGTGCCGCTCGCCAGCAAGGCCAACGGCCTCGACGGTTTCGACACCGTGCTGTCCTTCAACGGTCCGCTCCAGGTCAAGCATCTCGAAAATCTGGTCGAGCTCCAGAAGGACAAGACCTACGACTATGCCGGCCGCACCAACACCGGCGAAGGCCGCTTCACGTCGGGCGAATGTCCGCTCTACCTGACCTCGTCCGCGTTCTTCGGCAACGTCAAGGCGCAGGCCAAGTTTGCCTTCACCGCGGTGCCGATGCCCTATTACCCGGACGCTAAGGGCGCGCCGCAGAACTCGATCATCGGCGGTGCCTCGCTCTGGGTAATGGGCGGCAAACCGGCGGACGATTACAAGGGCGTCGCCAAATTCTTCTCCTTCCTCTCGGACACCGATCGCCAAGTCTACATCCACAAGGCCTCGGGCTATCTGCCGATCACCAAGGCGGCCTATGAGAAGGCCAAGGCGGATGGCTTCTACAAGGATCAGCCCTATCTGGAGACGCCGCTGCTCGAGCTGACCAACAAGGAGCCGACCGAGAATTCGCGCGGCCTGCGCCTCGGCAACATGGTGCAGCTCCGTGACGTCTGGGCGGAGGAGATCGAGCAGGCGCTGGCCGGCAAGAAGACCGCCAAGCAGGCGCTGGACGCGGCCGTCGAGCGCGGCAACACCATGCTGCGCCAGTTCGAAAAGACCGCCGTGAAGTAAGGCGACAAGCGGCAGGCCGGTCCCCCGGCCTGCCGCGCTGGGGCATCATGCAAAAGCAAGCCATTTTCCAATCGAAGCTGTTGCCCTATGCGCTGGTTGCGCCGCAACTCGCGATCGTCCTGATTTTCTTCTACTGGCCGGCCTTGCAGGCGATGATCCAGTCGTTCCTGCTGCAGGACGCCTTCGGCCTGTCGACCAGCTTCGTCTGGTTCGAGAACTATATCGAGCTGTTCAAGGAGCCCGCCTATTTCGAGGCGATCCTGCGCACCTTCTTCTTCTCATTCGCGATCGCGGTGTCGTCGCTGTCGTTCGCGCTGCTGCTGGCCGTGATGGCAGACAAGCCGCTGCGCGGCTCGATGCTCTACCGCACGCTGCTGATCTGGCCCTATGCGGTGGCGCCGCCGGTCGTCGGCGTGCTCTGGATCTTCATGCTGCACCCCTCGCTCGGCGTGCTCTCGCGCTACCTGCGGGCGCTGGGCATCGACTGGAATCCACTGCTCGACGGCGACCAGGCCGCAGCGCTGATCATCCTGGCCGCCGCCTGGAAGCAGATCTCCTACAACTTCCTGTTCTTCCTCGCCGGCCTGCAGAGCATCCCCAGAAGCGTGATCGAGGCGGCTGCGATCGACGGCGCCCGCCCGATGCGCAGGTTCTGGACCGTGATCTTCCCGCTGCTGTCGCCGACCATCTTCTTCCTCCTGGTCGTCAACATCGTCTACGCCTTCTTCGACACGTTCGGCATCATCGACACCATGACCCGGGGCGGCCCCGGCAAGTCGACGGAGACGCTGGTCTACAAAGTCTATACCGACGGCCTGCTCGGCGGAAACCTCGGCAGCTCCGCGGCGCAATCGGTGATCCTGATGATCATGGTGATCGTGCTGACGGGCATCCAGTTCCGCTTCGTCGAACGCAAGGTGACCTACTGATGGTCGAGGAAGAAGGCTTTCGGCGCTACATTGCCCATATCATCCTCTGGATCGGGATCGCGATCGTCGCCTTCCCGGTCTATCTCGCCTTCGTGGCGTCCACCCAGGACAACGCGGTGATCGCCAACGGGCAGATGTCGTTGCTGCCCGGGGGTCATTTCTTCCAGACCTACTACCAGACCATCTTCGTCGGCACGAGCGGCTCCACCCGCGAGCCGGTCGGCAACATGATGCTGAACTCGCTGGTGATGGCGCTGCTGATCGCGCTGGGCAAGATCGCGGTCTCGATCATCTCGGCCTATGCGATCGTGTATTTCCGCTTCCCGTTCCGGATGGCGCTGTTCTGGCTGATCTTCATCACGCTGATGCTGCCGGTCGAAGTCCGCATCTATCCGACCTACAAGATCGTCGCCGACCTGCACATGCTCGACAGCTATGCCGGCCTGTCGCTGCCGCTGATCGCATCGGCCACCGCGACGCTGCTGTTCCGCCAGTTTTTCATGACCGTGCCGGACGAGCTGCTGGAGGCCTCGCGCATCGACGGCGCCGGCCCCTTCCGCTTCTTCTGGGATACGCTCTTGCCGCTGTCGCGCACCAACATGGCGGCGCTGTTCGTGATCCTGTTCATCCTCGGTTGGAATCAATATCTCTGGCCGCTCTTGATCACCACGCGCGACGACATGCAGACCATCCAGATCGGCATCCGCAAGATGATCACCACCACCGACGCGCTGACCGAATGGCCGATCGTGATGGCAACCGCCGTGCTGGCCATGCTGCCGCCGGTGTTCGTCGTCGTCGCCATGCAGAAATTGTTCGTGCGCGGCCTGGTCGAGACGGAAAAGTGAAGATGGCGAATAGTGAATGGCGAGTGGCGAATGGGGTCGCTGCGTCCGCCTTGCGTGCTAACAAGTCTCCATTCGCCATTCCCTACTCGCTACTCGCCGGTGCAACCCATGGCTAACGTCACCCTGCGCAGCGTCCGCAAGACCTATCCCGGCGGCTTCGAGGCCATCAAGGGCGTCGACGTCGATGTCGGCGACGGACAGTTCTGCGTGCTGGTCGGCCCCTCCGGCTGCGGCAAGTCCACGCTGCTGCGCATGGTCGCGGGGCTGGAGACGGTCACCGGCGGCGAGATCGACATCGGCGGCCGCGTCGTCAACGGAGTAGAGCCCGCCGATCGCGACATCGCGATGGTGTTCCAGAACTACGCGCTCTATCCGCATATGAGCGTCTACAACAACATGGCCTATGGCCTGCGCAACCGCGGCATGGCCGAGGCCGAGATCAAGACCCGCGTCGAGGAAGCCGCGCGCGTGCTCGAGCTCTCCGCCATGCTAGAGCGCAAGCCGCGCCAGCTCTCCGGCGGCCAGCGCCAGCGCGTCGCCATGGGCCGCGCCATCGTGCGCCAGCCGAAGGTGTTCTTGTTCGACGAGCCGCTGTCCAACCTCGACGCCAAGCTGCGCATCGCGATGCGGGTCGAGATCCGCAAATTGCAGCGCCGGCTCAACACGACGTCGATCTACGTCACCCATGACCAGCTCGAGGCGATGACGCTGGCTGACATCCTCGTGGTGATGAACGGCGGCCAGGTCGAGCAGGTCGGCAATCCGCTTGATATCTACGAGAAACCGGCGACGACCTTCGTCGCCTCCTTCATCGGCGCGCCGCCGATGAACCTGATGTCGACGCGGCCCGAGGAAATCCGGTCGCAGCTCGCCGGCAGCGCCGCGGCCGATGCCGGCATCGTCGGAATCCGCCCGGAGGATTTCGTCATCACCGACGAGACGCCGGCCGGCGGCCTCGCCCTGCCGCTCACCGTCGAAGCCATCGAGCGCGTCGGCGCCGAGACCTTCGTCTACGGCTCCCGCGAGCAGGAGGACCAGCGCGTCGCCGCCACGCCCGGCGAGCTGCCGCCCGGCGAGGTCATCGTCCGCATTCCCGGAACCCAAGCGCCCGCCATCGGCGCGAGAATCCGTGTCGCGGCGGTGCGGGCGAAGCTGCATCTGTTCAGTGACGACGGGCGGACGCGGCTCAAGGGCTGAGCAGCTCCGGGGCCCGACGACAAAGGTGCGAAAACAACCCCATGCACAGTAGAAGGGGCTCTGTTTTCGTTGGGATAAATCGCCTCGCACGACGCGTCATGCCAACATGACGAACCAGGCGCTCGGGCTTGGCGGAAAGTGGCCCGTCCACAGCCTCTCCCGCTACCTGCTTGAACCCACAGGGGAACATGCCCATATTGCTGATCAAGGGGCGCCGCTCGCGGGCCCTGATGCACCAAAGTCGCTTTCTGCGAGGACTTTGTAAACTATGTCTCGTGTTCCAACGCTCTCCAGTCCCTTCCTGCTGGGCTTCGACGAGATCGAGCGCGTGCTCGATCGGGTCGTCAAAGGCGCCGACGGTTATCCTCCCTACAATATCGAGAGGTGCGACCGCACGGACGGCCAGCCCGAGCGTTTGCGCATCACGCTGGCGGTCGCCGGATTTACGCGCGACCAACTCGATGTAACCATTGAGGAAAACCAGCTCGTGATCCGCGGGCGGCAGCAGGACGACAAGACCCGGCAATACATCCATCGCGGCATCGCCGCGCGCCACTTCCAGCGCACCTTCGTGCTGGCGGAGGGGATGCTGGTGCTGGGTGCGGATCTGAAGAACGGGCTGTTGTCGATCGATCTGGCCCGGCCTGAACCGGAGCGGATCGTTAAGACAATCGCTATCAATGAGCACGAATAATGGAACGAGTAGCGGACTCGACCGCTTAGTGTTCCAGAGGAGTCGAGACCATGAGTGAAGGTCACGTTGCGTTCGAATACGAAGCCAAGAACGTCTCTCCGGAGACGCTGGCAACCCTGGGCGAAGGCCATATCGCCTATGTGAAACAGATCCGCTCCGAGGACGTGCCGGGCCTGTTCCCCGAGGCACCCAAGATCGCGCCGGGCCTCAAGCTTTTCGCGCTCCATGCCGCCGACGGCACGCCCATCATGCTGACCGACAGCCGAGAAGCTGCGATCGCCAACGCCTGGAGCAACGAGCTGCAAGCGGTGAGCGTGCACTAAAGCGCGCGCGTCGCACGAATAGGGTTTCAAACGGGCATGCCTTCGCAAGAAGGCGTGCCCGTTTTCATTTGGGCGGCGAGGTATTCGCGTCGCCATCGCCAGCCGACGGGAATTCGGTGACGTCCCCGCCCGCGTGCGGCGGGGCAATCGCATGTGACTTGTGGCGGCGGTCTGCGCGCACGCCTCGTCCTTCGAGACGGCGCTGACGCGCCTCCTCAGGATGAGGCTAATCAGCGTCAGGTCCCGTTGCTGCCGCGCACTCCGACCTCATCCTGAGGAGCCCGCCTCCAGCGGGCGTCTCGAAGGATGGCCGCAGGAAAAACTCTCAAATGCGATATCGCTGGCGTGCGGGCGGCCTTGGCTCTTGCACGCACGAGACCGTCATCAATCCGTGATTTGACATTTAGTTCGGGTTTGTCAAATCTGACAAAATGCAGGCCAAGGCCCCTCCCCAGGACCGGATCCTCGACGGTGCCTTGCGCGTGTTCCGGCGCCACGGCTTCCGCCGCTCCTCGATCGAGCTGGCGGCGGAGGAAGCCGGACTGACGCGGCAGGCGCTCTATCATCACTTCGCCTCCAAGGAGGCGCTGTTTCGCGCCGTGCTCGAGCGGATCTACGCGCAGGGGCTCGCTGCCGAAATCGCGGCAGCGAAGGCGGCGGAAGAAGCGGGCCTCGATCTTGCCGACATCCTGGTCGCCGAGATCGGCGCGCGAATGCAGTCGCTCCTCGCCTCGCTCAAGGATTCGCCCCATACCGAGGAGCTGTTTTCCGAGCACCTCGCGCAGGCGCGCGACCTCTACCAGAGCTATTCCAGCCGTTTCGCCGACGAGATCGCAACAACGATCGCGCGGGTGTGCCGCAAGCGAAAGCTCAGGCTCGAAAGCGGCATCAGCGTGCGCGAGCTCGCGCGCTGCGTCGAGATGGCGATCCACGGCGCCAAATCCGCCTTCCCTTCCATGCAGCCGGTCGACGCGTTCCTGAAACAGCTCGAGACCATGCTGCGCATGCTGATCGCCGGCGCGATGGCGCCGGCCGCAAAGAAGTCCCAACGCAAAACGGGAGTTCGAAAATGACCAGCACGACCATCAATGGACGGCCTCTGGCGCTGCCCGACGATCCGGATGCGCTCTTGATCGACGTGATCCGCGATGGCGGCCTCACCGGCACCAAACTCGTCTGCGGCTCCGGCGTCTGCGGCGCCTGCACCGTGCTGCTCGACGGCACGCCGGTCGTGAGCTGCCTGTTGCCGGCGCAGGCGGCCGCGGGCAAATCGCTGACGACCATCGAGGGCGTCGGGGCGGCCGGATTGCATCCGGTGCAGAAGGCGTTCATGGCGCACGACGCCCTGCAATGCGGCTTCTGCACACCCGGCTTCGTCGTCGAAGCCGCCGCCTTCCATGACGGCTGGCGCGCGACCAAGGGCGCGGCGACACCCTCGCGCGAGGAGATCGCCGCCGCGCTATCGGGACATCTCTGCCGCTGCGGCGCCTATGAAGGCATCTATCGCGCCGTCGCCGAAGCATGCTCGGGCCGCTTCGACGGTAACGAGCCCATCGCGCCGCGGCTGGAAGCCCGCGACAAGGTGACGGGACTGGCCCGCTACGCCGTCGACGTCCACCATGACGGACAGCTCGAAGGCGTCATCCTGCGCGCGCACGTCGCGCATGCGAGGATCACCGGGCTTGATCTGGCGCCGGCCCGCGCCATTGCCGGTGTTGCCGCGGTCGTTCCGCTGCTCGACGACGACAACATGGTCCGCTTCGTCGGCGCGCCGATTGCAGCCGTCGCGGCCAAGGATCGCCGCACCGCACTGCAGGCCATCGCCGCGATCAGCTTCAAGCCCGAGCCTTTGCCCGCTGTGATCGGGCTCGATGCAGCGCGACGCGACGATGCACCGGTCGTGTTCGAAAAGAAGGACCGCAAGCGTGCCGGCAACGTGTCCGAGGGCGCAGGCGGCGCTCCGGTGTCGTGGAAGGGCAATGTGCGCGGGCCCTCGGCGCCGTTCTCGCAGAAAGCCAAGCGCGCCAAGAGCTGGCTTGACGAGGCGCGCCAGCAACGCAATCCGCTGCTGGTCGAGGAGACCTTTCGCGTCTCGACGCAACAGCACGCAAGCCTCGAACCACATGCCGCCGTGGCCAGGTTCGATGGCGATCAGCTCATTGTGCACATCTCGACCCAGGCCATCCACGAGAGCATGGAGAAGCTCGCCAAGCGTTATGGCCTTCCGCACGACAAGGTGCGTGTGATCGCCGATCATGTCGGCGGCGGATTCGGCTCCAAAGGCAGCGTTGGGCTGGAGACCATCGCCGCGATCGAGCTTGCGCGCGCCGCGAAAGCGCCGGTGCGCGTCGCCTTCGATCGTGAAGAGGAGCTTTCCGTCACCGGCTATCGTCCGGCCGCCGAGCTGAAGCTGTCCTTGCTGCCTTCTGCGGAAGGCCGCCTCAAGGCGCTGTCGCTCACTGCCCATGCAGACACCGGCGCCGCCGTGAACTCGCTGATCGCGGGCCTGGCGCGGCTGATCTATCCGGCCGAAGCAAAGGAGCTCGTCGACTTCGACGTGCTCAGCAATTTGCCGCCCGGCGCGCCGTTCCGCGGCCCCGGCGGTCCGCCGATGTCGTTTGCGCTGGAGCAGGCGGTCGACGAGGCGGCGCTGCGCATGAAGATGGATCCGATTCAGCTGCGCAAGCTCTGGGACCCCGATCCCAACCGCCAGCGACTGTACGACTGGGCTGCCGGCCTCGACGTCTGGAAGAGCCGCAAGCCAGCCGCATCGCAGACCGGCCGCTACCGGCAAGGCGTCGGCGTCGCCACCGGTTACTGGCTCTATCTCTGGCAGACCGGCTCCTCGGTCGAACTCGCGATCAAGGGCGGCCGCATCGTCGCAAGCTGCGCGGTCCAGGATATCGGCACGGGCACACGCAGCGTGATCGCCAACACCGTCGCGAAGGCGTTCGATCTCGAGCCGCATGATGTGGACGTTCGCATCGGCCGCTCCAGCCTGCCGCGCGGACCGGGCTCCGGCGGCAGCCGCGTCACCGCCTCGGTGGTGCCGCCGACCTTGCTCGCCATCGACAAGCTGAAAGCGGAAATCAGGCGCACCGCCTCTCGCACACCTGCTCCGGGCTCGAACGCGCCGTGGCGCGAGATGATCGCGGCTTCTCCTGATATCGCCGTGTCGGCCAAGCGCCAGGAGGACGGCAAGCCGCCGCCCGGCGTCAGGCCCGCGCTGCACGAGGCGGGCATCATGGGCCGGGTGTTCGGTTGGGTGCTGCGTCTGATGAGCCACATGGTGGTCGGCGCCGGCGTGCCGAGCTCGGTGCAGGTGATGGAAGTCGAGGTCGACACCTGGCTCGGCCATGTGCGCGTGCTCAACGCCTATACGGGCCTCGCGGTCGGCAAGCTCGCCGCGCCGGCGCTGGCGCGAAGCCAGGCCGCGGGCGCGGTGATCCAGGGCATCGGCTACGCACTCTATGAGACGCGGGAGACCGATCCTTCGAGCGGCCACATCTTGAGCGGCAGCATGGAGGATTACCGCATTCCGGGGATCGCCGACATGCCGAAACTGGACGTGCATTTCGACGAAGCCGGTTTCGAGCATGTGCCGGGCGGCAGCGTCGGCATCGGCGAAGTCGCCACCGTGCCGACCTCGCCCGCGATCGCCAACGCCATCCGCGATGCGATCGGCGTGAGACTGACTGAAATTCCGTTCCGGCCCGATCGTCTTGTGGCCGCGCTGAAAGGGAGGGATGCAGCATGAGTGTCGCCGTCATCACCGCCAATCCCACGCCTGAATTCCGCGCCGGAGGCACCGACTTCAGCGAACGCCGCCGCAGCGGGGTGTCGCAGGGAATGCTGATCGATATCTCGACCAGCGGCGACAAGACGATCAGCTGGGGAGCCGATGGAGCGGCCCGGATCGGCGCGCTCGCCACCATCGCCACGATCGCGACCGACGCTCGCATCCTCGCCGTTTATCCCGGCATTGCGGCGAGCGCGCAGGGACTCGCCACGCCACAGGTGCGCAACGTTGCCACGCTCGGCGGCAATCTCGCGCAGCGTTCACGCTGCTGGTATTTCCGCCGGGCCGACATCGATTGCCTGAAGAAAGGCGGCAGCACCTGCCCTGCCCGTTCCGGCAATCATCTCTATGGCGTTGCCTTCGATCTCGGACCGTGCATCGCGCCGCATCCCTCGACCATGGCGGCGGCTCTGCTCGCCTATGATGCGACCATCACCACGGACCGGCGCAGCGGATTGACGATTAGCGGTCTCCTCGGCGACGGCTCGGTCGCGCACGCCGATCATACACTCGCAGCAGGCGAGATGATCAAGAACATTGCGCTTCCTGCTCCGCTCGAGGGCGAGCGCGCTTCCTACAAGCGGGCGATCAGCCGGACCTATGCGGAATGGCCGCTGGTGGAACTCTGCGCCCGCGTCGTGATCGCCGGCGGCAAGTTCCAGCTGGTGCGTCTCGCTGCCGGCGGCGTCGCGCCCGTGCCGCTTCGCCTCACCGCCGTGGAAGTCCAGCTCAGCGGCAAGCTTGCCAATGCGGCATCGATCGCAGAGGCGGCGAAAGCGGCGAGCTCGGGTGCCAAGCCATTGCCGATGACGGCCTACAAGCTCGATCTCCTGCAAGGGCTGGTGCGCGACGTGCTGGAGCGGCTTTCGGGCTAAAGCGCGATGAGATGAGGCTTGATCACGCAACGACGGAGGTGCCCTCCCTCTCCCGCTTGCGGGAGAGGGTTGGGGAGAGGGTGCTTCCGCAATGGGACAATCCCCAAGGGGAGAAAGCCCTCACCCGCGCCTTCGGCGCGACCTCTCCCGCAAGCGGGAGAGGTTGCACCGAGCCCGTGGCGATCGATGCAACCTACACCCATTACGCTCTAGCCGCCTGAGCGACCTGCCAGCCGCGCACGGATATCCGGCTTCAGCACCTTGCCGACCTTGGAACGCGGCAGATCGTCCCAGACTTCGATCTGCTTCGGTGTCTTGACGCTGCCGATCCGCTGCTTGACGAAGGCCGCCAGCGCCGTCGCATCGACGCTCTGGCCGGCACGGGGCTGCACCACGGCGACGATCCGCTCACCCCATTTCTCGTCGGCGAGGCCGATCACGGCGCAATCCTGGACCGCCTCGTGCGCCCGCAGCGCGTTCTCGACCTCGATCGAGTAGACGTTGAACCCGCCGGTGATGATCATGTCCTTGGCGCGATCGACGATATAGAGGTAGCCATCGTCGTCGATGTAGCCGACGTCGCCGGTGTGGTGCCAGCCATGCGCGGAAGCCTCCGCCGTGGCCTCAGGATTTTTGTAATAGCCTTGCATCACCAGGGAGCCGCGAACCACGATCTCGCCGCGTGAACCGGTCGGCAGCAAATTGCCGTCGCCATCCATGATGCCGGCCTGCACCAACGGGCTGATCCGCCCCGCCGAGGCGAGGCGCTCCATCGCGATCGTGCCATCGACATTGTAATGCTCGTCAGGTGCCATCATCGAGATCATCATCGGCGCTTCAGTCTGACCGAACAACTGCGCCATGGGCCCGATGCGCCGCAGCGCCTCCGCAAGCCGTGCGGCCGAGATCGGTGCCGCGCCGTACCAGAAGCATTGCAGAGACCCGAGCTTCGCGGAGTCGAGCTTGGGATGATCGAGCAGCATGTAGATCAATGTCGGCGGCAGGAAGGTGTGCGTGACATGGTAGCGCTCGATCAAATCGAGGAATTCGGCGGTGTCGGGGCGATGCATGATCACGACGCGGCCGCCGAGCGCCATGATCGGGAAACACAGCACACCGGCCGCATGGGTCAACGGCGCGAGCGCGAGATAGATCGGACGCCCCCTGAAGGGATAGCCCATCAGCGTCAGCGCCGTCATGGCTTCGATGTTGCGGCCCGACAGCATGACCCCCTTCGGTTTTCCGGTGGTGCCGCCGGTGCCCGGAAGCATCGCGAGATCGTCGACCGTCTCGCGTTGATATTGGTCGGTGGCAAGGCCAGCGAGCCAGCCGTCGAACGAGGGCGCGAAGGGCAACTCGGCATCGAGGCAGACGAGGACGCGCAGCTTCGGCAGCTCTGCACGCACCGCCTCGACCATCGGCGCGAAGCTCGAGTGAAACAGCAGCAGGCTGCAATCGAATTGGTCGAGGATGAGCCGGCTTTCGGCCGCCTCGTTGCGCGGATTGATCGGGCACCAAACCGAGCCCGCGCGGGAAATGCCGAACACGCATGCAAACGCGACCGGATCGTTGCCGGAAAGGATTGCGACCTTCTCGCCGGCAGCAATACCCGATCGCGTGAGCCCGCGCGCGACGCGATAGCTCAGCAACTGCACCTCGCGGTAGCTGAGATCGCGCCCGTCCATGGTCAGGCACGGCGCATCGGGGCCGAGCGAGGCACCTTTGTCGAGGTAATCGATGAAGCGCATGATCAATCCCGGAAGCAGCTGGCGGGTGGCGCGCGGCCGCGCCACCCGTGATCTTGCTCAGTCGTGCACGGTGAGGATCGGTCTGCTGACCAGCCCGAAGCTGCGCAGCTGGCCGAGCAGCTCGTGGTGACCGAATGCCTGGCAGCCGGAGGCGAAGCCCACGCGCTTGGGCGGCTGCTGCAGCAGGTGCGCCGCGGCATAGGCCTGCAGCAAGCCGGTCTGCTTGTAATTGCTGTTGCCGTTGATGACGCAGTGCGCGCGCCCCAATGGGCCGGAGGCATGCACCGAATCCAGCGACTTGTTGACGCGCGGGTTCTCGCGCGGCGGCATGGTGTTCATCACGCCGGCGGCGGTCTGCGCCAAAGCAGCGTAGCGGTCGTCGGGGTTCATGTCCTTGGTCGCGTCCAGCGCGGCGGCGACGATCTGCGGCACGCCCAGCATCAGCGCGCGGTTGAACACGCCGCCCAGCACCTTCACATTGGCCACACGCGGATCGCGCTTGAACCACACCGGATGCGAGGTGCCGCCCCAGGGCAGCGCCAGTGCGAGCTCATGCTGGCCGGGGATGGCGAGGTTGTAGAGGCCGGCATCCACCTGATGCTCGACATACTTGTTCTGCTCCAGATAGTAGGCCTTTGCCATCGCGGCGTTGACCAGGATGGTCTGCGTCGAGGCGATGGTCGGGCTGCCGCCCCAGAACACGGCGATGTCGAGCGTGTCGAGGCCGGGCGTCTCCAGGCACAGCTGCGCCGCAATCTCACCGGTGGTGTACATCTGCGCGATGCCCGGCGCGAGCAGCAGGCCGGCATTGGCGAACTTCGTGCCCCATTCCTGCTCGAGCGTGATCAGCCAGTCCTGCTCGCCTGTCGTGTCGGTGTAGTGGCATCGGGACGCCCAGCAGGCCTGCACCACCTCGGCGCCGAACCTGGCGAAGGGGCCCACGGTGTTGAGCACCACCGAGGCACCGTTGAACAACTCCGTCAGTGCGCTCACGGTGTGCGGCACTTCCACCACCTCGTAGTCGGCGGTCTCGATACCGGCCACGTTCGCCTTCATTGCGGCGTTGAGCTTCTCCGCGCTGCGCCCCGCGGCGATGAAGGGGATGTTGTACTCGCGTAAGTATTCGCAGACCAGGCGGCCGGTGTAGCCGGACGCGCCATAGACGATGACGGGCTTCTTCGCGCTCATTGTCGTTCCTCCGAAATGTTCGTTGTCAGGTTTGCAGCTCACATTCCCATGCCGCCATCGACCGGCAGTCCGATGCCGGTGATGAAGCGCGCCTCGTTCGAGCACAGGAACACCGCAGCATTGGCGATGTCGCCGACCTCCGCGAGCTTGCCGAGCGGCGTCTGCTCCACCACCGAGCCGACCGCGGCGTTGACGTCGGGCGCGAGACCGATCTTGACGATGTCGTTGGCCAGCTGCAGGCCCATGTCGGTCGGGATCAAGCCAGGATAGATGCAGTTGACGCGGACGCCATAACCGAGCTTGCCGGCCTCCATCGCAGCGACCCGTGTCATGCGATCGACCGCGGATTTCGTGCCGGAATAGACCGCGATGCTCGGGAAGGCGATCGTCGCCGCGACAGACGCGATGTTGACGACCGCGCCGCCTTTGCCCGCCGCTCCACCCGGCCGCATCGCGCGGAAGGCGTGCTTCATGCCGAGCACGGTGCCGACGATGTTGACGTCGCACATCCGCCGCGCATCCTCGGCCCTGATCTCGCTGACCAGCGACGTGATCTCGATGCCGGCATTGTTGACGAGAATGTCGTACCCGCCGAGGGTGGCAACCGTCGCAGCAGTCGCTTTCTCCCACTGCGCATCGTCGGCGACATCGAGATGCACGAAGCCGGTCTTCACACCGAGCCTGGCGATCTGGCCGGCGCTGTCCTTGCCGACGTCATCGAGAATGTCGCCGATCATGACCGCCGCACCGGAGCGCGCCAGTGCTTCTGCAATAGCCGCTCCTATCCCGCGGGCTCCGCCGGTGACCAGGGCTTTGCGGCCATCAAGACTCTTCTCACTCATCGCACGTCCTCCCTTTGCTTGGACTGATCTTTTGGACTGATCTGTTCGCTGATGATCGGTGCGTGCTGCGGTCGGCGGCACGGTGCCGGCGCGGTTGCGCAACGGCATGCGAGTCCGTTCCGGCGGCGCGGCGCCGGTGCATTTCCTCCATTTGCTGACGTCTTGACGACTGTCCAAATTTCTTGGCGCGCACACTCCTCCCGGAACTTGACAGTTGTCAAGGAAAAATTTGACAGTTGTCAAAGAGGATGGTCTGTAGACGATGATCGACGACGTGATCGTGGTGACCAAGAGACGGGAGACAGCGCGACGATGGCGCGGCAAGCGACAGGAGCGGCGAAGCGAGAGGCCGTGGCGGAGATCGTGCGGGACGACAAGTTCAACGCGCGACGCATCGAGCTTGCCGAGGCCGCACTCGAAACGCTTGGAGAGCTCGGCTTCGCCCGGACCAGCCTGCGGGAGATCGCGCAGAACTCGGCGTTCACGCACGGCGTGTTCCACTATTATTTCAGCGACAAGCTCGACCTGATCTGCTGCTGCGTTCGCCACTACAAGGCCAAGTGCGTGACGCGCTATGACGAGGTCGTCGCGACAGCGACGAGCCGCGACGAATTGACGGAGGGCTTCCTCGCCAAGCTCGCAGCAACGCTGCAGAACGAAGCCCGCATGCACCGGCTTTGGTACGATTTGCGCTCGCAGGCGATGTTCGAGGCGGCGTTTCGCAAGGATGTCCTCGAGATCGACAAGAGCCTGGAAGCGATGATCTGGCGCATTGCCTCGCGCTATGCCGAGCTCGGCGGCAAGCGGCCGGCGTCGTCGCCAGGTGCGCTCTACGCGCTGTTCGACGGTCTGTTCCAGAGCGCGCTGCTCAAGCACCTCGCGGGTGACAAGAGGGCGGTTCCCGAACTGCTCGACGAAGTCCGGCGCCTGCTGCCGACGATCTGCTGAAGCGCGGAAGCGGCGCCCACGAAGGCGTCGCCGCTCGATACCTGCACGTTGTGCCATCCAAATTGATCGTCCGACTCGAAACTGCTTAGATGCGGCATGCCGCCGAAAGTCGAACGTCTGCCCAAGCAGCAATTGTGGTTTCCGGCCGGGCGCTATTTCCTGCGCACCATCAAGCGCGATGACGCCTCGCAGCGCTGGGCGGACTGGTTGTCCGACCCCTGGACGGTACACGTCCTCAACACGTCACCGCGTGCGATGACCAAGGCGGAGATCGCCGACTACATCAAATCCTTCGATCAGCGCGAACGGCTCCTGCTCGGGATATTCGAGCGTGGCAGCCGCATCCATGTCGGCTTCATCCGCCTCGACATCAACGCGGCGGCGAGCGAGGCGCTCGTCAGCGCCGTGATCGGAGAAAAGGAGCACCGCAATGCCGGAGCGACGGTGAACACCTTCATTCCGCTGCTCAGGTTCGTGTTCGACGATCTCAAGCTGAGCCGCATCCGCGCGTTCGTGCTGGAGCGCAATCAGACGACCATTCAATATCTGTCGAAGCTCGGATGGACGCTCGAGCCCGAACCCGAAAAACCGGTGCGATCGCATACGGATGGATCGCTTCTGGCACTGCGTCGGATGATCTGGGACAGGCCCGGTTTCCAAGCCTGGTTGAAGAGCCCGATCGGGCAGCGGATCGTGAATCGCATGGAAGCGGCGCGAGGTTGAGCCCCGGCCGCTGCCTTTGTCTGCTTGCGCGATCAATCAGTACTTCGCGACGATTGGTGACCCGCCGAACCGATAGTTGATACCTACCTTCACGATATCGATGTCCTGACGAATATCGATCAAGGCAGTGGTGGCGGCGGCTGGATTGGCGAATCCCACGCGCTTGCTGTCGAAACCGTAGTGAGTGTACTCGACCAAGGCCGACCAGTTCGGGGCGAAGGCCCACTCGACACCGGCACCTGCCACCCAGCCGACACGATCGGTGCTGGCGCTTGAATTGCAGGGCTCAAAGACGAGGAATCCCACACCGGGACAAAAGAAGCCGCCAATCGACGAGAAATTGTTCAGATTGTATCGGTCATGCGCAAACCCGACGCCGCCCTTGCCATAAACGAGCAAGCGATCCCATGTGTAGCCGACCCGACCCGTGACGCTGGCGACCCAGTCGGTGCGGCTCGACAGAGTGGCGGGCGCGCCGGTCTTTCCGGCGAAGAAGGGATCGTTGGCGGTGCCGTGAAGATCGGTCGCCGTGAAATCGCCGGCAATCCCGATCACCCAGTTGCTGGCAAATTGGTAGTCGCAACCTACCTGAACGCCTCCTACAACTCCGACGTCTCCGTTCACCCCAACGCGATCACCAGGCACACTGCCTATGGTCATTGCAGGCGAGATGACCGCCCCCGTTCCGATGCCGGGATCCGTGAAGCCCGTTCGGCTCGCACCGCCGCCGACATGACCCCCGATATAGCAGCCGGTCCAACTGAAAGGCACGGCCGCCGCAACCGGCGCTTTCGAGTAGGGACGAGCTCCCAGATCGGCACCTTGAGCAGAGCCTGCGATAATCAGAGCCGACGTCGCCAGCAGCAGTCGTTTCATTCGTCACCCCCGAAGCAATCAGCGATAGAACTCTCCGGTAAGGTACATCGGCTTGGCCTCCGCGCGCTGTATTCGGGCAGCAACACTCCGACACATTTGGTAGTTCGGTACTGCCTGAACACAACGCGACACGGCGCCTTAAGCTTGATGACGGCGCTCCAGGCTGAACTATCCGATCGTCGGATGGCTTCACGCCGGCGCGGCTGAGTTCAGGTCACGCCCCCGTCTTAGCGCCCCGCCGGAATCAGCGCCCGCATGATCTCCGGCTTCCAGCTTTGACGCGCGCTGTCGAAGGCTGCGAAATCATGATCGAATTGCCAATAGGCCCAGGCCCAGCCGAGCCGCTCCGCGCTTCGCGCCACGAACGACAGATATCTCGTCCGTGCTTCGGCTGGCGCGGCCTCGTACACGCCGAACTCACCGAGATAGATCGGACGCTTTTCCCGTTCGGACCAGGACCGGATCTTGTCGAAATCGGCGCGCGCCTTCCGTTCGTCCTCCGGCGTGCCCCAATCAAGCGGGCCTATTTGCGAGAACGTCGGCGACCACGGTGCGCCCTGATGGGTGAAGCGGATCGGCGCGTAATAGTGAAACGTTACGATGATGTTTCGGTCATCCGGCGGCAGGACCAGGTCCTCGACGGGCATCTCGTCGATGTTGAGAACCGCGGCGATCACCGGCCGCCGGGGGTTGGTGGCGCGGATGATGCCGAGACATTCGTTCAGAAGGGCGTTCCAGGCGGCGGACGTCATCTGCCCGCCCGGCTCATTGAGCACCTCGAAGACGAGCCTCGGATATTTTCCGGCATAGCGCGCGGCGATTTGCGTCCAGAACGCTTTCAGTTTTCCTGCGCATTCGGAGACGTCGCGCTGACAGATATGGGTATCGTGCTCGTCCAGGATGGGGATGAGATTTCGGGCAAGCACCTCCTCGATCACGGCATCGAGCCGCCTCAAGACAATCTCATCCAGCGCATTCTCCGGGTCCATGAACTTGAAGCCGAAGAAATTGATCCGGACGTGCGAGAACCCGGCGCGCCTGATCGCGGCGAGGTTGTCCAGACGAAATGGCGCGTTCCGGCCTCCCTCCCAAATGCCGTCATAGCCGAGGATGTTGATGCCGCGCCCCAATTTTGGCGGAGCGGACGCGGCCTGTCCGGCGGCCTCTGCCGGGGAGCAGATTGCAAGCACGGATAGCGTCAATGCGAGACCGAAGGTTACAGCCCAGCGGACGCAGATGGCATTCATCCTGCCTGCCCCATCATTGCTGCAGGCCTTGCTGTGGCACCGGCCTGCACACCGCGAAGAAGAATGCGACGAGCAGCACCGAGGTGAACATCGTCGAGCGAAGGAACATCGTCTCCGTGAAATTCGATTGAAAGCTGAGGACGACGTATCCGATGATGAGAGCGCAGTGGCTACGGTCGATCGACCGCGTGGCGATCAGGTACAGGACCTTTTCCGAGAACAGATAGACGCTCGCCACGAACAGCACGTATCCCAGGAATCCCGTTTCCATCGCCACCGCGATGTAGCCGCTATGATAATTGTCCAGCACCCAGCCGTGATTCTGGTTGAAATAGTCGTAAATCGCAGGGCGCGTCCAGAACCCGTTGATGCCGAAGCCCAGCAGCGGCGCATCGTCGAAATGGCTGATGGCGTACTGCCAGATGAAGGTTCGCTCGGTCAGATTGATGGTCGATTCGCCGAGATGGATGGAATCGTAACCCGTGACGTAGAAATACAGGATCAGGAGCGCAGCCAGGATGCACATGACGACCGGCAGCACCGCGTAAATCCTCATGCAGCGGATCGACCATAGCGAGGTCATGAGCAGTGCACCGGCGGCAATTGCAACGGCGCCGGCACCACGGGATTCCGAGGCGATGACGCATGTCGATGCCAGGAGAAACGTCAGCAGAAAAACTGTCCAGCCCTGGCCCGTCATCTTCTGATAGCAGGCAAAGAACATCAGATAGGCGCTGATGAAGCCGAGGGTCTGCTTCGATTCGTAGATTCCCTGCCACTGGCCGTTGTGCATCCAGCTCTGATCGACGCCGATCTCGGGCACGAAAACCGCACACAGGGCCGAGGCGGCGACCAAGATGAAGAGCCCCAGCGCCGTCGCTCCGACGATCTCGTCGATGTCGATCCGCGTGATCAGGCAGTACGCACCGAAGGTCGTCATCACGAGGGCCGCGCTCTTCATGATCGCCGCGGTGGCGAGGCCGGTCCAGAGCACGGAAACAGCGGCGAGAGCATAGAATGCAACCAGCGCGATGAAATCGGGATTGGGCTGCACGCGCAGGCAGGGTCGCACGAAGGCACTGGCGTAGATCAGGATGACCCACATCAGGAGCGCAACGGCCTGTTGCACGAAGCTCCATTCTGCGGGAAGCAGCGCGGGGTTGAAGACACCCATCGACGCGATCACGTTGACGGTGATGGAGCCGCGCATCACGATTCTGGCGAGCTTTTCCACGCCGACACCGGGCGCTTGCCAGATCGCGCTGTCGTCCTCCTCGGAATCGTGCAGGCTGGTCATGAGCTGACCGCCTGACGCACGGCGAATCTTGCCTCACCGCGCATCACGGGCGCCTTCGCACGCGCGCCTGCCGCGGGCATCGGCCGGTCGAGGCCTGATTCCCAGGGCCGTTCTCCCGCCGCGGCCGCGAGGCGCAACGGCGTCATTCCATTCCCAGTCACGTCCGCTCAGTCCACAGCTCGAACGGCTCTCAGCGGATGTTGGCGCCGCCCAATGTGCCGTGCGTCTCAAGCGGGAAGATTGTCGTGCCTTCTACCATTGAGATCAAGGTGGCATGACGGGACGCTGCCCTCACAATCAGGTGCGAGGGACGATCGAGCCCCTGCCGGGGGGAGAGGGACGGAAGGTTACGCCGCCGTTGCCGGCGGCAGCGCCAGCACGGAATAGATCGCCTGCGCATCGCGCGAGGCGCGGAGCTTCTTGGCGATGTCCTGGTCGCGCAGCAGGCGGGCGATGCGGGCGAGCGCCTTGAGGTGATCGGCGCCGGCGCCTTCGGGGGCCAGCAGCAGGAAGACGAGATCGACCGGCTGGCCGTCCATCGCCTCGAAGTCGATCGGACGATCGAGCCGCGCGAACAGGCCGAAGATCTTCTCCAGCTTGGGCAGCTTGCCATGCGGAATGGCGACGCCATAGCCGACCGCGGTGGTGCCGAGCTTCTCCCGCTGCAGCAGCACTTCGAATACCGAGCGCTCGTTCTGCCCGGTCAGCTCGGCGGCCTTGGCCGCGAGCTCCTGCAAGGCCTGCTTCTTGCTGTTGACTTTCAATGCCGGGAGAATCGCCTCGGGTGCGACCAGATCGGTAATCGGCATGGAAGCTTTCCGAGGTGAATTAAACCGTCAGGTTCCGATTTGGCCGGCTTGATAGACCAAGCCCGGCCGGCGTCAATAACATGAAGCAGGAGGGGGACTTAGCCCGAAACCCCGCCAGGCCCAGATGTGGGGGGCTTCTACTCCAACGCAATCCCGGTGCCAACTCCTGCGTGCAGCTTTGCCCCCGTCATTGTTAAGGGCGGGATGGTACGGGCGCCGGCTGACGGGCCTAGCCACCGGCCTGGCCGTCCACCTTGGCTCCCGGCGGGTCGATCCAGCCCACATTGCCGTCCGCCCTGCGGTAAATGATGTTCACCCGGCCGGACGAGCCATGCTGGAATACCAGGCAGGGTGCCCCGCTGAGGTCGAGTTCCATGACGGCTTCGCTGACCGAAAGCCGCTTCAGCGACGTGGTTTGCTCCGCGATGATGACGGGGCTGTAGCCGGCGTCTTCCTCTTCGCCCTCTCCGGGCGCTTCCAGCACATAGCTGGTGGCGTCGAGCGCAGCCATCGCCTCGGAGGCGGCATGGGCCTTGCGCGCGGAGCGGTCCTTGAGCCGGTTCTTGTAGCGCCGCAGCCGCTTCTCGATCATCACCAGCGCCTGGTCGGCACTGGCATAGGCATCCGGTGCGTTCGAATCGGCTTCCAGCGTGATTCCCGAATCGAGATGCAGGGCGCAATCGGTGCGAAAGCCGAAGCCGTCCTTGCTCAGCGTGATGTGGCCGGAATAATTGCCGTCGAAATATTTGCGCAGCACCTCGTCGGTGCGATCGGCAACGCGGCCGCGCAGGGCCTCGCCGACGCTGATGCTCTTTCCCGAGATTCTGAGAGTCATGTGATGCCTCGCTTGGTTGGTGCCCAGCTTGGATCGGTCTCGATGGGGCATCGAGAGTAGCGCGATTTGGCGCCAGCGCAATCAGGCCGGTTCGGGATTGCGGGAGCGATCGGACAAGGCGGTAGAGAGGACGTTACCAAGAGCGCTCTGCTTGTCGCGGCGGCGTTGCACCGAGGAAGGTATGCGCATGGCTTCGCGGTACTTCGCGACCGTGCGGCGGGCAATATCAATGCCCGAGGCGCGCAAGCGTTCCACGATGGTGTCGTCCGACAGGATCGCGGAGGGCTCCTCCGAATCGATCAGCTGTTTGATGTGGTGACGCACCGCTTCTGCCGAATGCGCTTCGCCCCCGTCGGCCGAGGCGATCGAGGCCGTGAAGAAATATTTCAGCTCGAACGTGCCGCGGTTGGTCGCCATGTATTTGTTGGCGGTGACACGCGACACCGTGGATTCGTGCATCTGGATGGCGTCGGCGACGGCCTTCAGATTGAGCGGGCGCAAATGGGCGACACCGTGGGTGAAGAACCCGTCCTGCTGGCGCACGATCTCGGTCGCCACTTTCAGGATGGTGCGGGCGCGCTGGTCGAGCGCGCGCACGAGCCAGGTCGCGTTCTGCAACGCATCCGTGAAATAGGACTTGTCGCCGTCCTTGCCGATCTTCTTCGACAGCTCGGAATAATAGGTCTGGTTGACCAGCACGCGCGGCAAGGTGTCGCTGTTGAGCTCGACATGCCAGCCGCCGTCGGGACCCGGGCGGACATAGACGTCGGGCACCATGGTCTGCAGGCGCGCCGAGCCGAACTTCATGCCGGGCTTGGGATTGAGGCGGCGGATCTCGCCGATCATGTCGGCGATGTCCTCGTCGTCGACGCCGCAGATCTTGCGAAGAGCCGCGATGTCGCGCTTGGCGAGCAGATCGAGATGCTCGACCAGCGCCTGCATCGCGGGGTCATAGCGGTCGAGCTCGCGCAGCTGGATCGCCAGGCATTCGCTTAAGGAACGCGCGCAGACCCCGGGCGGATCGAATTTCTGCAGCACGGCGAGGACGCTTTCGACCTCGGCTTGCGACGCGCCGAGACGCTCGGCGGCCTGGCCGAGATCGGGCGGCAGATAGCCGGCCTCGTCGACGAGGTCGATCAGGTACTGGCCGATCATGCGTTGCGCGGGCGCGGTGAAGGCAACCGAGAGCTGTTCGGCGAGATGGCCCGGCAACGTCGTCTCGGCCGCGACAAAAGCTTCGAGATTGTAGTCTTCGTCACCGGACGCGCCGCCGCCCCATTCGGTATAGGTGGTCGGCGCGGCGTCCTGAGCGTTGCGCGCGGCCGCCTCGGCCGGCTCCTCGGAGAAGACGTTGTCGAGGCCGGTGTCCAGGGTCTGCTCGATCTCGGCGCGGGTGCCGAGATCCTTGCTCATCCATTCTTCCTGGCCCGGCTCGAAGCCTTCCGCGTTGCCGCCGAAGCCGTCCTCGCCCTGGCCATCGCCATGACCGTCACCTTGGCCGCCCCCGGAATCGCCGTAACTGCCGGCCTCGGCCGAAGCTTCGCCCGCGGGGGCCTCGTCACTGGCCCGTTCCAGCAGCGGGTTTCGCTCCAGCTCCTCTTCCACGAAGGTCGTGAGATCCAGATTGGACAATTGCAGCAGCTTGATCGCCTGCATCAACTGCGGCGTCATGACCAGCGACTGCGACTGCCGGAACTCTAATCTCTGCGTAAGCGCCATGAAGCAAGAACCGATCCCAAAAGTTGGTCCGATTTTTGCTTATCCTAGTCTCAGCCCGATGTACACGTCTTGACGAATTGGAAAAAAGGGCTAGAGGCGGAATTCCTCGCCAAGGTAAAGGCGGCGCACGTCCGGATCGGCAACGATTTCATCCGGAGTTCCCTCCGTCAAGATTTCCCCGGCATAGACGATATAGGCACGGTCGGTGAGGCCGAGCGTCTCGCGGACATTGTGGTCGGTGATCAGCACTCCGATGCCGCGGTTGGTGAGATGGCGGACGAGATCCTGGATGTCGCCGACCGCGATCGGGTCGATGCCGGCGAAGGGCTCGTCGAGCAGCATGTAATTCGGCCGCGTCGCCAGCGCGCGCGCGATCTCGACGCGGCGGCGCTCACCGCCGGACAGCGCGATCGACGGTGATTTCCGCAGCCGCGTGATGTTGAACTCGTCGAGCAGCGAGTCGAGCTGCTGCTCGCGCTTCTTGCGCGAGGGCTCGACCACTTCGAGCACGGCGCGGATGTTCTGCTCGACGGTGAGGCCGCGGAAGATCGAGGCTTCCTGCGGCAGATAGCCGATGCCGAGCCGGGCGCGCTGATACATCGGCAGCTTGGTGACGTCGTGGCCGTCGAGCTCGATCGCGCCGCGATCGGCCTTGATCAGGCCGGTGATCATGTAGAACACGGTGGTCTTGCCGGCGCCGTTCGGGCCGAGCAGGCCGACGGCCTCGCCGCGGCGCACATAGATGCTGACGCCGCGCACCACTTGGCGGCTGCCGAAGGCCTTTTCCACACTATGCACAGCCAGGAAGCCGGGCCGCTTCAACAGCAGCGGCGCGCCGGCACCGTTGGACCTGGCGGCCGTGCGGACGGGATGAACCGCCTGCGGACGCGGCTCGGCCTGATAGTCGGCCTCATAGTCGCCCGTGTAGTCACCTTGGAACTGGTCGGGCCCGCGGGGCTGGTCGCGGGCAATCGGCGTGTCCCTGACAGGACTGGGCACGAGGCCGCCGACGCTGTCCCCGAGCGCAGTGATGTCCTGACGCGCAAATCCTGGCCGGCCGCGCTTGGCGGGGCGCCGACGGAACATGCTGAAGAGATCGACCATCCCCGCCTTCTAGCCTTTGGCGTCGTCTTGCGCGAAATCCGCGCGATCTGTCGCGCCAGCCTGAGCGATTGGCCGACGCAGCATGGGTGAAGGAATGTCTCATGCCCAGTGAAACACGCCCGAAAAGCGGCGGACCCCGCTTCGAAAGCCCTGCGCGCTAGATACAGGCTCGCCGGGCAGGCTTCAACCCTCGGTTCGGCCGCATCCGAACCAAGCCGTTGAATTCATTTTGGTTTACTTGCACCGGGTAACTGCAAAGGCGGCGCGCCGCCGGGCTTGCCCGAACCGCAATCGTTGCTGGAGCCCTGCGGCAGCAGGACCTGAACCCGGCCGCTGTCGGATTCCACACGTGACACGCCGGTCGTCATATCGACAGTCAGCCGATCGCCCCGCATGACGTTCTTGCACTGGGTCATGACGACTTGGCCCGAGCCCCCGCCGAACATGGTGATCAGGTTGGTCTTGGTGTCGAACACGGCGGTCTCCCCCGTCACCACCTGGTCCTTCTGGGTGACCACGACATTGCCGCGCGCCTCGAGCCGCTTGATCGAGGAGCTGCCGCCCGGACCCGGCTGCGCCGACTGCATCGGCGCCGATTTCGCGCCTTTCGCTGGGGGCTGCGGCGCGGCCGGCTTGTCGCCGCCGGACTCATAGAACACCACCAGCGTCTTCGAGGTCATGGTGGTGTCGCCCTGCACGACCTTCACATTGCCGGCGAAGGTCGCCTCCTTTTTCTTGTCGCGCATCTCGAGCGAGGCGGCTTCGATCTGGATTGGCTGATCGCGGTTCTGCGAAAAGCCCTGCATCGCATTGGGCACACCCTGCATCGTGCTCTGCGCAAGGGCCGCACTCGTGGCGAGCAGTGCGAGGCCGATTGCGAGCGCAGCCTTGCTGACAACGGCGTCGCGCGGAAAACAGGTCATCATGAAAATCACTTCGAATTGGCAGACTTGTTCTGAGGCGTGCGTGTCTTCGTCGGCGCGGGCTCGGGTGGTGCAGGCTGAGCAGCGGCGGGCTCATCCAGCTTTTCCAGATGCATCACCACATTGCCCTCGAAGCGGATGACTTCGCCGCCTTCGGTAATTCGCAGGCGATCCGCACTCAGCGTGCCGTTGGTCAGCTTGACGTCGACGCGCTCGTCCGATGAGACCGTGCCCTTGCCCATGTCGACGAAGGCGGAATTGAGCCGCGCCTCGTAGCCGGTCGAGGTGCGCAGGAAGATGTCCTTGCGCAGATCGAGCTGCTGCTGCTTGTTGTCGAAGCGGCCGGTGCGGGCATCGAGGAACAGGGTCGACTTATCCTCCATCAGCACTTTCGCACGCAGGTCATTGAGATCGACATGATCGGGATCGGTGATGTCCTGCGTCGCGGTCTTGGCCCAGAGCTCGTAGGGCCGCTGGTCCGGCGTGTATCCGGCGAGGTGCGGCGATTCCATCGTGATCTTGGTGCCCGACACCACCAGATTTCCGGAGTCGAGCGAAAGCTTCGGCATCAGCATGCGGAACGGATTGAAGATCGAGACGCCGACGATGACAGCCATGGACAGCACCACGGCACCCGGGACCGCGATGCGCAGAATCCGCACCAGGCGGCTGTGGCGCGCCGCGCTGGCAAACTTCGCCGCAAGCGCGGCGTCGTAGGTGGGGTTCTGGGCCGAATTCACCGGGGTTCCTGCTTACCTGTCTCCTGACGTATCGCTCGCCATGTCCGGTCGAGGGGGCGCACCCCATTCTATCCGGCGCCGCCCAAATATGCAGCCGGCGACAGGCCGTTACGAAAGTGTCCGAAACGGGGCGGCAATCCCGGGCCAACCGCCACGGGGGGCCTTCAGGAGTGCGCGAAAATGTCCTCTTCCGCCCAGCCCTGGAGGTCCAGCAGGGCGCGGGTCGGCAGGAAGTCGAAACAGGCCTGCGCCAGCTGGCTGCGGCCTTCCCGCACCAGCACGGCGTCCAGTCGCTCGCGCAAGGCATGCAGATGCAGCACGTCGGAGGCGGCGTAGGCGAGCTGCGGCTCGCTCAGGCTGTCGGAACCCCAGTCGCTGGACTGCTGCTGCTTGGAGAGGTCGATGTTGAGCACCTCGCGGACGAGGTCCTTGAGGCCGTGGCGGTCGGTGTAGGTGCGGGTCAGGCGGGACGCAATCTTGGTGCAATAAATCGGCCCGGTCATGACGCCGAAGGTCTGGTACAGCACCGCGACGTCGAACCGCGCGAAGTGGAAGATCTTCGTGACCGCCGGATTGGCGAGCAGCGCCTTCAGGTTCGGCGCGTCGGTGTGGCCCTTGGGGATCTGCACCACGTCGGCGCTGCCGTCGCCGGGAGAGAGCTGCACCACGCAGAGACGGTCGCGGTGCGGGTTCAGCCCCATGGTCTCGGTGTCGATCGCCACCGCTCCGGTGTAGCGGGACAGGTCGGGCAGGTCGCCGCGGTGCAGGCGTACGGTCATGAGAACCTCGGGTCGAATCGGTGCGTCGATATCATAGGCTAGAGCATGATCCGGAAAAGTGTGCAGCGGTTTTCCGAAAAGATCATGCTCAATCAATCACCTAAAGCGCAATGACGATTCATCTTAATCGCATCGCGCTTTAGTCGAATGGATCGCGATGTAGCCAGTCGCAGCAGGTCACGCAAGCGGCCGTGACCTTACAGCCGGTCAGATCGCAGCGAGCATGATGCAGATCATCGCCGCGACTGCGGTGCGGCTGGGGCCGTCCCGGAACGCGTACAGGATCGGATCGTCCGGCATCTCGCGGCGATGCGCCATCATCAGCGCACGGCCGAACCAGTACAGCAGCAGCGGCGTGAGCAGCCACAGCATCCAGGGGCGGCTGTAGAGCGGCGTCACCGCCGAGGACGAGACGTAGAGCGAGAACACGGTCACCGCGTTCATGGCGCTTGCCGCCGCCATCGCGGCGATGACGTTAAGGTCGGTGACGCGATAGTCGCGGTTGGAGGGATCGGCGAGGCCCACGCTCTCGCGCATGCTGAGCTCGCTGAAGCGCTTGATCAGGGCGAGCGAGGTGAACACGAACAGCGAGAAGATCAACAGCCATTCCGACAGCACCACGCCGACGCCGACTGCGCCGGCGACGATGCGAAGCGTGTAGAGGCCGGCGAGCGTGACGATGTCGACCAGCATCTTGCGCTTGAGCACGAGCGAATAGGCGATCGTGGTGGCGAGATAGAGGCCGAGCACGCCGAGAAACAGCCGCGAGATGCAGAGGCTGGCGGCAAGCGCGAACAACCACAATGCAGGAATGGCCGACAGCGCCGACGAGATCGGCAAATCGCCGGCTGCGAGCGCGCGGTGGCGCTTGCTCGGATGCTGCCGGTCGGCGGCGAGATCGAGCAGATCGTTCATCAGATAGGCGCCCGAGGCGCAGGCCGAGAACGCCAGGAATGCGAGCAGCGCGTAGCCGAGCGTCGAAAGGTTCAGCTGATGCGCCGTGAGCGCAGGCACGAACACCAGCGTGTTCTTGGCGTATTGATGAACCCGCAGCGCCTTCACCCAGGTGGCGAGGCCGGCTCTGCGGACCTCGCGATTTTCGATGCGCGTGATGGAGGCACAATCGAACAGCACGCGGCCCGCCGCGAGATCGGCGTGCGTGACGACTCCATCGAAGCCGAGATGCGCTGAGATCGCCGCGGCATGAGCGGCGAGCCGATCCGCGACGAGATAGATCTTCTCGCCGCGCGCCCGTGCCGCCAGCGCCCGGTTCATCACATCGGAATCATAGGGCAGATGGGCGTAGTCGATCTCGGCTCGCGCCAGGATCGCCGTGAGCGCCGCCATCCCCGCCCGTCCGCCGGCACCGAAGCGCGCCAGCATGCGGCCGGGGCTGGAGAACAGCGCCTCCATCAGCAGTTCGGAACGCAGCAGCGCGCCTTCGAGGTCGATGACGAGGATCCGGGCCGCCGACGGCGTTGCCGACGGCTTGGACACGCCAGGATCGTACTGCGGGGCACGTTGCTCCATCGAAAAACGCTCTGACTTGCCGCGACATGACCGGCATTCGGCCGGGGAGCAGGAAATGGGTCGCCAACCCTATGGGATCATTCGCTAAAGGCGGCTTAATTCGCCCGGAGAGGTGGGGACGGCTTTCGCCCCAGGGCGCTGTTGCCCGGATCCCACAATCGGCGCGAGCTTCCTGTCCCGGCAGAACTTTTGCTTCGCGTGCCGTGGACATCGTCCCGACCCACCCTATCTGCCAGTTTCCCTCGCCGGGGGGGCCCACCCTGAATCAGGTGCCATGACCGAACCAACGCTCGCTGCGCCGATCGACGACCAGCGCCCGCGCGGATTTTCGCGCTACCAGGTGCTCCTCATCGCGCTGCTGGCGCTGACGCAGTTCACGATCATCCTCGACTTCATCATCATGTCGCCGCTCGGCGCCATCCTGATGCCCGCGCTCGGCATCACGGCGGGGCAGTTCGGCGTTGCCGTATCGGCCTACGCGTTCAGTGCGGGACTATCGGGCATCCTCGCCGCCGGCTTTGCCGATCGTTTCGATCGCAAGCGCCTCCTGCTGTTCTTCTATGTCGGCTTCACGCTCGGCACGCTGCTGTGCGCGGTGGCGCCAAATTACCATGTGCTGCTGATCGGCCGGATCGTGACCGGATTGTTCGGCGGCGTGATCGGCGCGGTCGTGCTCGCCATCATCACCGACCTGTTCTCGTTGCAGATGCGCGGCCGCGTGATGGGAATCATCCAGACGGCGTTCGCCGCCAGCCAGGTGCTCGGCATTCCCGCCGGCCTGTTTCTCGCCAATTATTGGAGCTGGCATGTCTGCTTCATCGCCATCGTCGTGCTGTCGATCGTGACGATCGCCATCATCGCCTTTGCAATGAAGCCGGTCGACGCGCATCTGAAGCTGAAGCAGGACAGAAACCCGTTCCGCCATCTGGTCGCGACGGTCAGTGAGCCGCGCTACACGCTCGCCTTCGCCGTCACGACGCTGCTGGCGACCGGCGGCTACATGCTGATGCCGTTCTCCAGCGCCTACACTGTGCACAATCTCGGCATCGACATCACGCATCTGCCGACGATCTATCTCGTCTCCGGCCTGTTCAGCATCGTCACGGGACCGCTGGTCGGCCGCGCCAGCGACGCGTTCGGCAAATATCCGACCTTCGTGTTCGGCTGCGCCATGACCGTCCTCATGGTGCTGATCTACACCCATCTCGGCCACGTCTCGCTGGCGACCGCAATCATCGTCAACGTGCTGATGTTCGTCGGCATCTTCTCGCGCATGATCCCCTCGCAGGCGCTGATGTCGGCGATCCCGGAGCCCGGCCAGCGCGGCTCGTTCAGCGCGGTCAGCGCCTCGCTCCAGCAACTCTCCGGTGGGCTCGGCTCGGTGCTCGCCAGCGCGATCATCGCGCAAGGCGCGGACGGCGCGCTGCTCCATTTTGACCGGATCGGCTACGTCGTCGTGACCACGACGATCATCACGCTGGTGATGATGTACTTCGTGCAGAAGGCGGTGGCGGAGCGGACGGGGAAGCGGGTGGTGTGAGGGGGAGAGGAGCCGCCGTCCGAATTCGTTTTCCGCGCGGTGGAAGTCACCTGCTTTGTTACGGACACAGTGCCGCACGTCACGCAGCCACGTTCTTCGCTAGTTTCATTCGATCGGTCCTCGCGACTCGACAAGAAACAACAAGACCAAGGGCGGGAAATGAGAAAGCTGACACGACGAACATTCGTGATGGGTTCGGCCGTCGCGTTGTGCGCGCCGGCTGTAAGGACCGAGGCGCAATCCGCGTGGCCGTCCAAATCGATCAGGATCATCGTGCCCTATCCACCGGGCGGCCAGACCGATGGCATCGCGCGCGCGTTCGGCGACTTCCTGGCGCGGCAGGTGGGCAAGCCGGTCATCGTCGAGAACAAGGGCGGCGCCGGCGGCGTCATCGGCGTGGCAGAAGCGAAACGCGCCGATCCGGACGGCACCACCATCCTGTGCACGATCTCGTCGTCGCTGATCCAGAACCGCGTCACGGTAAGAGACCTGCCCTACGATCCCGAAAATGATTTTACCTATCTGACGATGGTCATCGGCGCTGGCGGTCCGGTCGTGGCGGCGAAGAAGACCGGTGCGACCAACCTGCGCGAGTTCATCGAATACTGCAAGAAAGTCGGCAGCGTGAACTGGGGATCCTACGGCGTGGGCTCGACGCCGCACGTCCTGATCGAGACGATCGCCAAGCAATACGGCATAAAGGTTCAGGTCATCCAGTATCGCGGCGAGGCGCCGATGTGGAATGACGTCGCCGGACAGACGCTTGATGGCGCCGCCGGGAGCTATGCCGCAGCCGCGCCCGTCATCCAGGCCGGCACCGGCAACCTGATCGGCGTGGTCGGCACCCGTCTGCCGCCCCATCCGGACACGCCGACCATGACCGAGCAAGGCGCCGTCGGCGACTTCTACAATCTGCGTCCCTTCACCACGTTTGCGGTGCCGTCCGGCACGCCGCGGGATATCGTCGATCGCCTCTCGCCGCTGCTGATCCAAGCCGGAACCGATCCGAAAGTTCAGCAGATGCTGAACAACTTCATCCTGTCATCGCCGGCCGATTTCGAAACGACGAATCGGATCTTCAAGCGCGACAGCGACGTGATGCTCCGCATCCTGGGCGATCTCGGCGTCAAGCCGTCGGACTAGCCGCGTCGCGGCCTAGCAGCCCAGCGCGCTTTGCTCCTCGTGGCTCTCCGTATTCGGCGCCCAGCCGACATCGAGCGATCACGGCGACACTTCCGGGCGTCTGCCGGCGTGTCAAATGCACGGTCGTCGTTGCGGAGCCGCCCAGATGGTTTCCAGATATGACGTGCAGAGGGCGGCGGCGGAGCGGACGGGGAAGAAGGTGGTGTGAGGGAGCGGCTCCTGCTCCCCCTTCGGGTGAACCCACCCCGGGCCTTCGGTGACCAAGGTTTGCATCGATGCGCCGAACGGAGATCTCCAGTGAAATTCAAACTTGCCGCCGCGATCCTCGCCGCAAGCCTCCCGCTGGCATCGATGGCTTTCGCCCAAGGCACCACCCAAGACACCACCCAAAGCACCGCGCCAGCCGACCTTGCCGTGATCGATGCCTGCCTGAAGAAGGCGGAGAAAACCGGCGGTTTCGGCGGCGCCTGCGTCGGGCTTGTCGCCGACCCCTGCATCAAGGCGGCAGAGGGTGCGAATGACGATGTCGCCAGATGGAAGGCCTGCGCGGCGCGCGAACTCGCCGTCTGGACGCAGAAAACCAGTGAGGCGCTGAAGAAGGTTCAGGCCGGCGGGTTCGCCGACGCGATCAAGGCGGTCAATGATTCGCAGAAAATTTTCGCCGCGTCGCGTGATCGCCTCTGCGCGGTCTTCGACAACGTCGACCCCGGCATGTACCGGGGCGGCGCGAGCTACTGCCGCCTGCGCGAGACCGCGAACCGCTCGCTGAGCCTGATCAAGCTCGGCGCTGCGGTCAACGAGCACTGAGGCCTCCTAGGGGGGCTCGGGTCACCGGCCTTGCCGGCACCTTCCGACGTGGCGACGACGGCCATTCGGTGCGCCATGAGCGCCGTGCTTCGGTGTCGCGGACCGGTCAGCAGCTCGATGTCCTGCGGAGGAGCGATTTCAATCGCTTGAGCAGGGGATGGTGCCCAGGAAAGGACTCGAACCTTCACGGCCGTTAAGCCACTGGCACCTGAAGCCAGCGCGTCTACCAATTCCACCACCTGGGCATGCCGTTTGGGGCACGGAGGCGGTTACTACGGTTCGGTGACGCCGTTGTCAATTCATGCGTGAGGCCGGGGTCGGGATGCCGATTGCGCATCGCAAACCGGCCCGATACAAGCCTGACAAGACGCACTCTTTTCCGCAGGAACGGCTCCCATGGCATCGAATCTGGACACGCTGGTCACGGTTTTCGGCGGATCGGGGTTCTTGGGCCGCAGCGTCGTCCGCGCCCTGTGCAAGCGGGATTACCGGGTCCGGGTTGCGGTGCGGCGGCCGGAACTCGCCGGATACCTCCAGCCGCTCGGCCGGGTCGGGCAGGTCCACACCGTGCAGGCGAATCTGCGCTATCCGGCCTCGGTGGAGGCGGCGCTGCGTGATTCGCATGTCGTGATCAACCTGGTCGGCGTGCTCACCGAGAGCGGCGGGCAGACGTTTGACGCCGTCCAGGCCAAGGGCGCCGAGACCGTCGCCAAGGCGGCGGCCGCCGCAGGTAGCGCGCTGGTGCATGTCTCGGCGATCGGGGCCGATGCGCAGTCGCCTTCGGGTTATGCCAGGGCCAAGGCGGCCGGCGAGGCCGCGGTCCTGGCCGCAATTCCCTCCGCCACGATCTTCCGCCCCTCCGTGATGTTCGGACCCGAGGACCAGTTCACCAACCGCTTTGCCGCACTGGCCCGGATGTCGCCGGTGCTGCCCCTGATCGGCGGCGAGACGAAGATGCAGCCAGTCTATGTCGGCGACGTCGCCAGCGCGATCGCGGATGCGGCCGACGGCAAGGCCAAGGCGGGCGCCACTTACGAGCTCGGCGGGCCGGAAGTGCTGACCATGCGCGAGATCATCGAGGCGATCCTCGAAATCACCGACCGCAGGCGCATGCTGGTGCCGCTGACGTTCGGCCTCGCCCGCTTCCAGGCCAACTTCCTGCAATTCGCGCCGGGCGTGTTCAAGCTGACGCCGGACCAGGTCACGCTGCTCGAGCGCGACAATATCGTGTCGGACGCGGCGAAGGCGGCCGGGCTGACGCTGGAAGGCCTCGGCATCCAGGCCGACTCGCTGGAAGCGATCGCCCCGCAATATCTCTGGCGCTTCCGCCCGCAGGGCCAGTTCCAGCGCATGAGCGTGTGAGGGATCTTCTTTACCTCGCCCCGCTTTGCGGGGAGAGGTCGGATTGCGCAGCAATCCGGGTGAGGGGGTACAGGTCTCTCGAAGACCGCTCGTGCGGAGAGAGGCCCCTCACCCCAACCCTCTCCCCGTAAGAACGGGACGAGGGGGTGCACTGTCGCTGGAGCGAAGACTGGCCTGTTACACGACTTTCAAAACCTCAGCTTCTTGAACACCGCTTCCGGCAGCGTCTTGATGATCAGCATCACGAGACGCCATCTGCCGCTGACATAGACGATGTCGGTCTTGCTCTCGACGGCGCGAAGGATCGCAACGCCGACGACGGGGGCTTCGACGGTGAGCGGGCCGATCAGCTTCATGCCTTCGGTCATCCTGGTGCGGACGAAGCCGGGCTTGACCGTGACGACGTGGACGCCGCCACGGCTGGCGCGGGCGCGCAGGCCGGACAGGAAGGCGGAGAAGCCGGCCTTGGCCGAGCCATAGACATAGTTGGAGGCGCGGCCGCGATCGCCGGCGACCGAGGACACGCCGACCAGCGTGCCGCTGCCGCGGCCCAAGAACTTCTCCGCGAACAGGCCGAGGATCAGCGCCGGACCTTCGTAGTTGGAGCGCATGATCGCGGTGGCCTGGGCGAGATCGCTCTGCGCGCTCTCTTGCACACCAAGCAGGCCGACGATCGAGATGACGACATCGGGCAGCGCGGGCAGGCCGCCGACGAAGCCCTCGAACGAGGCGGTGTCGAGCACGTCGAATGTGTGAACACCGACCTCGACATTGTAGCGCGCGCGAAGATCGGCGGCGTCAGGCTCCAGCGCGCCGACGTCGCGGCCGGCGAGCCCCACATCGTATCCCGCTTTGGCAAAGGCGCGCGCCGTGGCGCGGCCGATGTCGGATGAGCCGCCCAGCACCAGTACAGACTTGCGCGACGTCACGGCCTAGACCTCATCGAACAGACGTTGTGAAAGCTTGGAGCGGATGTTGCCGGCGGGGTCGAGCGCTTTGCGGATCGCGTTGAAGCGCGGCAGGGCGGGATAGCCGGCTTCGAGCGTCTCGCGCGACTGGCGTGCATCCTTGGCAAGATAGAGCCGGCCACCGGCCGCGACAACGAGACGGTCGATCTCGTCGAGAAAATTCAGGATGTCGCCACGCACAGGGAAATCCAGCGCCAGCGTGTAGCCGGGCAGCGGAAACGACAGGATGCCCTCGCCCTGGCCGAGCTTCTTCAGCACCGCGAGGCAGGAGGCATCGCCGCGCCGCGCGACGCGACCCAGAATCTCGCCGAGCACGTCGCGCGCGCCGTTCTCGGGTATCACGCATTGATGCTGCAGAAAGCCGCGCTTGCCGTAGATGCGATTCCAGTCGGCAATGCTGTCGAGCGGAAAGAAATAGGGATAGAGCGAGACCACATGGCTGCCGCCGGCGCGGCGCGCGCCCATGCGATAATACAGCTCGTTGAAAACGCGGATGCCAAAGCGGTTCAGCGTCATCGAGGGCAAATCGATGGGCACGCCAAGACCGGGATGCTTGCCGGCGGGAAACGCCGCGGCGCCGGCAGGAAGCTCGTCCTTGCCGGCGTGCTCCCCGAGATAGATCAGCGAGCGGCCGAGATCCTTGCCGCGCGCAGCACAATCGATCCAGGCCACCGAATAAGTTGCGGCATCGCCTGCATCGAGCGCGCGCATCGCGGCATCGAGATCGGATGCCGAGATCACGCGCTCGCGGATCCACCCCGTTTCGACCTTGCGCAGCCGCAAGGTCGCTTCGAGGATGACCCCGGTCAGGCCCATGCCGCCGATTGTCGCAAAGAATGCGTCGGAGTTCTGCTCGCGCGAGGCTTCGATCAATTCGCCCTCGCCCGTGCGCAGCAGGATGCTGTCGACATAGCGGCCGAAGCCGCCTTCGCAATGGTGGTTCTTGCCGTGCACGTCGGCGGCGATGGCGCCGCCGATCGACACGAAACGCGTGCCGGGCAGTACGAAGGGCAGGAAGCCGCGCGGGCCGAAGGTCTCGATCAGGTCCGAGAGCAGCACGCCGGCCTCGAGGCGGATTCGGCCGGTCGCCGGATCGAACCACCTGATGCGGTCGAAGCCCGTCATCGTCAACGTCCTGACGGCCCCGATCGCGGCATCGCCATAGGCACGGCCATTGCCGCGCGCCACGGTGCCGGACACGATGGCGTCGGCAACCGACGCGAACGCGCGCGGACGCAGCATCTCGGTATCGACGACCGGGAAGCGCCCCCAGCCGCTGACGAGGGTCATGGCTCAGCTCCTGCGCCGGCGCGCCGCCCGGCATTGCGAAACTGAATACCGATCAAAAGCTTATATTGCGTTGAAAGCGTAGCCCGGATGGAGCGCAGCGTATTCCGGGATCGTGCCCCAAGTGACGACGGACCGGGATGCGCTGCGCTCCATCCGGGCTACGGACCAAGGGCCTACCGTCCCAGCGCCAGCGCGATCAGGCCGAGGGTGCCGACGATGACGCGCCACCAGGCGAACAGCAGGAAACCGTGCCGGGTGACATAGGTCAAAAACGTCTTCACCACGATGATCGCGGTGATGAACGACACCACGAAGCCGATCGCGACGATGTTGATGTGGTCCATCGTCATCTCGGCGCGGCTCTTGTAGAAGTCGTAGGCGAACGCGCCGATCATGGTGGGGATCGCCAGAAAGAACGAGAATTCCGCCGCCGCGCGCTTGTCGGCTCCGAGCAACATCGCGGCGACGATGCTGGCGCCGGAGCGCGACACGCCCGGGATCATGGCCACGCACTGCGCGATGCCGATATAGAGATACATCAAGAGCGGAAATCTGGTGGCATCATACTCGCGCGGCTTGAGCTCGAGCTTGTCGACCCAGAGCAGGACGGCGCCGCCGACGATCAGTGTGAAGCAGATGACCCACGGATTGAACAGCAGGAGCTTGATGTACTTACCGGCGACGAGGCCGACGATGACAGCGGGCAGGAATGCGACCAGCACGCCGATCACGAAGCGGCGAGCATAGGCATCGCCCGTGAACAGGCCGATGACGACGTCCCACAGCTTGCGGAAGTACAGCCCCACGATCGCGAGAATCGCGCCCAGCTGGATCAGAACCGTAAACGAATCCCAGAACGCGCCTTCGCCGAGATGAAAGAAGCGCTCGGCGATCAGGAGGTGGCCGGTCGAGGATACGGGAAGGAACTCGGTCACGCCCTCGATGATGCCGAGGATCACTGCCCGTATAGCGTCTGACATATTTACGGTCCATTTCGGCTGGAAAAGCGGGGCTCTTCTCGCCTATTCGACCCCATGCCGCAATCGCAAAATGCCAAATCACGCCCTTGCTTCGAGGTTTTGAAGGACTAGTGTGGCGCCGCACAAACATTGATGGATTCTTAAGCACCATCACATAGTCAAAGGCTTCATGTTTACGCTGTTTCATCATCCGTTCTGTCCGCATTCGCGCTTCATTCGCCTGATCGCGGGTGAATACGGGCTCGACCTGAAGCTGATCGAGGAGCGCAGCTGGGAGCGGCGCGAGGCGTTTCTGCTGCTCAATGCGGCCGGCACCACGCCCGTGCTGGTGGACGACGAGCAGCCGCCGATTCCGGGCGCGGCCATCATCGCCGAATATGTCGATGAGGCCTATGGGGCCGGGATGGGCCCCAAGCGCCTGATGCCGGAGACGCTTGCCGAGCGTGTCGAGGTGCGCCGGCTGATGGCCTGGTTCAACGAAAAGTTCTTCGAGGAAGTCTCGCATCCACTCGTCACCGAGCGCATCTACAAGCGCTTCATGAGCGAGGAGAACGGCGGCGGGCCGCCTTCGGCCGACGTGATGCGCGCAGCGAAGGCCAATGTGCGCTATCATCTGGCCTATATCGGCTGGCTGGCGCAGACCCGCAACTTCCTCGCCGGCGACCGGCTCACCTACGCGGATCTCGCCGCCGCGGCGCACCTTTCGGCGATCGACTATCTGGGCGACGTGCCATGGAGCGAGGACGACGCAGCAAAGGCGTGGTACGCGCGGGTGAAATCCCGCCCGTCGTTCCGTCCGCTCCTCAGCGAATGGCTGGCCGGCGTGCCGGCGTCGCGGACCTATGTGGACCTGGATTTCTGAGCTGCGACCCGACTGAACTGAAGGCGGCGCTGGCGCGCGAAGCGCACGCGCTCGGCTTCGACTGCATCGGCGTCACCGCGCCGGGCTCGATCGATGCAGCCGGACAACACTTCCTCGAATTCATCGCCTCGGGCGGCCATGGCGACATGGATTGGCTCGCGAACCAGCCGGAGCGCCGCGTCGACCCGCGCGGGCTGTGGGCCGATGTGCGCAGCGTGATCATGCTCGGCGTCAATTACGGTCCCGACTCCGATCCGCTCGCGATCCTGAAGCAGCGCGCGCGCGCGGCGATCTCGGTCTATGCGCAAGGCGACGACTATCACGACCTCATCAAGAAGCGGCTGAAGGCGCTGGCGCGCTGGCTGGTCGCGACCGCGCCGAGCGAGGTGAAGGTGTTCGTCGACACCGCGGCAGTGATGGAGAAGCCGCTGGCGCAGGCCGCGCATCTGGGCTGGCAGGGCAAGCACACCAATCTCGTCTCGCGCGAGTTCGGCTCGTGGCTGTTTCTCGGCGCGATCTACACCACGCTGGAGCTGCCGCGCGACGAACCCGAGATCGATCATTGCGGCTCGTGCCGAGCCTGCCTCGACATCTGCCCGACCGCGGCGTTTCCAGCGCCCTACAAGCTAGATGCGCGGCGCTGCATCTCGTATCTGACCATCGAGAACAAGGGCCCGATCCCGCACGAGTTTCGCAAGAGCATCGGCAACCGCATCTATGGCTGCGATGATTGCCTTGCCGCCTGCCCCTGGAACAAGTTTGCGCAAGAGGGGCGTGAGGCAAAACTCGCCGCGCGAGACGAATTGCGCGCGCCTTCGCTCGCTGAGCTGGCACGGCTGGACGACGCGGCATTCCGTGCGCTGTTCACGAAGTCGCCGGTGAAGCGCATCGGCCGCGACCGGTTCTTGCGCAATGTGCTGATTGCGATCGGCAACTCAGGCGAGGTGGCGCTGGCTGAGGCGGCGCGGCGATTGCTGGATGACGCAAGTCCGCTGGTGCGCGGCGCGGCGGTGTGGGCGCTGGGGCAGTTGCTGACGCGGGAAGAGTTTGCGGCGATGAAGGGTGCTGCGATCAGTAACGAGCACGACGAGAGTGTGCGCAAGGAGTGGCGCGCCGCTTCCTAGCTCACCGTAGTCATTCCCCGCGAAGGCGGGGAATCCAGTACGCCGCGGCCTATCGATTCAATCACAACTGCCGCGGAGTACTGGATCGCCCGGTCAAGCCGGGCGATGACACTCGTGTTGTGGCTGGCACATGCTCTCACCACCCTTGATTTCCCCGCCCATTCCCGCAATCTCGCGCGTCATGACAAGCATGCCTTTCTTCACCCGCGACGGTGGTACATTCCATCCGACGGAAGTCGCCAACGGTCCATGGGATCCGAAATCGCTGCACGGACGCGTCATCGTCGGCCTGCTCGGCTTCGTCATCGAGGAGCGCCATTCCGGGCCCGAATTCGTGCCGGCGCGGCTCACGGTCGACATGTTCCGGCTGCCGACTATCGACAAGCCGATCGAAGTGACGACGCGGCTGGTGCGCGACGGCATGCGCATCCGCGTGGTGGAAGCGGAGTTCTTTTCCGGCGGGGTCAGCATGGCGCGCGCCTCGTGCCAGCTGCTGCGCAAGACGCAAAATCCCGATGGCAATGTCTGGTCGCCGCCGAACTGGGACGCACCGAAGCCGGCCGAGATCCCCAAGCCGACCGATCCCAGGCTCGGCATGAACGGCAAATGGGCGACACGCCCGATCGTCGGCCATATGGGCTCGCTCGGCCCGCGCAGATTGTGGATGAGCGAGGTGCGTGAGCTCGTCGCGGGCACCCCGATGACGCCGTTCGTCCGCGTCGCCACCGGCGCCGATTTTGCGAGCCCGTTTGCCAATGCCGGCGACCAGGGGCTCGGCTACATCAACAGCGATGTCACGATCTATCTGCACCGCCTGCCCGTGACAGAGTGGATCGGCTTCGAGGTGGTGAACCACCAAGCCACCGACGGCGTCGCGATCGGCGAATGCTGGCTCTATGACGAACAGGGTCCGATCGGCACCGCGACGGTGGCCGCGCTGGCGCAGCGCAAGCCGATGGTGAATCCGTCGAAGCGGTAGGGACTTTTCCACCTGTCATTCCGGGGCACGCGAAGCGTGAGCCCGGAATCCATACTCCCGATGGTGGTTATGGATTCTCAGGTGCGCAATTGCGCACCATAGCTCGTGATTCGCGCGCCCCGGAATGACGACCTAGTCCAAATGCCGCTGCATCTCCGGCCGCGCCTTCAGTTCGGCACCCTGCTTGGCGACGATCTTCGCGATCCGCTCCGGGGCGAAGTTCAAATCGACGAACGCCGGCGCGGTGTTGGCGACCTCGTGATAGCTCGCGATCCTGCCGCCCTTCAGCGTCATGATCGCAACGCCCTCGAACATCGCCCGCGCGCCGTTTGCTTCCGGCAGGGTCGATCTATAGCTGAAGGTGTAGCGCGCATAGAGCGTGGTGCCGTCGGTGACGGGATCATGCATGTCCCAGCGGAAATCGGTCGCCGTGCGGTAGAACCAGTCGTCGATCATCGCGGCGATCTTCGCGCGGCCGGCGAAGGCGCCGTAGAAGACATCGTGATAGACGCCGTCCTCGGTGAACAGCTGGGCGAAGGCTTCGCCGTTGCGCTGCTCGACGGCATCGCAGAAGGCGCGCAGCATGGCGGTGGTGGTCATTGGCGTTGCCTCCCAGTTGTTATGCCCTCTCCCCTTGCGGGAGAGGCCAGCTCCGCTCGTTGACGCGCATTTCGTTCGGGTGAGGGGTTGCTTCCGCGAGTCCAACTCTCATTCGGGCCCGTGGAGAGAACCCCTCATCCGACTTCGCTTCGCGAAGCCACCTTCTCCCGCAAGGGGAGAAGGAAGATGACACATCACCCGATCTCAGCCACCGCCGCAAGAATGCGCGCGATGTCCTGCGGGCGGGAGAGGCGGTGATCGCCGTCCTGGATCATGGTCAGCACGACGTCGTCGGCCGGCAGGCGATGAGTCAGCGCAAACGCGTGCTGCCAGGGCACATCAGGGTCCTTCGCGCCTTGAAGGATGCGGACGGGGCAGCCGAGATCGATGGCGCTGCCGAGCACGAGGTGATTGCGTCCCTCCTCGATCAGGTTCCGCGTGATCGGATAGGGCGAGCCGTCGTCATATTCCGATGGGCGCAGCCAGAAGCCCTTGGTCTCGATTTCCTTCTTCACTGCGGGCGAAAAATTCTTCCACATCAGCTCTTCGGTGAAATCGGGCGCCGGCGCGATCAGGACGAGCCCTGCGAGCGACGCTTTGCCGGCACGCTTCTTGATCTCGCGCGCGAGCAGCAGCGCCATCCAGCCGCCCATCGACGAGCCGATCAGGATTTGCGGGCCGTCGCAGAAGCGTTCGAACACCGCAACACTGTCCTCGAGCCAGCTGCCGATGGTCCCCATGGCGAAATCGCCGCTGGATTCGCCGTGGCCGGAATAGTCGAAGCGAACGATTGCGCGGCCGCGCTCGTGGGCCCAGGCATCCAGCGCCACGGCCTTGCCGCCCTGCATGTCCGACTTGAATCCGCCCAGCCAGACCAGGCCGGGGCCTTTTCCGGGACGGCGGCGCACCGCGATCCTGCGTGCGGACGGCCCCTCGCCCACATCGATGAATTCAAGCGCGGCATCGGGAATTGCGTCGGTCATGGAACGTTTACTCTGGCTGTGCGGTTTGAGCTGTCCGGACCTGTTCCGAAAGCACGACCGGCATCGCTATTGGTCCTTTGGGACGCTTGCGGAACAGAGGCAAGGTGTCTATGTCGGTCAGCGTGCCGAGGGCCGTGACCAAAATGCCTCGCATTTGAGGATTTTTCGCGCCTCGCACCAGCGACTTGCTTGCCGGCAAACGCATCTTCCTTCAAAATAGCCGCTTCTTTCACAACTTTGGAGAACCACCCATTCGCCGTCCTAATAAAGCTCCGCCCGCTGCCAGCAAAGACGGGCCGCGCATCAATGATGATATCCGCAATGCGCAAATCCAGCTGATCGACCAGACCGGTGACAACAAAGGCACGGTCGAGACCGTCGTCGCCATCCGCATGGCGCAGGAAGTCGGGATGGATCTGGTCGAGATTTCGCCGAATACCAGCCCTCCCGTCTGCAAGATCATGGATTACGGGAAGTACAAGTATTCCGCTCAGAAGAAAGCCGCGGAAGCCCGCAAACGGCAGAAGACCGTCGAGATCAAGGAGATCAAGCTCCGTCCGATGATCGACGACCACGATTACGACGTGAAGATGCGCGCGATGCAGCGCTTCTTCGAAGAGGGCGACAAGGTCAAGATCACGCTGCGCTATCGCGGCCGCGAAATGGCGCACCAGGAGATCGGCACCAAGCTGCTCGACAAGATCAAGACCGACGTCGCCGAGCTCGCCAAGGTCGAGCAGGACGCGCGGTTCGAAGGTCGCCAGGTCGTAATGGTGCTGGCGCCGCGCTGACGCGCAACGCTTTAGGACCTCGAGAATTCAACGGCCCGTCCGGATCCCCGGCGGGCCGTTTTGTGTGTCAGGTCCTCGTCGCCTGCCAGGTTCCGCTGCACTGGTCGCCGGAGATAATTCCCTTCCACGACCCGGCGCCGTTCACGCCGGCGAGCCGGCCGCCGCCACTGGCGTGGGAGGCGCCGACCGAGACCTGCACGGCGACAGCGCCGGAACGGTTGACCCGGCCCGAGACCCGGCCGCCGCCGGCGGAGGAGACGCGGGTGCCGGTCACGGTGAAGGGAACACTGTAGCCCGAGCTGCAATTGCCGCGGGTGGTGGCGAAGGTGACGTTCCAGATGCCGTCGTAGCCGCCGGCGCGGGCGTCAGCCGCCTGTGGCAGCGCAGCCGCGGCGAGCACGGCGAACAGTGCCAGAGGGCGCGGGCGGACGAATGAAATCAGAAGTTGCGGGAAATGAGCCATTTTGGACCTGCTTCAGGCGAGAAGGCTTGGACATGAGGGGTGGCAGCGTTCAATAGTCGGCGGGCAGGTTGCGGCGGTTCATCGTTGCCAATTGGCCTCTCCTCTGTCATAAGCCCAGCCTTCACCGCCCGGCTGATTTACGGGCTGCCGTGGCGGTGTCTCGTGCGGGTTTCGCGCCTGTTCGCAAAACTTGAGCACAATCAACGCTCTAACGAGCATTTTTGACGGTCCAGCCGCCTTCGCGGGCGGATCTCTGTGGCCATTAGGAGAGCCAAATGCCCAAGCTGAAGACCAAATCGGGCGCTAAAAAGCGCTTCAAGGTGACTGCCACCGGCAAAGTGATGCACGCCCAGCGCGGCAAGCGTCACGGCATGATCAAGCGGACGAAAAAGCAGATCCGTCAGCTCCGCGGCACCCGCGTGCTGTTCAAGACCGACGGCGACAACGTCAAGAAGTACTTCTTGCCGAACGCCTGATCGGGTCCACGATCATTGCCACCTCTGCCGCGCATCCCGCGGCGATCCGATAACCAAGTCATCTCTGAAGGATCTCGTCATGTCTCGCGTCAAACGCGGTGTGACCGCCCACGCCAAGCACAAGAAAGTCTACAAGGCCGCCAAGGGCTTCTATGGCCGCCGCAAGAACACCATCCGCGCCGCCAAGCCGGCCGTGGAAAAGGCCCAGCAATACGCCTTCCGCGACCGCAAGCGTCGCAAGCGCACCTTCCGCGCGCTCTGGATCCAGCGCCTCAACGCCGCGGTCCGTCCGTTCGGCCTGACCTACAGCCGATTTATCGACGGCCTTGCCAAGTCGGGCATCACCGTGGACCGCAAGGTGCTGTCGGATCTCGCGATCCGCGAGCCCGCCGCGTTCCAAGCGATCGCCGAGAAGGCCAAAGCCGCGCTGGCGGCGTAAGCCGCCCCACTGCGCGACTTGCGCAGCGTTCAGCTTGTGATGGCCCGGGCAGAGGCGCGTGTCGCGCGTTCATCGCCCCGGCCGTCATCTCTCGCGCATACACTTCTCCGACGTGGATGCCCGGCGAATCTAACGCGAAGATGCGCTTCGCGCTTTTGGCCGGGCGTGACGGGCTAGGATCATCGGCTCAGCATCCTGGCCAAAAGGGATTGCCATGACCGATCTTGCCCAGCTCCAAGCCCAGATCATCGCCGACATCGCCGCCGCTGCCGACGAGGCCGCGCTCGAGGCCGTGCGTGTTGCAGCCCTCGGCAAGAAGGGCTCGATCTCGGCGCTGCTCGCCACGCTCGGCAAGATGTCGCCGGACGAGCGCAAGACGCAAGGCGCGGCGATCAACCAGGCCAAGGACGAAGTCAGCCAGGCGCTCGCGGTACGGCGCGATGTGCTGAAGTCGGCGGCGCTCGATGCGCGGCTGGCGTCCGAGACCGTCGACGTGACCCTGCCGCTGCGCGATGCGCCGGCTGAGGCCGGCCGCATCCATCCGCTGAGCCAGGTCTGGGACGAGCTCACTACCATCTTCGCCGACATGGGATTCTCGGTGGCCGAAGGCCCCGACATCGAGACCGACGATTACAACTTCACCAAGCTGAATTTCCCGGAAGGCCATCCGGCGCGCGAGATGCACGACACGTTCTTCTTCCATCCGAAGCAGGACGGCTCGCGCATGCTGCTGCGGACCCACACCTCGCCGGTGCAGGTGCGCACCATGCTGAGCCAGAAGCCGCCGATCCGCGTGATCTGCCCGGGCCGCACCTATCGCATCGATTCGGACGCGACCCACACGCCGCAATTCCACCAGGTCGAGGGCCTCGTCATCGACAAGAGCTCGCATCTCGGCCATCTCAAATGGATCCTGCACGAGTTCTGCAAGGCGTTCTTCGAGGTCGACCACATCAACATGCGCTTCCGTCCGTCGTTCTTCCCGTTCACCGAGCCTTCGCTCGAAGTCGACATCCAGTGCCGCCGCGACAAGGGCGAGATCCGCTTCGGCGAGGGCGAGGATTGGCTCGAGATTCTCGGCTGCGGCATGGTGCATCCCAACGTGCTGCGCGCCTGTGGCATCGATCCCGACGAGTACCAGGGCTTCGCCTGGGGCATGGGCATCGACCGCATCGCCATGCTGAAATACGGCATCGCCGATTTGCGCCAGCTGTTCGACAGCGACGTCCGCTGGCTGAGCCACTATGGCTTCAAGCCGCTCGAAGTGCCAACGCTTGCCGGAGGGCTCAGCACGTGAAATTCACCCTCTCCTGGCTGAAGGATCATCTCGAGACCGACGAGCCGCTCGAAAAACTCGCCGACAAGCTCACCATGATCGGGCTCGAGGTCGAGAACATCGAGGACAAGGCGAAGGCGCTGAAGCCGTTCACCATTGCGAAGGTGATCTCGGCCGAGCAGCATCCGAATGCGGATCGCCTGCGCGTCTGCATGGTCGACACCGGCGACGGTGGTGCGCCGGTGCAGGTGGTGTGCGGCGCGCCGAATGCGCGCGCCGGGCTCGTCAGCGTGTTCTCGCCGCCCGGCACCTACATTCCCGGCAAGGATATCACGCTCGGTGTCGGCACCATCCGCGGCGTCGAGAGCCGCGGCATGCTGTGCTCGGCGGCCGAGCTGCAGATCTCCAATGATCATGACGGCATCATGGAATTGCCGGCGGACGCGCCCATTGGTGCGGCCTATGCCGAATGGGCCGGCCTCGGGGATCCCGTCATCGAGATCAATCTGACGCCGAACCGGCAGGACTGCACCGGCGTGCACGGCATCGCGCGCGATCTCGCCGCCGCCGACATGGGCAAGTTCAAGGATCCCACCATCAAGCCGGTTAAGGGCGAATTCCCCTGTCCCGTGAAAGTGACGGTCGAGGATGCCACGCTGTGCCCGGGCTTTGCGCTCCGTCTCGTGCGCGGCGTCAAGAACGGGCCGTCGCCGGAATGGCTGCAGAAGCGGCTGACCGCGATCGGGCTGCGTCCGATCAACGCGCTGGTCGACATCACCAATTTCATGACCTACGACCGCGCACGCCCGCTGCACGTGTTCGACGCCAAGAAGGTGAAGGGCAATCTCGTCGTGCGCCGCGCGCGCGAGGGCGAGAGCCTGCTGGCGCTCGACGGCCGCACCTACAATCTCGATCCCGCCATTTGCGTGATCGCGGACGAGCACGGCGTCGAATCGCTCGCCGGCATCATGGGCGGCGAAGCATCGGGCTGCGACGAGAACACCACAGACGTGCTGATCGAATCGGCGCTGTGGAACGAGATCAACATCGCCCAGACCGGCCGCAAGCTCGGCATCAATTCGGACGCGCGCTACCGCTTCGAACGCGGCGTCGATCCGGCCTTCATGGTGCCCGGCATCGAGCTCGCGACCAAGCTGGTGATGGAGATGTGCGGCGGCGCGCCCTCTGAAACCGTCCTGGTCGGCAAGACTTTTGGCGACGACCGCCTGATCGAATTCCCGATCACCGAAGTCAAGCGCCTGTCGGGCATCGAGGTGCCGCAGGTTGAGATGAAGCGCATCCTGACCCATCTCGGCTTCATGATGGCGGGTCCCGGCCCGGTGGTGAAGGTCGCGGTGCCGTCCTGGCGCTCCGACGTGCACGGCAAGGCCGACATCGTCGAGGAGATCGTCCGCATCTTCGGCGTCGACAAGGTGCCGATGACGCCGTTCGAGCGCGGCGACGAGCCGCGCAAGCCGGTGCTGACGCCGCTGCAGCTGCGCACCCGCCGCGCGCGGCGCGCGCTCGCGAGCCGCGGCATGGTCGAAGCCGTGACCTGGTCGTTCATCGCCAAGCCTGCGGCCGAATTGTTCGGCGGCGGACAGCGCGAGCTCGAGGTTGCCAACCCGATCGCCTCGGATCTCTCCGACATGCGCCCGACCCTGCTGGCCGGCCTGATCGCGGCGGCGCAGGCCAATGCCGATCGCGGCTTCGGCGATGTCGCGCTGTTCGAGGTCGGCCAGGTGTTCAAGGGCGATCGCCCGCAGGACCAGTTCATGGCGGCGAGTGGCGTGCGCCGCGGCCTTGCGTCGTCCGAAGGGCTCGGCCGGCACTGGACCGGCTCGGCGCAGGCCGACGTGTTCGACGCCAAGGCCGATGCGCTGGCGGTGCTGGCGGCCGCCGGCGCGCCGATGCAGGCGCTGCAGATCGTGGCGGGTGGTCCCGGCTGGCTGCATCCGGGCCGCTCCGGCACGATCCAGATCGGGCCGCAGAACGTGCTCGGATATTTCGGCGAAGTGCACCCCAGAGCGCTCGAAGCGCTCGGCGCCGACGGGCCGCTTGTCGTGTTCGAGGTGATCCTCGACCGCATCCCCGAGGCGAAGAAGAAGCCGACGCGCGCCAAGCCCTTGATCGAGCTCTCGGCCTTCCAGCCGGTGTCGCGTGACTTCGCTTTCATCGTCGACCGCGCCGTCAAGGCCGGCGACATCGTTCGCGCGGCGCAAGGCGTCGACAAGAAGCTGATCACCGGCGTCAATGTCTTCGATATCTACGAAGGCAAGGGCATCGATGACGGCAAGAAGTCGATCGCGATCGCGATCACGCTGCAGCCGCGCGAGAAAACCCTGACCGATCAGGAGATCGAGGCCGTCGCCACGAAGATCGTGGCCGAGGTCACCAAGAAGACCGGCGGCACGTTGCGCGGATGAGTCCTGCTGACTTCCTTCCGAAGGACGTCAGCCTCACGACCGCGGCGGCGCTCTGCGCCGTCGCTTTCGTTTCGGGCACAGCGCGCGGCTTCTCCGGCTTCGGTTCGGCGCTGATCTTCATGCCGCTGGCGAGCAGCATCGCGGCACCGCGGCTCGTTGCTGCCCTGCTTCTCGTCATCGATTTCGTCGCAGCCGCGCCGCTGCTGCCGGATGCATGGCGGAAGGCCGATCGCAAGGCCACGGCCGTGATCGTGCTGGGCGCGCTGATCGGCGTCCCCATCGGCACCTATTTCCTCAGCGTGCTCGAACCCGTCACCACGCGCTGGATCATCTCCTGCTTCGTCGCAGCGCTGTTGCTGCTATTGCTGTCGGGCTGGCGCTATCGCGGCAAGGACCATGCCTGGCTGTCGGTGGGCATCGGCGGCCTCTCCGGCTTCTGCAGCGGGCTCGCGCAAACCGGCGGCCCGCCGATCGTCGGCTACTGGCTCGGCCGCCCGATCGCGCCGATGGTCGCGCGCGCCAATATCGTGCTGTTCTTCGGCGCCTCGGATTTCTTCTCGATGATCAGCTACGCGGCGACCGGCCTGATCAGCCGCGAATCGCTGGTGCTGTCGCTGATCGTCGGCCCGGTCTATGCGGTTGGCGTTGCGTTCGGCAGCTCATTGTTCGGCCGCGCCAGCGAGAGGGTGTTTCGCGGCATCTGCTACGCGCTGATTGCGATGGCGGTGATCTTTGGATTGCCGGTGCTGGATGGAGTGTTGCGATAGCTCTCTCCGCGGGTCGTCCCCGCGAAGGCGGGGACCCATAACCCCAGGCAGAAGTTATGGTGCAAGCTGGTCACCACGAGTCTTCGCCAAACCAGGCCCTGTGATTATGGGTCCCGGATCGGCGCGCGCCTTGGGGCGCGCTTGTCCGGCACGACATTGGAATTTGTTGCGGCTTGATTGCCTTACTGCTTCGGCACGCGCCGCTTCTTCGTCGACTGGGTCGGCACGTCGGCCGGCTCGTCCTTCAGCGCGCCGATCTTGCGCAAGGCGGCGTCCGCGGCGCGTTCGCCGCTTTCCCAGGCGCCGTCGACGGTGCCCCAGAGCGTCTCGTGCGTGGCTTCGCCGGCGAGGAACACATTGCCGATCGGCTCGGCCAGGGTCCTTCGCGACAGCTGGCCGCCCGGCGAGGCTGCCGACATCGCGCCCATGACGTAAGGCGAGGCGTTCCAGCGCGTGGCGCTGGTCTTCTGCACCACGGAAGCGGCCTCGCTGCCGAACAGCTTCGTGATCCATTCCCTGGCGAAAGCCACCATCGCCTTCTCGCCCTGCTCGGCGAGATCGCGGCCGAACGAGCCGCCGACATCGATCGAGCACAGCGAGGAGCCGCCGATATTGGCTAACATCAGCGCCGTGCGGGTCGAGTTGCTCTGCTCGACGAGGATGTCGTCGCGCGACAGGCCGAGCGGATTGCTCGGCAGCTGCAGCACGATGCGATCGTAGCTGCCGAGGCTGAGCTTCGATGCCGCATCCAGCGTCCGCTTGGGAATGTCGGGCGCGAACTTGATCGCGCCCGATGTCAGCACATTGGTCGAGACCGTGACGATGGCGGCGCGCGCCGCGATCTTGCCGGCTTGCGTCTCGATGCTGACGTCGCGATTGCTCCAGGCGATGCGGCTCGCCGGCGTCGACAGCGCCACCGGCGCCTGCTCGGCGAGCCTAGCGATCAGTGTGCCCAAACCCTGGCGGCAGGCGATCGCCGCGTTGCGGTCCTGCGCGCGTCCCTTGTCGATGGCGGACAGCTCCTTGAGGTCCTTGCCGGCGAAGCTCGCACCCAGCATGAACTCGGCCGCGCCGGCCCAGTCGCCGAGATCCTTCGGCAGCACCGATGCGCAGGAGGTGTCGAGCTTGCCCCGTCCGGCCTCGTCGATGGCGCGGTTGGCGCGCACCAGGGCGGCCAGGAATTGCTCGGTCTCGCCCGCGCGCGCGTTGCGGCGGCCAATGCGCATCTTCTGGCCCGAGGGCGCCGGCAGCACGTCCAGCCCGGCACTGCGCGCCAGCCGGATCATCGGGTTGGTGTCGGGATTGTACATCCAGCGCGCGCCCCGGTCGAACGGCGTGTCGAAGGTGGTGCTGTCGGTGATGCAGCGGCCGCCGACCTGCGCGGCCGCCTCCACCACGATGACCTTGCGGCCCGTCGCGATGATGCGCCGCGCCGCGGCAATTCCCGCCGCCCCCGCGCCAATCACGACGATGTCAGCCTCGCGCGGCAGGGGCGCGGCCGATGCGCGCAGCACCGGCATCGCCGCAAGGGCCGCCGACGCCGAAAGAAAGCCGCGGCGCGTGATTGTCATGTCATGGTTTCCGGGGACTTGCGGCGAACGTGAACAGCCCGCGAACCTTGCCGTATCCGATGTTGCGCAGCAACCAGGATGGTGAATCAACCATGCTTGATCTCACAGAGTGATGAACCGAATTGCAACACGTTTCGACCATGATAGAGAAGGGAAAAAGACGGCCGGAAAAGGCCGTGGGGGGTTGAGATGGGGACGGTCCTGGATTCTGTCGGCAAGGTGATTGCCGCGTACCTCTCAAAGGAGGTGCCGGGCTATGAGCCGTTCACGCCGAGCGACCCCGAGCATCTGCGCGGCATCATCGAGCCCGGCGACGTGCTGCTGGTCGAGGGCAACAACCGCATCTCCGGCATCATCAAATACCTGACGCAGTCGACCTGGTCGCACGCCGCGCTCTATGTCGGTCCGATCGATGGGGCAGAGGAGCCCAATGGCGAGCCGCATGTTCTGATCGAGGCCAATATCGGCGAGGGCGTCACCTCGGCGCCGCTGTCGAAATATTTCCCCTATCACACCCGCGTCTGCCGCCCGGTCGGGCTGTCCTATGAGGATCGCACCACGGTGTGCCGCTATGCGATCAACCGCATCGGCTTCGGCTACGACACCAAGAACATCGTCGACCTCATGCGCTATCTGTTCCCGCTGCCGATACCGCAGCGCTGGCGCCGGCGCATGATCGCGATCGGCTCGGGCGACCCGACCAAGATCATCTGCTCGGCACTGATCGCGCAGGCCTTCGACGCCGTGCGCTACCCGATCCTGCCGAAGATCACCAAGGCCGGCAGCCGCGCCGCACGGCGCGAGATCCTGCACATCCGCGATTCCTCGCTCTACATGCCCCGCGACTTCGATATCTCGCCCTATTTCGAAGTCGTCAAACCCACCATCGTGCACGGGTTCGACTACACCGCCTTGCACTGGGCCGACAAGCAGAAGCCGCTCGAGGAGGTGGCGGGCTCATTCAGTGTGTTTCCAGAAGCGCTCGTGGCGCCGCCGCTCGCTCCTGAAGCGGCTGACGAAGCGACGTCGGGTGAAATTCCGGCTCAAGAAGTGAGCGCGCCGCCTGCGCGAGCCAGTGTGGCTTTCTCCGAGCATTTCGTGCAGCTGAGCGAGCTCGCGATGTATCGCGCGCGGGCGCGGGAGAAGACGGCTTAGGTTCGCACGGTCTCGTAGGGTGGGCAAAGGCGCGAAGCGCCGTGCCCACGTTCGGGCGCGATCACTGACCGATGGTGGGCACGCTCCGCTTTGCCCACCCTACGAGACTTCGCCACGAGCGCAGCGAAGCAACGACGGTGGAGAGAGCGCGCGCTACCGATCCGCCCGTCCGATCACCGCCATCAGCTCCGCGATCTTGGCGCGCTGGTCGGCCTTGTCGCCGCTCGTGATGGCGTGCTCGACGCAATGGGCGACGTGATCCTTCAAAACCTCTTCCTCGACCCGGCGCAACGCGGCGCGCACCGCCGCGATTTGCGTCACGATGTCGATGCAGTAGCGGTCTTCCTCTACCATTCTCGAGAGGCCACGAACCTGGCCCTCGATCCGGCCGAGGCGTTTTCCGACGGATGCCTTGATGTCTTTGCGCATGGGGTCTATATACCCCTACCGGGTATAGGTTTCAAGAGCAAGCGCAAAGGCCGGAACATGGCAATGAACAACAACGAGCACGGGCATCGTCACAGCGCGGCAACGCATTCCGGATGCGGCTGTTCCACGAAAGCTGCAGCGCCGGCGGCGAAACCCGAGGCTTCCTCGTGCTGCGGCGGCCACGGCGATCATGCCGGCCACGACCATCACCACGGCGACGCCGCAACCAAGGTCAAAGATCCCGTCTGCGGCATGATGGTCGATCTCGCGACCTCGAAGCATCGCATCACACATCGCGGCGAGACATTCCATTTCTGCTCGGCCGGCTGCCGCACCAAGTTCGCCGCCGATCCCGCCAAGTATCTTGCCAAGGACAAGGCGCCCGAACCGGAGATGCCCGCGGGCACGATCTACACCTGTCCCATGCACCCGCAGATCCGCCAAGTCGGTCCGGGCACGTGCCCGATCTGCGGCATGGCGCTGGAGCCTGAGGTCGCAAGCCTTGAGACCGGCCCCAATCCCGAGCTCGCCGACATGACGCGGCGGTTCTGGATTGGCGGCGTGCTGTCCCTGCCGCCGATCGCGCTGGAGATGGGCGGCCATCTCGCAGGCCCCCACAGCTGGATCGATCCGACCGTGTCGAATTGGATCCAGCTCGTCTTTGCAACGCCCGTGGTGCTGTGGGCCGGCTGGCCGTTCTTCGTTCGCGGCTGGCAATCGCTGCTGACGCGCAATCTCAACATGTTCACGCTGATCGCGATGGGTACGGGCGTTGCCTATGTCTACAGCGTGCTCGGCACGGTCACGCCGCAGATCTTCCCCGCCACCTTCCGCGGCCATGAGGGCGCGGTCGCAGTCTATTTCGAGGCGGCCGCCGTCATCACCGTCCTGGTGCTGCTCGGCCAGGTGCTGGAGCTGCGCGCCCGCGATGCGACCTCGGGCGCGATTAAAGCGCTGCTGCAGCTCGCGCCGAAGACCGCGCGCCGCGTCGACGCCGGCGGCAGCGAGCACGAGGTCGAGATCGACACGCTGCACGCCGGCGATCGCCTGCGCGTCCGTCCCGGCGAGAAGGTGCCGGTCGACGGCATCATCCTCGAAGGCCGCTCGTCGATCGATGAATCGCTGGTGACGGGCGAATCCATGCCGGTCACCAAGGAGGCTGGCGCAAAAGTCATCGCCGGCACGCTGAACCAGTCCGGCAGCTTCATCATGCGCGCCGACAAGGTCGGGCGCGAGACGCTGCTGTCGCAGATCGTGCAGATGGTCGCGGATGCGCAGCGCTCGCGCGCGCCGATCCAGCGCCTGGCCGATCAGGTCTCCGGCTGGTTCGTGCCGCTGGTGATCGTCATCGCCGTCGCGGCCTTTGCCGCCTGGGCCTGGTTCGGACCGGAGCCGCAGCTCGCCTTCGGCCTCGTCGCCGCGGTCAGCGTGCTGATCATCGCCTGCCCCTGTGCGCTGGGCCTGGCCACCCCGATGTCGATCATGGTCGGCGTCGGCCGCGGCGCGCAAGGCGGCGTGCTGATCAAGAACGCCGAAGCGCTGGAGCGGATGGAGAAGATCGACACGCTGGTGGTCGACAAGACCGGCACGCTGACCGAAGGCAAGCCCAAGGTGGTGACGATCGCGCCGGCGTCCGGCTTCGCGGAAGAAGACATCCTCCGGCTGGCGGCCACCGTCGAGCGCGCCAGCGAGCATCCGCTGGCCGACGCCATCGTGCGCGCGGCCAAGGAAAAGCAGCTCACCCTCGGCCAGGTCGAGCAGTTCGACTCGCCGACGGGCAAGGGCGCGACGGGCAAGGTCGACGGCAAGACCATCGTGCTCGGCAATGCCAGATATCTGTCGTCGATCGGCGTCGACACCCATTCGCTCGCCGCCGAAGCCGAGCGGCTGCGCGGTGACGGCGCCACCGTGATCAACATGGCCGTCGACGGCCGGCTTGCCGGCCTGTTTGCGATCGCAGATCCGGTCAAGGCCTCGACGCCGGAGGCGCTGAAGGCGCTCGCGGCGGAAGGCATCAAGGTGATCATGCTGACCGGAGACAACCGCACCACGGCCGAGGCCGTGGCGCGCCGGCTCGGCATTGCCGAGGTCGAGGCCGAAGTGCTGCCCGACCAGAAGAGCGCGGTGGTGACCAAGCTGCAGAAGGCCGGCCGCAGCGTCGCCATGGCCGGCGACGGCGTCAACGACGCCCCGGCGCTGGCGGCGGCCGAGGTCGGCATCGCCATGGGCACCGGCACCGACGTGGCGATGGAGAGCGCCGGCGTGACGCTGCTCAAGGGCGACCTCGTCGGCATCGTCCGCGCGCGAAAACTGTCGCAGGCAACGATGAGCAACATCCGGCAGAACCTGTTCTTCGCCTTCATCTACAACGCCGCCGGGATTCCGATCGCCGCCGGCGTTCTCTATCCGGCGTTCGGTCTGTTGCTCTCCCCGATCATCGCCGCGGCGGCGATGGCGCTGTCCTCGGTGAGCGTGGTCGGCAACGCGCTGCGGCTGCGTGCGACGCGGCTGTAAGGACGCTGTGTAGCCCGGATGGAGCGTAAGCGAAATCCGGGGGTCCTGCCGCATATTGCACCGTCCCGGATTGCGCTTCGCTCCATCCGGGCTACGGTTCAGAGGACATAAGCGGGAGCATCTGATGCAGCGGATTACCATCACGATCGAGGACGATCTCCTGGCGGAGATCGACGCCGCGGCCGAAGCGCGCGGTTACCAGAACCGCTCCGAGATCATCCGCGACCTCGCGCGCGCCGGCCTGCAGCAGAGCGCCGAGGACACCGCGCAAACCGGCCAATGCGTTGCCGGCCTCATCTACGTCTATGACCACGCAGCGCGCGATCTGTCGAAACGGCTGGTGCAGGAATTCCACGGCCACCACGACCTCGCGCTGGCGACGCTGCATGTCCACCTCGACGACAACAATTGCATGGAGATGACGGCGCTGCGCGGCGCGGCCTCCGAGGTCAGGCATTTCGCCGATCACATCATCGCCGAACGCGGCGTGCGCTACGGCCGCGTGGTGATGATCCCGACGGGGGACGGCAAGTCGGCGAAGGCGCGCAAGCACGGGCATAGACACGACTAGGCTGAATCTTACCCTCCAGGGGAGGGTAAAGAAGAAATCGCGCCACCTTCACCGACAAGGGGAGACGGCCCACCGCCCTTGCCGAAGCCGCATCCGGTGTCTACCTCTCGCGCAGTGTCTACCTCAGAGGGTCCCCCATGCTGGATGCCGCCATTAAGGCGCTGTCGCAATTGATCTCGCCGCCGATGCGCTCGATCCTGTGGCGGTCGATCGGGCTCGCGTTGGTGCTGATCACCGTGCTGGCGATCGGCTTGCAGCGGCTGCTCAGCTGGTTTGCGACCTCCGGCGAGGTGTGGCTGGAAGGCCTGCTCGGGCCGGGCTGGCATTCTTCGATCGAGGTTCTCTCCTGGATCGTCTCGATCGTGACGGGTCTCGGCGTCGTGTTCGGCGGCATCTTCCTGATGCCGGCGATCACCTCGCTGGTGGCGAGCCTGTTCGTCGACGACGTCGCCGACATCGTCGAGCGCGAGCATTATCCGGCCGAGCGGCCGGGCGCGGCACTGCCGTTCAGCCGGGCGATGCTCGAGGGCATCAAGACCGCGCTCGTGGCCATCCTGGTCTATCTCGCCGCTCTGCCGCTGGTGCTGTTCGCCGGCGCCGGTTTCCTGATCTTCTTCCTCGCCGCCGCCTGGCTGCTTGGCCGCGAATATTTCGAGCTCGCCGCGATGCGCTTCCGCCCGCCGGAGGAGGCCAAGGCGATGCGGCGCGACAATGCCGCGACCATCTTCACCGCCGGCCTGTTCATCGCCGCCTTCGTCTCGATCCCGATCGTCAATCTGGCGACGCCGATCTTCGGCATGGCCTTCATGGTCCACATGCACAAGCGCCTGTCAGGCCCGCGGCCCGAGTTGATCGAGCCGGCGCGGCAGGTGCGATAGCGGCGCCGAGGCAGCGCTGCCTCACACCGTCTTCTCCGGCCAGCGGCAGAGATCGTTGATCAGGCAGACTTCGCAGCGTGGCTTGCGCGCGATGCACGTATAACGGCCGTGCAGGATCAGCCAATGATGCGCGTGCAGCATGAACTCGGCCGGGATCACTTTTTCGAGGCCGAGCTCGACCTCGAGCGGCGTCTTGCCGGGCGCTAGGCCCGTGCGATTGCCGACGCGGAAGACGTGGGTGTCGACTGCCATCGTGTGCTCGCCGAAGGCCATGTTGAGCACGACGTTGGCGGTCTTGCGACCTGCGCCGGGCAACGACTCGATCTCGGCCCGCGTGCGCGGCACCTCGCCGCCGAATTCACTGAGCAGCTTGGCCGACAGCGAGATCACGTTCCTGGCCTTGGTGCGGTAGAGGCCGATCGTCTTGATGTACTCGCGCAAGCGCTCCTCGCCGAGATCGAGCATCTTCTGCGGGGTGTCGGCAACCCCGAACAGCGCACGCGTCGCCTTGTTGACGCCGGCATCGGTCGCCTGTGCCGACAGCACCACCGCGACCAGCAGCGTGAACGGGTTGACGTGCTCGAGCTCGCCCTTGGGCTCCGGATTGGCCTTGCGGAAGCGGCTGAAGACCTCGTGGACCTCGGCCGGCGTCCACGGCTTTGTGGCTTTGAGTGATTTCTTCGCGGGTGCTCTCGGCTTGGTCGCGACCGGTCTTGCCGTTTTCTTCGGCACCGCCGCTTTGCGCGGGACCGGCTTGCGGGTGATTTTCGCCATGATCGGGATATACTGATGGACGATGAGCACTGGCAACGAAATTGCGCGGACGCAATCTGAGAGCGAGGACGAGCCTCAGATCTTCTCCGCGCTGCTGACGCCGCACCGCTCGCTGAACCGCACCGGCTTTCTCGCCGTGATGCTGTTCCTGAGCGCCGTCGGCTTCGTCACGGGCCTCGCTTTCCTGATGATGGGCGCCTGGCCGGTGTTCGGCTTCTTCGGTCTCGACGTGCTCGTGATCTGGTGGGCCTTCAAGGTCAATTTTCGCGCCGCACGGGCCAGCGAGGAAATCGTGGTGACGCCGTCGGAATTGCGGGTGCGGCGCGTCAGCCATCGTGGCCAGGTTGCCGAATGGACCTTCAATCCGCTCTGGGTCCGGCTCGACCAGGAGGTCGATGAGGAATACGGCATCGAGCACCTTTATCTGATCTCCCGCGGCCGCCGCCTGCTTATCGCGGGCTTTCTCGGGCCGGCAGAAAAGGCCAGCTTTTACAATGCCTTGGTGGGGGCTCTCAACGCCGCGCGGCGTGGCCCGACCTATCATCCGGCGACCTGAGCACAGTCGGAAATCGGGTGGTTTCGCGCCAGTCCCTCCCCTACATTTCCGGTCATGATGACCCTTGCGATACATGACCAGCGCCTGGCCAGGCCGGGCACCCAGAACGCCGCGTTGCGCGACTATGATTCGGTGCGGCGGGCGATCGCCTTCATCTCGGCGAACTGGCGCGCGCAACCGACCATCGAGGCGATGGCGGATGCCGCTGGCGTCACGCCGGATGAGCTGCACCATCTGTTCCGCCGCTGGGCTTCGATCACGCCGAAGGCTTTCATGCAGGCACTCACCCTCGACCACGCCAAGAACCTGCTCAGGGATTCCGCCAGCATCCTTGACGCGGCGCTCGACTCCGGCCTGTCCGGGCCGGGCCGGCTGCACGACCTCTTCGTCACCCATGAAGCGATGTCGCCGGGCGAATGGAAGAACGGCGGTGCCGGCCTCACCCTGCGCTACGGCTTCCATTCCTCGCCGTTCGGCACCGCGATCGTGATCGCCACCGATCGCGGCCTGTCGGGCCTCGCCTTCGCCGATCACGGCGAGGAGAAGATCGCGCTCGCCGACATGACGCGGCGCTGGCCGAACGCCACCTATGTGGAAGATCACGAAGGCACCGCGCCGCTCGCCGCGCGCATCTTCGATCCAAAATTGTGGCGGCCGGATCAGCCGCTGCGCGTGGTGCTGATCGGCACCGATTTCGAAGTGCGGGTGTGGGAGACGCTCTTGAAGATTCCGATGGGCCGCGCAGTGTCCTATTCCGACATCGCCTGCAACATCAGGAATCCCAAGGCTTCACGCGCCGTCGGTGCCGCCGTCGGCAAGAACCCGGTCTCCTTCGTCGTGCCCTGCCATCGCGCACTCGGCAAGAGCGGCACGCTCACCGGCTATCATTGGGGCATCACCCGCAAGCAGGCGATGCTGGGCTGGGAGGCCGGGCAGCTGGGGCTGCAGTAGGCAAGATGCAGTAGGATTTCGTAGGGTGGGTTAGCGCAGCGTAACCCACCTCTCTGGTTTCCGCAGAACAGAAGTGGTGGGTTACGCCAGCGACTGCGCTTTGCGCAGTCGCCGTCTAACCCACCCTACGGCACCGCGCTTGCGGCAAAGTCTACCCCGCCAGATCCAGCTTCGAGGCCACGGTCGAATCCGCGTTGAGGCGGTAGATGATCGGCACGCCGGTGGCGAGCTCGCGCTTCAAAATGCCTTCGGGCGAGAGCTTCTCCAGCACCATGATCAGCGCGCGCAGCGAGTTGCCGTGGGCGGCAACCAGCGTGCGCTTGCCGTTGAGCACACCGGGCAGGATCTCCTGCACGTAGTACGGCAACGCGCGCGCGAGCGTGTCCTTCAGGCTTTCGCCGCCGGGCGGCGGCACGTCGTAGGAGCGGCGCCAGATCAGCACCTGCTCCTCGCCCCATTTCTTGCGGGCGTCGTCCTTGTTGAGACCGGAGAGATCACCGTAGTCGCGCTCGTTGAGCGCGAGGTCCTTCGAAGTCGGCAGACCCTCCTGGCCGAGCTCAGCGAGGATGAGATCGAGCGTGTGCTGCGCGCGCGTCAGCACCGAGGTGTAGGCGACGTCGAACACCAGGCCCTGTGCCTTCAGCTTGCGGCCGGCTTCTTTGGCTTCCTTCACGCCGAGCTCGGTGAGGTCAGGGTCCTTCCAGCCCGTGAACAGGTTCTTCAGATTCCATTCGCTCTGGCCGTGGCGCACGAGCACGAGAAGGCGTTCGCTCATTGACTGCTTTCCGTTGCTTGATTGGATCAGATATCGTCGAGGCCGAGCACGTCGGCCATGGTGTAGTGCCCCGGCTTCTTGCCGTGCGCCCACAGCGCGGCCTTGAGCGCACCATGGGCGAACAGCATGCGGTCCTCGGCCTGATGCGACAGCGTCAGGCGCTCGAACGGGCCGAGGAAGGTGACGCTGTGGTCGCCGGCCACGGTGCCGCCGCGCAAGGAGGCGAAACCGATATTGCCCGGCCGACGGGCGCCGGTGATGCCGTCACGGCCGCGTTCGGAATGGTCATCGAGAGTAACCCCGCGGCCGCTCGCTGCGGCCTGGCCCAGCATCAGCGCGGTGCCCGAAGGCGCATCGACCTTCATACGGTGATGGGTCTCGACGATCTCGATATCAAAACTCTGGTCGAGCGCCTTGGCAACGCGCTTGACCACGGCGGCGAGCAGATTGACGCCAAGACTCATATTGCCCGACTGCACCACCACGGCGCGATTGGTGACGCTCTTGATCACGGCATTGTCCGAGCCGGACAGGCCGGTCGTGCCGACGACGTGCACGAGGCCGCGCTCGGCGGCGATCGCGACATTGGCGATGGTCGCCGCAGGCACTGTGAAATCGAGGATGCCGTCGGCCTCCTTGCACATCGCCCAGAGATCGGCGGAGAGCTTGATGCCGTTGGCGGGCAGGCCGGCGAGCACGCCGGCATCCTTGCCGAGCAGCTGGGAGCCCGGCGCCTCCAGCGCGCCGGCCAGCACGGCGCCCTCGCTTTCAGCAATCGCCCGCACCAGCGCCCGGCCCATCCGGCCGCCGGCTCCCGCAACAATCAAGCGCATGTCGGACATGGTGTGATCCTCTTCGAGGCCGTTGTAGCGGGGGGAGGCAGTTCCGGCAACCGAGGCCCAAGAGGGCGATGCGTGCCTTTACCCTCCCCTGGAGGGGGAGGGTCGATCGCGCGCAGCGCGGGCGGGGTGGGGTGACGGTCTCTCCGCGACGGACGGTGCCCGAGTGGAGAGATCACCCCACCCCGTCATGCAATCTCGCTTCGCTCGATCGCATGCCGACCCTCCCCCTCCAGGGGAGGGTAAGAACGAGAGCCTCAGCCGTCCTGCGGCTGCGGGCCGTCGTAGCCTTCGATGACGATGAGGTCGGCGATCGAGTGCGGCTGGCGCACCTTGATGTTGGCCTGGTATTCCGGCGAGTTGTAGCAGGCGAGCGCGGTCTCGTAGTCAGGGAATTCGATCACGACGTTGCGGTTGCGGCTGGCGCCTTCGACGGTGGTGAACTTGCCGGCGCGGACGACGAAGCGGCCGCCCCATTTCTTGAAGATCGGGCCGTTGGCGATGGCGTAGGGCTTATAGCCCTCGTCATTGCTGACGTCGACACGACCGATCCAGTAGCCTTTTGCCATTGTTCTCTCCCTGTTGTTGATGGATTACCCGAGAGCTTGCGCGATCTCGGTGTGGATGGCGTCGGCGACCGCCTTCGGATCGGCGGCTTCCACAACCGGGCGCCCGACGACCAGATAATCCGCGCCGGCGGCGATCGCACGGCTAGGCGTCATGATGCGCTTCTGGTCGCCGCTGGCGGCGCCGGCCGGACGAATGCCGGGGGTGACGAGGCTCATCTGGTGGCCGACGATCTTGCGCAGGCTACCCACCTCCTCCGGCGAGGACACGAGGCCATCGACACCGAGCACCTGCGCCTGCTGCGCACGCGCCTCGACCAGCTCCGACACGCTGAGCCGATAACCGGCCGCATGCAAATCGTCGTCGTCGTAGGACGTCAGCACCGTCACGGCGAGGATCTTCAGGCTGGCCCTGCCGCGGCCTTCGACGGCGCCCTTCATGGTCTGCGGATAGGCGTGAACGGTGACGAAGGTCGCGCCCAATTTGGCGACACTCTCGGTGCCGCGCGCGACCGTATTGCCGATGTCGTGCATCTTGAGATCGGCGAACACCTTCTTGCCCGCATCAGCGAGCTTGCCGATCAGCGGCAGGCCGCCGGCATAAGCGAGTTGATAGCCGATCTTGTAGAACGTGACGCTGTCGCCGAGCTTCGCGATCATCGCCTCCGCGGCATCAACGCTCGGCAGATCGAGCGCAACGATCAGGCGGTCCTTCGGGGCGATCTCGGCTGGCGTCATGTCACCTCACATCATGCGTTGGGAAACGTCGATCAACTGCGTCACCAGCTCCTTCAGCGCGGCGATATCGCCCTCGTTCTTCAGCCTGTCCCTATCGTCATAGGCCTGGTCGGCAAAGGCGAGCGTGAGCTGGCTGGCAATCACGTTGGCGTGGCAGGCGGAGAGGATCAGCCGCAGCGCCTGCAGCGCGCGGGCGGCACCTAACCGGCTCTGGGACGCGCCGGCAAGCGCGAAGACCCGGTTGCGGAACACCTCTCCGCGCGCCTCGTGCAGCTCGTGCACGCGGCTGACCCAGTCGATCGCGTTCTTCAGGAGCGGCGGCACCGAGGCGTTGTATTCGGGCGAGACGATGAGGACACCGTGATGCGCGCCGATCATGCGCTTCAGATTGATCGCGTGCTTGGGCACGCCCGATTTGGCCTGGAGATCGCCGTCATAGATCGGCAGCGGAAAATCGGCGAGCGAGATGCGGGTGACGTCGACGCCGGCCTGGACGAATTCGTAAGCAGCCACAGCCGCCAGCTTCGCATTGTGCGAGCCGGTGCGCAGCGAGCCGGGAATGATCAGGATCTTGGGGGCTGGCATCCAATCTCATGCATTCGGCGAAACGAGCCCGCCGCGCAAAGAGGAGCCGGCGGATTTAATGCTTGCGATACACCCAGACGCGGGCCGGCGGAAGGTTCATCCAGATCCGTTCCGAGGCCTCTGTGGACACGCCGGATAGCGATTTCGGGATCGGCGGCACCACCGCATAGGTGAACTGGATGAAGGGCGCACCGGGCGCGAGCGCGGTGAAGGCATCGCGGATGAGCCGCAGCCGCGTCAGCATCGGTTTGGTGACGAGCGGCAGGCCGGACACGACCGCGCTGGCCGGCGCGCTCAAGACATTCCAGAGCGTGTCGCGCAGGCGGTAGGCATCGCCCTGCACCACCTTGGCTTGCGGGTAGCGGTCGCGCAGCAGCGCGCAGAAGCCGGGATTGTATTCGACGAGAACGAGACGTTTCTGGTCGACCCCGCGCTCGATCAGCGCGGACGTGATGGCGCCGGTGCCGGGTCCGAGCTCGACCACCGGTGCGTCGGAATCGGGATCGACATAATGAGCCATGGTCCGCGCCAGCAGCTTGCCGGACGGCATCACCGCGCCCATGTGCAAGGGCTTTTCGATCCACGACCTGAGAAAGCGCACCTCGTCATCGAGACGAGGCTTCTTCAACGCACGCGCGGACGATGGCAATGGCATGTCGGGACCGGACGGAACCGCAGGACCGCGGCTTGTCAGAAAATGGTCATAAAGACGTATAGGCCGGAGGCGATACGGTCAAGACGCGTCAGTTCGCCCGATTGCCGAAGAAATCCTTGACCTTGGCGAAGAAGCCCTCGGCTTCCGGCTGGGTGTTGCCGGAGGAGAGCTTCTCGAACTCGGCCAGCAATTCCTGCTGCTTCTTGGTCAGGTTCTGCGGGGTCTCGACCATGACCTGAACGTACATGTCGCCCATCTGGCGCGACCGCAGCACCGGCATACCCTTTGATGCAATGCGGAATCGGCGGCCCGACTGGGTGCCGGCGGGCACCTTCACCTTGGTCTTGCCCTTGTCGATGGTCGGCACCTCGAATTCGCCGCCGAGCGCGGCGGTCACCATCGAGATCGGCACGCGGCAATGCAGGTCGGCGCCGTCACGCTGGAAGAACTGGTGCTGGGCCAGCGAGAGGAAAATGTAGAGGTCGCCGGGCGGTCCGCCGCGGACCCCCGCCTCGCCCTCGCCGGCGAGCCTGATCCGTGTGCCGTCCTCGACGCCTTGGGGAATGTTGACCGAGAGCGTCCGCTCCCGGGTGACCCGCCCTTGTCCCGCGCAGGACGGGCAGGCGTCTTCGATCATCTGGCCGCGGCCCTGACAGCCCGGGCAGGTCCGCTCCAGCGTGAAGAAGCCCTGCGACTGCCGCACGCGGCCGGCGCCGCCGCAGGTCGAGCAGGTCTTCGGCTTGGTGCCGGCCTTGGCACCGATGCCCGAGCAGGCCTCGCAGGTGACCGAGACCGGAATCTCGATCTGCGCGGTCTTGCCGCCAAAGGCTTCCTCGAGGGTGATTTCCATATTGTAGCGCAGATCGGCGCCGCGCTCGCGGCCACCGCGGCCGCGCTGCCCGGCCATGCCGAACAGGTCCTCGAAGATGTCGGAGAAAGAGGAGGCGAAGCCGGCACCGAAACCGGCGCCACCGCCGAAGCCGCCGCCCTGCTCGAACGCGGCGTGGCCGTAACGGTCATAGGCGGCGCGCTTGTCCTTGTCCTTCAGGACCTCGTAAGCCTCGTTGATTTCCTTGAACTTGACTTCGCTGGTCTCATCCCCGGGGTTGCGGTCGGGATGGAATTTCATCGCCAGCTTGCGGAACGACGATTTCAGCTTGCCTTCGTCGGCGTCGCGTTCGACTTCGAGGGTCTCGTAATAGCAGCGCTTGGTGGACGTGGACATGATGAGCTCGGTCTATCCAATCGCGATTCAAGTTGGCGCGGAACAACGCTGACATGCGGCGGAATGAGCGCCCTTCGACCTTGCAGCAGAGGGCAGCCTGGCAGCGCTGAGAATAACGGCTGGGAATTGATCGATCGTAACGGGGCCGACTTTGAAGGAGCCTTGAAAGGAGTCCTGGCCCGTCCGTCCCGACACGACGGCCTCCCCCGCGAGGGAGGAGGCCGGTAGCGTGTGTGGGGTCCAAGCCGTCCGCATCGTCACCCTCTCGGGGCTTAAGCGGACTTCTTGTTGTTCTTGTCGTCGTCGACCTCGGTGAATTCCGCGTCGACGACGTCGTCCTTGGCCGCATCCTTCTTGGCGTCGGCCTCGGCCTGCTGCTTGTACATGGCCTCGCCGAGCTTCATCGAAGCCTGCGCCAGCGTCTGGGTCTTGGCCTTGATCGCCTCGGCATCGTCGCCCTTCAGCGCTTCCTTGAGGTCGCTGACGGCATCCTCGATGGCGCGGCGCTCGCTCTCGGCAACCTTCGAGCCGTGCTCGGCCAAAGCCTTCTCGGTCGAATGCACCAGGCCATCCGCCTCGTTCTTGGCGGTGACGGCCTCGCGGCGCTTCTTGTCCGCCTCGGCATTGGCCTCGGCGTCCTTGACCATCTTCTCGATGTCGGCTTCCGACAGACCGCCGGAGGCCTGGATGCGGATCTGCTGCTCCTTGCCCGTGGCCTTGTCCTTGGCCGAGACGTTGACGATGCCGTTGGCGTCGATGTCGAAGGTCACCTCGATCTGCGGCATGCCGCGGGGCGCCGGCGGAATGCCCATCAGGTCGAACTGACCAAGCATCTTGTTGTCGGCCGCCATTTCACGCTCGCCCTGGAAGACGCGGATGGTGACGGCATTCTGGTTGTCCTCAGCCGTCGAAAACACCTGGCTCTTCTTGGTCGGGATCGTGGTGTTGCGGTCGATGATGCGGGTGAACACGCCGCCCAGCGTCTCGATGCCCAGCGACAGCGGGGTGACGTCGAGCAGCAGCACGTCCTTGACGTCGCCCTGGAGCACGCCGGCCTGGATCGCAGCGCCGATCGCCACGACTTCGTCCGGGTTGACACCCTTGTGCGGCTCCTTGCCGAACAGCTGCTTCACGACTTCCTGGACCTTCGGCATGCGCGACATGCCGCCGACCAGCACGACCTCGCCGATCTCACCGGCGGTGACGCCGGCGTCCTTCAGCGCCTTGCGGCAGGGCTCGACGGTCTTCTGGATGAGGTCGTCGACCAGCGCCTCGAACTTGGCGCGGGTGAGCTTCATCGTCAGATGCTTCGGGCCGGTCTGGTCCGCGGTGATGAAGGGCAGGTTGATCTCGGTCTGCGTCGTCGAGGACAGCTCGATCTTGGCCTTTTCAGCGGCTTCCTTCAGGCGCTGCAGCGCGAGCTTGTCGTTGCGCAGGTTGATGCCCTGCTCCTTCTGGAACTCGTCGGCGAGATAACCGACGAGGCGCATGTCGAAATCTTCGCCGCCGAGGAAGGTGTCGCCGTTGGTCGACTTCACCTCGAACACGCCGTCGCCGATTTCGAGAATGGAGATATCGAACGTACCGCCGCCGAGGTCATACACCGCGATGGTGCCGGCCTTGGTCTTGTCGAGGCCATAGGCGAGCGCGGCCGCGGTCGGCTCGTTGATGATGCGCAGCACTTCGAGCCCCGCGATCTTGCCGGCGTCCTTGGTCGCCTGGCGCTGAGCGTCGTTGAAGTAGGCGGGAACGGTGATGACGGCCTGCTCGACCTTCTGGCCGAGATGGGCTTCCGCGGTCTCCTTCATCTTCTGCAGGATGAAAGCCGAGACCTGCGAGGGTGAGTAGGTCTGGCCGTCGGCCTCGACCCAGGCGTCGCCGTTGGAAGCCTTCACGATCTTGTAGGGAACGAGCTTCTTGTCCTTCTCGACCATCGGGTCGTCGTAGCGGCGGCCGATGAGGCGCTTCACTGCGAAGAAGGTGCGCTCGGGATTGGTGACGGCCTGGCGCTTGGCCGGCTGGCCGACGAGGCGCTCACCGTCATCCGTGACGGCGACGATCGAAGGCGTCGTGCGCATGCCTTCGGAATTCTCGATGACTTTGGCGTTCTTGCCATCCATCACGGCGACGCACGAATTCGTGGTGCCGAGGTCGATCCCAATGACCTTTCCCATGGTCCTGATATCCTTCTTTTTGCGGCAGGTTGGCTGGGCCCAAGAGGCACCCGAACCGAAACCCCCTAAGATCAAACATCCGCGATATTGCGATGATTGAGGCTCATATAGGAGGGGGGGAGGGGCCCGCAAGGACCGAAGCTAGGTTTCTGCCGCTAAAACATCCGGTTTTGGAAGGTGATATCCGGGCTCAACCGCCCTTGCGGGTGAGGAATTATTAACAGGTCCGGGCGTCGGCAAGCCCCCGCACCCGCAAGCCCGCCCGCCCTGTTGCGGCGAGGCCAAACCGGCTAAAAGGCGGACCGACCGCACAGCCGGCGCAGCTGCTTCGCGCGACAAAGCGGCCCCGTGGCCGACCATCGAACGGCCTCAATGTGAACCAATCAGAGTGGCCATGAAGCTGATCCGCCCCCTCGCCGCGCTCGCCCTCCTCGCCGTAACAGCGCTTCCGGCCTTCGCCGCCGACGTCGTTTTCCCACCCGGCTTGCGTCTCGGCATGGTGCCGCTGATCGGCCTCAGCACGGCCAAGACCTTTCCGGGCTTCGAGAGCGAGGACGGCAACGTCAAGGTGCTGGTCACCGAGCTGCCGCCGGCCGCCTATGGCGAGGTCGTGAGCGCCTTCAATTCCAATCCCGGGGGGACCGGCGGCGTCAAGCAGGACAAGGTCGAGACCCCCGCTGGCCTTGCCTATTTCACCACCGAAAGCGGCAAGGCCGGCGATACCCCGGTGAAGCGGTATTCGATGATCGTGCCCGGCGCCGGCTTCTCCGGCTATGTCGCGGTACAGATCCCGGAGAATGCGACCAAGATCTACACGGACGAGGCGGTGCGACAGATGTTCGCGAGCGCCACCACCCGCAGGCAGGTCTCGGCCGAGGAGCAGATCGCGCTGCTGCCGTTCAAGATCACCGATCTCGCCGACTTCAAGGACATCAAGACCCTGGCACCGGGCTCGAGCATCATCCTGGCCGACGGCGATGAGAGCGTGGGCTACGAGGCGAGGCCGTTCATGATCCTCGGCCTGATCGGCGCCACCCCGCAAGCCGCCGACGACCGCGCCCGCTTCGCCCGGGAGGCGGCGCTCCAGATTCCCGGCGTGCGCGAGTCGCGCATCACCATGTCCGAGCCGATCCGCATCAACGGCCAGCAAGGCTTCGAGACCCGGATCGACGGCGTCAGCGGCAAGGACAAGGTCCCGGTGACGGTGGTGCAGTGGATCCGCTTCTCGAGCGGCGGCGCATCATTGCGCATCATCGCCAGCGCCCCGCGTGACCAATGGCAAGCCGCCTTCACCCGCTTCCGCACCGTACGCGACGGGATTCAGCCGAAGGGGTAGGGCGAAGCCGGCGCTAATCGTGGTTGGTCGCAGTTTCACGAAGAACCTTCGCCCAACTTCTCCCTGTGGTTATGGATCCCGGGTTCGCGCTTTGCGCGCCCGGGGATGACGGCGCTATGGGCTTTGTCAGCCCACGCGCTGGACAGAACCCGCTGCATTTTCAGGCTTCTGTTCGTATACGAACGGAACTAGGCTTCCTCCCGTTGGATCATCCTGGAGGGGAGGTAGACATGCTGGTTCGGCGACAGGTCTTGGCAATGCTTGGAACGACGGCGCTGGCGACGCTCGCGCCAAGCGCGCTGTTCGCGGCCGCACCGATCAAGCCGGACGAAGCGTCCGCGCTGCTCGTGATCGACGTGCAGAACTGCTTCCTGCCCGGCGGGAGCCTCGCGGTGAAGGAAGGCGAGCAGGTGGTGCCGGTCATCAATAAGATCTCGAAGGCATTTGCGAATGTGGTGCTGACGCAGGACTGGCACACGCCGGGCCACGTTTCGTTTGCGTCGGTTCATTCCGGCAAGAAGCCGTTCGAAACGGTCGACCTGCCCTACGGCAAGCAGGTGCTGTGGCCGGACCATTGCGTGCAGGGCACCGAGGGCGCGGCGCTGTCGAAGGACCTGTCGATCCCGCACGCCGAGCTCATCATCCGCAAGGGATTTCACAAGAACGTCGACAGCTATTCGGCCTTCCTCGAGGCCGACGGCAAGACCTCGACCGGGCTCGCCGGCTACCTGAGGGGCCGCAAGATCAAGCGCGTCTTCGTCGCTGGTCTTGCGACAGACTTCTGCGTCGCCTGGACCGCGCTCGACGGGCGCAAGGCGGGCTTCGAGGTCTATGTGGTGGAAGACGCCTGCCGCGGCATCGACACGCAGGGCTCGCTCGCCAAGGCCTGGGCCGACATGGCCAAGGCGGGCGTGAAGCGGATTCAGTCTGCGGATATCGCGGTGAGCGCGTAGGCGGCGCGCTATCCTTCCGTCATTCCGGGGCGCGCTTCAGCGCGAGCTATGGTGCGCAATTTGCGCACCTGAGAATCCATTGTGCGGTTGTCTCTGCTGTTCAATGGATACCGGGTTCTCGACTTCGTCGAGCCCCGGAATGACGCCAACACTCAGTTCGCCGCGCTGCTCGATTCGTTGTTGTTCGCCGCGGGCGCAGTCTTCGCGCCGCCCTTGGCGACGCCGACCAGCGCCGGGCGCAGCACGCGGTCACCGATGGTGTAGCCGGCCTGCATGATCTGCACCACGGTGCCCGACGGCACCGACGCGTCAGGCACTTCGTACATTGCCTGGTGGAAGTTCGGGTCGAACTTCTGGCCCTGAGGATCCAGCTTCTTCACGCCGTGTTTTTCCAGCGCGTTGAGCAGCGCGCGCTCCGTGAGCTCGACGCCCTCGATCAACGAGACCAGGCCGGGATCAGCCGCAGCACGCGCCTCCGCCGGAACGGCATCGAGTGCGCGCTGGAGATTGTCGGCGATGTCGAGCACGTCGCGCGCGAAGCCGGTGATGCCGTAGAGGCGGGCGTCGGCGACTTCCTTTGCGGTGCGCTTGCGCAAATTCTCCATCTCGGCCAGCGTCCGCAGCATGCGGTCGCGCGCTTCAGCCGCTTCCTTTTGCAGAGTTTCGACCGAACCCGGCTCGGGATCGTCGGGCATGATGTAGGGTTTCGACACCACGGGCTCGCCGGTCGCTGCAGTCGTGTCTTGGGGTTGCCGGTCTTGCTCGGTCATCGGCTCTGATCTCGAACTCGTTTCAGGGATGTTGGCCCGGATATCGTGCTTAAGCCCGCGAAAATCAAGCGCCCGTGATCGGCAGAAAGGCCGGTCAGCCCCCCAACAGGCGGCTGACGATGCGGGCGGCGTAGTCCACGGTCGGGATCACGCGGGCATAATTCAGCCGCGTCGGGCCGATCACGCCGAGAACGCCGACGATGTGGCCGGCGGCATCCCGATAGGGCGAGATGATGGTGGAGGACCCCGACAGCGAGAACAGCTTGTTCTCACTGCCGATGAAGATGCGCACGCCTTCGGCGGTCTCGGCCCGGCCGAGCAGATCGATCACGCCGCGCTTGGTCTCGAGGTCGTCGAACAACAGGCGAACCCGCTCCAGATCCTCCAGCGCGTGCAGATCTTCGAGCAGATTGGCGTGGCCGCGGACGATGAGCTGACGGTCCTCGCTCTCGCCGCCGGACCAGCTGGCAATGCCGGCCGAGATCACTTTCTGTGTCAGCTGATCGAGCTCGGCACGGGCCTCGCCGAGTGCGGTCTCGAGCTCGAGCCGCGCTTCGGCCAAGGTCCGGCCGCGGATCCGCGCATTGAGGAAATTGCCGGCCTCTGTCAGCGCCGAAGAGGGAACTCCGGGCGGCAGCGTCAACACGCGGTTTTCAACCTGGCCGTCTTCGCCGACCAGGATCACCAGCGCTTTTTCCGGTTCCAGGCGGACGAATTCGATGTGCTTCAGCCGCGCATTGGATTTCGGCGTCAGCACGACGGCGGCGGCCCGGGTCAGACCGGAGAGCCGCATCAAGGCCTGGTCCAGCGCCGCCTCGACCGATTGCGCCTCGCCGACGGACGAGAGCTGGCTCTGGATCGCCTGCCGCTCGGCCTCGTTGAGGTCGCCGACCTGCATCAGGGCATCGACGAAGAAGCGCAGGCCCAGTTCCGTCGGCAGCCGGCCGGCGGAGGTGTGCGGGGCATAGATCAGGCCGAGCTGTTCCAAATCGGCCATGACGTTGCGCACAGATGCCGGCGACAGCGGCATCGCAATCAGGCGGGAAATGTTGCGCGAGCCGACCGGCTCACCGGTCGCGAGATAGCTTTCGACAATTTGACGAAAGATGTCGCGGGAACGCTCGTTGAGCTGGGCAAGGCCTGCGCGCGGCGCGATCAGATGGATCGGATCGTGATGGGCCACAGACGGTAACTCCTCTCGGATCCTTATAATTTGTCCATCCGGACCGCGTCTGACAAGCGTGGCGTTTGCAGGCCGACGGTCAGGGGGTGAATAAGCCCTTGCCGCCCACCCCCGCCCCACCTACAAGCACCGCGAACAGCCTATTCCCGTGAGTTTTGGAGATTTCCCATGCGGCCAAGCCGCCGTGCGCCCGACGAATTGCGCCCCGTGACGCTGGAGCGCGGCGTGGTCAAATATGCGGAAGGCTCGTGCCTCGTTAAATTCGGCGACACCCATGTGCTGGTCACCGCCACGCTTGAGGACCGCCTGCCGCCGTGGCTGAAGGGGCAGGGCCGCGGCTGGGTCACCGCCGAATACGGCATGCTGCCGCGCGCGACCTCCGAACGCACCCGCCGCGAGGCCTCCGCCGGCAAGCAGAGCGGCCGCACGGTCGAGATCCAACGCCTGATCGGCCGCTCGCTTCGCACCATCGTCGATCTCGAAGCTCTCGGCGAGCGCCAGATCACGGTCGATTGCGACGTGCTCCAGGCCGACGGCGGCACGCGCACGGCCTCGATCACCGGCGCCTGGGTCGCGCTTGCCGATTGCCTCAACTGGATGAAGGCGCGCAACATGGTGAAGGCCAACGTGATGCGCGACAACGTCGCCGCGATCTCCTGCGGCATCTACAACGGCACGCCGGTGCTCGATCTCGACTATGCCGAGGATTCGGAAGCCGAGACCGACGCCAATTTCGTCATGACCGGCGATGGCCGCATCATCGAGGTGCAGGGCACCGCGGAACGCGAGCCGTTCACGCAGGACGAGTTCCTGAAGCTGATCGCCCTGGCGCAGAAGGGCATTGCGCGTCTGGTGGACTTGCAGAAACTGGCCGTGGCGTAGTCAATAGGCCCATGCACCGCCGAATCACCGACAAGCTCGTCATCGCCACCCACAATCCCGGCAAGCTCGCCGAGATGAGGGAGCTGCTCGCGCCGTACGGGATCGAGGCGGTGTCGGCCGGCGAGCTCGGCCTAGACGAGCCCGAGGAAACCGGCAACGATTTCCGCAGCAACGCCGCGATCAAGGCGATCGCCGCGGCGGAGGCGACCAAGCTGCCCTCCTTCGCCGACGATTCCGGCATCGTGGTCGATGCGCTCGATGGCGCGCCGGGAATCTACAGCGCGCGCTGGGCCGGCCCGACCAAGGATTTCAACGCGGCGATGGCGCAGATCGAGCGCCTGCTGCAGGAGCGCGGCGCCACCACGCCGGACAAGCGCAAAGCCCACTTCGTCTCGGCGCTTTGTGTGGCCTGGCCCGACGATCATCGCGAGGAGGTCGAGGCGCGCGTCGACGGCACGCTGATCTGGCCACCGCGCGGCACAGCCGGCTTCGGCTACGACCCGATGTTCCTGCCGGACGGGCACAGCCGCACCTTCGGCGAGATGACCAGCATCGAGAAGCACGGCCTGCCGCCGCTTGGGCTCGGCCTGTCGCACCGCGCCCGCGCTTTTCGGAAACTGGCGGAGATCTGCCTTGAGCCGCGCTAACAAGGATGCGTTTGGCGTCTATGTGCACTGGCCGTTCTGCCTGTCGAAGTGCCCCTATTGCGACTTCAACAGCCACGTCCGCCACGCCGCGATCGACGAGACGCGCTTCGCCGCCGCCTTCGCGCGTGAGATCGCAACGACCGCCGAGCGCGCGCCCGGCCGCGAGGTCACGTCGATCTTCCTCGGCGGTGGCACGCCGTCACTGATGCAGCCCGCCACCGTCGGCGCGGTGTTAGACGCGATCGGCAAGCACTGGTCCGTCGCGGGCGACGTCGAGGTGACTCTAGAAGCGAACCCGACCAGCGTCGAAGCCACGCGCTTTGCCGGTTATCGCATCGCCGGCGTCAACCGCGTCTCGCTCGGCGTGCAGGCGCTCGATGACGCCTCGCTCAAAGCGCTCGGCCGCATGCACAGCGCGCGCGAAGCGCTCGATGCCGTCGCCATCGCGCGCCGCGCGTTCGACCGCTATTCGTTCGACCTGATCTACGCCCGCCCCGACCAGACGCCGGCGATGTGGGCGGGCGAGCTGCGGCACGCCATCGATGAAGCGGCCGAGCATCTGTCGCTCTATCAATTGACGATCGAGGAAGGCACGCCCTTCTTCGGCCTGCACCAGGCCGGCAAGCTGAAGACGCCGGACGAAGCGGTCGCCCGCGCGCTCTACGACGTCACGCAGGAGACCTGCGACAAGCTCGGGCTGCCCGCCTACGAGATCTCCAATCACGCGCGGCGCGGCGCCGAATGCCGGCACAATCTGGTGTACTGGCGCGGCGAGGAATATGCCGGCATCGGCCCGGGCGCACATGGCCGTCTCGACATCGACGGGATCAGGCACGCCACCGCCACCGAGGAACGTCCCGAGGCCTGGCTGATGCGGGTCGAGACCAACGGCGACGGCGTCGTCAGCGACGAGCTCCTCAACAGCGAGGAGCGCGCCGACGAATTCCTGCTGATGGGTTTGCGTCTCGCCGAAGGCATCGATCCCGAGCGCTACAAGGCCCTCGCCGGCCGCCCGCTCGACCCCCGCCGCATCGCGCTCTTGCGCGAGGAAGGCGCGATCACCGTGGATGCGACGGGACGGCTGCGCGTGACCAGCAGCGGTTTTCCGGTGCTGGATGCCGTGGTCGCGGATCTGGCGGCTTAGCGGATCTCGTAGCCCGGATGGAGCGTAGCGCAATCCGGGACGGTCTCACCGCGTGGACAGAACCCGGATTACGCTGCGCTCCATCCGGGCTACGAAACCATTACGCCCCAAAGCTCTTCGGCGAGCCCGCCACCGCAACGCCGCCGCCTTGCGTCACCTTCATCACGGCAAGTCCGCGTTCATTCGTGCCATCAGCACGGAAGCGGAACAGGCCGTCGATGCCGGCGAAGCCTGAAGGGTTGGTGAGCACGTCGGAGGAGAAGCGCTGGCCGCCTTGCGTGCGCGCCAGCGCGGCAACGAGCGCGACCGCGTCATAGGAAAGGGTCGCGGTGCGGATCGGCTCGGCGCCGTATTTCGTGCGGTAGCGGCCGGAGAAGGCGCGGAAGCCGGCCGGATCGGGCGCGGCGTAAAGGCCGCCCTGCAGCGCGGCGCTGGCATAGACGCGCGGATTGTCCCACAGGCCGGTGCCGAGCAGCTGGATGTTGCGCAGGTTCGCGCCCGCGGCCGTCATCGCATCCGCCACTGACACGACGGCATCGCCGTCATCGGCAATGAACAGCGCGTCGGCACTGCCGAGCTGCTGCGCCACGGTGCGCGCGGGCGTGGCGCGATCGGCACCGTATTTCTCGAACGCAACGATGCGCCCGCCGCGCCGCGGCACCGCCGCCTTCACCGCGGCCTCGACGACATTGCCATAGGCGTTGTCGGGCACCAGCACGGCGAAGGAGCGCTTTCCGATGCCGGCGGAATATTCGACGATGCGGTTGACGTCGGACTCCGGCAGGAACGAGAGCAGATAGACGCCGCGTCCGGCGATGCTGGAATCGGTCGAGAAGGCGATGACGGAAATGCCGCGCGTGCGCGCGACCTGCGCCACCGCCGGCACCGATTGCGCGAACAGCGGCCCGAGGATGATCTCGGCACCCTCGTCGACCGCCTGCTGCGCGCCGGCCTGCGCGCCTTGCGGGCTGCCATTGTCGTCCTTGATCAGGAGCTGGATGTTCGGGTTCTGGAACTCGGCCAGCGCCATCTCAGCGGCGTTGCGCATCGATTGCGCGGCGAGCCCGGCATTGCCGGCTGCGGAGAGCGGCAGGATCAGGCCGACCTTCACGCCGCCGGTGCCGGCGGTCGTCGCCTGCTGCTGCGGGCCTGCCGGCTGGGCGGGCGGTGCGGAGCTCGAGAACGGGTTGGAGAACTGGCTGAGGCTTTGCTGCACGCCGGCGCAGGCCGACAGCACGGGCGCACCGAGCAACAGGCCGAGCGCAGTCCGCCGGGTCGCCCCTGGCGATCGGGGCCCCGGAGGGTGAGACTTTGGATGACGCGGGCCGACCATGGCAGCTTCTCTTCCGACCCGCCGTTCGCCGGCCGATCACGACATTGCTTTCCGCGACGGGGGGCCGCGGATTCAGGCAGTGTGTCGGCAAATAGTTAACCAAAACAAAAGGATAACAACCGCTTAACGCGGCCGCAATCCCGTCCCGGCAGGTCTTCGCCGTCACTCATTCACTTATCAAGGCGGCGTTTCCGTCGCGAATATGGCGCGAGGGCCCCTATTGCCTCCCGGCGCGATCTCGACCGATCACATTCCCGTCCGTTCCTCGCCCCTCACCTGGATACGATCTTTGGGCACGTCTTTTTCGGCGAGCCGGTTCCCAGCCTTAGCGATCGTGCCTAAGTTGGCTCCATTATGCGCGCAAAGCCGGCCCCGATAAATACGCCTGAAGCTCAAGACGCCGCCTCGCGCGGTTTCTCCATCGATGCCCATCGGCTCGCGGCGCCGAAGGCCGCGCCGGGCCTCCATCTGGTCGCGACCCCGATCGGCAATCTCGGCGACATCACCCTGCGGGCGCTGCAGACCCTCGCCGGCGTCGATGTCATCGCGTGCGAGGACACCCGCATCACGCGCCGCCTGACCGAGCGCTATGCGATCACGGCCCAGCTCAAGCCATATCACGAGCACAATGCGGAGGCCGCGCGTCCCAAAATCCTCGAAGCCCTCGGGCAAGGCGGCTCGGTCGCGCTGGTGTCGGACGCCGGCACGCCGCTGATCTCCGATCCCGGCTTCAAGCTGGTGCGCGAGGTCTGCGCCGCCGGCCATGCGGTGTATGCGCTGCCCGGCCCGTCCTCGGTGCTGGCCGCGCTGTCGGTCGCCGCGCTGCCGACCGACCGCTTCTTCTTCGAAGGCTTCTTGCCGGCGAAATCAGCCGCGCGGCGCAGCCGTCTCACCGAGCTCGCCCGCATTGACGCGACGCTGGTGATGTTCGAGTCAGGCAACCGCGTGCAGGATACGCTGGCCGATCTCGCCGAGATCATGGGGCCGCGCGAGGCCGCGATCTGCCGCGAGCTGACCAAGCTGCATGAGGAGATTTCGCGCGCAACGCTGAGCGAGCTGGCGCGCGAGGCTGCAACGCTGGAGACACGCGGCGAATTCGTGCTGGTGATCGCTCCGCCCGCGGCCGACGCCGAGGTTCTGACATCGGACGCGCTCGATAGTCTGTTGCGCGAGCAGCTTGCCGCGCACAGCGTCAAGGATGCCGTGGCGCACGCGGTCGCGTTGTCGGGCCGTCCGCGCCGCGAGGTCTATGCCCGCGCGCTCGAGCTCGCAAAGGACTCGCGGGGCAGCGATGGCGAAGACTGAGATTCCTGCGGAACCGAAGGTCGCGTCGCCCGAGCGCGTCGCGGCGTTCCAGACCGGTATTTCCGCGGAGAGCCGCGCCGCCGCCTACCTCATGGCCAAGGGCTACCGCATTCTCGCCAAACGTTACCGCACCCCGCATGGCGAGATCGACATCGTGGCGCGGCGCCGCAACCTGATCGCCTTCGTCGAGGTCAAGGCCCGCGCCACGCTGGACGAGGCCGCTTTCGCCGTGACGCCGCGCCAGCAGCAGCGCATCATCGACGCCGCCCAAGGCTGGCTCGCAGCGCATCCCGAGCATGCCGAATTCGAATTGCGATTCGACGCCATGCTGATTGCGCCGCGCTCGCTTCCGCGCCATGTGTTGGCGGCATTCGACGCCTCGACCTGAAAGGCAGCCCATGAAACTGAACGTCGCCGTCCAGATGGACCCCATCGCCCGCATCAACATCAAGGGCGATTCCACCTTCGCGCTGCTCTTGGAGGCGCAGAAGCGCGGCCATGGCCTGTCCTATTACACCCCCGACAAGCTCTCGATGGTCGGCGAGGAGCTGGTCGCGCCGGTTCAGCTCCTGACCGTGCGCGACGAGCCAGGCGACCATTTCACCCTCGGCGAGCCCAGGCGCGAGGCGCTGAACGGGTTCGACGTGGTGCTGCTCCGCCAGGATCCGCCGTTCGACCTCGCCTACATCACCTCGACGCATTTCCTGGAGCGCATCCATCCGAAGACGCTGGTCGTCAACGATCCCGCCTCGGTGCGCAACGCGCCGGAAAAGCTGTTCGTGATGAATTTTCCGCAGCTGATGCCGCCGACGCTGATCTCGCGCGACCTCGATGAGATCAACGCGTTCCGCGACAAGTACGGCGCGGTGGTCATGAAGCCGCTGCACGGCCATGGCGGCGCGGCGGTATTCCGCGTGATGCCGCAGGACATGAATTTCGGCTCGCTGTTCGACATGTTCTCGGTGACGTTCAGGGAGCCCTGGGTGATCCAGCAATTCATCCCCGAGGTGAAGCACGGCGACAAGCGCATCATCTTGGTCGACGGCGAGTTCGCCGGCGCGGTGAACCGCGTGCCGGCCGCCGACGACCTCCGCTCCAACATGGTGCGCGGCGGCGCGGCGCAGGAGACGGAGCTCACCCCGCGCGAGCGCGAGATCTGCGCCACGGTCGGCCCGGCGCTGCGCGAGCGCGGCCTGCTGTTCGTCGGCATCGACGTCATCAACGGCAATCTCACCGAGATCAACGTGACCTCACCGACCGGCATCCGCGCCATCGCACGGCTCGGCGGCCCGGATGTCGCGGCGAAGATCTGGGACGTGATCGAAGCGAAGCGGAAGAAGTAGAGCTCTGCGCGCAGCCCGGATGGAGCGTTAGCGAAGTCCGGGATGCTAACGACGTATTCACCATGACGCCGCGCGCGCCGTGCGAACGTACGTGCCCGCGTAGGTGAAACTACGGGGCTGTTGGCCGACCCAATAACGCCGCGTTCACCATCTGCCGAAAACCAGCATCGCGGCCGGCGATCACGTTCGGCCTCGCAACACCCCTTATACTTTTGCTGCCTACTCATCGATGCGGGGGAACACGCCAGGTGCGGTTCGAGTGCCCCGCGTAAGAGTAGAAGCGTATGAATACCGCACGCATTGTCGTTCTCGTCATCGCTCTCGGCGCCGGCGGCGTCGCTGCATATCTGGCGAGCGGCTATCAGAATCCGCCCGCGGCCGTCCTGCCCGTCGCCGAGAAGCTGCCGACGGTCGAGGTCCTTATCGCCAAGAACGACATCCAGCTCGGCCAGGCCGTCAAGCCCGAGGACCTGCAATGGCAGGCCTGGCCCGCGGCAACCGCCAGCAGCGCCTTCATCCGCCGCGACAGCAGGCCCGAGGCACCGACCCAGATCGCGGGCTCGATCGCGCGCGTGCCGTTGATGCAGGGCGAGCCGATCCGCGAGCAGAAGCTGGTCAAGGCCGAAGGCTCCGGCTTCATGGCCGCGATCCTGCCGTCCGGGATGCGTGCCGTCTCCACCGAGATTTCAGCCGAAACCGGCGCCGGCGGCTTCATCCTGCCGAATGACCGCGTCGACATCGTCCTGACCCGCCGGCTGAAGAATCCGGACGGCGGCAACACCAACGGCCCGACCGGCGGCAACGACCTCATCCTGTCCGAGGTCATTCTCACCAACATCCGCGTGCTCGCGATCGACCAGGCCCCGAAGGAAAAGGAGGGCCAGAACGCGGTGGTCGGCAAGACCGTCACGCTCGAGCTGCGGCCCGACCAGATCGCCACGCTTTCGGCCGCACGGCAGGGCGGCACTCTGACACTCGCGCTGCGCAGCATCGTCGATGCCAACGCAGTCGACGGCACGCCCGAGGACCAGGCGATCAAGCGCCCGGGCGGCGTGAACGTAATCCGTTACGGCGTCCAGGCACGGCAACTGACGTCACAGAAGTGATGGGGACAGCATGAACTACGGGGGTGATCGGACGGGCTTGCGCATTCGGGGGAAGCGCGTGCGCTCGGTCCTGGCGGGGACGATGTTGGTGCTGGGGCTGCTCGCGGCTTCCGGCGTCCTCAGTGCTGCGGAGGCGCCGGTCGGCGACCAGGCGCCGATGCAGGCGTCGGATCTCGGCTTATCGTCGGTTGGGACTATCGCACCGGCGCGGTCGCGCTTTCTGTCGCTCGGCATCGGCAAGTCCGTCGTCATCGACCTGCCGCGCGAGGTCAAGGACGTGCTGGTGGCCGATCCCAAGATCGCCAATGCGGTGATCCGCTCGGCCCAGCGCGCCTATATCATCGGCGGCCAGGTCGGCCAGACCAACGTCGTGTTCTTCGCGGCCGATGGCCAGCAGGTCGCCTCCTATGACATCGCGGTGAAGCGCGACCTCAACGGCATGCGTTCGGCACTGCGCCAGTCGCTGCCGGGCGTGCAGATCGAGGGCGTCGGCGACAGCGTGATGCTGACCGGCTCGGTGTCGAGCCCGGTCGAGGCCCAGCAGGCCGGCGACGTTGCCGCAAAGCTGGTCGGCGGCGCGGACAAGGTCGTCAACAACATCGTCGTGCGCGGCCGCGACCAGGTCATGCTCAAGGTCGTGGTCGGCGAAGTCCGCCGCGACATCGTCAAGCAGCTCGGCGTCGATCTCAGCGCCAGCCTGAATGCCGGCACGGCGGTGGTGAATTTCAACAATTCCAATCCGTTCTCGGTCTCTGGCGGACCGATCGTCAGCAGCAATGGGCTCGGCGTCACCGGCCTCGCCAAGGGCGTCGCCACCGTCAACGCCACGATGCGGGCAATGGAAAGCGCCGGCGTCATGCGGACCCTGGCCGAACCGAGCCTCACCGCGATCTCGGGCGAATCCGCCACTTTCATCGCCGGCGGCGAATTCCCGATTCCCGGGGGCTATGCCTGCGATCCGGTCACTCACGTCTGTACCACCCAGGTCACCTACAAGAAGTTCGGCATCTCCCTGAACTTCACCCCGGTCGTGCTCAGCGAAGGCCGCATCAGCCTGCGCGTGATGACCGAGGTCTCGGAGCTGTCTAACACCAACTCGATCACGTTGACGCAGGCCGTGACCGGGTCCTCGACCAACTCGATCACCATTCCATCGATCCAGACCCGCCGCGCCGAAACGACGCTGGAAATTCCCTCGGGCGGCTCGATGGCGATGGCCGGCCTGATCCAGCAGCAGACCAAGCAGGCGATCAACGGACTGCCTGGTGTCGACCAGGTGCCGATCATCGGCGCGCTGTTCCGCAGCCAGGACTTCGTCAACAACGAGACCGAGCTGATGGTGATCGTGACGCCTTACGTGGTGCGCGCGGTTGCCCAGAAGGAATTGTCGCGGCCCGACGACGGCTTCGCGCCGGCCTCGGACGCACAGAGGGCGCTGCTCGGCCGGGTCAACCGCCTCTATGGCATCGCGAGCCGTGTCGATCCGGTCGCCGGCACGCCGGGCGATTTCGGCTTCATCATCGACTGAGACGAACGGTTTTGGGGACCGGGCAAGGCAGGGGCAGGAGGGATCAGGGGATGACGACAACATCAGCCGATCGACGGCGCAATTTGCGGCTCGCGCTGGCACTGACGGGCCTCTCCGTCATGCTCGGCGCCTGCAACACCACCGAGATCGTCACCCAGACGGTGCCGACCGATTATCGCCAGCGCCATCCGATTGCGGTGCAGGAAGGCAAGAAGTCGATCGTGATCTTCGTCGGCAAGAGCAGAGGCGGCCTCTCGGCTGCGCAGCATTCGGACGTCGCGGGCATCGCGCGGGACTGGATGCGCGAAGGCACCGGCTCGGTCGTCGTCGATGTGCCGGTCGACACCGCCAATTCGCGCGCGGCCGCCGCAACCTATCAGGAGATCCGCTCGGTGCTCATGTCCGGCGGCGTGCCGTCGCGCGCCATCGTCCAGCGGCCCTATCGCCCTGATGATCCCGGGCTGCTGCCCACCATCCGCCTGAGCTATTCCAAGATCACCGCGGTCGCCGGCCCCTGCGGGCTGTGGCCCGAAGACGTCGGTCCCAGCATCCTCAACCCCGGCTACACCGAGAACCGCCCCTATTTCAATCTGGGCTGCGCCAGCCAGCGCAATCTCGCCGCGATGATCGACAACCCGGCTGACCTCGAGCAACCGCGCGCCGAGACGCCCGCCTATACCGCACGGCGCGACATCGCGTTCGATCGCTATCGCAAGGGCACGACGACGACGACCACCTATCCCGAATCCGACAAGGCCAAACTCAGCGATACCGCCAAATGACAGGCATCGACGACGAAGACGCGGACGATCCGCAGCACCCCGAGGAACACATCGCGCCGGTTCCTCGCATTTCGGTGCAAGCCTTCTGCGAGACCGAGCAGACGCTCAAGGCGGTGACGGCGGCTGGCCAGGATCGCCGGCTCGCCAAGGCCCATCTCAGCGCCAAGGACGGCGGCCTCGCCGCGGCGATCGAAGCCTATGAATCGATGCCGACGCCGAACGTGATCGTCATCGAGTCCGACGGCACGCGCGACATCCTCGAAGGACTGGACGACCTCGCCGGCGTCTGCGATCCCGGCACACGCGTGGTCGTGATCGGCAGCCCCAGCGACACCGCGCCCTATCGCGAGCTGGTGCGCCGCGGCGTCAACGACTACGTGGTCGGCCCGGTCGAAACCATCGACGTGGTCCGCTCGATCTGCAGCCTGTTCTCGGCCTCGGAAGCCATCATCACCGGCCGCGTCATCGCCGTGGTCGGCGCCAAAGGCGGCGTCGGCGCGTCCACCGTCGCGCATAATCTGGCCTGGACCATCGCCCGCGATCTCTCGCTCGATTCCGTCGTGATCGATCTCGACCTCGCCTTCGGCACCGCGGGCCTCGACTACAACCAGGATCCGGTGCAGGGCATCGCAAACGCGGTGCTGTCGCAGGACCGGCCGGACACGGCGCTGATGGAGCGCCTGCTCGCCAAATGCACCGATCGCCTCAGCCTCCTGGCAGCGCCCGCCACGCTCGACCGCGTCTACGATTTCGGTGCCGAAGCCTTCGATGCCGTGTTCGACACGCTGCGCATGACGACGCCCTGCATCGTGCTCGACGTGCCCCATCAATGGTCCGGCTGGACCCGGCGCGCGCTGGTGAATGCCGACGACATCGTGATCGTGGCCGAGCCCGATCTCGCTAACTTGCGCAACACCAAGAACATGCTGAGCGTGCTGAAGGCGGCGCGACCGAACGACCGGCCGCCGCTGTACTGCCTCAACCAGGTCGGCATGCACAAGCGCGCGGAGATCGAGGTCAAGGCCTTCGCCAAGACCATGGAGAGCCAGCCGATCACGGTGATCCCGTTCGATTCGAAACTGTTCTCGACCGCGGCCAATAACGGCCAGATGATCGCGGAGGTCTCCAGGACCCACCGCACCACCGTTCTGTTCCAGAATATGGCGAACCGCCTCGCCGGCCGCGGCGAGGTGAAGAAGCCGAAGCGCTCGCTGCTCGAGCCGCTTTTGAAGAAGCTGAAGGGCAAGTCAGGACGCAGCTCGGCCCCGCATCGCAAGGCGTCGTAGACGCGGCTTATTTGAGCATGATCTCCGCGCAAGCGCCTTCCGCGTTTGTCGCGAGGGAAAACCGCTTCACACTTTGCGCTGACGCGGCCCTTCGGGTCCGGATCATGCTCTAGGGCGGATTACCTGTCCGCCCGCTGCTGCTTTTTCGCCAGCAGCTGCTTCAGCGCCGCGACTTTGGCCGCGGCCTGGTCCGGCGGCAAGTCTGCCTTGACGAGGATTTCGGCCTCGGCCTCGCGACCCTGCAATCCCAGCACGAGCGCCAGATTGGCGCGGACCCGCGCATCGTTCTGATTGCGCTGATGGGCGCGGCCGAGCACCTGTTCGGCCTTCGAGAGATTATTTTGCAGCATGTAGGACAGGCCGAGATTGGACAGCACGGTCGGCTCGTTCGGCACGATCTTCAACGCCGCGGCGTAATATTGCTGGGCTTCCTCGTTGCGGCCGAGCTGATCGAGCACAGCCCCTTGCGCCGACAGGATGCGCCAATCGGGATCCTCGGGCGAATGCGCCCGGCCGAGGACGTCGAAGGCCTGCTGGAAATTGCCGTTGTCGGCGAGCGCGCGGCCGTAGCCGGCGAGCAGCGCCTTGTTGCCGGGACGGGCGAGCACGGCCTGCTCCAGCACTGCGACCGCCTGCGCGCGCTGGCCGCTGCCACGCAGCGCCTTGCCGTATTCGAGAGCAATGGCGGGATCGCTCGGCTTGGCGCGATAACGCTCGCGAAGTGCGTCCATCTCCGGCGTGGGGTCGGCCTTGCTGTCGGACTTGCCGTCAAGCTTGGCGGCGGACTCCCGCTTGCCGCCGAGCGCACCGGTGACGTCGTCGATGCCGGCCGTCTGACAGCCGCCGAGCGCGAGGATCAGGACGGCGGAACACAGATATCCCGCCGGGGGAAAGGCGAGGAACGAACGCTTGGGCATACTCTGATCACTCGGCAACTGATCAGAGATGCTTACCGATTAACGCTAAAGTCCCGTTAAGGGGCGCGCCTGTTGATGTTCAGTCGACGAATTCGGCGCCGAATTCGCAGCCGATGCGCCAGCGCAGGCGGCATTGGCGGGAATAATCAGGCGCGAAGATGATGGTGAATTGCGGCGGCACTTCCAGAAATTCCGCCACCACTTTCACGCCGCCATCCGAAATATCCGTGATCGTGCAATCCCGCGGCAGCGAGCCCGCGCCAAAATGGATCTTGGCGAGGCGGCTGCACACCCGACGTTCGCTTCTCCGGCGATTTGCAAGCATTTGAACTGTTCACCCGTTAGACCACGGCCCATCCCGCAGCCCTAGGAGTAGCGGACATTCGTTGGAATGTGCTGAGGAGAGAAGGTGGCATTCGAGACGTAGTGTCTGGGCTGCGTTTACGATTGGTTAGGATTTGACCGGCCGCCAAGCGATTGTTCCCGTATTGTTCTTGCGGAAACGGCCGCGCTCTGCTACCCCTAATTGCAGCAATGGGCAGGCTGGTTCGGCATGGTTCAGCGGGTTTCTACCGTCGCCTTTGAGGGGATCGAGGCCCGGGCGGTTGACGTGCAGGTGCAGGTCGCGCCCGGCCTGCCGGCCTTTGCCATCGTCGGCCTGCCGGACAAGGCGGTGTCGGAGGCGCGCGAGCGGGTGCGCTCGGCGCTGATCGCCTCGGGGCTGGCGCTGCCGGCGCGGCGGATCATCGTCAATCTGGCCCCGGCCGACCTCCCGAAGGAGGGCAGCCATTACGACCTGCCGATCGCGCTCGGGCTGATGGCCGCGATCGGCGCCATCCCGCCGGATGCGCTGACCGGCTTCACCGTGCTCGGCGAGCTCGGCCTCGACGGCTCGATCGCGCCGGTGGCCGGCGTCCTTCCCGCCGCGATCGGCGCCAATATGCGCGAGGAAGGTCTGATCTGCCCGGCGTCCTGCGGCTCCGAAGCGGCATGGGCGAGCCCGGACATCCAGATCATTGCCGCACACTCGCTGATCCAGATCGCCAACCATTTCAAGGGCACGCAGGTGCTGTCGCGGCCGACGCCGAAGGTGCACGAGGCCGCCGTCTCGCCGCTCGACCTGCGCGACATCAAGGGCCAGGAAAGCGCCAAGCGCGCGCTGGAGATCGCGGCCGCCGGCGGGCACCACCTGCTCATGATCGGCGCGCCGGGCGCCGGCAAATCGATGCTGGCCGCGCGCCTGCCGTCGATCCTGCCGCCGCTGTCGCCGAGCGAGCTGCTCGAGGTCTCGATGATCGCCTCGGTCGCCGGCGAGATCGAAGGCGGCGCGCTGACGGCGCGGCGCCCGTTCCGCTCGCCGCATCATTCCGCAAGCATGGCCGCGCTCACCGGCGGCGGCGCGCGCGCCAAGCCCGGCGAGATCTCGCTGGCGCATCAGGGCGTGCTGTTCCTCGACGAATTGCCGGAGTTCGATCCGCGCGTGCTGGATTCGCTGCGCCAGCCGCTCGAGAACGGCGAGGTCGCGGTGTCGCGCGCCAATCATCGCGTCACCTACCCTGCCCGCTTCATGCTGGTCGCGGCGATGAATCCCTGCCGCTGCGGCAATGCGTTCGAGCCCGGCTATGCCTGCAAGCGCGGCCGCATCGACCGCTGCACCGGCGATTACCAGGCGCGCATCTCCGGTCCGCTGATGGACCGCATCGATCTGCGCATCGAAGTGCCGGCGGTGACGGCCGCCGACCTGATCCTGCCGCCGCCGTCGGAAGGATCGGCCGAGGTCGCCGCCCGCGTGGCGGCGGCGCGCGACATCCAGCTGGCGCGCTATGCGGATGCAGGCCTGCCCCATGTCCGCACCAATGCCGAGGCGCCCGCCTCCGTGCTGGAGGAGATCGCAAAGCCGGATGCGCAAGGCGCCAAGCTGCTGCGCGACGCCGCGGAGACCATGCGCCTGTCGGCGCGCGGCTATCACCGCGTGCTGCGGGTGGCGCGAACGCTGGCCGACCTCGACCATGCCGACAAGATCGGCCGGCTGCACCTCGCCGAAGCGCTGTCGTACCGCGCACTCGCGGAGGATGTGCGCCAGCTGGCTTGATCATTCCGCGCATCAACCCGGCGGTAACGACTTTCCTTTACGCTCTGCAAACCATAAGGCCCGACGCGTTTCGGTTGTGAGTTCCCGGGGCCTAGCGAGTAGAGCGTCATGTTGCGTTTCAAGTTCCTGGCCTCGGCTGTTCCCCTGTTGGCGGCTGCGGTGTTCGCCCGCGCCGAGATCGGATCGGTGTCGCATCCCTGCATCGCGCTGGGCGACACATCGGTCGAGCTCACCTCGCTGTTCTGGACCGCCGGCGTGCATGTCGCCTTCACTGACGATCCCGCGCGGGCAACGGTGCGGGTTCAGATCACCGAGGATGCCGACGCCGCGGATTTTGCCGTGGTCGACGACGGCCTCGGCTCCGAGCCTGACACCTGCCAGGCCAGCCCTTCGACGCGTCTCGTCTCGATCGCCGCGCAGCCGGTCGACGGCGGCCAGGTGGTCTATCTCTCCGGCGAAGGACCGGCGGATTACCGCATCTATGTGCGCTCAAAGACGTTCTCGCCGCGCGAGGCGGCGGCGCTGATCGTCGGCGCCCGCGGCGGCCATGGCCGCTTCCAGGCGGCATCGCTTTAGAGCTTTGTGTTTGAGCATGATCTCCGCGCAAACGCGTTCCGCGTTTGTCGCGAAGGAAAACCGCTGCACACTTTTCGCTAACGCGGCCCTTCGGGTCCGGATCATGCTCTGACCCGTTAACGTCTCGTCAACCCTGTTCGGAGGCGGCGCCACCGCCGCAATTTGTTCGCAAGGTCGGCGGGCCATCGTCGCACGCGGCGGCGGGGTTTCAGGCAAGGGTCGGTTGCGATGGGTCGGACGTTCCGGATCAAAGTGCGCATGCGTCGTTTCAGGCGACGGCATCCGAGGCTCGCTTTCGCGATCCGCTCCTTCATGATCTTCTCGGCGACGTTCGGCGGCGCCTATGGTTTCGTCTCCGGCAGCCGGTCCGACAATTCCGGCTACGATCCCCACACCTTTGCGATCGGCGCCAGCTTCCTGTTCGCGCTCGCCTGCCTCGGCCTTGCGACGCTGAGCATGCGTCTGCGCTTCGTCAATAAGCGGCTGCGGACGCTCGCCGCCCACAACGAAGCCTTGATCGACCGCAATTGGGAGCTGAAGGAAGCGGAAGAGCGCGCCCGCAGCCTGTTCGAGCAGCAGGGCGACCTCATCGTGCTGCGCGCTACCGACGGCCGCGTCACCTTTGCCAACGAGGCCTATTGCGCGCTCGCGGGACAGGCGCGCAGCGCGCTGGTCGGCACGCGATTCGATTTCGACGTGCTGGAGCAGGGCGACAGTGCCCGCGAGAGCAGCGGCACGCGCATCCACGACCAGAAGATCGCAACCCCGCTCGGCGCGCGCTGGATCGCCTGGCGCGAGGGCTATGTCCGCCTCGATGCCGGCCAGCCCGCCGAGTTGCAGAGCGTCGGACGCGACGTCACCGACCGCACCGAGACCGAGCGCGCATTGTCCGACGCGCGCGACCAGGCCGACGCCGCCAACCGCGCCAAGTCGCGCTTCCTGGCGATGGCCTCGCACGAGATCCGCACCCCCCTGAACGGCATCATCGGTATGGGCGGCCTGTTGCTCGACACCGATCTGACGCCGGAGCAGGCGACCTATGCCAGGGCGGTGAAGACCTCGGGCGAAGCCTTGATGGCGCTGATCGAGGAGCTGCTCGACTATTCCAAGATCGAGGCCGGCAAGCTCGACCTCGATCAACGTCCCTTCGCGCTCTCGACACTTGTCGAAGAGATCACCGAGCTGCTCGCGCCGCGCGCGCAGGCGAAGTCGCTCGAGATCGCCGCCTATGTCGACGAGCGCCTGCCGCTCGAAGTGGTCGGCGACGCCGCGCGGTTGCGCCAGGTGCTGCTCAACCTCGCCGGCAACGCCATCAAGTTCACGAGCAGCGGCGGCGTGGCGCTGATCGTCGAGCCCGGCATCTGGCCGAACGAGATCAGCTTCCTGGTTCGCGACACCGGCATCGGCATCGCAGCCGAAGCCCAGCAGCGCATCTTCCGCGAATTCGAGCAGGCCGACGAGCGCGTCGCCCGCACCTATGGCGGCACCGGACTTGGCCTCGCCATCAGCGAGCGCATCGTCAAGCGCATGGGCGGCCGGATCACGCTCACGAGCGAGCCGGGCAGGGGCTCGACCTTCGAGGTCGCGGTGCCGCTTCCGCCGTCGCAAGGCGGCGCCGGGCAGACCGCATTTCCGAGTCCCGACCTCACCGGCAAGTCGATGCTCCTCGTCGCCGACGGCATCGAAGCCTCGCTCATCGCGCGGCGGCTCGAACGCTGGGGCGGCCAGACCTGCCTGGTTGCAGATGCGGCGGTCGCCGAAGCATTGCTGCCGGAACGCTCCTGGCACACGGTGCTGATCGATCGGGCGATCGGCCCAGCCGCGGCCGATCAGCTCGGTGAGGCCGCCCGCGCGCATGCCTTGCAGCGCCTCGTTCTGCTGACGTCGAGCTCGCGCCACGAGAAGCTGTCGCCGGCTTTCACCGGCTTTCTGGTGAAGCCGCTGCGCGCGGCCTCGCTCGCCGCACGCCTTGCCCTGACGCCGGAGGTCGCCTCGCCCGATCTCGCGCCGGAGCCGCCGCCGGCCTCCGCCGGCCCCGCACCGGCGAAAGGCCTGTCGATCCTCGTCGCCGAGGACAACGAAATCAACGCCTTGCTGATGCGCTCGCTGCTGACCAAGCTCGGCCATCGCGTCGTCATTGCCGTCCATGGCGAGGCCGCGCTGGAATCCTGGCTCGCCGCCTCATCGGCCGGCACGCCCTACGATCTCGTGCTGATGGACATCCAGATGCCGCAGCTCGACGGCATCGAGGCGACAAAGCGCATCCGCGCGCACGAGGCCGCGCTGGGCGATTCCCGGACGCCGATCCTGGCGCTCACCGCCAACACGCTGGTGGAGGATCGTTATGCCTGCTTCGAGGCAGGCATGAACGGATTTCTGATCAAGCCGGTCGACCGTGAGAAGCTCGAGGAGGCGCTGGCGGGCCTCGCCGCATCCCCGGCACCAGACGGTTCCGGATCTCACGGGAACCTGATCTCGTCTGACGATCGCAATTGAAATCGAGCGCGTTGCGCGTCACGATCCCACCGGGGGCATTTTGCAACCAAAGGATTTGCGCATGAACGTGCTTTGCCGCCTCGCCCTGATTGTTCTCCTGGCTGGAATCTCCCGCCACGCAGCCGCCGACACACCGGACCTCATCTCGTCGCTCAAGCAGGGCGGCTACGTCCTGATCTTCCGACACACCGCGACTGACGACAGCCAGAAGGATGTCTATCCCTTCAAGTTCGACGACATGAGTGCCCAGCGTCAGCTCAGCGAGAAGGGCAGGGACGCGGCGCGCCAGATCGGGACGGCGATCAAGGACCTCGCGATCCCCATCGGCGACGTCTACACCAGCCGCCTGAACCGCGCGGTCGAGGCCGGCAAGCTGATCTCCGGCCGTGAGGTCAAGCCGGTCGATGCCCTGACCGACAGCAGCAACGCCAGCGCATCGGGAATGGCAAACCCGACCGGCGCCAATGCCAAGGCCGGGCAGGCCGTGCGTCAGCTCGTCGATGCGCCGCCGCAGGCCGGCACCAACACCGTCCTGGTCACCCACAAGACCAACATCGCCGACGCCTTCGGCAAGGACGCCGGCAACGTCGGGGAAGGCGAGGCCTTCGTCTACAAGGCCGGCAGCTCGGGCCCCGCCACCTTCGCAGGGCGCATCACGCTTGCGGATTGGATCGCGAAAGCGGGCAGGTGAGGACCTGCCGCTCCGCCACGATGTTGTGCTACGGACATCATCTGGCGAACGAGCGAAGAGCTGGCGAACACGTGAGAACATCGGAGAACCGTTCATTCCTCATCCTGCTTGGCGCGATCTCCGTCGCGTTCGTCTGGGTGCTTTGGCCGTTCTCCGGTGCCGTGTTGTGGGCCACGCTGCTGGCCATCATCTTCGCCCCGTTCTATCGGCGGGTGCTGAGATCCGTGCCCGAAAAGCACAACCTTGCCGCCCTCGTCACCGTCATCGTGGTGGTCGTCATGGTCCTGATCCCCGTGGCGGTCATCATCGCGTCGCTGATCGACCAGGGCGGGGAGCTGTATCAGCGCGTTCAGAGCGGCGAGATCAGCCTCTCTCATCCCCTGCAGCAGCTGAAATCCGCGCTGCCCGCCTGGGCTGTGTCGCTCGGAGACCGCCTGGCCGGCATCGATTTTTCGGCCCTGAGGGAACGCCTGTCGGGTCTGGTCGTCCCTGCCGGACAACAGCTGGCCGGGCACGCGATCAACATCGGTCAGGTGACGCTGGAGTTCGTCGCAAGCCTGCTCGTGATGCTGTACCTGCTGTTCTTCCTGCTGCGCGACGGTGACGAGCTCAATGCCCGCATTCGCGAGGCGCTCCCGCTGAGCCCGAACCATACCGCGGAAATTCTCGATGTCTTCACCCTGGCGGTTCGTGGAACGATCAAGGGGATCGTTCTCGTCGCGTTGATACAGGGAGCACTCGGCGGGCTCATCTTCTGGCTGCTCGGCCTCACCGCGCCGCTGCTGGCGGGCGCGCTGATGGCGCTGCTCTCGCTGCTGCCGGTGCTCGGCTCCGCGCTGGTCTGGGTTCCGGTTGCGCTTTACCTGCTTGTGGCAGGTTCGGTCACGAAGGGACTCATCCTGCTCGCTTTCGGCACCTTCGTGATCGGCCTTGCGGACAATTTTCTCCGCCCGATCCTGGTCGGCCAGTCGATCCAGATGCCGAGCTATATCGTGCTGCTCGCCACGCTGGGCGGCCTTGCGACGTTCGGAGCGAACGGGTTCGTGATCGGCCCGCTCGTCGCCGCGATGTTTCTGACGACGTGGCACATCTTCGTCGTCTCGAAGTCGAAACAGGGGGCCCCGAAATGATCGTCATGCCGGGCCTGGAGCGGGCGATCCGGCCGATGCGCAATCTCATGCAGCAGAGACAATAAAGCGCGGTGCAGACAGCTTGTCCGGCGTCGTCTGGCCTCCCCGGAAGACGGTATTTGCCTGCGCGGCGCGCTTGCAATGGGGGCACACGAAGAGATGCGCGATGACCGGGGTCGGCTCGTCCGTGAGCAATTCCGAGCGGAACCACTTCATCTCGACATGGCAGTCCGGGCAGACCGGAGCTTCCAGCTGCTCCGCAGCGCTCCTGAGACGATCAACCATGGTGTGCCCCCGCCGTTTTCCAAGGAATAGCGGAATACCCATCGTTGGTCTGCATCAAAAGATACTCTGCGCGAATGGGCAGGGCCCGGGCACCAAGGCGATTACAGCCGCCTGAGCGCCACGCTCTCCACCGTGTGGTCGGCGCCCTTCTTGAGGATCAGCGTCGCACGGGGCCGGGTCGGCAGGATGTTGTCCTCGAGATTGGCGAGGTTGGTACGCTCCCAGATCGCGATCGCGGTCGCGGTGGCTTCCTCGTCCGACAACAGAGCATAGCGGTTGAAGTAGGATTTTGGATTGGTGAATGCGGTGTCGCGCAGCGCCAGGAAGCGCTTGATGTACCATTGCCGCAGCGCCGCCTCGTCGGCGTCGATATAGACCGAGAAATCGAAGAAGTCGGAAACCACCGGCACCGCCTTGCCGTCGCGCGGCAGCTTGCCGGTCTGCAGCACGTTGACGCCTTCGACGATCAGGATGTCGGGCTGGTCGATCTCGGCCCATTGGTTCGGCACGATGTCGTAGGTCAGATGCGAATAGACCGGCGCACGGACGTGGCGGCGGCCGGCCTTGATGTCGGAGAGGAAGTTGAGCAGCATCGGCAGATCGTAGCTCTCCGGAAAACCCTTCTTCTGCATGATGCCGTGCCGCTCGAGCACCGCATTGGGATAGAGAAATCCGTCCGTGGTGATCAGCTCGACTTTCGGCCGCGGCGACCAGCGCGCCAAGAGGGCCTGGAGCACGCGTGCCGTGGTGGATTTCCCGACCGCCACCGAGCCGGCGACGCCGATGATGTAGGGCACCTTGCGGTCCCTGATGTTAAGGAACTGGCGCTCGGCGTAGTACAGCCGCTGCATGGCATCGACGTAGATCGACAACAGGCGCGACAGCGGAAGATAGATGTCTTCGACCTCCTGCAGGTCGAGGCGATCGTGCAGCGAACGCAGCCGGTCGAACTCGCCCGGCTCGAGCGTCATCGGCGTATCGTCGCGCAGTCGCGCCCATTCCTCACGCGTATAAACGCGGTAGGGATTGTACTGCTGCTCGGGTGCGCGGATATCCATGACGCCGCCTTTCCGTTGCGATCTATTCGCCCTTGCCTAGCCGCCCTTGCGCGACGCCTTCTCTTCCAGCCCCGACATCGAGGTCCGCTTGTCCAACGCGGCCTCGACCTCTTCCAGCTTTATGCCGCGCGCCTTCAGCAGCACAAGGAAATGATAGAGCAGGTCGGCACTTTCAGCGATCAGATGCGCGCGATCGTTTTCGACTGCAGCGATTACGGTTTCGACTGCTTCCTCGCCGAACTTCTTGGCGCAATGCTCGGGGCCTTTGTCGAGCAGCTTGCGGGTATAGGATGCTTCGCCGCCGGACGCTGCGCGGGCGTCGATGGTTTCGGCCAGATCATGGATCGTGAAACGCGGCATCGGACTCACTCGGAAACACATGGGACCACGGCGGCCATCCCCGTCCGCCAATGTAGCATCGTTACGAACCGGAGTCGTCAGGCATCCAGGCGCATCGGCAGCCCACGCTGCGCCATGTGCTCCTTGGCCTCACGAATCGTAAATTCCCCGAAATGGAAGATCGAGGCCGCCAGCACCGCGGTGGCGTGCCCGTCGCGGATACCGTCGACGAGATGGTCGAGATTGCCGACGCCGCCCGAGGCGATCACGGGAACGGGAACGCTGTCGGCGATCGCGCGGGTCAGCGGAATATCGAATCCCTGCCTTGTGCCGTCGCGGTCCATCGAGGTGAGCAGGATTTCACCGGCGCCGAGCGAAACCACCTCCTGCGCGTATTCGATCGCGTCGATGCCGGTCGAGTTGCGCCCGCCATGGGTAAAGATCTCCCAGCGGTCGCCGCCCGGACGCTTGACGCGCTTGGCATCGATCGCGACCACCACGCACTGCTCGCCGAATTTTTCAGCGGCTTCCTTGACGAATTCGCGCCGCGACACCGCGGCGCTGTTGATCGAGACCTTGTCGGCGCCGGCGCGCAGCAGCGTCTTGATGTCGTTGACCTCGCGCACGCCGCCGCCGACGGTGACAGGCATGAAGCAGGCTTCCGCCGTGCGCCGGACCACGTCCAGCATGATGCCGCGGTTCTCGTGGGTCGCGGTGATGTCGAGGAAGGTGAGCTCGTCGGCGCCGGCGGCGTCATAGGCGATGGCGGCTTCGACGGGATCGCCGGCATCCCTGAGATCGACGAAGTTGACGCCCTTGACGACGCGGCCGTCCTTGACATCGAGGCAGGGGATCACGCGCACCTTGAACATGGGTCAGCTCCTGCGCGCGTCGCGGATCAAGGTGAGGGCGGCGGCGGGATCGAGCCGGCCGTCATAGAGCGCGCGCCCGGCAATCGCGCCGGCGAGCTTCTTCGCGCGCGGCGTCAGCATGGCTTTCACGTCCTCGATCGAGGCGAGGCCGCCGGAGGCGATCACGGGAATCGAAATGGCATCGGCCAGCGCGATGGTCGCCTCTAAGTTCAAGCCCTTGAGCAAGCCGTCGCGCGCGATGTCGGTGAAGATGATGGCGGCAACGCCGGCATCCTCGAAGCGCTTGGCGATCTCGAGCACCGTGACCTGCGACGTCTCGGCCCAGCCCTCGACCGCGACCTTGCCGTCGCGCGCGTCGAGCCCGACCGCGACGCGGCCGGGGAATGTCTTCGCGGCGGACTTCACCAGCTCGGGATCGCGCACCGCGGCGGTGCCGATGATGACGCGGGTGATGCCCTTGTCGAGCCAGGCTTCGACGGTCGCGAGATCCCGAATGCCGCCGCCGAGCTGGACCGGGATCTCGATCGTCTTCAGCATCGCCTCGACGGCGTCAGCATTCACCGGCTTGCCGGCGAAGGCACCATCGAGGTCGACGACGTGAAGAAACTCAAACCCCTGCTCGGCAAAGCTCTGCGCCTGTGCGGCCGGATTGAGATTGAACACGGTCGCGCGCGCCATGTCGCCTTGCTCGAGGCGCACGCACTGGCCGTTCTTGAGGTCGATCGCGGGAAAGAGAATCACGGTTTCCATCGCAAGAAGTTCGAGATCAGGGCCAGCCCGAAGCGCTGGCTCTTCTCGGGGTGGAATTGCGTGCCGATGGCGGTGTCCTTGCCGACGATCGCCGTGACGGGCCCCCCGTAATCGGCGCGCGCAAGCACGTCCGCCTCGCTGGCGGCGTTGAGATGGTAGGAGTGCACGAAATAAGCGTGCTGGCCCTTGGGACCGAGCGGCAGCTTGTTCAGCACCGGATGCTCCTGCAGCAGGTCCAGCGTATTCCAGCCCATGTGCGGGATCTTCAGGCTTTCATCGCGCGGCGTGATCTTCTCGACGTCGCCGCCGATCCAGTTCAAGCCCTCGGTGACGACGTGTTCCTTGCCGCGGCTCGCCATCAGCTGCATGCCGACGCAGATGCCGAAGAACGGCCGCGCCTTGACGCGCACCGCTTCGGTGATGGCCTCGACCATGCCGTTGACGGCATCGAGCCCGCGCCGGCAATCGGCAAAGGCGCCGACGCCGGGCAGCACCAGGCGGTCAGCCTCGTAAGCCTGGTCCGGATCGCTGGTAACAAAGACCTTTTGCGGGCTCTCCAGGCTGCGCGCGGCGCGCTCGAAGGCTTTCGCGGCGGAATGCAGGTTGCCGGAACCGTAATCGATGATGGCGACGCTCATCTTGACCCTCCCGGTTCTGGAAACAACCCAATGATGCCGCCGGCCGGAATCGGCGGCGGGTTCGAGAATGGCTGACCCGGCACATTGCGGGTCGGCGGCGGGCCGCCGCGATCGACGGCCCATTGATCGCCAGCGCTGCCGTTCTGCTTCTGGCTCCAGCGTTCGAAGAAGCGGCGCTCCGCAGTGTCGCTGTCATCAGCGACGACGATATCCAGCTGCCGCCACTTTCCGCGCGACAAGGTCCAGCGGCGCAGGCTCGAGGCTTCGAGGCCCATCAGCACCGCGACGATGCAATCGGCGAAGAAGATCGAGGAGCGCCCGACGCCGAGGCTCGACAGCCCCGCGTTGAACGCGGCCAGGAAGATCAGATAGCCGATCAGCGCCAGCCACAGCCGATTCCACAACAGCCAGAACGGACCGAAGATCATCGCCCAGAAATGGAAGCCGTCGCGCACGAACACGAACTTGTCGGTCGCGCGCGGGTCGGCTCCTGCGGGTGAGGGAGCGTGAACTGTGTAGACAGGCATGGTGATGCCCCGTTCTCGAAAATCAGTGATGCCGCCAGCAGCCTTCGCCGCAAGACGGAAGATGTCAGCCGCCGAGCGAGCCCTTGGTGGAGGGGATCTCGCCCGCCGCCTTCGGATCGATCGCCACGGCCGCGCGGAGCGCCCGCGCCAGACCCTTGAAGCAGGACTCGGCGATATGATGGCTGTTATCGCCATATAGGGTCTCGACGTGGAGAGTCACGCCGGCGTTGATGGCAAAGGCCTGGAACCATTCGCGCACCAGCTCGGTGTCGAACTCGCCGATCTTGGGCCGGGGGAAGTCGGCCTTGAACACCAGGAACGGGCGGCCCGAGATGTCGATCACCACGCGCGTCAGCGTCTCGTCCATGGGCATGTGCACGCCGGCATAGCGGGTGATACCCGCCATGTTGCCGAGTGCCTGCTTGACCGCCTGGCCAAGCGCGATGCCGGTGTCCTCGGTGGTATGGTGATAATCAATGTGCAGATCGCCCACCGCCTTGACCGTGAGGTCGATGCGGGAATGGCGGGCGAGGAGATCGAGCATATGGTCGAAAAAGCCGATGCCGGTCGCGATATTGGCCACGCCGGTGCCATCGAGGTTCACGGAGACCTCGATGTCGGTTTCCTTGGTCTTGCGCTTGATCGTCGCGGTGCGCATTGAAAGCTGGCTTTCATCCTAGCTAGGGAGCCGAAAACGCCAGTCTCTTAACAGCCAAATGACACCTTCGCTACTGCGGGAACGGCCGGCCGGACCTCTACTTCTGCCTATGGTGAGCGAAATTCGGCCCGGAACGGCCCGTTGTGCCCTTCGTCCCGACCGCCTAAATCAGGCCGGACAGTGAGGTATTCATGCAGGACTCCCAGAACAGCTCGCCGGGCTGGCACGGCACCACGATTCTAACGGTCCGCAAGGGCGGCAAGGTGGTGGTCGGCGGCGACGGCCAGGTCTCGATCGGCCAGACCGTGATCAAGTCCAATGCCAAGAAGGTCCGCAAGCTCGGCAAGGGCGACGTGATCGGCGGCTTTGCCGGCGCCACGGCTGACGCCTTCACGCTGTTCGAGCGGCTCGAATCCAAGCTCGAGCAATATCCGGGGCAGCTGACCCGGGCGGCGGTGGAGCTCGCCAAGGACTGGCGCACCGACCGCTATCTTCGGCGGCTGGAGGCCATGATGATCGTGGCTGACAGGGACGTCTCCCTCGTGCTGACAGGCACCGGCGACGTGCTCGAACCCGAGGCCGGCGTGATGGCGATCGGCTCCGGCGGCAATTACGCGCTGGCGGCGGCCCGGGCCCTGCTCGACACCGACAAGGACGCCGAGACCATCGTCCGCCGCTCCCTGGACATCGCCGCGGACATCTGCGTCTACACCAACCGGAATCTGACGATCGAGAGCCTGGCTACGGGGTAGGGCGGAGGGGTCATTTGTCCGAGTGCCTCTCCGCACGGTCGGTGCAACCTCCCGCTTGCGGGGGAGGTCGGCGCGAAGCGCCGGGTGGGGGCTCTTCCCTCTGGGGGATTGTCCCATTGCGGAAACACCCTCTCCCCAACCCTCTCCCGCAAGCGGGAGAGGGAGAGCAGCACCGCTGTGGACGCTAGATGACGCAAAGCTACGCCTTCCGTCCCATGACCGCGGCCGACATGCCGCTGATCCGGCGCTGGCTCGCCGCACCGCATGTTGCCGAATGGTGGCATGATCTGGAGACGCTTGAATTCGTCGGCGGCGACCTCGATCATCCTGACCTGGCGCAGTTCATCGTCAGCCTTGACGGCCGGCCTTTCGCCTACCTGCAGTGCTACCGGCTCGGCGATTGGCATATCAGCTTCGGCCCGCAGCCCGTGGGCACTCGCGGCCTCGATCAGTTCATCGGCGAGGCCGACATGCTCGGATGCGGCCACGGCTCCGCTTTCATCCGCGCCTTCATCGACCAGCTCTTCGCGCGCGGTGTGCCGCGCATCGTGATAGACCCGAGTCCTTCCAATGCGCGCGCGATTCGTGCCTATGAGAAAGCTGGCTTCGTGCCGCAGCACGAGATCGTCACGCCCGATGGTCCCGCACTCCTGATGATCCGAGACCCATGACGCTAGCCGCAAGCCCCGCCGCCAAGACCACATTCCCGCCGCTCGCCTGGGCCGGCATCGCGCTACTGCTGCTGGCGCTGCAGGCGGGGATCCTGCTTGCGATGGGGCGGGTGCCGATCTGCGCCTGCGGCACGATCAAGCTGTGGCACGGCGTGGTGAACAGCTCGGAGAATTCACAGCAGATTGCAGACTGGTACACGTTCTCACACGTCCTGCACGGCTTCCTGTTCTACGGCCTGACTTGGCTTTTGTTTGCGCGGTTACCCTTGCTGCCTCTCTCCTGGCCCGCACGGCTGATCATCGCCATCCTGATCGAAGGCGCCTGGGAGATCGTCGAGAACTCGCCCTTCATCATCGAGCGCTACCGCGCCGGCACGATCTCGCTGGATTATTACGGCGACAGCATCCTCAATTCGGTCTCGGACAATCTGGCCATGATCTTGGGGTTCCTGGCCGCACGCGCGCTGCCTGTCACCACGACCGTGCTGCTCGGCATCGCCTTCGAGATCGTGCTGGCGCTCCACATTCGCGACAATCTGACGCTCAATATCCTGATGCTGATCCATCCGATCGATGCCGTGAAGCAGTGGCAATCCGGCCCGCCGATCATCTGACCCAAAATGCGGCTTGTCCTTGGCCGTCTCCCGCCCTAGCTAATCAGACATGACAGACTTCTCCCCCCGCGAAATCGTTTCCGAACTCGACCGTTTCATCGTCGGCCAGGGCGACGCCAAGCGCGCCGTATCGATCGCGCTGCGCAACCGCTGGCGCCGGCAGCAGCTCACCGGCTCCTTGCGCGAGGAGGTGCTGCCGAAGAACATCCTGATGATCGGCCCCACCGGCGTCGGCAAGACCGAGATCGCGCGGCGGCTCGCCAAGCTCGCCAATGCGCCGTTCCTGAAGGTGGAAGCGACCAAATTCACCGAGGTCGGCTATGTCGGCCGCGACGTCGAGCAGATCATCCGCGATCTCGTCGAGGTCGCAATCGCGCAAGTGCGCGAGCGGAAGCGCAAGGATGTGCAGGCGCGCGCCCAGCTTGCCGCCGAGGAGCGCGTGCTCGATGCGCTGGTCGGCGCCAATGCGAGCTCGGCGACGCGCGAATCCTTCCGCAAGAAGCTGCGCGCCGGCGAACTGAACGACAAGGAAATCGAAATCGAGACGCAGTCGTCGGGCGGCGGCATGCCGATGTTCGAGATCCCGGGCATGCCGGGCGCTCAGATGGGCGCGATCTCGCTCGGCGACATCTTCGGCAAGCTCGGCCGCAGCAAGACGCGCCGGCTGACGGTAGAGAGCTCGCACGAGATCCTCGTCAACGAGGAATCCGACAAGCTCTTGGACACCGAGCAGCTGACGCTGGAGGCGATCAGCGCGGTCGAGAACAACGGCATCGTGTTCCTCGACGAGATCGACAAGATCTGCGCCCGCGACGGCCGCGTCGGCGGCGACGTCTCGCGCGAGGGCGTGCAGCGCGATCTCCTGCCGCTGATCGAGGGCACCACGGTCTCGACCAAGCACGGCGCGGTCAAGACCGACCACATCCTGTTCATCGCTTCCGGCGCCTTCCACGTCGCCAAGCCGTCCGACCTCTTGCCGGAATTGCAGGGCCGCCTGCCGATCCGCGTCGAATTGCAGGCGCTGACCCGCGACGACATGCGCCGCATCCTGACCGAGCCCGAGGCCTCGCTGATCAAGCAATATGTCGCCCTGATGCAGACCGAAGGCGTGACACTCGACATCACCGACAGCGCCATCGATGCGCTGGCCGACATTGCGGTTGCCGTCAATTCAACGGTCGAGAATATCGGCGCCCGGCGGCTGCAGACCGTGATGGAGCGGGTGCTGGACGAGATCTCCTTCACCGCCCCCGACCGCAACGGCGAGACGGTCCGGCTCGATGCGGATTACGTGCAAAAGCACATCGGCGACCTCGCCAAGAATGCGGATCTGAGCCGCTTCATTTTGTGATTCGGAGCGGTCACGCTATTGATGCGGCGTGACCGTACGCATCCTGCAAAATCCCTGGCGGCTCCTGCTCGCGATCAACGCGGCGGTCATCGTCGGCGTGCTCATTCACAAGATCCAGCTGCCGCCCTACGTCCCCTACATCCATCTCCTGGTCGACTATCATTTCGGCTTCATCAAGCGCGCGCTGATCGGGGCAATCGTCGCGCTGTTCACCGACAAGGTGCCGGTATGGCCGGTGTTCGCGCTCGGCGGGGCGACGTGGCTGGCAACGCTGGGTCTCTATGCCAGGCTCTTCCAGAACACGTTCGGCTTCTCCGCGAAAACGCTGCCGCTGTTCGTCTTCACCGCGGGCTCGCCGTTCTTCCTGAAGAACTTCATGCACACGCTCGGCCATTTCGACATCTATGGCTGCGCGCTGGCGATCATCCTGCTGCTGATGCCGGCGGGCTCGCTCGCCTTCGTGGCGACGGCTGCTTTGTTCTCGATCGTTCTCGTGCTGATCCATCACATTCATCTCTTGATGTACGTGCCGACGATCATCACCATCGTCGTGATCCGGCATTACCTTGCTTACGGTTGTGACCGCAGCAATGTTGTCTTCGGCGGGGTCGCTCTCGCCATTGTCTCCGCGCTGTTCTTCGCCGCGCAGTTTCTGGGAACGATGCCGGTCCCCGAAACGGACTTCGTCGCCTATCTCAAGAGCCGGATGGCCGATCCTGCGCGCATCGACCTCTTGCAATTCGCCTACATCTGGTACCAGCCGCTGGCGAAGGAGGTTGCCGACACCTGGGGCCGCCTGCCGCACAACATCCTCGGCGTGCCCGTGTTCGCAGCTCTGATCTGGCTGCACGCGCCGCTGTGGCGCTTCTTTGCCAGCCTGATCGGCGCGCTCGCCAGCGATCTGCACAAGCGGCTCGTCATCGCAGCACTGGTCGGCATCAGTGTCGCCTATCTCGTGATGTTCGCGATGGTGTTCGACTATTCACGCTGGATCTCGAACTGGGCGGTCTGCATGTTCCTGATCCTGCACGCGGTGAAGATGCTGCCGGCCAAGCAGGAAGCAGCGCTGATCCCGGCGGAGGATCGTCAGACCAACATTTTCGGTCTGATCCTCACGCTGATCCCACGCGTCGGAATCATCCGACCGTTTTAGGGCCGCACGGGCGGTGCGCTCCCTCCCCCGCTCTTGTCCGCCGAAGCCTTGGCGAAGGCGGATGCGGGGGAGGGAGGGTGTCTCCACAGAGGGATTCCCCAAGAGGAGAGAACCCTCACCCGCGCGCTTCGCGCGTCGGCCTCTCCAGCAAGCGGGAGAGGCAAGGGAAGCCGCATGCGCCGAGACTGCTACCCTCTCGCCCGCCTGATCCGCACATACAGCGCCCCCTCGCCGCCATGGCCGATCGCGGCTTCCTCGAAGCCGACGACGAAGGCGCGGAATTCCGGCAGGCTGAGCCATTCCGGCACTTGGCGGCGGAGCACGCCGCTTTCGCCGCCGCTGCGTCCCTTGCCGGTGATGACGAGCACGAAGGTGAGGCCGTCCTGATGGGCGCGGTGCAGGAAGCCGGCCAGTGCGCGATGGGCGCGCATCTGGGTCATGCCGTGCAGGTCGAGCCGCGCCTCGATCTCGCTGCGGCCGCGCGACAGCTTGGTCCGCTCGCGCTTGCCGAGCGGCGCTAGCGGCGGAATCGACGGCTTTGCAGCGCGCGGCGCCGGTGCAGCGGCAACCGGCCTTGACGGTGGCGAAGTCCTCGTCACCTGGGACCCGGGCGAAGATTCGGCGCGCGGGATAGCATGCGCCTTGGCCGCGCGATGCTTTCGCAGCGGCTTGACATGCTTTGCGACGAGATCCCACAGCTCGCGCTCCTCCTCGCTCAGCGCGCGACGGCGCGGCGAGGGGCGAGGCTCCAGCACGGGCGGACGGGACGATCGCTTCATTGCGGGCGATGAGGACGATTCTTTGCCGGACGGCGCGGCTCAGGGGCAGGCTCGATCGCGGGACGCGGCACCGGCAGCGGAACCGGGCCGGCGACGGCGACTGTTTCGGTCTTGCCTTGCGCCGCCGCGGCGACGGGCGTGCCGGTCTTCGCCGGATCGGTCTGCGGAAACAGCTTTGCGATCTTCTCGGCGGGCCTTGGGTCCGGGATCGGCAGCTTCGCGGCGCGCGGGGCGGGATCGAGGCTCTTCGGCACCAGCATCACGAATTGCATGGGGTGGCGCAGCCGGCCGGAGACACGGCCGGCATCCGCGCCGGCGCCGAAAAACAGATCGGCCCGTGCGGGCCCGATGATGGCAGAGCCGGTGTCCTGCGCGATCATCAGCCGGCGGAACGGCGTCTTGGCGCGTTCTGACTCGATCGGAAGCTCGCCCTCGATGAAGAACGGCGTGCCGTAGACATGCAGCGATTTGTCGACGGCGATGGAGCGCCCCGCGGTCAAGGGAATGCCTTGCGCGCCGACTGCCTCCTCCTTGTCGGAGAGGTTGACCTCGCGGAAGAAGATGTAGGCGCGGTTCGCGCGGCGCAGCTCCTTGGCGCCGTCGGGGTTCTGCGCCATCCACTCCCTGATCTTCTGCATCGACATCTCCTCTCTCGGGATGATGCCGCGCTCGATCAGGATGCGACCGACCGCCGTGTAGGGATAGCCGTTATAGGCGTCGTAATTGAGTCGAACCGAGCTGCCGTCGTCGAACTTGATGCGGGCCGAGCCCTGGATCTGCGCGAACAACAGATCGGTCGGATCCTTCAGCCAGGCGATCTCGAGCCCCCGGCCGGCGATCTTGCCGTCCTCGATCTCGCCGCGGTCGTAATAGGGCACCAGCTTGCGGCGGCCGATCTTGCGATAGACCGGGCCCTTGTTGGGCAGGCTGAGCGCATCCTGCTTGTAGCCGCGCACAAACAAGTTCGAGGGACGGCGATAGACCGGCACGTTGTAGACATCGGACTGCGTGCGCGCCCCCTCCAGCACCGGCTCGTAATAGCCGGTGACGAAGCCTTCGGGCTCGCCGAGCCGCGAGATCCGCAGCGGCGTGAAATTCTCCTCGAAGAAGGTCTTCGCTTTGCCGTCGTCGGCGAGATCGAGCGTTTTAGCGACGCGGCAGGGCTCACCCAGCGATGTGCCCAAAGCTTTGGGCTCGGCCTTGGCTTCGCCGTTCTGCGCATTGATCGGCTTGCAGCTGGCGCGAAAGGTCTTGTACGCGGCGAGATGATTGTCGTCGCCCCACCCCTTCACGTCCGCCCAGGCCAGCGGCAGATATTGCGCGCCGGGAATTTCGAAGGGCAGGGTGAGCTGCGGATAGGGCAAGGCTCGTGGCGGAGCGGCAGGCGTTCGCGGCAGATGGTGGTGGTGGCTGCGATGGTGACGCCGCGCCGCCTCGGCGCCGAGCGAAAACGACGACAGCGCGACGGCAGCTGCGCAAAGCGCCGTCGCGCCGTTCTTCAGGAAGATCTTAATTCGCGCTTCCGGTGCCAACCAGCTTCCAGTTCGGATCGCGAGAGGAGGTGTCGCGGGCGAAAGTCCAGATATCGGTGATATCGGCGACCGTGTCGGCGCTGCCGTCGACGATGTTGCCGGCCTTGTCGCGGGTGGCCGAGATCATCTGCGAGACGAAGCGCACGGTGAGCTGCGCACTGCGATCGCGCAACTCGGCGCCGACGAGCTCGGCCTTGTCGATCGACACGAAGCGCGTCTCGGTCTTCTGCTCGTTCTTCTCGCGTTCCTTGATTGCAGCGTCGAAGCTTTCATAGACGTCCGACGACAACAGATCGCGCAGCGCGCGGCGGTCGCCATTGGCAAAAGCGAGCACGATCATCTCGTAGGCGCCGCGCGCGCCCGAGAGGAAATGGCGCGGGTCGAAGCTGGAATCCTTCTCGACGATGGCATCGAGACCCTGCGCCAGCGGCGTGCCCGGCTCGGTCAGCCCCTTCCAGCGATCGGACGGCGCGGTCGGCTCGGCCGTCGGCGCCAGCGGGGCCTGGTCGATCACCTTGCCCGGCATGGTCACGACGTTGTTGTCCTGGGCGCCTCCGAGCGCGTTGCGGGCGGCGGTGCGATCGAACGGCGGCCGCTCGTTGCCGGTGCGCTGCCCCAGCACGCTACGCAGCCGCAAGAAGATGAAGACGGCCAGCGCCAGGAATATGATGGTGTAGATGTCCACGTCGTATTCGCTTTCTGGTCTTTGCAGGGCTCGTTGCCGGGAAAATCAATCCGGCCAGTAGACCGTTCCTTACGGAAACGGCAAGTCTACATCACCATTTTGGGTCCACGTCAGGTCCGTGGGATGTAGGCACGAAATCTGGCCCGGCCAATGGCGCCTTTTGGCACAGCGCCAAGTGTAGCGCGTTTTATGCTTAAGGGGAAACCCGATCCTGCCCGGAAATGGCGCATCTTCAATCGTTTAAGGCGAAATTTCGCGGAAAAGGCAGGAGGAACGTCAAAGGCGCGATTGCGGCCCGAATTCCCGGTCCGGGACCGTTCGTCCTTGTGGAACGAGCCGGCCCTATGTTAGCCAACCGCCGCGAAATTCAGCCCCAATCGGGTAAGGAGACACTTTCATGACCAACGGTAACGGTACCCCTCCCGAGGCGGCCCAGGCTCCCCAGCTCAACGTGCTGGCGCAATACACCAAGGACCTCTCGTTCGAAAATCCCAACGCGCCGAGCTCGCTGCAGCCGCAGAGCCAGCCGCCGCAGATCAACATCCAGATCAACGTCAACGCCAACAATCTCAGTGAACAGGAATTCGAGGTGACGTTGTCGGTCGAGGGCAAAGCCGAGACCGCCGGTAAAGTGATGTTCTCGTTCGAGCTCGCCTATGCCGGCGTGTTCCGGATCGTCAACGTGCCCAAGGAGAACCTGCACCCGCTGGTCATGATCGAGTGCCCGCGCCTGTTGTTCCCGTTCGCACGCGAGATCATTGCGACGGCGGTGCGCGATGGCGGGTTCCCGCCGCTGATGCTGGATCCGGTCGACTTCGTCGGTCTGTACCGCCAGAACATGGAGCGGCAAATGGCCGCTCAGGGCGGACAGGCCGGTCAGGCCTGAGCCGCCGCCAGCGCGACTGGAGCGGGCAGGTACTCGTTCCAGATCGCCTTGTCGCCGAGCGTTGCGATGAAGGCCCGATGGGCCTCGCGCTCGGCTTCGGAAATCCGCGGCGCGAGCGGCACCGGGCGTTGCCGCCGCGGCGCATCGCCGGCGCTATTGACCCTGATCTCCTCGGCGTCCGAGGCCAGCAGCAGCTGCGACTGCCGCGCTCCAACCAGATCGACATAGACCTCGGCGAGCAGCTCGGCGTCCAGCAGCGCGCCGTGCTTGGTACGGTGTGAATTGTCGATCGAATAGCGCGAGCAGAGATCGTCGAGCCGGTTGGACACGCCGGGATGCTTGCGACGCGCCAGCAGCAGCGTATCGACCAGGCGCTCGCGCGGGATCGCAGCGCGCTTGATGCGGTCGAGCTCGGCGTTGATGAAGCCGATGTCGAACGAGGCGTTGTGGATCACCAGCGGGGCGTCGCCGATGAACGCCAGAAAGTCGTCGGCGACCTCGTGGAACAACGGCTTGGTCGCCAGGAATTCGGACGACAATCCGTGTACCGCAAACGCTTCCGCCGGCATGTCCCGCTCGGGGTTGATGTAGACGTGATACGTCTGTCCGGTCGGCATGCGGTTGAAGATCTCGACGCAGCCGATCTCGACCAACCGATCGCCGCGCAGCGGATCGAGGCCGGTGGTTTCGGTGTCGAGGACGATTTCGCGCATGTCTCTTGGAAGCCGTGTGAGGCGGCGAATCAGGTCCGCCGCTGCGGCATCTTAACGACCTCGGCCAGGATGTGCGCGATTTGGGCCCGTACGGGGTCAAGTCCGTGTGAGGTATCCACCACGAAATCGGCCCGCTTGCGCTTCTCGGCATCCGGCATCTGCTTGGCGATGATGGCATCGAGCTTGGCCTCGTCCATCGTGCCGCGCGCCAGCACCCGCTGGCGCTGCAGCTCGGGCGAGGTCGAGACCACGACCACGGCATCGACCCGCTTCTCGCCGCCGGTCTCGAACAGCAGCGGGATGTCCAGCACCACGACCGGCGCCTTGGCGGCCTCGGCGTCGGCAAAGAATTTCTGCCGGGACGCGCCGAGCATGGGATGAACGATCTGCTCGAGCTGCTTGATCGCGGCGGGATCGTGCACGACACGCGCCGACAGCTTTTGCCGGTCGACCTTGCCATTCGCGGTGGTGCCGGGGAAGGCGGCCTCGATCGCGGGAGCGGCCTCGCCCTCATAGAGCTGATGCACGGCGGCATCGGCGTCGTAGACGGGGACGCCGGCCTCCGCGAACAATGTCGCGGTGGTGGATTTGCCCATCCCGATCGAGCCGGTCAGTCCGAGAATTCGCATCAGCACCCAGCCTTCTCTCGCATCTACACCGCAATTAGCTGCTCGCTGCGCAGATACGCAAGCAGCGGCAGCAGCGGCAGGCCGAGAATGGTGAAATGGTCGCCCTCGATGCGCTCGAACAGATGGATGCCGAGGCCCTCGAGCTGATAGGCGCCGACGCTTCTGGTCACAGCGTCGCCCGCGGCGTCGAGATAGGCCGAAAGATCGGCTTCGCTCATTCCCCGCATGGTCATGCGCGCCACGGAAACGTCCTCGAAGAGAATCCTGCCATCCTGCGCCACGGCGACGGCGGAATTCAGCTCGTGCGTCTGACCGGCGAGATCGCGCAATTGCGCCAGCGCCTGGGTGCGGCCTGCCGGCTTATTGAAGAGACGGCTCCCAAGCGCCAGCGTCTGGTCGGCGCCGATCACATAATGTCCGGGATAACAGGCAGAAACAGCCTTGGCCTTTTCGCGGGCCAGCAGCAGGGCAATCTCGCGCGGGTTGGAGAGCTTTGACGCGGCCTGGATGCCACGCTCGTCGATATCGGCGGTGACGGCTTCGAAGTCGAGCCCGGCATCGCCCAGCAGCATTTTGCGCGCGCTGCTTTGCGAGGCCAGGATCAACGGACTTTTGCCGCGCCACAGACTCATCGGCGACACTTACTCGGACGGCCGGTTGCGCTGGCGATCGCTATACAGCTTCATGATCGCCGCCGCGGTTTCCTCGATTGAGCGGCGCGTGACGTCCAGCAGCGGCCAGTCATGCTTGGCGCTCAGCTTGCGCGCGAACGCGACCTCCTCCGTGACCGACTGCTTGTCGGTGTAGGTATCGCTACCGCTGCTGGACTCGGCGCCCATGGACAGCAGGCGGTTCTGCCGGATCTGAATCAGGCGTTCCGGCGTCGCGTGCAGGCTGACCACCAGCGGCCGCGTCAGCGTCTCCAATTGCGGGGGCACCGGAATGCCCGGCACCAGCGGCACGTTGGCGGTGCGAATGCCGCGATTGGCGAGATAGATCGATGTCGGCGTCTTCGATGTCCGGGACACCCCGACCAGTACCACGTCTGCCTCGTCGAGACCTTCGACATGCTGACCGTCGTCATGGATCATCGTGTAGTTCAAGGCATCGATGCGCTTGAAATATTCCGCGTTGAGCACGTGCTGGGCGCCGACACGGCCGGTGGTCGCTGCTCCCAGATAGGCCTCGAACAGCTGCATCACCGGTCCGATGATCGACAGGCTCGGAACATTGATCTGCTTGCACTTATCCTCGAGTCTGGCGACCAGATCCTTCTCGAGCAGCGTGAACAGCACGATCCCTGGCGCTTCCTCGATCTCATCAAGCACGCGGTCGAGCTGCTTCTGGCTGCGCACCAGCGGATAGACGTGCTCGACCGGCGTCACGTTGGCGTATTGGGCCGCGACCGCGCGCGCCACGGTGATGAGCGTCTCACCCGTGGAGTCCGAGACCAGGTGGAGATGGAAATAATTGTTCGAGGTCGGCACAAAAACCCTTTGAATTTCGTTGGGGTGGTTTGTGGATTTCTGTGGAGCTTAACCTCTCGGAAAGGGATGTGCGACACCAGGGGCGGGACAAGGCGTGATTTTCTTCACACCGCTGCCGGTCAGGACAAATCCGACGCCTCGCCGAGAGGGAAGCGGGATTGCGCGGACAAGTCCCTTGATAAGCTGCCGATACAATCGCGCAAGCCTTTGAAGCCGGCTGACTTATCGGAAGTCGACAAAGGCTGTCCGGAATATGTGGATGGATGTGAACAAGCGCGCGTGAACGCGCGGACGGAATTGCGTGAGTCCAATCCACGGTCACATAGACTCAAACCTTAAGAATCTAAGATTCTAGATTTGAGGAAGGCGCTACGGAGGGATATGTGTGCGGGGTAAGACCTTAACGGGTTCTTACTATCCCCAGCGTTCCCCGCGCTGGGCAGCAAGCCGGACCCCCGAAAATGTTCGAAGACGTCTATCTCTGGATCAAGGCGCTGCACGTGATCGCCGTCATCTCCTGGATGGCCGGCATGCTCTACCTGCCGCGGCTGTTCGTCTATCACTGCGAGGCCGAAATCGGCTCGAAGCAGTCGGAGACGTTCAAGGTGATGGAACGCCGGCTGCTCAAGGCGATCATCAACCCCGCGATGATGGTCACCTGGCTCGCCGGGCTCTATCTCGCCTGGTCCGGGCATTGGTTCTCGTTCGGCTGGCTGCACGTCAAACTGGCACTGGTCCTCGTGCTCTCGGCGGTCCACGGCTATTTTTCACGCTGGGTCAAGGATTTCGCCGCCGATCGTCGCCCGCGAGGCCAGAAATTCTATCGGATTATCAACGAGGTGCCGACCGTCCTGATGATTTTCATCGTTATCATGGTGATCGTGAAGCCGTTCTAGGCAAACTGCGCGACGATTCGCTCAGCGCTTCGGCTTGCGGAGCGCTAGGCGATTTTCTATATTATCGATATCCCACCCAACGCAGGCGGATGTGGTTGTGTCCGAGCCTTCCAGAGGCCGGACCCCGCATCAGGATTGAAGCCTCACCGGCGTTCACCTTGCCAGACCTGCGGACCTTACCTGCACCTGCTCGCGTCCGCATTTCAGAGCCTCCTCGCACCCCCTCTTTTCAGGTTACCCCACAGGACCACCCCAATGCGGGAAATCAAACTCGAAGACCTCAAGTCCAAAACGCCGGCCGAGCTCGTCTCGTTCGCGGAGGAGAATGGGGTCGAGAATGCCAGCACCATGCGCAAGCAGGAGCTGCTATTCGCCATCCTCAAGCAGCTGGCGCTCGCCGAGACCGATATTGTCGGCCAGGGCGTCGTGGAAGTTCTCTCCGACGGCTTCGGCTTTCTCCGCTCGCCCGACGCGAATTATCTGCCGGGTCCTGACGACATCTACGTGTCGCCCTCGCAGATCCGCCGTTTCGGCCTGCGCACCGGCGACACCATCGAAGGTCACATCCGCAGCCCGAAAGAGGGCGAGCGCTACTTCGCGCTGCTGAAGGTCAACACGCTCAATTTCGAGGATCCGGAAAAGGCCAAGCACAAGGTCAATTTCGACAACCTCACGCCGCTGTTTCCGAATCAGCGTTTCCGCATGGAGATCGACGATCCCACGCGGAAAGACCTGTCTGCACGCGTGATCGACATCGTCGCGCCCATCGGCAAGGGCCAGCGCGCCTTGATCGTGGCACCGCCGCGTACCGGTAAAACCGTGCTGATGCAGAACATCGCGCATTCGATCACGCACAATCACCCCGAATGCTATTTGATCGTGCTCTTGATCGACGAGCGTCCGGAAGAAGTCACGGACATGCAGCGCTCGGTGAAGGGCGAGGTCGTGTCCTCGACCTTCGACGAGCCGGCGGTGCGCCACGTCCAGGTCGCCGAGATGGTGATCGAGAAGGCAAAACGCCTGGTCGAGCACGGTCGCGACGTCGTGATCCTGCTCGATTCGATCACGCGCCTCGGCCGCGCCTACAACACCGTGGTGCCGTCATCCGGCAAGGTGCTGACCGGCGGTGTCGACGCCAACGCGCTGCAGCGTCCGAAGCGCTTCTTCGGCGCGGCCCGCAACATTGAGGAGGGCGGCTCCCTGACCATCATCGCGACCGCGCTGGTCGATACCGGCAGCCGCATGGACGAAGTCATCTTCGAAGAGTTCAAGGGCACCGGTAACTCCGAACTGATCCTGGACCGTAAGGTCTCGGACAAGCGCACCTTCCCGGCGATCGATATCTCGCGCTCCGGCACCCGCAAGGAGGAGCTCATCACCGATCCGCAGGTGCTCAAGAAGATGTACGTGCTCCGCCGCATCCTCAATCCGATGGGGACGATGGACGCGATCGACTTCCTGCTCGACAAGCTGCGCTCGACCAAGAGCAATTCGGAGTTCTTCGACTCCATGAACACCTGAGTGCACTGCAACAAAGAATTTTGGGGCGCCTTCGGGCGCCCCTTTTTGTTGCGGCTTTGCTGCAGCGAAGGTGCAGCATGAGTGGCAGCCGATGCCCAACCTAGGTTTCTCACTAAACTGTTGATATTGAAAGGTAATTCTTGAAATCCTAGTCGGCCTCCTCCTGCGATCAGGCCAACTGCAGCAGAATGCTGCGGTTATATTGCGGTGCAAAATCGATTTGCTGCAGAACCTGGTGCAGCAAATCCGGTTGCTCTCGATCGCGAGAAACGGACGTTTGCGTTTTCGGCCGCAGCCGGACAAATAGGCTATGCATCCGCGAGACCAGACCATTTTCGCGCTGTCATCCGGGCGGGCGCCCAGCGCGATCGCCGTGGTCCGCGTCTCCGGCTCGCAAGCCGGCGCCGCGCTGACGGCGCTTGCGGGCCGGCTGCCGGCGCCGCGACAAGCGAGCCGTCGGCTACTCCGGGACGGGGCGGGCCAGCCGATCGACGATGCGGTCGTGCTCTGGTTTCCAGGACCGGCCAGCGCCACCGGCGAGGATGTTGCCGAGTTTCACGTTCATGGCGGCCGGGCGGTGCTCGCGGCGCTCTTCGCTGCAATTTCCGATATCCCGAATACGCGTGCGGCCGACCCCGGCGAGTTCACGCGCCGCGCCTTCGAGAATGGCAAGCTCGACCTGACCGAGGCCGAGGGGCTCGACGACCTCATTCACGCCGACACCGACCGCCAGCGCCGCCAAGCGCTGCGCCAATTCCAGGGCCTGCTTGGCGACCGCGCGCGCGAATGGCGCGAGCGCATCATCGAGGCCTCCGCGCTGATCGAGGCCGGCATCGATTTTTCCGATGAAGGCGACGTGCCGGCGGAGCTGCGGGCGCCGGCGGTGAAAGCGATCAGAGCGCTTCACGATGAAATCGCGAAAGTGCTTGCGGCACAGGGGCATTCTGAACGGCTGCGCGAGGGCCTTGTCGTTGCCATCGCCGGCGAGCCGAATGTTGGCAAGTCGACGCTGATCAACCAGCTCGCGCGCCGCGAGGTCGCGATCGTCTCGCCGCATGCCGGCACGACGCGCGACGTCATCGAGGTGCAGCTCGACCTCGACGGCTATCCCGTCACGGTCATCGACACCGCTGGCATCCGCGAGACCGAGGATCCGGTCGAGCAGGAAGGCGTGCGCCGCGCCCGCGCGCGCGCCGAGGACGCCGACCTGGTGCTGTGGCTGGTGGAGGGCGGACAAGCCGTCGATCCTGATACAACGCGCTCGCGCTGGACATCGGCGGCCGGCGCTGCTTCGCCCGGCGGCTCGGTCTGGATCGTGCGCAACAAGATCGATCTCGGCGGTGGCGAAGGAGCCAGGCCGAGCGAGTTCGGGATCTCGGCAAGCCGGGGCGACGGCATGCCTGAGCTGGTCGAGGCCCTGGTGAAATTCGCTTCGGAGTTCTTCGGAACCACCGAGGGCGCCATGGTGACCCGGGCGCGCCAGCGCGAATTGTTGAGCCGGGCCTCAGCCAGCTTGCGCCGGAGTCTGGACCTTGTAGAACACGGTGAGGAGCTCGCGGCCGAAGAGCTGCGGGCGGCCGCCTATGCCTTGGGCCGGCTCTTGGGCCGGGTAGACGTCGAGGACGTCCTTGGGGCCATCTTCCAGAAGTTCTGCATCGGAAAGTAGCGCTAGTTCTTCATTGTAGAACTGGCCCTTGTTCCATTTCTTCTGTTTCACGTGAAACGGGGGTTCCGGTTCCGCACGGTGGTTTCTGGTCGTTTCACGTGAAACAGCGCCGGGGGCCCGTGTCGGTCGGCCGTTCCCATCTACAGCGAGAGCGCCGAGGCGACGGCCGTGCTTCGAGTCTGGTCATTGCGAGGAGCCCTTGCGACGAAGCAATCCAGACTGTCTCCGCCGCGAGACTCTGGATTGCTTCGCTGCGCTCGCAATGACGGAGTATGACGCGGTTGCCCCGCGTTCGACTGGCAGCTCCGCCAAAGAGACAATGGGACGTATCGGGGGTTGTGTTCGATGGTCGTGGAATTAGGCCCCGTTCCGTTTCACGTGAAACGCGATGTGGCTCAATGCCCCTCCTACTGTGCATGGGGTTGTTTTCGCGAAAGTGCTGCCGCCCTGGGCCCGCGCTTGTTTCACGTGAAACACGGCCCGCAGAGTTTCTACTTCCGGCTTTCTCGCCGCTAAGCTAGAAGTCCGTCCATGCGAACAGAGCGAGAGAGCTTCGACGTCATCATCATCGGCGGCGGCCACGCCGGCTGTGAGGCCGCGGCTGCGTCTGCCCGGATGGGTGCGACGACCGCTCTGGTAACGCACCGTTTCTCGACCGTTGGCGCGATGTCCTGCAATCCCGCCATCGGCGGGCTCGGCAAAGGGCATCTGGTCCGCGAGGTCGATGCGCTCGACGGCCTGATGGGCCGTGTGAGCGATGCCGGCGGCATCCAGTTTCGCGTTCTCAATCGCCGGAAAGGTCCTGCTGTACGTGGACCCCGAGCCCAGGCCGACCGAAAACTCTATGCGGCGGCGATGCAGGCGGCGATCCGCCAGACCGAAGGCCTTTCCGTCATCGAGGGCGAAGCCGACGAGCTAGTCGTGACCGATAGCAGGGTGACGGGACTGCGTCTTGCCGACGGCCGGGAGCTCCGGGCAGGGGCCGTTGTCGTCACCACCGGCACTTTCCTTCGCGGTCTCATCCATCTCGGTGAGAAGAACTGGCCCGCCGGCCGCGTCGGCGAGGCACCTGCAATGGGCCTTTCCAGCTCCTTCGAGCGTGCCGGCTTTACCCTCGGACGCCTCAAGACCGGGACGCCGCCGCGTCTCGACGGCACTACCATCGACTGGTCCGCAGTCGAGATGCAGCCCGGCGACGAGCCGCCGGAGCCGTTCTCGGTGATGACCGAGCGGATCACGACGCCGCAGATCCAGTGCGGGATCACCCGGACCACGGTCGCGACCCATGAGGTGATCCGGGCCAATGTCCATCGCTCTCCGATGTACTCCGGCCAGATCAAGAGCTCCGGACCGCGCTATTGCCCCTCGATCGAGGACAAGATCGTCCGCTTCGGCGACCGCGACGGTCACCAGATCTTTCTGGAGCCGGAAGGGCTCGACGACACGACCGTCTATCCCAACGGCATCTCGACCTCGCTTCCCGAAGAGGTCCAGCTCGCGATCCTCGCCAGCATCCCCGGCCTGGAGCGGGTGAGGATGGTCCGTCCCGGCTACGCCATCGAATACGACCACATCGATCCCCGCGAGCTCGATCCGACCCTCCAGACCAAGCGTCTGCGTGGTCTCTTCCTGGCCGGGCAGATCAATGGCACCACCGGATATGAGGAAGCCGCCGGGCAGGGCATCGTCGCCGGCCTGAATGCCGCGCTCTCGGCCAGCGGTGCCGCGCTCACCGTGTTCGACCGTGCCGACGGCTATCTCGGTGTGATGATCGACGACCTCGTAACCCGCGGGATCAGCGAGCCCTATCGCATGTTCACCTCCAGGGCCGAGTACCGGCTGACCCTGCGGGCCGACAATGCCGACCAGCGTCTGACCGAGAAAGGGATCGCTCTGGGATGTGTCGGCAGCGCCCGCATCAGGCATCATCGCGCCAAGATGGACGCCCTGAACGCTGCCCGGACGTTGTCGAAGTCCCTGACCATCACCCCGAACGAAGCCATCAAGCACGGGCTGTCGCTGAACCGGGACGGCCAACGCCGCTCGGCGTTCGAGCTGATGGCCTATCCGGAGATCGGCTGGAGCCAGGTCCGCGCGATCTGGCCTGAGCTGTCGGCCATCGATCCCCTCATCGCGACCCATCTCGAGATCGACGCCAAGTACGACGTCTACCTGGAGCGCCAGAGCGCCGACGTCGAAGCCTTCCGGCGCGACGAGGGCATGGTGCTGGCGGATGTCGATTACCAGCTCGTGCCCGGTCTCTCCAATGAAGTGCGCGCCAAGCTGGAGAAGGCACGACCGTTCACCGTCGGCCAGGCCGGCCGGATCGACGGGATGACGCCGGCGGCGCTCGGCATTCTCGCGGCCTATCTCCGCCGCGAGGCACGGAAGACTTCCAAAGCAATCGCATAAAGCCAATCGCATAGGCGTTTCACGTGAAACAGCGCGGATCGGGCGGAGATCGACCGCCATCGCGAAGACCCGGAGCGGGTGAGGGCGCCGGGCAGCGAAGTGAACCTGGAGTGGCCGGCCCGAAGATCAGCAAGGCCGCGGCCAACGACAAGGTGCTCGATTCGATCATCGCCGCTGACAAGACCGCCGCTATGAAGCTCGCTCCCGTTTCACGTGAAACCGAGGAGCGGCTTGATCGCTACATCGCGCTACTCCGGGAGTGGCAGGCCAAGACCAATCTCGTCGCGCCATCGACTTTGCCAAACCTCTGGACCCGGCACATCGCTGACTCGCTCCAGCTCGTCGATCTCGCACCGGCTGCAAAACGGTGGGCTGATCTCGGGAGCGGCGGCGGATTTCCCGGCGTCGTGCTCGCCTGCGTCATGGCCGGCACGCCTGGCGCGAGCGTCCATCTGGTCGAGCGAATCGCCAAGAAGGCCGCTTTTTTGCGCGAAGCGATCCGCGTCACCACATCTCCGGGAGTCGTACATCTCGCTGAGATCGGGGATAATGTGGATAGAATCACCGGCCCCGTCGATTGCGTCACCGCGCGTGCGCTGGCTCCGCTACATCAACTCATCGGCTTTGCGGAGCCGCTGATGAGCCAGGGCGCAAAAGCGTTGTTTCCCAAGGGTCAAGATGTAGAGGCTGAATTGACCGAAGCCGCTAAATATTGGAATATTCGGCCGCAGCTCCACCAAAGCCGCACGGGCGACGGCTGGATCGTGGAGCTCAATGCCGCCGAACGGCGCAACTGAGGCGTTGAGGGGTGAGTGGGGAATTGCGATGAGCGTGATTGACGAACCGCAGCAAGAACAGACGGCCCAAAAGACCGACGAGGTCCCCCACGGCCATCCGCGCATCCTCGCGCTGGCGAATCAAAAGGGCGGGGTGGGGAAAACAACCACAGCGATCAACTTGGGCACGGCGCTCGCGGCGATCGGGGAGCGCGTCCTGATCGTCGATCTCGATCCTCAGGGCAACGCCTCGACCGGCCTCGGCATCGATCGCCGCAACCGCTCCTGCTCGACCTACGACGTGCTGATCGGCGAAGCCGCCTTGCGCGAGGCGGTGGTCTCGACCGCGGTGCCGCGGCTGCACATCGCACCATCGACCATGGATCTCTCCGGCCTCGAGCTCGAGCTCGGCACCACGCCCGGCCGCGCCTTCAAGTTGCGCGATGCGATCGGCGCGCTCAACAACAACGTCTCGCCGGACGCCGACTACACCTACGTGCTGATCGACTGCCCGCCCTCGCTCAACCTGCTTACGGTCAATGCGATGGCGGCCTCGGATGCGATCCTGGTGCCGCTGCAATGCGAGTTCTTCGCGCTCGAAGGTCTGTCGCAATTGTTGCAGACCGTGGAGCAGGTGCGCTCGACACTCAATCCGAATCTGTCGATCCACGGCATCGTGCTGACCATGTTCGACTCGCGCAACAACCTGTCGAACCAGGTCGTCGCCGACGTCCGCCAGTTCATGGGCGAGAAGGTCTACAAGACCATGATCCCGCGCAACGTGCGCATCTCGGAAGCGCCGTCCTACGGCAAGCCGGTGCTGGTCTACGACCTCAAATGCGTCGGCAGCGAAGCTTACTTGCGCCTCGCCACCGAAGTGATCCAGCGCGAGCGCGAGTTGCGCACCACGCATTGACAATGCCGTAGGGTGGGCAAAGGCGTCTTCGCCGTGCCCACCGTCTTCCGCACACAATCGGTGGGCACGCTTCGCTTTACCCACCCTACGATAATTCAGTTCTGGAGTGCTGCACCGTGAATCCAAGGGAGCTGGCGATGGCCGACGAAGCGCGTTCGCGACTGGGCCGGGGTCTTGCAAGTCTGATCGGTGACGTCGGCGGCGAGGCTCAGCATGTCGATCGTCCGCGCGCGCAGCGCAAGGTGCCGATCGAATTCATCAAGGCCAATCCGCGCAACCCGCGCCGCACCTTTTCGGACACCGAGCTGAAGGAGCTCTCGGAGTCCATCAAGCAGCATGGCGTAATCCAGCCGATCGTGGTGCGTCCGGTGAAGGGCACGCAGGACCGCTTCGAGATCATTGCCGGCGAACGACGCTGGCGCGCCTCGCAGATGGCCGGGCTGCACGAGGTGCCGATCGTCCCGGTCGACATCAGCGACAGCGATGCGCTGGAATTCGCGATCGTCGAGAACGTGCAGCGCGAGGACCTCAATCCGATGGAAGAGGCGCAGGGCTATCATGCGCTCGCCAACGAGTTCAAACGCAGCCAGGAGGACATCGCCAAGGTCGTCGGCAAGAGCCGCAGTCACGTCGCCAACATGATGCGGCTGACCAAGCTGCCGGCGGAAGTGCAGGCCTTCATCGCGACCGGCGAGCTGACGGCCGGCCACGCCCGCGCGCTGATCGGCGTGCCCGATCCACTCGCCGCCGCCAAGCGCATCGTCGAGGAAGGTCTCAACGTCCGCCAGGCCGAGGCGCTTGCGCATGAAGAGGGCGTGCCGGAGCGCAAGCCGCAGAAGGCGCGCGCCAGCGGAGGCAAGGAGAAGGACCCCGACACGATCGATCTGGAGAAGCGCGTCAGCGACGCGCTCGGCCTCAAGGTCACCGTCAATCACCGCGATCCCGGCGGCTCCGTGCAGATCAACTACCGCAACCTCGATCAGCTCGACGAGGTGATGAAGCGGCTGGCCAAGGGCGCGCTGTAGAGCCATTTTCACACCACTCTCTCCACGCGTCATTGCGAGGAGCTCGCGACAAAATTGCGAAGCAATTTTGCGCTGAAGCGACGAAGCAATCCAGAATCTTTCCGCGTAGGGACTCTGGATTGCTTCGCTGCGCTCGCAATGACGTGGAGAGAGCGGAGGTCTAGCCCCGCCGTTTCGCATTCGCGGCGATCGCCATCAGCGCGCGTTGGGCGATGGCGGCGGCGAGGGTGGACTGCTTGCGCGTGTCGAGGGCGGCGGTCGCCAGCTGCTCGATCACAGCGGCGAGCCGCGCCGGGCTGAAATTGCGCAGCGCGGTTTCGACCGCGGGCTTTCGTGAAAAATGCAGGCGCGGAAAGCCGCCGTCGAGCACGGCGGAGGCAGGCGTGCCGTCTGCAATCGCCAGCGCGGATTTGTGCAGCCACGCGGCCTGGCGCTGCGCGGCCGAGATGATCACGCCAGGATAGGTCCCGGCGATCATCGCTTTCGCAAACTCGGTCTCGACGATGTCGGGCCGCCCGGCGAAGGCACCGTCGACGATCGGATCGAGCTTCAGCTCCGAGGCATCGGCGACCACGGCCATGACGTCATCCAGCGTGACCTCGCCCTTGCCATGGGCGTAGAGCGTCAGCTTGCGCAGCTCGTTACGCGAGGCCTGACGGTCGCCGCCGAGGAACGACATCAGCGCCGCGCGGGCGTCCGGCGCGATGCGCAAATTCGCGATCCGCAGCTCGTCGTCCATCAGCTTGGCAAGATCGCGCTCGGTGTCGGGATAACAGCCGATCGCCACGGCAGTCTTGGCTTTCTCGCAGGTCTTGCGCAGCGGCGATTCCGGACGGAGCTCGCCGGCCTCGATCACGATGCGGCAATCCTTCACGTTCATCTCGGCCAGAGTCTCGATGCCGGAGGCAAAGCTGCGCGAGCCGGCGCGAACGCGGATGGCGCGTCGGCCGCCGAACAGCGGCACCGTCATGGCTTCGTCGACCAGGCGCGACGGCTCGGCGGAGAGCTCGTCACCGTCGAGCTTGACCAGCGAGAACGGATCGTTGGGATCGTCGACGCCGGACGCGATCAGCGCGTCGGCGCGCTCGCGCACGAGGCCGGCATCGGGACCGTAGAGCAGGATGATCGGACGGCCCGCATCGGGGCGGGCGAGGAAGGCGTCGATCTCTTTTCCGCGCAGTGCGACCATATCGTCCGATACTCGTCATTCCGGAATGCCTCGTCAGAAGGCGAACCCGGAATGACGGAAGCGTATTACGTTCCCGCGGTGAAGAACGAGGCGAGCCGGGTGGTGATGTTCTCGGCGATCTCGTTGGCGGCCCGGTCTTCGGCATCGCGCACGGCGCGGGTGCGCGAGAAGCGCTGATAGGACCCCGGCATGTCATAGGACACGCGCGAGAAGGTCGAGCCGGTCATCACAGACTTGCCGGTTACGACTTCGACCAGATTGTACTGGGCGTCGATGCCGAGATTTTCGCTGGTCGGCAATCCCGTTGCGGAGCTGATGATCAGGGAGGAGCGGCTGGTGGTGAAGCGGATGTCGAGCCGGTGGGTCGGCGGCATGCCCGTCGCCGTGCCGTAAAGCTTGAAGGCCAGCGCGTTGCGGATCTCGACGCCGACGCGGGCCTCGCGGGACGCATTGGGTTTGTTGATCGGGGGCAGCTCGACCCCCATCAGCTTCTCGCGCAGGCCCGGGGTGCCGTCGCTGCGCTCGGCATACATCGGCTGGAAGCAGCCGGCCGTCAGCGCCGCCAGCGCGGCAACTGCCAGCAAGCGGGCTGCGATACGGGTCCTAGCCGACAACATTCACGATCCTCTTGGGAACGATGATCACCTTGCGGACGGGCTTGCCGTCCAGGGCCAGCTTTACCGCATCGAGGGCCAAAACGGCAGCCTCGATTTCCGGATTTTGGGCCGCTGTTGCAACTGTGACCTCACCCCGCTTCTTGCCGTTGACCTGCACCACCAGGGTCACGCTGTCTTCAACCAGCAAATCGCGTTCGATTTGCGGCCAATCGGCCTCCGAAACCAGCCCCTTTTGGTCTAGAACCTGCCAGCACTCCTCGGCCAGATGCGGCATCATCGGCGAGAACAGCTGGACCAGGATCTGGCTGGCCTCCTGGATCGCCCAAGCCAAATCTGGAGCGAGATCCGGGGCGGGCTGGCCGGGGCGCTGGAGCACCTCCGAGAAGGCATTGGTGAATTCGCGGATATGGGCGAGGCAAACGTTGAAGTGCAGCCGCTCGATGCCGGCGGTGACCTTGTCCAGCGCGCCGTGGGCGGCCTTGCGCAACGCCGTGGCGTCCGGGCCGAAGCTGGCCGGCCGGGCCGCCGGCGCAGCCTTGCCGAGGGTGGCGGCATCGTTCACCAGCCGCCACAGCCGCTGCACGAAGCGCGAGGCACCCTGGACGCGCTCGTCGCTCCAGATCACGTCGCGGTCGGGCGGAGAGTCCGACAGCATGAACCAGCGGGCGACATCGGCGCCATAGGTCTCGATGATGTCGTCGGGGTCGACCGTGTTCTTCTTCGACTTTGACATCTTCTCGATCGGGCCGATCGCGATGTCTTCGCCCGTCGTCAGAAGCGTAGCGCGGCGTCCGTTGCCGCCGACCTCGACCTTCACCTCGGCCGGCTGCACATAGCTGCCGTCGGCCTTCTGGTAGGTCTCGTGCACCACCATGCCTTGCGTGAACATGCCGGCGAACGGCTCGTCCAGCGCGATATGCCCGGTCGCTTTCATCGCGCGGGTGAAGAAGCGGCTGTAGAGCAGATGCAGGATCGCGTGCTCGACGCCGCCGATATATTGGTCGACCGGCAGCATCCGGTTGGCGACCGCAGGCGTGGTCGGCGAAGCCTCGTTCCAGGGATCGGTGAAGCGCGCAAAGTACCAGGACGAGTCCACGAACGTGTCCATGGTGTCGGTTTCGCGCTGCGCCTTGCCGCCGCATTGCGGGCAGGTGACGTGCTTCCAGGTCGGATGATGATCGAGAGCGTTGCCCGGCTTGTCGAAGGTCGCATCGTCAGGCAGCTTCACGGGCAGGTCGGCATCCGGCACCGGCACCACGTCGCATTTCGGACAGTGAATGACGGGAATCGGGCAGCCCCAATAGCGCTGGCGCGAAATGCCCCAGTCGCGCAGACGGAAATTCACCTGGCGCTCGCCGACCGGCGCGTTGCCGCGCAGCTCCGTCTCGAGCCGCTTCGCCACCTCTTCCTTCGCCTGCTCGATGGTCATGCCGTCGAGGAAGCGCGAATTGATCATGCGGCCGTCGCCGTCATAGGCGGTATCGGTGATGACGAAGCTCTTCGGATCCTGGCCGTCCGGGCACACGACGGGCGTGTTGCCGAGAGCGTACTTGTTGACGAAGTCGAGGTCGCGCTGATCGTGCGCCGGGCAGCCGAAGATGGCGCCGGTGCCGTATTCCATCAGCACGAAATTGGCGACATAGACCGGCAGCTTCCAGGAGGGATCGAGCGGGTGCACCGCGCGGATGCCGGTGTCGAAACCCTGCTTCTCAGCGGTGTCGATGATCTCCTGCGCGGTGCCGATCTTCTTGATCTCGGCAACGAAAGCCGCAAGCTCAGGGTTCTTTGCGGCGGCGGCCTGCGCCAGCGGATGATCCGCCGAGATCGCCATGAACTTGGCGCCGAACAGCGTATCCGGCCGCGTCGTGAAAATCTTCAGCTCGCTCTCGCCGGCCGGCGTCGTCGCCGCATCCAGCGCGAAGCGGATCAACAGGCCCTCGGAGCGGCCGATCCAGTTGCGCTGCATCAGCCGTACCTTGTCGGGCCAGCGGTCCAGCCCGTCGAGCGCCGACAGCAGCTCCTGCGAGTACTTCGTGATCTTGAAGACCCACTGGTTCATCTCGCGCTGCTCGACCACGGCGCCCGAGCGCCAGCCGCGGCCATCGATCACCTGCTCGTTGGCGAGCACGGTCATGTCGACGGGGTCCCAGTTCACCTTGCGCTTCTCGCGCTCGGCAAGCCCTGCGCGCAGGAAATCCAGGAACATCTTCTGCTGGTGCTTGTAATAGGAGGGGTCGCAGGTCGCGATCTCCCTGGACCAGTCCAGCGACAGCCCGATCGAGCGGAGCTGCTTCTTCATCGCGGCGATGTTGTCGTAGGTCCAGGCCTTCGGCGCCACCTTGCGCTCGATCGCGGCGTTCTCGGCCGGCAGGCCGAAGGCGTCCCAGCCCATCGGATGCAGCACGTTGAACCCCTTGGCGCGCATGAAGCGGGCCAGCACGTCACCGAGCGTGTAATTCCGGACATGGCCGATATGGATGCGCCCGGACGGGTAGGGGAACATCTCGAGCACGTAATATTTCGGCCGCGGATCGCCGTTCTTGGAGACGAAGATCGCCTGCTCGTCCCAGAGGCGTTGCCAGCGCGGTTCGGCGTCGCGGGCGTTATAGCGTTCGGAGGTCATGGAATCGTTGGGTTTTCGTGGTTCGGCCGTCTCAAGACGGCGGACTAGGCCATAGAAGCCCTTAAGGGGTCAATGGGTTGCCGCGTTTTGGAACTTTGACCCCTCCGCATAACTACGAGGGTCCGCGTTGGGGTGTGATTAAGGCGTCGATGCCAAGTTGCAGCCCGACAAGGCCGCGTTACCGCACATGGATTCCAGCTTCGACGATCCCGATTACGACTATGCCGCGTCCGTCGCCGGGCGGGCAATGCGGAGCATGGCCGAACAGCGGATTGCACCGACCCCGGCCAACTTTGCCGTCTGGTTCCAGTATTTCGCGGGCAGCCATGACGATCTGCGCAACGCGATCGATCTCCTGATCGACCACAATCGTCCCTTCGACGCCCAAACCAATCAGGATCTGTTCGAGACCTACGTCGCGCCGCAGGTGAGTGCCGTCGTGGTCGACACCTCCGAGCGGCTGCAGGCGCTGATGGGGACGGCGAAGGAGTTTCTGACGACGGCGATCGCCGACAATCATTCGCAAATGCAGGTCATCAGCCAGGTGGCTGACCAGGGCAAGGCCGGCGTCGATCCAAAGCTGCTGGTTGCCCAGCTCATGAACGAGCTGGCGCGGGCGGCCACGCGGGCGACGCGGCTGGAGGCAGGCTTTGCGGAAAAGACCCGCGAACTCGACGTGATCCGCGATTCGCTGTCGCGGTCCGAGCAGCGCGCCCGGACCGACACGCTGACCGGGCTGGCGAACCGGCGGGCCCTCGACGAATTCCTGCGCAAGGCGCAGACGACGGCGGAATGGGGCGAGCCGCTCAGCGTGCTGATGCTCGACATCGACTACTTCAAGTCGTTCAACGACAATTTCGGCCACGGTGTCGGCGACCAGGTGCTGCGCCTGATGGCCAAGGTCCTGCGCGAGAAGGTTCGCGCGCAAGATCTGCCGGCCCGCTATGGCGGCGAGGAGCTGATCGCGGTGCTGCCGGACGCCGATCTGGCCGCTTGCGCCGAGATCGCCGAACGGATCAGGCGCGCGATCGCAGATTGCACGATCACGCGTCGCTCGACCGGCGAGACCCTGCCCGGCATCAGCGTGTCGATCGGCGTGGCGCAATACCGGGTCGGCGAGGCGATCACGGATCTGATCGAACGCTGCGACCGTGCGCTCTATCTCGCCAAGGGCGGCGGCCGCAATCGTGTGGTGACGGAGATCGAGCTCGATCGCGCCGGCGCTGCGGGCTAGCTCGGGCGAGACGACAGGCCGTCATGCCCGGGCTTGTCCCGGGCATCCACGTTCTTTGTGCTGTGGGCAAGGCGTGGATGGCCGGGACAAGCCCGGCCATGACGATGTGGAATCTATCGTGTCCGGCAGTGCACAGTTCAGACGCCGCAAGCGGGGCGAGGTGAAGAACCAGCGCTTTAGGCGCTCGCCACCATCATCATCTCGGCCGTGCCGGTCGCGATCGCCTGCACGCCGTGCTCGACGACATTGTTGCGGCCACGATGCTTGGCGGCGTAGAGCGCGGCGTCGGCGGCTTCGATCAGGTCGCCGGGACGCAAGGATTCGCTCGGCTTGGTCGCGGCGACGCCGATCGAGACCGTGACGATCATGTGGTTCGAGGTGATGTGAGGCAGGCAGAGCCTCAGCACGGCCGAACGCACCTGCTCGCCGATCGCGACGGCGCGCGTCACGTCGGTGTTCGGCAGCAGCAGGCAGAACTCCTCGCCGCCGTAGCGGGCCGCGAAGCCCATCGTGTCGGCGGCGATGCCGGACAGTGATTCGCCGAGCCGCGTCAGGCAGGAATCGCCTTCGAGATGGCCGTAGGTGTCGTTGAACAGCTTGAAATGGTCGACGTCGATCATCAGAAGCGCCAGCTCGCTGCCATATTGCTGCGCGCGCATCCATTCGAAATCCAGCCGGCTCTGGAAGCCGCGGCGGTTGGCGAGACCGGACAGCATGTCGATCGAAGCCATCACCGTCAGGCGGTCGTTGCTTGCGATCAGCTCGCGCTCGCGCTGGCTCAGCTGCGCGGCCATCGCGTTGAACGCGCGGGCCAGCGGCACGAACTCGGCGGGCAGGCGATTGCGCGCGGCGCGCGCCGACAGGTCGCCCTCGCCGAGCCGCTTGGCCATGTCGGCGAGCATCTCGATCGGCTTGATCACGAGCTTTTCGGCGGCGATCAGCGCGCCGAGCAGGACGAACATGAGCACGAAGGCGAGCTGCAGATAGGCGGTGCGGATGTCGCGGCTGACCGCTGCGGATACCTTGTCTTCGTCGATGCTGGCGATCAGGCGGGCATTGGTGCCGGCGATGCGGATATAGCTGACCGCGCGGCGGGAGCCGTCGGCGGCGAGGAAGGACAGCGAACCCTCATCCTGATCGGAGCGCAGCGCCTTGTCGGCGATCGCGGACATCAGCGGCATGTTGTCGAGCGGACGGCCGACCGCGCTGTGCTGATCGGCCGGGGCCGCCAGCACGGTGCCCGCGCTGTCGACCAGCACCGCAGTGATGCCGGCGCGACCGCCCAGATTGTTCATGACCTTCGACATCCAGTCGAGATTGACGGTGGCGAGCACGACGGCATCGGCCACACCGCTGAAGGCGGAGACCGGATAGACCGCCATCACCGTTGGCGACGGCACCGGCCGCGACATGATGAAGTCGCTCAGCACGAAGCGGCCGGTTTCCTGGGCCTGCTGGAAGTACGGTCGGTCACTGAGATCGAGGCCGACATACATGTTGTTGGTGGCGCATTGGATGCGGCCGTCCTGGCCGGCGATCAGAAGCGTGCGAATCCAGGGCAGGCTCGACGGCAGGCTCGCGCGCAGCACGTCGCAGCTCTTGCTGATGCCGCCGGCGGAGGCGCGGATGAAGGCCTCCGATTTCAGAATGGTCTCGACCGACGAGATCACCTGGCGCTGCGCATCGGCGCTGTGCCTCGCCACCGTGGTGAATTCAGCCGCGGCCTGCGCAACTTGCCGCGCGCGCGTGTCTTCGAGGGAACGGATGCGCTCGATCATCAAGGGCGTCACGAGAATCACCGCGAGCAACGCAAGCCGCGCCCGGATACCGAGAACCTGCTTGAGTTTCGCGCGCTTGCGGTTGAGACTGACGCTTGCCATTTTCGCTACCCACCCCGCGGGCTAAGGTAAAGCGAAGGGTTCAAAAACTGTTTCTTGAACTCGGTAAAATTGGACCTAACTCGGGCTAAGGTCACAACCAAGAGACGTCATGACGGAAGCCAACGTCGCGCCGGTCACCGGCCATTCACCAAACGCGCTCGCCGCGGTCGAAGCCGAAATTGCACGCGCCTGCAGGGACGCGCAGCGTGACCGCGCCTCGGTCACGCTGATCGCCGTGTCCAAGACGTTCGCGGCGGATGCAATTATCCCGGTTATCGCCGCAGGACAGCGCGTATTTGGCGAGAATCGGGTGCAGGAGGCCAAAGCCAAGTGGCCGGCGTTAACGTCTGCTTACCCCGATATCGCGCTGCATCTGATCGGGCCGCTGCAATCCAACAAGGCGAAAGAGGCGGTCGCGCTGTTCGACGCCATCCATTCGGTCGACCGTCCGAGCATTTGCCAAGCGTTAGCCAAGGAAATCGAATCCCAGAACAGGCACCCGGAGCTGTTCGTCCAGATCAACACCGGCGAGGAGCCGCAGAAGGCCGGGATTGCCCCGGGCGAGGCCGATGCCTTCATTGCAAGCTGCCGCGACACCTACGGGCTGACGATCTCCGGATTGATGTGCATCCCGCCGGTCGACGAGCCGCCCGCCGCGCACTTTGCGCTCACGGCCAAGATCGCCGCGCGCAATGGCTTGACGAATCTCTCGATGGGCATGAGCGCCGATTTCGCGACCGCCATCATGCTGGGTGCCACCCATGTGCGCGTCGGCAGCGCGATCTTCGGGCATCGGTAATTGCCGTTGGCGAGGGCCGATGCCGCCCGAACGCTGTCAATATTGTCGCAAGGGCTCCTCGCAATGACGGCGGTGTGCCTCACCCGATGATGATCTTTGTGCGCGGGCCCAGGCGCCGCAGCAATTGCAGCATGGCGGATTTCGTCATGGAGACGCAGCCGGCGGTCGGGCCGAAATTGTCGCGGGCAAGGTGCAGGAACACCGCGCTGCCGCGGCCGGCGATGCGGGGTCGGGTGTTGTGGTCGATCTCGATGATGAAGTCGTAGAGATGGTCGGCGCGCTGGAGCCGGTCGCCGCCCTGCCCCTCGCCGAGCCGGATGCTCTGGTTGTAGCGGCGGTCCCGCGGATCCTCGCACCAGGCGTCCACGCCGGTGATCATCCGGGCCGGCAGGAACGTCCGGGGACGGCTGTGCCGGTCGCCCCGCCACCACAATTGCCTGGGCCGGAAGCTGCCTCTGGGGGTGCCGCCATCGCCCTCGCGCTTGTTGGCGAGAATGCCGCCTCGCCCCAGCGCAACCGGAATGGTCAGCGCTCCCGCCGTCAGCCAGCCCCGGCGCGGATTGCCGGCAGCAGGCTTAACGCGGATCGCCGAGAGCGGCCCGGGGCCTCGATTCCTGATGTAACCGACTGAAGCTGCTTTGTTTTTCATGTGAACGTGCAATGTCGAATTCATTACAGGACATTCATCAAAACGTCCTGCTATTCTGAGTTAGAGTGCTTCTGGCTTGTGAATCGGTAACAGCCCACTACTTCAACACGAACAACAATAATCACGGCGACCTTAAACTTCCCCTCGCGGCTGGGTGCGGCATGGATGTGCCGCCGAGCCGGACTCCAAAAGGATGACCCCCCATGGCCAATGCCCGCAAGATCCTGATCGTGGATGACGATACCGATCTGCGCGACACGTTGGTGGAGCAATTATCGCTACACGAAGAATTCGAAGCCTCTGCGGTCGATACCGGCGCCAAGGGCGCCAGCGCCGCGAAGGCCAATTCCCCCGATCTGGTTCTGATGGATGTCGGCCTGCCCGACACCGACGGCCGCGAGGTTGTCCGCTCGCTGCGGAAGGGCGGCTTCAAGGCCCCGATCATCATGCTGACCGGGCACGACACCGATTCCGACACGATCCTGGGCCTGGAATCCGGCGCCAACGACTATGTGGCAAAGCCCTTCCGTTTCGCGGTGCTGCTGGCGCGCATCCGCGCCCAGCTCCGTCAGCATGAAGCCAGCGAGGACGCGGTGTTCTCGGTCGGACCCTACTCCTTCCGTCCCGGCTCGAAGATGCTCACCGCGGCCAATGCCCGCAAGGTCCGCCTCACCGAGAAGGAAACCGCAATTCTCCGCTTCCTCTACCGGGCCGGCCAGATGCCGGTGTCGCGCGAGACCCTGCTCCAGGAGGTTTGGGGCTATAATTCCGGCGTCACCACGCACACGCTGGAAACCCACATCTACCGCCTCCGCCAGAAGATCGAGAAGGACGCCGCCAACCCGGAGATCCTGGTGACGGAAGCCGGTGGCTACAAGCTGGTGCCGTGATACGCTTCGATGGCGTGCGAATCGTTTTAGATCGCACGCCTTCGAGCCTCGGACCTGAATGTCAATCGACGATGATGTAGCGCTTCTCGAGCGTGTCCCGACACTGCGCCTGTTGGGAGACGCCTCGTTGCGCATGCTGGCGATCGGCTCGGAGCAGCGTGATTTCGTCCGCGGCGACGTGCTGTTCAATCTCGGCGACGACGCCGACGCCGGCTTCGTGGTCCAGCGCGGCGCCTTCCGGGTTGAAGACGGCGCCGGCGCCGAAATGATCGCCGGTCCCGGCGCGTTGATCGGCGAGCTCGCGCTGGTGGTGCCGATGAAGCGGCCGTCGAGCGCGGTCGCGCTGGAGCATTCCTCCGTCATCCGCGTCGCCCGCAGCCTGTTCCAGCGCGTGCTCGAAAGCGATCCCGCTGCGGCGGTGCGCCTGCGCGACGAGTTCGCGGTGCGCTCCAGCCAGATCGCCAGCGATATTTTGATGGCGGGTGCGAAGCTGACGTCGTAGCTCTCTCCACTCGTCATTCCGGGGCGCGACGAAGTCGCGAACTATGGTGCGCAATTGCGCACCTGAGAATCCATTGAGCGGCAGAGTCAGTTGATGAATGGATTCCGGGCTCGCGCCAAGTGGCGCGCCCCGGAATGACGAGGGCGGCTCACACCTCCAGCGTCACCGTCACAGGCACGTGGTCCGATGGCCGCTCCCAGCTGCGCGCATCGCGCAGAATCCTGAAATCGCTGACTGCATCCTTCAGCGCGCGCGAGACCCAGATGTGGTCGAGCCTGCGGCCGCGATCGCCGATGGTCCAGTCGGCGGAGCGGTAGCTCCACCACGTATAGACCTTCTCCGACATCGGGATGCGCTCGCGCGCGACGTCGACCCATTCGCCGGCCGCGAGCGCCGCCTTCAGCTTCTCCGTTTCGACAGGCGTGTGCGAGACCACTTTCAGCAGCTGCTTGTGCGACCACACGTCGTTCTCGTGCGGGGCGACGTTGAGATCGCCGACCAGGATGTGGCGGTCCTCACCGCGCGGATGCAGCGGCTCGCACGCTTTCATCTCGTCGAGGAAGCGGAGCTTGTGGTCGAATTTCTCGTTCAGCGCGGGATCGGGAATGTCGCCGCCCGCGGGCACGTAGAAATTATGCAGCACCAGTGGTTTTGCGATGCCCGCCTTTTCACCGAACGACACCGAGATGTGGCGCGAATCCACCTTGTCGCAGAAGGTGCGGATGTCCTTCGATTCGAACGGGATCTTCGAGATGATGGCGACGCCGTGATAGCCCTTCTGACCGTTCAGCGCGACGTGCTCGTAGCCGAGCCGCTTGAAGCGCTTCAGCGGAAAAGCATCGTCGATGCACTTGGTCTCCTGCAGGCACAGCACTTCTGGCCGCGCGCTCTTGAGAAATTTCGCGACCAGGTCGATGCGTAGCCGCACCGAATTGATGTTCCAGGTTGTCAGGGAAAGACGCATAGGAAATGCGTCTTAGCATGGATTGGCGTGGGGAAAATGCTTGTCCACAGCGAGCTCTCGTAGGGTGGGCAAAGCGAAGCGTGCCCACCGTGATGGCCGTGAGGAGAGGTGGTGGGCACGGCGCAAGAGCGCCTTTGCCCACCCTACGGCAGCGGAGCGCTCAACCCCGCGACGGCGTGTTGTAATTGGTGAAATCGATCTTGAACATGTTGGGGTCGAGCTTCTTGCTCGAGTCCAGATTGTACACCGCAATCGTCGTGTCGTAGCCCTGCGGATCGGTGACGGTCCACTGCTTGAGCTGGCCGTCCTTGGCGCCGAACATCAGCAGCAAGCGGCTGGTGCCGACCAGGGCCTGCTTCTCCTCGATGGTGACGCTGACGAAGACGTCGTCGGCCGAGACGCCAACGACATTGGTGTCCCTCATCAGGTCGATGCGGTCGGACAATAGAAAGCGCAGCGGCGTCTGCGACAGCGGGTAGACGTCCTGGGTCGCGAGCTTGCGGTCGCGCACCACGAGCGAGGATCCGTCGGCGACGATGTCGATCGGGCTCGGCGCATCATATTCGAAGCGTACCTTGCCGGGTTTCTGGATGTAGAAGTCGCCCTGCGTCTTGCTGCCGTCGGGACCGACCTGGACGAAATTCCCGACCAACGTCTGCAGCGACGACAGATAGGCGCTGACCTTGGCCGCCTGCGCTTTCTGGTTGGCGTCGAAGGTCTGGAAGATGCTGCTCGGAACGTTGCGCCGCGGATCCGGGATCACCGGATTGGGCGGCGCCTGCGTCGCGCCGGTGACGGCCGGCCCACCGGCGGTCGCGCCGCCGTCACGCCCCTTCGGCGCGGGCTTCGGCACCGGCACGGTCTGCGCGAAGGACGCAGCGGTCACCATCGCGGCGGTGACGAGAAGCACGCCGGCCATGCGCGCGCTTCGCGCGGCGATGGTGGCAGCGAATCGAATGTCCGGATGTCTGATCAACGCGTCGTCCTGTGTGGCTGGGCGCCCTTTTACCGTGATTTCGGGCAAAAGCAGATATCGAATTTGCGTGAAATGTTGCTCAGAGGCTCCTCGCCTCACATATGGCTGTCTTCTTCCTCGACCAGAATCTCGCGCTTGCCGGCATGGTTGGCGGGACCGACGATGCCTTCCAGTTCCATGCGCTCCATCAGCGATGCGGCGCGGTTGTAGCCGATTTGCAGACGGCGCTGGATGTAGCTGGTCGAGGCCTTGCGATCGCGTTTGACGATCGCAACCGCCTGCTGGAAGAGATCGCCGCCGCCATCGCCGCCCATGCCGGTGGCGTCGAACACGGCACCGTCCTCGTCCTCGGTCGGCTCTTCGGCGGTGACGGCTTCGAGATATTCCGGCTGTCCCTGCGTCTTGAGGTGACGCACCACCTTCTCGACTTCCTCGTCGGAGGCGAACGGTCCGTGCACGCGGCTGATGCGGCCGCCGCCCGCCATGTAGAGCATGTCGCCCTGGCCGAGCAGCTGCTCGGCGCCCATCTCGCCGAGAATGGTGCGGCTGTCGATCTTGGAGGTGACCTGGAAGGCGATACGGGTCGGGAAGTTCGCCTTGATGGTGCCGGTGATGACGTCGACCGACGGACGCTGCGTCGCCAGGATCACGTGCAGGCCGGCGGCGCGCGCCATCTGCGCCAGACGCTGCACCGCGCCTTCGATGTCCTTGCCGGCGACCATCATCAGGTCGGCCATTTCGTCGACGATGATGACGATGTAGGGCAGCGGATCGAGCGAGAGCTTCTCTTCCTCGTAGATCGCCTTGCCGGTCTCCTTGTCGAAGCCGGTATGCACCGTGCGCGTCGGCTCCTCGCCCTTGGCCTTCAATTCGAGCAGGCGCGTGTTGTAACCGTCGATGTTGCGCACACCGAGCTTGGCCATGTTCTTGTAGCGCTCTTCCATCTCGCGCACGGCCCATTTCAGCGCGACCACCGCCTTCTTCGGGTCGGTCACAACAGGCGTGAGCAGATGGGGAATGCCGTCATAGACGGAGAGCTCGAGCATCTTCGGATCGACCATGATCAGGCGGCACTGGTCCGGCCGCAGCCGGTAGACCAGGCTGAGGATCATGGTGTTGATCGCGACCGACTTGCCCGAGCCGGTGGTACCGGCGATCAGCATGTGCGGGGTGCGCGCGAGGTCGATGATGACGGGGTCGCCGCCGATGGTCTTGCCGAGGCAGAGCGGCAGCTTCGCCACCGTGTCGGTCGCCTCCTTCGCCACCAGCAATTCGCGCAAATAGACTTTCTCGCGATGCGCGTTCGGCAGCTCGATGCCGATCGCGTTGCGGCCGGGCACGACGGCGACGCGTGCCGACAGCGCGCTCATCGAGCGGGCGATGTCGTCGGCGAGGCCGATCACGCGCGAGGACTTGATGCCGGGCGCCGGCTCCAGCTCGTACAGCGTAACGACCGGACCGGGATTGGCCTTCACGATCTCGCCGCGCACGCCGAAATCCTGCAGCACGCCTTCGAGCGAACGGGAATTGTTCTCCAGCTCGGCCTTGCTGAGCGGCTGGCGATCGCCGGCCTTTGGTGCGGCCAGCATGGAGACGGACGGGAGGTCGAACTTGTCGGAGGATTTCTTGGAAGCGGGCTTCGGCGCGGCTTTCTTCTTCGGGGCGCGCGCGGCGGGCTCCTCCTCTTCCTCCTCCTCGTCCTCCAATTCGTCTTCGTGCTCGTCCTCGTAGTCCTCGTCTTGAGACTGCGGCGAGATCGACGGCGCCGAGCGGCCGCCGCCGAGATTCGGCTCCTGCCGGCTGAACTGGGCGGCCTTGGTCTTCGGTCCGCTCGAGACCAGCGAGCGGTAGGCGGCACCACACAGCCAGATCAGCCGCGCCTTGGTGCTCATCAATGCATGGAACAGCCAGCCCAGCGAGACCGAACCCCGATCGCTCTCCTCGTCTTCGTCGAGCGGCTTGTCGTCATCGGCGACCTCAGCGATCTCGTCGTCTTGCTCGCGCGCGCCGAGGCCGCAGGCGATCAGGAAGGTCGCTGTCATCGCGGCGAACAGGATCGTGCCCAGCACGATGCGATAGATCGTACCGGCCGGCCCGAAGATCACCGCGGGCGCGCGCACCAGCGCATCGCCGACCACGCCGCCGAGGCCGGTCGGCAGCGGCCAGGCCCCGCCATGCTGAAAGCAACTGACGAAGCCTGCCGCGATCACCGTGCAGAGAATCCAGGAGCCGAGCCGCAGCGCCTCGCGGTCGAACGGCCGATGCGTCATCATACGCCAGCCCCAGACCGCAACGGTCAGGACCAGCATGATCGCGCCGAGCCCCAGGATCTGCATGGCGAGATCGGCGCCGATCGCGCCGGCATAGCCGAGGATGTTGCGGATCGGCCGCGAGGTCGCGTGGCTGAGACTGGGATCCTGCACCGACCACGTCATCAGCGCCGCCGCGGCGATGCCCGCCAGCGCGATCAGGCCGAGGCCGGCGAGCTCGCGCATGCGCCGCGCCAGCCCCTCGCGGATCGAGGGCGGCAGATGGCCGACCAGAGGAATGACGCGTTCGATTGCCGACATGCTCACGGGCCCCGCCTAACCCAGAGTCTCGACCAGCCGGTGCAGCGCCTGCGCCGTGGTCTCGCCGTCCTGCACCAGTGCGAGGCGGATATAGCCTGCGCCGGGATTGAATCCGTCAGGCTGCTGTCGCGCCAGGAAGCTGCCGGGCACCACGCGCACGCCGGCTTCCCTGAACAGCTTGAGCGTCACCGACACGTCGTCGCCGATCTCGGAGGTGTTGAGCCAGACGCAGAAGCCGGCATCGGGGCGGCGATAGCCGTAACGATTGCCGATGATCTGGTCGGCGAGGTCGAACTTGATCCGGTACAGCCGCCGATTCTCCTCGACATGCGCCTCGTCGCCATAGGCGACCGTCGCGACATGCTGCAGCGGCACCGGCACCTGGGGCGCGGCGATGTTGCGCAGCTCGAGGAACATGCCGATGAACCTGTTGTCGCCGGCGGCAAAGCCGACGCGCAGGCCCGGCAGGTTGGAGCGCTTCGACAGTGACTGGAACGCGACCACGCGCGTGAAGTCGGGGCCGGCGCATTCCAGCGCGCTGCCGGGTGCCTCGCGGGTGTAGATCTCGGAATAACATTCGTCGCTGAGGATCACGAAGCCGTAGCGGTCGGCGAGCTGCTTCAAGCGCTTGAAGTAGCCGGGCCTCGCCACCGAGCCCTGCGGATTGGCGGGCGAAGCCAGGTAGAACGCCACCGTGCGCGCCAGGGTCGCTTCGTCGATGGCGTCGAGGTCGGGCAGGAAGCCGTTCTCGACCGTGGTCGGCAGATGGACCGGTTCGCAAGCGGCCGCAAGCGCGCCCGCGCCGTAGACCGGATAGAACGGGTTTGGCATCAGGATCGCGGGCTTGCCCGGACGCGGGCCGACATAGCGCGCGGCCGCGATCGCGGCGAGGAACAGCCCCTCGCGGCTGCCATTGAGGACGAGAATCTCGCTCTCGGGGTCGAGCGGCCGCGGCAGCTTGAAGCGCGTCGACAGCCAGGCCCCGGCGGCGTTGCGGAACGGATCGGTACCCTTGTTCGCGGGATAACGGCCGAAATCGGCGATGTGCTTGGCCAGCACCGGGCCGACGAAGTCGGGCACGGGATGCTGGGGCTCGCCGACCGCAAGCGAAATCAAGGGCTTGCCCGGCTGATGCGGGGCCAGCAGCTCGTTCAGCCGGACGAAGGGCGAGCGTTCGGAATCGGAGCCATTACCGCCCTGCGGCGCACGGGATGAAGCGGTCAGAGCCATTCGTTGGGCGCCAGTACTCTTGGAACGGCCGGTCGCTACCATAGGCGCCGGCGGGAAGCGGTTCAGTTCACCATAGATAGGGCGAGGTTAAGACGCGATTAACCATCGGCCGCCGCCCGCGTCCAGAGCGGGAATAATGGGGCCGGAGATAGCGGCGTGCATGGACGGTCCACCCTCCCCTGGAGGTGCCCTGCAGGCGGAGCCATCAAAAGAAAGGGGCTCCAGCTCGCGCTGGAGCCCCTCAACGGTCAGGGCATTGCCGGGTATGTGCCCGAACCGTAGTTGTGGACGCGGTCCCCGAAGAGACCGCGCCCGGGAGGAGAGGGTCACATGTTGTAGGCGCGCTCGGTGTGCTCGGTGATGTCGAGGCCTTCACGCTCGCTCTCGACATTGGCGCGGAGGCCGACGATCACATCGACAACCTTGAAGAGGATCGCCGAGCCGACGCCCGACCACACCAGCGTGGTGCAGACGGCCTTGATCTGGGCGAGCATCTGCGTGGCGAAGTCGTAATCGGCGACCTTCGGCGGGATCGCCGAATAGTCGATGATGCCGGCGCCGCCGAGCGCGGGGTTGACCAGAATGCCGGTGCCGATGGCGCCAACGATGCCGCCGATGCAGTGCACGCCGAACACGTCGAGGGAGTCATCGTAGCCGAGCGCGTTCTTCACCACGGTGCAGAAGAACAGGCAGACTACGCCGACGACGAGGCCGAGGACGATCGCTCCCATGACGCCGGAGAAGCCGGCGGCGGGCGTGACGGCCACGAGGCCCGCGACGGCGCCTGAGATCACGCCGAGCACGGAGGGATGACCCTTGATGATCCACTCCGCGAACATCCACGACAGCGCGGCGGCTGCGGTGGCGACGAAGGAGTTGGTCATGGCGAGCGCAGCGCCGCCGCTGGCCTCGAGATTGGAGCCGGCATTGAAGCCGAACCAGCCGACCCAGAGCAGCGAGGCGCCGATCATCGACATGGTCAGCGAGTGCGGGGCCATCAGCTCCTTGCCGTAGCCGACGCGCTTGCCGATCAGGAGAGCGCCGACGAGGCCCGCGATACCGGCGTTGATGTGCACCACGGTGCCGCCCGCGAAGTCGATCGCGCCCATCTTGAAGATCCAGCCGGCATCGGCGTTGAGCTCGTCGAGCTTGGCCTGGGCCGCGGTCTTCGCCGCCGCGTCAGTAGCGGCAGCCAACGCTTTGGCCGCATCCTGGATCAGGTCCGGACCCTGCCAGTACCAGACCATGTGCGCGATCGGGAAATAGACCAGCGTCACCCAGAGCGGAACGAACAGCGCGATCGCCGCGAACTTCATGCGCTCGGCGAAGGCGCCGACGATGAGAGCGGGCGTGATCGCCGCGAAGGTCATCTGGAAGCAGACGTAAATCAGCTCCGAGATGTTGGCGTCGACCGAGAAGGTCGCGGCCTTCGTGTCGGTGGTGACGCCCATCATGAAGGCCTTGGAGAAGCCGCCAATGAAGTCGGAGCCGCCGGTGAAGGTGAGGCTGTAGCCGTATACGGCCCAGATCACGCAGACGACGCAGACGGTGTAGAACACCTGCATCAGGACCGAGAGCATGTTCTTGGAACGAACCAGACCGCCGTAGAACAGCGCGAGGCCGGGGATCGTCATCAACAGCACCAGCACTGTCGATGTCAGCATCCAGGCGTTGTCTCCCTTGTTGACCGTTGGCTCGGCGTAGGCTGCGGTCGCAGCGAACAGGCCGACTGCGAGAGCCGCCAGTCCCGCGCCATAGGGACGCTTGAACGTCATATTGTTTACTCCTGCTTGGATAAGGTTGAGCGCGAAATCAGAGGGCCGCGGCATCGGCCTCGCCGGTGCGGATACGCACCGCGTGGTCGAGGTTGATGACGAAGATCTTGCCGTCGCCGATCTGTCCGGTTTTCGCCGCGGACGTGATGGCATCGATGGTCTTGTCGACCTGGTCGGAGGCGACAGCGACCTCGATCTTGATCTTGGGCAGGAAGCTCACGGCATATTCGGCGCCGCGATAGATTTCCGTATGGCCCTTCTGGCGGCCATACCCCTTGACTTCCGTCACCGTGAGACCGTGAACGCCGATGGCGGTCAGGGCGTCACGGACTTCTTCAAGCTTGAATGGCTTGATGATCGCCATAACAATTTTCATGGGTCCTATCCCCGCTTGGGCCCGGTCCGGACGTGGCCGGGCGTTCTCGACTGGTTCGCCACGAGGGAGAAGTTTCACTACGCGGGCACAGCCGGCCCCCTAGAATCAAATGCCGTGCCAGATCAGGCGGATTGCCTAACGGACTATGAAGACGGGGGTTTTCGCCTTTGGCGGGTGCTGCGATGCAGTGCGCTATTACGTCGCGCTCAAAACGTGGTCACGCCTGCTGAAAATAAGGGCAAGACAGGCTCCCGACACAATGTTGCTCACGTGTCGGGCAGCGAGGCGGTATTTACGTAGCGTCGGCGCCTACTGCAGGGCTTCACCGTGCTGCGAAATATCCAGACCCTCCAGCTCGTGCTCACGGGATACGCGCAAGGGCACGAACAGGCCGACCAGCTTGAGCAGGATGAAGCTGACGCCCGCCGACCAGACGAAGGTCACGGCGACCCCATAGAACTGGATCAGGAGCTGCTGCGGATTGCCCTCCAGCAGGCCGGCGGTGCCGCCGATGGCGCTGGTGGCGAACACGCCGCCGAGCAGGGTGCCGGTCAGGCCGCCGATGCCGTGGACGCCGAAGACGTCGAGCGAATCGTCGTAGTCGAAGCGGTGCTTCAGCCAGGTACAGGCCCAGTAGCAGAGTGCACCGGCAATGATGCCGATGACGATGCCGTGCCATGGCGCGACGAAGCCCGAGGCCGGCGTGATGGTGCCGAGACCTGCGACCGCACCGGAGATCATGCCGAGCACCGAGGGCTTGCGCCGGGTCGCCCATTCGATCGCGCCCCAGGTCAGCGCGCCCGCGCAGGCGGCCAGATGGGTCGCGATGATCGCCATCACCGCGCGTGAGTTCGCTCCGAGCGCCGAGCCGCCGTTGAAGCCGAACCAGCCGACCCACAACAGGCCGGTGCCCATCACTGCGAGCGACAGATCGAACGGCGAGAGATTCTCGGTGCCGTAGCCGTGACGGCGTCCCATCACCTTGGCTGCAACGAGGCCGCCGGTGCCGGCCGACAGATGCACGACGAGACCGCCGGCGAAATCGAGCACGCCCATGCTGGCGAGGAAGCCGCCGCCCCACACCCAATGCGCCAGCGGAATGTAGACGAAGATGAACCAGGCGACCGAGAACAGGAGATAGGCGGAGAACCGCATGCGGTCGGCGACCGAGCCGGCGACCAGCGCCACCGTGATGATGGCAAACGTCATCTGGTACAGCATGAACAGCGATTCCGGGATCGTCTTCGCCGCGGGGTTGACGCTGTCCATGGTCATGCCGGCGAGAAACCAGCGATCGAGCGTGCCGATCCAGGGGCCGTCACCGACGAAGCACAGCGAGTAGCCGAACGCCACCCAGAGGATTGAGATCAGCATCACCGCGGCCAGGCTCTGCGCCATGGTGGCGAGCACGTTCTTCTTGCGCACCATGCCGGAATAGAACAGCGCAAGCCCCGGGATCGTCATCATCAGCACCAGCGCTGTCGCGACGATCATCCAAGCGGTGTCGGCGGTGTTGATCTCGTTTGCCGCCGCGCGCGCCGGCGAAGCCATGGCGGACACAAATCCGATTGGCGCAGCCATTGCAGCTGCGCGGCGCGACAATCCCGCCATATCGTTCCCCCCGGCATCAATTGGCGTCGCACGCTGTGGCGTCGTTGCCCGGTGCAATCGAAGAATAATTTGTGTTAAAGCGCGTCGCTGTCGGTCTCACCGGTGCGGATGCGCAGCGCGTGGTCGATCGGCGTGACGAATATCTTGCCGTCGCCGATCTGGCCGGTGCGCGCCGTCGCGGTGATCACGGCGACCGCCTTGTCGGCGACGTCGGAAGCGACCGCGATCTCGATGCGCAGCTTCGGCAGGAAGTTCACGACATATTCGGCGCCGCGATAGATCTCGGTGTGGCCCTTCTGACGGCCATAGCCTTTCACCTCGGTCACGGTCATGCCGTGCACGCCGATCGCCGTCAGGGCTTGGCGGACCTCATCGAGCTTGAAGGGTTTGATGATCGCGACGACGAGTTTCATGGTCAGGCCTATTCCCCGGGATGCGCCGCGCCGTATGTCCCCGGCGCTGCGTCAATCTGGCATCTTTCCGGGCAAATGGCACAAAAAAGTTGCAGATTGAAGCGGAAAAACGTTTGGCCAAGGGCGGTCATGTGAACGGCCGCCTCTGTACAGGGCAGCTGTTCATCATTCACAATGCATTTTTGGCATGGATGCGGTGAACCCAGGCGTGAACCGAAGCGTCCCGGCCGGTACATACGTAAGTTCGAGGGGGACGTTCCATGGCGAGTTGGTTTTACGCATCCGAGGGCAAGCAGCAGGGGCCCTTTCCGGAAGGGCAATTCCGCGACCTCGTTGCGCAGGGCGTCGTGCGTCCGGACACCCTGGTCTGGACCGAGGGCATGGCCGGCTGGCAGAAGGCCGCCGAAATTCCCGGCCTGATCGGCGGCGGTGCGCCGCCGATGGTCCCGACGGGCGGAAGTGGCTATGGCGGCGCTGCCGGCTATGCAAGCGGTGGATCGCTCTCGGTCGATTTCAGCATCCTTGAATTCACCTGGCGCAGCATCGTCCTGCTGATCGGAATGATCTTCGTCATCCCGGCGCCCTGGGCCTTCGTCTGGTACACCAGATGGATCGTCTCCTGCGTGAAGGTCCCTGGGCGGCCGAACCTCAGCTTCACCGGCAATGCGATGACGTTGGTGCCGTGGTATTTCGGCTTCATCGTTCTCGCCATCGCGCTCGGCTTCGTCGGCAGCGAGATATTGAGCAATCTGCTGTTCATCGTGCAGATCGTGCTCTACTGGCTCCTGATCAAATGGATGGTCGCGAACCTCGCCTCCAACGAGCAGCCGCTGGGCCTCAGCTTCACCGGTTCGGTCTGGGCCTATATCGGCTGGAATCTGTTGTTTGCGATTTCCATCATCACCATCATCGGCTGGGCCTGGGTGGCCGCGGCCCAGATGCGCTGGTTCTGCCGCAACGTCGAGGGCACCCGGCGCGAGATCGTGTTCAAGGGCAGCGGCCTCGATATCCTCTGGCGCGGCATCGTGGCCGCCATCCTGATGTGCTTCATCATCCCGATCCCGTGGGTGTACCGCTGGATCATGAACTGGTTCGCCTCGCAGACCGAGCTCGCGCCGCGCGGCTCGCTCGGGGCATGATCTGAACGCTTCAGGCGCTGCTTGAAGCGATCAGGCCTTCCGTTCGCGCACCGAGCCTTCCTGCGCGACGGAGGCGACCAGCGTGCCGTCCGGCTTGAAGATCGAGCCGCGGGTCAGCCCCCGTCCCGATTGCGCGCTCGGCGAATCCTGCGCGTAGAGCAGCCATTCGTCGGCGCGGAACGGGCGATGGAACCACATCGCGTGGTCGAGACTCGCCGGCATCATGCGTTTGTCGAACAGCGTGCGGCCATAGCGCGCCATGATCGCGTCGAGCAGCGAGAAGTCCGAGGCGTAAGCGAGCGCGCACATGTGCAGCGCCGGATCGTCGGGCAGCTTGGCCGCGGTCTTGATCCAGACGTGGATGCGGCCGTCGTCGATCTTCTGGCCGAAATAACGGCCGAGCTCGACCGGGCGCAGCTCGATCGGCCGATCGGATTCGTAGTAGCGGCGGATGAAGTCCGGCATCTCCTTGAACATCGGCTGCTTCGCCACCTCCTCCGCCGTGAGCTTTTCCGGCGGCGGCACGTCCGGCATCTTGTCCTGGTGGTCGAACGCAGTCTCCTCCTCGGCGTGGAACGAGACCATGATCGAGAAGATCGCATTGCCGTGCTGGATCGCGGTGACGCGGCGGGTCGAGTAGCTTTTGCCGTCGCGCAGGCGCTCGACCTGATAGATGATCGGGATCTGCGGATCGCCCGGCAGGATGAAATAGCAATGCAGCGAATGCGGCAGCCGGCCCTCCACGGTGCGGCAGGCCGCGACCATCGCCTGCCCGATCACTTGGCCGCCGAACACCCGCTGCCAGCTCGTCTTCGGGCTGTTGCCGCGGAACAGGTTCACCTCGAGCTGCTCGAGGTCGAGTATCCCGATGAGGTCGATCAGTCCTTTGGACATGATGGTGCTTTCCAGTGATGCCTCATTCCGGGGCGCACGCGGTGCGAACCCGAAAATCTCGAGCTGATAAACCTCCGGATTCCGGGTACGCGCGTTGCGCGCCCCGGAATGACGGAACGAAGGGCTAGCGGTCCTCGTTTCACCGCACTGTTTCGCCCAGCTCAAGTCTGCTAGCAAGACCGAGAATTGTCCGGGAAGCTTTGGTATGTCGGTACAGGGTAGCATTGTCATCGGTGGCGGCGCGTTTGCCGGCCTTGCGCTGGCCTTGGCGCTACGCCAGGGGCTCGGGCCCGAGATCCCAATCATCGTCGCCGATCCCGCGCTCGGCACGCGGCCGAGCCGCGACCCCCGCGCCACCGCGATCGTCGCCGCCTGCCGCCGCCTGTTCGAGACGATCGGCGCCTGGGACGACGTCCGGGGCGAGGCCCAGCCGATCCTCGACATGGTCGTCACCGATTCCAAGCTCGAGGACGCCACCCGCCCGGTGTTCCTGAACTTCGCCGGCGACGTCGCGCCGGGCGAGCCCTTCGCGCATATGATCGAGAACCGCCGCCTGATCGACGCGCTGGTGGTGCGCGCCGAGGCCGACGGCATCGATCTTCGCGCCACCCCGGTCGCCTCCTACGATGCGCGCACCGACGGCATCGAGGTGACGCTCGGCGACGGCAGCGTGATCGCGGCGGGCCTCTTGGTCGCCGCCGATGGCGCGCGGTCGAAGCTGCGCGAGCGCGCCGGCATCGTCACTCATGGCTGGGAGTACGATCAGTCCGGCATCGTCGTCACCGTCGGCCACGAGCGCGATCACGAGGGCCGCGCCGAGGAACACTTCCTGCCGGCCGGCCCGTTCGCGATCCTGCCGCTCACCGGCAAACGCTCCTCGCTGGTGTGGACCGAGCGCCGCACTGAGGCCGCGCGCATCATCGCCCTCAGCGACGAGGAATTCCACGCCGAGCTCGAGCAGCGCTTCGGCCTGCATCTCGGCGAGGTCAAGGTGCTCGACAAGCCGCGGGCGTTTCCGCTGTCTTATTTCGTCGCGCGGTCCTTCATCGCCGAGCGCCTCGCGCTGGTCGGCGACGCTGCCCATGTCATCCACCCCATCGCGGGCCAGGGCCTCAACATGGGCCTGAAGGACGTCGCTGCGCTGGCGGAAGTGGTGGTCGATGCCGCGCGGCTCGGCCTGGATATCGGCGGGGCGGACGTGCTCGAACGCTACCAGCGCTGGCGCCGGTTCGACACCATGGCGATGGGCGTCGCCACCAACTCACTGAACTTCCTGTTCTCCAACCAGTCGACGCTGTTGCGCACGGTGCGCGACATCGGCCTCGGCCTCGTCGACCGCGCCCCGCCGCTGAAGAACCTCTTCATCCGCCAGGCCGCAGGCCTCACCGGCGAGGTGCCGCGGCTGTTGAAGGGCGAGGCGTTGTAAGGGCGAATGGTGAGTAGCGAGTGGCGAGTGGACCCATTCGCCATTCGCCACTCCCCACTCGCTGTTATCAATCGATCTTGCGCGCCTCTTCCGGCAGCATGATCGGGATGCCGTCGCGAATGGGATAAGCGAGCTTGGCGCTGCGCGAGATCAGCTCCTGCCGCTCAGCATCGAATTCCAGCGGGCCCTTTGTCAGCGGGCAGACCAGGATCTCCAGCAATTTTGGATCGACGCTGGCTTCGGGACGTTCGGTGGGCGCGTTCATGGAAGTCTCCGGCACTTGCTTGCCTTTAGCATAGAAATTCGCGCCCGCCATCGCGCTTTAGGCGGAGACCATCGCCAGGAGCTCGTCGAGCATGGTCCGCAGCCGCGCGGCCGGGATTGACGGGCCTGACAGGGCGAAACCGAGAAATGTCCAGTACAGGATCTGCGCGCGGGCCTGCGCCGTTGCCGGGGCGAGTCCCCGCTTCTGCAGCAGCTCCTCGATATAATCGAGCCTGCGGCGATCGATGGCACGCACCGCCCCTTGCGCGCTAGCATCGAACGCCGCCCAATTGCGCACCGCGCGTTCGAGGTCGAGCCGCGCGCCGAAGGATCTCCGCAGCAGCATCTTGACCGGCTCGTCGCCGGCGGCTTCGACGTCGGCGATGATCCGCTCGGCCGCGATCTCGCGCCAGCGCTTCAGCACCGCGGCGTGAAACGCGGCGAGATCGGCGAAATGCCAATAGAAGCTGCCGCGCGATACGCCCATGGCCTTGGCGAGCGGCTCGGCCTTCAAGGCCGTGAAGCCGCTCTTGGCCAGGGCCTTGAGGCCCTGGCCAGTCCAATCGTCAGCGGAGAGCTGTTGGTTCATGTCGTTTCCCGGAAGCGCACCATACACTAGTGTATTGACAAGCGCTTGGCCAGACGCTATCGAAACATACATGAGTGTATGGAGGCGTCGATGCGGGATCTGCTGCTCCAGTGTGCGGGCGTCGTGACCATCGCCGTTGCGCTCGTTCACGGCTACCTCGGCGAAGCCAAGGTCTTCGCCCGCGCGCGCATCGAGCCGGAGCGCCTCCGCACCTTGATCCGGCTGGTGTGGCAGGCCTCGACCGTGGCCTGGATCGGCGGTGGCGTGCTGCTGATCGCGGCGCCGTGGATGCAATCGGAGCCGGCTCGTCACTGGATCGTCGCGACCATGGCCTGCGTGTTCGGCTGCTCCGCCCTCGCCAACGCATGGGCGACGCGGGGCCGGCATTTCGGCTGGATGGCGCTCAGTGCGGTCGTCGTGATGTCGGTTGCCGGGTACTAGAACTCATCTAAAGCGGACCAGATCCGTTACCGATCGACCAGGCATTCTTCGGATGCCGTCATCGTCCTGGTCGTGCTCCACGTTGCTGGTGTGGCGCTGATAGGACTCCTGCAGCGCGATGATCACCGGACGCAAGCGCATCCGCGTCCATCTCCAGTCATCCGCAAACGCGCGCAGCGGGCTTCCGGCGCGACCGGCGCGCGGAACGTGTTAGCCCCACAGATCAAATTTTACGGACGGTGTTGGCAAGCCGCTAAGCATGCGATCAGGCGCGGCACAAAATTAACGCGAAGGGCGATTAGCCGGTCCAGCATCGACAAACATCAACAATATCGACGATGGGGCGAAACTGAATGTTCCGCGTTTTCTCCTGCCTTACGGCCGAACACGATTGGCGGCTCGTCGTGCTCGCTGCTCTGGTCTGCTTCGTTGCCAGCATCGTCGCGGTCAGCATCTTCCACCGCGCGATCGCAACGCGCGGGAGAACCCGGTGGATCTGGATCGCCATTGCCGGCGCGGCCATCGGATACGGCATTTGGGCTACGCATTTCGTCGCGATGCTCGCCTACGAGCCCGGGGTCACGACGGGCTACGGCATCGTGTTAACGGCGTCCTCTCTCGCGGCGGCAATGCTGCTGACCTCGGTCGGCTTCGGCGTCGCGGTCGTCACGTCCGGCCGCTGGCGCGCGGCGGCTGGCGGCGTCATCATCGGTGGCGGCATTGCCAGCATGCACTATCTCGGAATGTGGGCGCTCGAAGTGCCGGGCCGAGTCTCCTGGTCCGTGGACCTCGTGCTCCTCTCCATCGTTCTGGGCATGTGTTTTGGCTACGCTGCGCTGGCGGCAGCGCTCACCCGTCAGGGTTATAGCGGCACGCTGGCAGCCGCCACCCTGCTGACGCTCGCCATCGTGTCGCATCACTTCACGGCCATGGGCGCCGTGCAGATCACACCGGATCCGGCGCTCGCGACCGATACGCTTTCGCTGTCTCCGGCCTTCCTCGCGCTCGCCATCGCCGGCGTCGCATTGTCCGTGCTGGGCATGAGCCTGATCGGAGTGCTGGCCGATCGTCGTCTGGCGACCAGAACCGCCAAGTTCGAGGAGATCATCAGCCAGCTCTCCATCGCCCGGCAGCAGCTCGAAGGGTCGCAGAACGAGCTCAAGGAACAGAAGCTGAGGCTGGACACGGCCATCAACCATATGGTCGAGGGCCTTTGCATGTTCGACGCCGGGAAGCGGCTCGTCATCTGCAACGAGCGTTACGCCCGTTTGTACCGGCTGCCGCCGGAATTGCTGCGTGCGGGAACTCCGCACCGCGACATCATCCGTCATCGCGTCACCAGCGGCATACTCGAAGGCGAGGCCAGCGATTTCGCCGCCGAACGGCAGATCGCCAGGCTCGAAGCACTGCCGATCCATGCCGTCTCGAGCCGCATCGATGCGTTCGCCGATGGGCGGCTGATCTGCGTGACGCGGCAGCCGATGGCCGGCGGCGGCTGGGTGGCTACGCATCTGGATGTCACCGAGCAACGCCGGTCCGAAGCGAAGATCACCTACATGGCGGAACACGATGCGCTCACCGAGCTGCCGAACCGCGTGCTGCTCAAGGCGCGTCTGGAGCCTGCACTTGCCGATACGCGTGGCGGAAATCTCCATCTGGCGGTTCTCTTGCTCGATCTCGACCGCTTCAAGGAGGTCAACGACACGCTCGGACATCCGGCGGGCGACCTGCTGCTGCGCTCGGTCGCGGCGCGCCTGCTGGATTGCATCAGGGAGACGACGTTCGTCGCCCGACTGGGCGGCGACGAATTCGCAATCGTGGACTACGTGACCAATCCGGTTGCGGACGCGGCCTCTCTCGCCGAGACGATCCATGGCGCGCTCAGCGAGCCGTTCGATCTCGGCGATCATCAGGTCGTTATAGGCACCAGCATCGGGATCGCCCTTGCGCCCCGAGACGGCGCCGATTCCGACACGATCCTCAGGAGCGCAGATCTTGCCCTCTACTCGGCCAAGAGCGGCGGACGTGGTGCATTCCGCTTCTTCGAGCCGGAGCTGGACCGGCTCCTGCATGCGCGCCGCAACCTGGAGCGGGATCTGCGGAAGGCGCTTGCGAGGAGCGAATTCGAGCTCCACTACCAGCCGTTCGTCAATTTGAAGAGCGGCGAGACCTGTGGCTTCGAGGCGTTGCTGCGTTGGCACCACCCCGAGCGGGGTCTGGTCTCGCCCGGCGAATTCATTCCCGTCGCGGAGGAAACTGGCTTGATCCTGCCGCTGGGGGAATGGGTGTTGAGAACCGCCTGTGCCGAAGCGGCAAAATGGCGTTCCGACCTGAAGATCGCGATCAACCTGTCTCCAGCGCAATTCAGGAGCAAGGAGCTCGTGTCGACGATCGTGAGCGCACTGGCGGCGTCGGGGATTGCTTCAGACCGGCTCGAGCTCGAGGTCACCGAAACCGTCATCATGCATGACAGCGGGACCGTATTCGCAGCACTCAGCCAGCTGCGCGAGCTCGGGGTGCGGATTGCCCTCGACGATTTCGGCACCGGCTATTCGTCGCTCAGCTTTCTGCAGAAGTTTCCCTTCGACAAGATCAAGATCGATCGCAGCTTCGTCAGCGAGCTGTCCAGTCCGATGGAGGAGCCCCATCGGATCGCGCGGGCCGTGGTCCAGTTCGCCACGAGTCTCGGTAAGACGTCCACCGCCGAAGGCGTCGAAACCGCCGAGCAGCTGGACATCCTGCGCCAGGAGGGCTGCGTCGAGGCCCAGGGCTTCCACCTCAGCCCGCCGATACGGGCCTCGACGATCGCACGGCTTGCGGATCGAAAGGCCGAGGCCGGCGAGTTTGCCGCATAGAGCATGATCCGGACCCGAAGGGCCGCGTCAGCGCAAAGTGTGTAGCGGTTTCCGAAAAGATCATGCTCAAACCAAAAAACCCAAAGCGCGATGAGGATTTATCCTAATCGCATCGCGCTTTGGGTCGCTTGACGATCACTGCAGCGGCGGGTCGCCGCTAGTGCGCTTCTTGGCGAGGTCCATCTCGGTGACGGCGATCAGGATCTCGGCGCGGGTCTTCAGGTCGGGCGCCTCCAGCATGGCCTGCTTTTCCGCGGGGCCGTAGGGCGACATCATCGCGAGCGCATTGACGAGGGCTTCATTGGGCGCGCTCTCGACGCCCTCCCAGTCGACCTTGAGGTTGTTGGCCTTCAGGAAGTCCGCCAGCACCGCCAGCAGCGCCTCGCGGTCGACCTCCTCCTCGCCGCGGCGCGCGGTGAAATCGTCGACGTAGGCGAAGAAGTCCACCTTGCACTGCCGATAGGGGGTGAGCACCTCGAGCTCCTCGACCACCTTGAAGCGCGAAACGCCGGTGAGCTCGAGGATGTAGCGGCCGTCGCCGGACTCGGCGAGCTGGGTGATGCGGCCGACGCAGCCGACGCGGAACAGCGCCGGCTTGTCGGAATCCTTCCGCGAATGCGCGATGTCGGGCTGGATCATGCCGATCAGGCGATGGCCGTCGCGGAAGGAATCGTCGACCATCGAAAGGTAGCGCGGCTCGAAGATGTTGAGCGGCATCTGGCCGCGCGGCAGCAGCAGCGCGCCCGGCAGCGGGAAGACCGGAATGATCTCCGGGAGGTCGGCGGGCCCGCGATATTCGATGTTGATCGGCATCTGCCCGGTCCCCTGGCGTTGCTAGCGCATGATCCGGATCCGAAGGACCGCGTTAGCGCAAAGTGTGGAGCGGTTTTCCGAACAGATCATGCTCAAAAAAGGCCGTTACGAAAACAGGATCGTCGACAAACGTTTGCGGCCTTCGACGGTTGCATCATCCGTGCCGCCCCAGGCCTCGAAGAACTGCACCAGCTGCTTGCGGGCGCCGTCGTCGTTCCATTTGCGGTCGCGCTTGATGATCTCGAGCAGCTGCTCGGTCGCCGCCGCGCGGTTGCCTTGGGCGTTGAGCGCGGTGGCGAGGTCGAATCGGGCCTGATGATCGAGCGGGTTTGCGGCGACTTTCTGTTCCAGCTCGGCAACCGGTCCGAGCGATTTCGCCTGCTCGGCGAGATCGATCGCGGTCTGCACCGCCTTCACGGCCGGGTCGTTGCGCTTGGATTCCGGCACCATGGCCAGCGTCTGCTTGGCCTGCTCCATCGCGCCGGAAACGGCGTAGCACTTCGCAAGGCCCGCCAGCGCCGCGATGTTGGTGGAATCATGCTGCAGCGCCTCGGCATAGATCTGCGCCGCCGCCGCCGCGTCGCCCTCGGCGAGCATCGCGTCGGCCTCCTGCACGATCTCGGCGACGTTGACCTCGCCCGGCGCGGTGACGCCCTTGGTCAGCCGCTCGATGAAGGCGTTGACCTGGCTCTCCGGCACCGCGCCCATGAAGCCGTCGGCCGGCTGGCCGTTGACGAAGGCGATCACGGCCGGGATCGACTGGATGCCCATCTGGCCCGGGATCGCCGGATGATGGTCGATGTTCATCTTGACCAGCTTGACCTTGCCCTTGGCCGCCTTCACCGCCTTCTCCAGGACGGGGGTGAGCTGCTTGCAGGGGCCGCACCATTCTGCCCAGAAATCGATCAGCACGGGCTGGCGCTTCGATTCCTCGATAACGTCCTTCACGAAGGTCTGGGTGGTGGTGTCCTTGATCAGGTCGGCCGCAGCCGGGCCCGCCGCTCCGTTACCCTGGTCGATGATCGTCACGGGATTCCCTCGTCATGTCTGGAATGGCGGCTCTTTAGCACGCCGCCGCGTCATATGCTTGTGGTCGGCTCCTAAATTGGGCCGAATGGGCCGAATTTCAATCCAGGTCCCGCGATTCGCCGGTTCCGGGGCGTTTCCGGTCGATTTGCCCCAGCTTCGGGCTCCATATGGCGCCTCAAATGCGAAATGATGCCGCCCGTAGCTGTTGCATTCCCCTCCCGCTTTTGGCATACGACAGCCGTTGTCGGCGCGTCACGCGACCGACACAGGATGCGGGTGTAGCTCAGTGGTAGAGCACGACCTTGCCAAGGTCGGGGTCGAGGGTTCGAGCCCCTTCGCCCGCTCCAGTTTTTCCTAGGCTGGCCTAGGAAGCGCTCTCCAACCTCGGAGAGCATTGTATGAGCCTCAAAGACTCCAAAGGGCAAGCGCGAGCTGTTGTTGGGCATGAGCCGCCTCGTGCGGCGATTTGCTGTCCGCGCTTGCGAGAGCGGCCTCAAACCGAGGCCGGAGCAATTTTGAAGGTGTTTCGGTAGTTTACGGGCAAGTGAAGACGCCGGGAAGGCAGCAACTCAATGGATTCTCAGGCCTTGGTTCACTATATTTGGGGAGAGGAGTTTCCATGTCTGCTCAGCGCTCCGCCACCAAGGCCCAGTATACTGCTGGTGTAATCCAGCGGTTGGCGGCCGCTAACAACGTGGCAGTGATCGCGACATCGAACGATGTCTTTGCCCATCACGTGACGCGGCTCTCCGGCGATGACGTGAATTTCGATCCTATCGAGAATACCATCGTCGCACTCCAGCGCGCCGGGATTTTGGATCGTGTCCAAGCGGTGCGTCTTCAAGCGCGCTATCTTCGCGAAAGCCGTCTGTGACGTTTGATCCGTTTGGAGATTTTGCGACGCGCGGTTATTTGCGCAACGTCGCGAAGGCCAAAGATCCCGGAATCGTTCAGCGCCTCCTGCACAATTCCTTTCTGACCGGCATCGATGCAGCCTTGGATCATCTCAAGGCGCAGCCTTCCCTAAGCTACGCCGATGTCCTCCAAACACACAAAACGCTCTTTGAAGGAGTGTTCCCCTGGGCTGGAGAGGACCGTCATACGAACGCGTCCCACATCTTCGTAAAGAAGGGCTCTGTGATCTTCGCCCATCCCAATGACATCCGCAAAGCTATCGACTACGCGTTGGAGAAGGGACAAGACGAGGCGTTCATGGCGGAAAAGCCCGGCGAAGTGATGGGCTATCTCGCCTATGGCCATCCATTCCTGGACGGCAATGGCCGCACTATCATGCTGATCCATGCGGAACTTGCGCGGCGTGCAGGCATCAGCATCGATTGGGCCGCCACGGACAAAGTTCAGTATCTCGCAGCCCTGACGCAGGAGCTCGAAGAGCCGGGCAAGGGCAAACTTGATGCTTACCTTAAGCCATTCATCCGCAAGGGCTCGGAGAGCAACATCGCCGACGGGATCAAGGCCGCGCCGGGCCTGGACGGCGGCAACGCAGACACAGTCGCAGGCGAGACGAGCAATCCAATGCTCCAGGCGCAATACGAAGAGCAAAAAGCCAAGCGCAACGGCGGGCGAGACTTGCAATGACAATCCTGGTCACCGGTAGCGCTGGCCATCTCGGGGAGGCGGTCCTGCGGACGCTCCGTGGGCGCGGGTCGCCCGCCCGCGGCGTCGATCTCAAGCCCTCCCCCTTCACCGATGCCGTTGGCTCCATCGTCGATCCCGCCTTCGTGCGGCGCCAGATGGACGGCGTCACCGCCGTGGTCCACACCGCGACGCTGCACAAGCCGCATGTGGCGACCCATTCCAAGCAGGATTTTGTCGACACCAACGTGTCAGGAACGCTGAACCTGCTCGAGGCGGCAGTCGCGGCCGGCGTGAAGAGCTTTGTCTTCACCAGCACCACCAGCGCATTCGGCTCGCAGCTGCGGCCCGAGGCGGGACAGGCGGCGGTGTGGGTCACCGAGGAGCTGCCATCGGTGCCGAAGAACATCTACGGCACGACCAAGCTGATGGCCGAGAACCTCTGCGAGCTGTTCTTTCGCGAGCGCGCGCTACCGATCGTGGTTCTGCGGACCTCGCGCTTCTTTCCGGAGGACGACGACGACCCGGCGATGCGGTCGGCCTACACGCTGGAGAACGCGCAGGCCAACGAGCTGCTCTACCGCCGGCTGGATATCGCGGACGCGGTGAGCGCGCATCTAGCCGCCGTCGAGCGCGCGCCCGGCATCGGCTTCGCCCGCTACATCGTCTCGGCGACGAGCCCGTTCCAGCAACGTCATCTCGGAGCGCTGGCGCGCGATGCCGCCGCTGTCGTGCGCGAGCTCTATCCGGAGTGCGCGCAGCTCTATGCGGCGCGCGGCTGGCGGCTCTTCCCCGCGATCGACCGGGTCTATGTCAACGAGCGCGCGCGGCGGGAGCTCGGCTGGCGACCCGAATTCGACTTCGCCCATGTGCTGCGCAGCCTGCGCGATGGCCGCGACTTCCGCAGCACGCTGGCGCGCGAGGTCGGATCGAAAGGCTATCACGACACGCTGTTCGACGACGGACCCTACCCCGTCGCCCCGTGAGCGCCGCGATTATTTTACTCGACGCTTCAAATGATTGTCCGGCGTCACCGCGCGCGGATCAACTTGCGCAGTTCTACTGTGCATGGGGTTGTTTTCGCACTTTTGTATGCCCACCCCGGCGGACCGCCTGACGACGTTGCGCGCGCGCTGTTGATTCCGCGTTGCAGCGCGAGGCGCGGTCGTCGCAGCGTTCATCCGTTCATTGACATTCCGTCTCAATTTTTGCTGCGCGCAGCCGCGCTGCATCCGGCGCGCTTCTCACGATGGGCAGATGTGCTAACCTTTTTGCGCCTGTCGTCCCGACGGGCTCAAGACTTCGCCTCTCGACTAGCAAAAGAAAATAATGCGCAGCCCTGACGGCTGCCTTAGGGGAGTGATGCGATGACATCGATGTTCCATCGATCCGTGTTGGCGCTTGCAGCCGTGGCCCTTCTCGCGGGGACCGGCGCCGGCAACGCGCAGCAGCAGGACAAGAACAAGCCGCTGAAGAAATACGATTCCAGCACCAAGGAGTTCTGGACCCATCCGCCGGATGACTGGTTCCTCGGTGACGAGACCGAGGCGCAGAAGGGCCTCGCGCCGCCGTCGGGCCCGCCGACCGGCGCCTCCGACGCCGAGCTCGCCAACATCGTCAAGAAGATCAAGCTGCCGCCGGGCTTCAAGATCGAGGTCTACGCCTCCGGCGTGCTGGCCGCGCGGCAGATGGCCTGGGGTGACAAGGGCACGTTGTTCGTCGGCTCGTTCGGTCTCGGCAACGTCTATGCCATCAAGGACAACAACGGAAAGAAAGAGGTCAAGACCGTCCTCAAGGGCCTGAACATGCCCACCGGTCTCGCCTTCAAGGACGGCGCGCTCTACGTCATCGCCGTCGACAAGCTGATCCGCTACGACAACGCCGAAGCCAATCTCGACAATCTCGGCCAGGGCAAGGTCGTCTATGACGACATGCCGTCCTATGCCGCGCATGGCTGGAAATACATCGCGGTCGACAAGGAAGGCTGGTTCTTCCTGCCGTTCGGCCCGCCCTTCAACATCGGCATTCCGCCGACCAGCGTGTCGCAGATCCGGCGCGTCGATCCCAAGACCGGCAACGCCGAAATCTGGGCGCTCGGCGTCCGCAACTCGGTCGGCGGCGACGTCGATCCGCGCACCGGCAAGCTCTGGTTCACGGAGAATGCCCGCGACTGGATCAGCGATGATCTGCCCTCGGACAAGCTGAACATGATCAACCGGATCGGCGAGCATTTCGGCTATCCCTATTGCCATCAGGGCAATCTGCCTGACGACAAGTTCGCGATGGGCCACAAATGCTCCGAGTTCACGCCGCCCGTACTGAACCTCGGTGCCCATGTCGCACCGCTCGGCATGAAGTTCTACACCGGCGACCAGTTCCCCGCCGACTACAAGAACAACATCCTGATCGCGGAGCACGGCTCCTGGAATCGCCACAAGTACCAGGGCGCGCGCATCGTGCGGGTGATCGTCGGGCCTGACGGCAAGAACCCGAAGCGGGAGGTCTTCGCCTCCGGCTGGCTCGAGGGTGACCAGGGCTATCTCGGCCGTCCCAACGACATCATCATCGCCAAGGACGGATCAATCCTTGTGGCCGACGATTGGGCCGGCGCGATCTATCGCATCAGCTACAGCAAGAAGTAGCGCGACCTGACGGAGAAAGCTGCGACCGGGTGACGGCCGCAGCTTCTTCCGTTTCAGTGCCTCATGCTGTCGTTCCGGATTGCGCCGCAGCGCAAGTCCGGAACCCATAACCCCGGCTCGTGGTTATGGATTCCGGGCTCGTGCTCCGCACGCCCCGGAATGACGAGCTCGATAGATCGGAATCCTCCCCCATGCGCCGGCAGATCATTTCGCACGCAATCAGCGCGGTTGCGCTCCTGACGCTCGACGCCTTCATCCCGGCTACGGCCGCCGACAATGCCGCGATCAAGGAGAAGGCCGCCGCCTGCTCCGGCTGCCACGGCGAGAACGGCATTTCGCAGACCGAGAACATCCCCTCGCTCGCCGGCCAGCCCGATCAATTCCTGCAATGGCAGCTCGTGTTCTTCCGCGCCGGCGCGCGCAAGAACGATCAGATGCAGCCGATCGTGGAAGGGATCACCAACGAGGACATCCGCAATTTCGGCGCTTACTTCGCCTCGTTGGCGCCGCCGAAGGGACCCGAAGACGGGGATCCCGACCTGTCGAAGAAGGGGGCGCAGGTGGCCGCCGGCCGCCGCTGCGCCTCATGCCATACCGACAGTTATGCCGGCACCAAGGCGGTGGCGCGGCTCGCGGGGCAACGTGAGGAATATCTCGTCAAGGCGCTGCACGATTACAAGGCCGGCCAGCGTGTCGGCGGCGGCGTCGCCGCGATGGCCGACGTCGCCTATCACATGAGCGATGAGGAGATCACCGCCGTCTCGCACTATCTCGCGCACTTGAAATAGCGCTGAGCTGTTTCGTCAATCGCAGCTCGTCATCCCCGGGGCGCGACACAGTCGCGAGCCCCGGGACGACACCGAATGTGTGGTTACGCCCTACCCCGCCCGCTGCCTCTCATACGCCTTCAGATGCGTATAGGCGATGCGCAGCTTCGGCACCGGCACCTTGGCGGAGTCGGCGCGCGCGATGAGATCGCCAATGACGTGATCGGCCTCGACAGGCAGGCCGGCCTTGATGTCGCGGAACATCGACGCCGTCAGCGGCGAGCCCTCGGTGGTGAGATTGCCTTTGACGCGATCGAAGAACGGGCCGCCCGGCGGATAGCCGGACGCCGTGGCAACCGCGCTGGTCTCATCCAGCATGCCGAGCAGGAACTCCCGGCCGCCGGGCGCGGCGAGGATATTGCCGACGGACGTCCGCATCAGGCTGGTGCTTGCTGCGAGCGAGGACAGGAACACCCACTTCTCCCACATGTCCTGCATGATGTTCTGGCTGGCGCTGGCGCCATTGATGCCGCTCTTGAAGGCCTCGTCGATCGCCTTCACCCGGTCCGACATCCCGCCGTCGCGCTCGCCGTAGCTGAGCGACTGCATCGGCTGGAGCTGCACCACCTCGCGCTTCTCGTTCAGCGTGGCCGCAATGGCGCAGAGGCCGCCGAGTACGCGCTCCTTGCCGAACTTCGTGTCCAGCGTGTCGAGATGCTTCATGCCGTTGAGCATCGGGATGATTGCGGTGTTCGGCCCCACCGCGGGGACGAACGACTTGATGGCATCGTCGAGGTCGAATGCCTTGCAGCTGAGCAGCACGACGTCGAACGTGTCCTTGATTGCGTCGGCCTGAACCGTCGGCGGGTTCTTCAAGGTCACATCGCCGTTCGGGCTCTTGATGACGAGGCCGGCGCTCGCGAGCTCGTCGGCGCGGCGAGGCCTAACCAGGAAGGTCACGTCGCGGCCGGCCTGCAACAGCCTGCCACCGAAATAGCCGCCGATGGCGCCGGCGCCGACCACGAGGATGCGCATGGGAGAACTCCGCTTTTACTATTGGCGAATGGCGAATAGGGAGTAGCGAATAGTGGGCGCGATTTCCACTCGCTATTCGCTACTCGCCATTCGCGCGCTTCACTTTCCCGACACCATCTCCTCGACCTCGCGCAACTGCTCCTTGCCGAAGAACATTTCATTGCCGACGAAGAAGGTCGGCGAGCCGAAGGCGCCGCGGGCGACCGCCTCCTCGGTGTTCTTGATCAGCTTGGCCTTCACCTCGGGTTCCCCGGCGCGGGCGAACAGCTTTTGCGCATCGAGACCAGACGACGCCAGCGCCTTCGCCGCGATCTCGGGATCGTCCATCTTCTTCGGCTCGCGCCACATGTGGTGGAAGGTGGCCTCGACATATGTCTCGAACACGCCCTCGAGCTGCGCTGCGATCGCTGCGCGCATCAGGTTCAGCGTGTTGACGGGAAAGTGCGGATTCCAGACATAGGGCTGGACATGGAAGCGTTTGATGAAGCGCTCGGTCTCGACCTGCTGGAACTCCCGCTTGTTCTTGATGCCGGCGAGCGTCTCGGCCGGCGACTTGTTGTTGGTCGACTTGAAGATGCCGCCGAGCAGGATCGGCACATATTCGAACTTGACGCCGATCCGCTGTTCGATGGCTGGAATCGCCAGGTGGCTGAGATAGGCGTTGGGGCTACCGAAATCGAACAGGAATTGCGGGGCGGTGCGGGTCAAAATCATTCTCCCTGGCCTGGCTTTCTGAGCGGCTTTTTCTCATTGTGGCGCAGGCCGCGCCACAGGTCTATCGTTTAATGACGGTCATAATACTTTGACCGTCAGATCAGGCGCTGCATCGCCCGCTTGCGCCACACCAGATGGTAATAGCCCATCTGCAGAATCAACATGGCGCAGAACACGATGGGATAGGCGGCCCACACGCCGGTCAGGCCGACCGTGTGGCTGAGGATGATTGCAGCCGGCAGCTCGATTGCGGCGATCGCGAAGATCGACAGCAGCATCGGCGTCAACGCGACGCCGGCGCCGCGCATTGCGCCCGAGAACACCGTGGCGAGCCCGAACGGCACCGAGCTCCACAAGGCGATGTTGAGCAATCCCTTCGCCAGATCCAGCACGGCGCCGTCGGTGATGAAGATACCGAGCACCGCGCGTGGCGCGAGGTAGATCAGCGCCACCAACCCGCCGGTCAGGACGATATTGAACGCAAGGCCCATCCGCACGATGCCGTCAAGCTGGGCCCGGTCGCCGCCGCCGACGGCCTGGGCGCCGAGGATCGAGACCGCGATCGAAATCGACATCGCCGTGAACTGGGTGTAGCCCATCACCTGGTTGACGGCGCCATAGGCCGCGGTGGCATTCGAGCCGAAGCCGTTGACGAGGCCGAGCAGCACAAGCTCGGCGATCGCCATCACCACCATGCCGATCGCGCTCGGCAGGCCGATCCCGAGGACTTTGCCGAGCACGGCGCCGTTTAGTCGGAGGTGACGCAGCAGCGTCGCATCCGGCGCGAGCGCGTGCTTTCTCCGCAGCAGATAGGCAGCCAGCACGATCAGCGTCAGCGTGTTCGCGATCGCAGCCGCCCAGGCAGGACTGGTGATGCCGGCCACCGGCAATCCGAACGTGCCGCGGATCAGCATCGGCGTCAGGATCAGGCCGATCGCCGTCGACAAGGCCAGCGCCAGCAGCGGTGTCACTCCATCGCCGACGCCGCGGATCATCGCCGTCATCAGCAGGAAGATGAAGCCGAGCGGCATCGTCAACAGCATGATGCGCGCATAGGCGCTGGCTTCATCGAGAATGTCCGCGGGCGTGGCGAGCATGGCCATCAGGGGTCGGCTGAAGATCCCGCCAACGAGTGCAATCGCTATCGAGAGCAGCAGGCCGACGGCGAGTGTCGTGCCGACGATGATCTTGATCCGGCCATGCTCGCCGGCGCCGAAGGCCTGGCCGATCAGCACGGTGGCGCCGGTGCTGAGGCCCATGACGAAGGCGAACAGGAAGAACATCACGGGGAAGAACGCCGAGACCGCGGCGAGCGCGTCGACGCCGATCATCTGGCCGAGATAGACGTTGCTGACGGTGCCGAACAGCGATTGCAGCGCGTTGCTCAGCATCAGGGGTGCGAGAAAGCGGAGGAATGTGGTCCAGAGCGGCTTTGCGGCAGACATGGCATTGGCCTTTCATCAGGGCGTGCGAAGCCGTTGCCGCGCAATGCGCGGCTCGGCCGTCGATGGGGCGTGAGAAGCGGCGCGCGGTTTAAGCGCGGTCGCTGTAGGCGAGCTTGACGATGTGGTCGCGGATGTCGGTCGGCCAGTCGGCGATCAGGCCGGTGAAGCGTCGCCGGTCATCCGCGAACAGGGCGCGCGAGGCTTCCTCGAACTGCGGCAGATCGCCGGCCATGGTCGACATGAAGTGGTAGGCCGCATCGCGCGCCTGCCGCTCGCGGTCCTTGTCGCCGCTGGCGCGCCTGGCTTCGTCGACGAGCTTGCGCAGCGCGACCGAAGCGCCGCCGGCCTGTGCGTTGAGCCACTCCCAGTGCCGCGGCAGCAAGGTCACCTCGCGCGCGACCACGCCGAGCTTCGGCCGGCCGCGACCGCGCGGCTCTGCGGGTGCTTCGGCCGCCTCAGCCGGCGGCGGGACAAGCTTCGCCAAGCGCGCCAACACCTCGCGATCTCCACCACGCAGATCGAAGTCGATCGATCGGCCCGTGGCGTCCTCGAAGATGATGATTGGCTCGTCCGGCTGTGACGCCACCCGCTTGACGACCAGCGCGACCTCTCCAGCCGGCCCGGACACCAGGCGGCGTTGTCCCTGGAAAGCGGTGAAAAATTTCTGCATTGGAATCATTGCCATTTTGACGATGCTGGGTTTCTTAATACCCGGGTAAATTACTCGCGTCAATATACCCGGATAAAAATATCAGCAGCGACGGCTCGACAATGTGTTCCCGGGCTGGCACCAACGGCGCGGCCGATGACCACGACCAAGCCTTGAGGACCCCGCGATGCTGACCGTTCACCACCTCAACAATTCCCGCTCGCAGCGCGTGCTGTGGCTGCTCGAGGAGCTGGGCGTTCCCTACGAGATCGTGCGCTATCAGCGTCAGCCGGACATGCGCGCGCCGAAGGAGCTGCGCGCCATCCATCCGCTCGGCAAATCGCCCGTCATCACCGACAACGGCAACACCATCGCCGAATCAGGCGCGATCATCGAATATCTCATCGCCACCTACGGCAACGGGCGGCTGATCCCGCCGCCGAACACGCCGGAGCGGCTGCGCTACACCTATTGGCTGCACTATGCGGAAGGATCCGCGATGCAGCCGCTGCTGCTCAAGCTGCTGTTCACGCTGATGCCGAAACGTGCGCCGGCCTTGCTGCGCCCGCTGGTGCGCAAAGTCTCCAACCAGGCGCTGACCGCGCTGGTCAATCCGCAGCTGAAGCAGCACATGGACTATTGGGAAGGCGAGCTCGGCAAGAGCGAATGGTTCGCCGGCAGCGAGTTCACCGCGGCTGACATCCAGATGAGCTTTCCGCTCGAAGCCGCCCAAGCTCGCGGCGGCCTCGAGCAGGGCCATCCCAAGGCGATGGCGTTCCTGGAGCGCATCCACGCCCGGCCTGCATATGCGCGCGCGCTGGAGAAGGGCGGGCCGTATCAGGTCGGGCGGTAAGCTCCCTTACCCCGTCATTCCGGGAGCAGGTTACTGCCCCGCCGCCTCCGCGCCGCGCGTGCGCGGATCGGCTGCGCCCAGCGTTCCGTTCGGCGTCACCAGAATCGAGTTGGCAGATGTCTGGCCCATCGGCTCGACGACGAGGTGCCCCATCGCCTTCAGCTCGAGCAGCACGCCCTCGGGAAAGCCGCGCTCGACGCGCACTTCATCCGGCAGCCATTGATGGTGCAGCCGCGGCGCTGCGACCGCGGCTGCAACATCCATCTCGTAGTCGAGCACGTTCACGATCACCTGCAGCACGGTCGAGATGATGCGGCTGCCGCCGGGCGAGCCCGTCACCAGCACCGGCTTGCCGTCCCTCAGCACGATGGTCGGTGACATCGACGACAGCGGCCGCTTGCCGGGTCCGGGAAGGTTCGCTTCGAAGCCGACGAGGCCATAGGCATTGGAGGCGCCGATTGCCGCGGTGAAATCGTCGAGCTCGTTGTTGAGCAGCACGCCGGTGCCGTCGGCGACGAGGCCGACGCCGTAGCTGAAGTTCAGCGTGTAGGTGTTGCTGACGGCATTGCCGCGGGTGTCGACGACGGAAAAATGCGTGGTGTTGCTGCCCTCACGTGGCGCGGCAGGAGAGGCCACGAGCTCTTTTGACGGCGTGGCGCGTTCGGGGGAAATGTGCGCGCGCAGCTTCGCGGCATAGTCCTTCGCAATGAGGGTCTCGATCGGCGCGTTGACGAAGGCGGGATCACCGAGATAGCGGGCGCGATCGGCATAAGCGCGCTTCATGGCTTCGATCAAGAGATGCAGCGACGCCGCCGATCCCTGCTTCAGATCGGCCAGAGGGAAGCCCTCGAGGATGTTGAGCGTCTCCATCAGCACGACGCCGCCGGATGAGGGTAGCGGCATCGACACGATGTCATAGCCGCGGTAGCTGCCACGCACCGGCGTGCGGATGACCGGCTGATAGGCCTTGAGGTCCGCCGGCGTCATGATGCCGCCGGCATCGGTCACGGCCTTGGCGAGTTTCTCGGCGACCGGCCCCTCGTAGAATCCCCGCGGCCCCTGTGCAGCGACGGCCGCCAGCGTTTCGGCGAGATCGCCCTGCACCAGCCGATCGCCTTCGCCCAGCGGCGTGCCGTCCGGTCGCGAGAAGATCCTGGCCGAAGAAGGCCAGCGTGCCAGCCGCCGGTGCCAGCTCGGCAACGTATCGGCCATGTCGTCGCTGACGATGAAGCCATCGCGTGCGAGCCCGATCGCGGGCGCCAGCAATTGCGCCAGCGTGAACTGACCCGAGCCATATTTCTCGAGCGCGAGCGCAAGGCCGGCGACGGTGCCGGGCACGCCGATGCCGAGCGCGGAATCCCGTGACTTCGCCACGTCAGGCTTGCCGTCGGTGCCGAGGAAGATCTGCGGCGTGGTGGCGGCCGGCGCGGTTTCGCGATAGTCGATCGTGATGTCTTCATTGCGATCGGCGGAATGGATCACCATGAAGCCGCCGCCGCCGATATTGCCGGCACGCGGATAGGTCACGGCCATCGCGAAGCCGGTCGCGACCGCAGCGTCGATGGCATTGCCGCCGCGCCGCAGGATGTCGGCGCCGATCTGCGCGGAGATCTTCTCCTGCGCCACCACCATGCCGTGCTCGGCGGCGACGGCGCGCACCGCCTCGCGTGCGGGCGGAACATAGCCCTGCCGTGCATCCTGAGCGGTCGCAGGGGCGAGACCGAGCACCAGGACGGCAATGGCGGCTAAAAATCTCCGCCGTGTCGAATATGACGACATCATCAAATTCCCGCCGTGGCGTTGCACCGGTTCACACCCGTCACTGTAATGCTATACCGTTTGCTCTAAGAGAGGCAAAACTGTTCGTGATGGGTGCTGCGTGATGACGACAATCGCTCCGGATGCGCGCATGGCCGGCGTGGCGCGGACCTATCCGCCGCGCGCCGCCGTCGTGAGTTGGATCTTCTTCGATTGGGCCGCGCAGCCATATTTCACGCTGATCACGACCTTCGTGTTCGCGCCCTATTTCGCGACGGCCATTGCGCCAAATCCCGCCGCCGGTCAATCCTTGTGGGGCTTTGCGATGGCGGCCGCGGGCCTTGCGATCGCGCTGTTGTCGCCGGTGCTCGGCGCCATCGCCGACGCTTCGGGCCGCAGGAAACCGTGGATCGCAGGTTTCGGTACGGTGCTTGTGCTGGCGTCCTGCACGCTCTGGATCGGCAAGCCCGGCGATCATGCCGTCATTCCGCTGATGCTCACCGCAGTTGCGCTCGCCAGCGTCGGTGCGGAATTTGCCACGCTCTTCAACAACGCGATGATGCCGACGCTGGTGCCGCCGGAGCGGATCGGTCGTCTCTCCGGCACCGGCTGGGCCACGGGCTACATTGGCGGCATCGTCAGCCTGATCATCGTGCTCGGCCTGCTCGCCGCCAATCCCGAGACCGGCCGCACGCTGCTCGGCGTCACGCCGCTCTTCGGCCTCGATCCCCTCACACGTCAGGGCGATCGTGCCGCGGGGCCGCTGACTGCGCTGTGGTTCATCATCTTCGTGACGCCGATGTTCCTGTTCACGCCGGATTATCCGGCGAAGCGCCCGCTGGGCGAGGCGTTGCGCGAAGGCCTGTCGGAGCTGAAGCAGTCGATCAAGAGTCTGCCGAGGCAGAAATCGCTCGCGGCATTCCTGCTCGCCAACATGATCTACACCGATGGTCTGGTGTCGCTGTTCGCCTTCGGCGGCATCTATGCCGCGGGCACCTTCGGCTGGCACACCATCCAGATCGGGACGTTCGGCATCATGCTCGCGATCGCCGGCGCGCTGGGCGCCTGGTTCGGCGGCAAGCTGGATGATCGTCTCGGGCCGAAGCGCGTCATCGCCGGCAGCCTGCTGGTCCTGCTGCTGTCGGTGGCCGCGATTCTCCTCGTCGACAAGGACAGCGTCCTGTTCGTCAAGACCGCGCCGCCGCAAGCGGGCGCTGCCCTGTTCTCGAGTACGGCCGAGCGCGCCTATCTCGTGCTGGGCTGCCTGATCGGTGCAGCCGGCGGCCCGCTCCAGGCCGCTTCCCGCACGCTGCTGATCCATCTCGCGCCGAAGGATCGCATCGCGCAATATTTCGGCCTGTTTGCGCTGACGGGAAAGGTGACGTCCTTCATCGGCCCGCTCCTGATCGGCCTGGTCACCGCGCTGACCGCTAGCCAGAAGGCCGGCATGGCCGTGCTGGTGGTGTTCTTCGTTGCGGGATTGGGGCTGTTGATGCGGGTGCGGGATTAGCCCGCATCATGCAACTCTATCCTCGTCATTGCGAGGAGCACTTGCGACGAAGCAATCTAGACCTTCCTTGCGGAGACAGACTGGATTGCTTCGCTTCGCTCGCAATGACGAGTCGATGGACTCAATGCCTGAAGTGCCGCGTTCCCGTGAACACCATGGCGATGCCGTGCTCGTCGGCGGCCTTGATCACCTCGTCGTCGCGCATGGAGCCGCCGGGCTGCACCACGGCGGTGGCGCCGGCTTCGATGCAGGCGAGCATGCCGTCGGCGAACGGGAAGAATGCATCCGAGGCCACCACCGAACCCTTGGTGAGCGGTTCGGCGAGCTTCAGCTCGGCCGCCGCATCCTGCGCCTTGCGCGCGGCGATCCGCGCTGAATCCACCCGGCTCATCTGGCCCGCGCCGATCCCGACGGTGGCGAGATCCTTGGCGTAGATGATGGTGTTGGACTTGACGTGCTTTGCCACCCGGAACGCGAACTTCAGATCACGCATCTCCGCATCCGTCGGCGCGCGTTTGGTCACGACCTTGAACGTCATGTCGTCGACCACGGCGTTGTCGCGGCTCTGCACCAGCAGGCCGCCGGCCACCGTCTTGGCGGTCAGGCCCGGCGCACGCGGATCGGGCAGGCTGCCGGCGAGCAGCAGGCGGAGGTTCTTCTTGCCGCCGATGATGGCGATCGCCTCTTCGCTGGCATCGGGCGCGATGATGACCTCGGTGAAGATCTTGGTGATCTCGCGCGCGGTGTCGGCATCGAGCGCGCGGTTCATCGCGATGATGCCGCCGAACGCGGACGTTGAATCGCAGGCCAGCGCCCTGCGATAGGCCTCGACGAGGTTCGGCCCTTCGGCGACGCCGCAGGGATTGGCATGCTTGACGATGACGCAGGCCGCGGTGCGCTTGGCGTCGAACTCGCCGATGCATTCATAGGCCGCATCGGTGTCGTTGATGTTGTTGTAGGAGAGTTCCTTGCCCTGGAGCTGCCGCGCGGTGGAGACGCCGGGGCGCTTGTCCGGCGTCGCATAGAACGCGGCGGTCTGGTGCGGGTTCTCGCCATAGCGCAGCGACTGGATCAGCCGACCGCCGAAAGCGCGGAAGTCGGGCGCGTCGATCTCGAGCTGGCGGTTGAACCAGTTCGAGATCGCGGCGTCATAGGCCGCAGTGCGGGCATAGGCCTTCGCCGCAAGCCGACGGCGCAGCTTGAGCGTGGTCGCGCCCTTGTTGGCGGCGAGCTCGTCGAGCACGGCCTGATAGTCCTGCGCCTCGACCACGACGGCGACGTCGTCATGGTTCTTCGCAGCGGCGCGGATCATCGCGGGGCCGCCGATGTCGATGTTTTCGATGCAATCCTCGAAGCCGGCGCCTTTGTCGACGGTGGCTTCGAACGGATAGAGATTGACGACGAGCAGGTCGATCGGCGCAATGCCGTGCGCCTTCATCGCCTCCGCATGCTCTTTGTTGTCGCGGATCGCGAGCAGGCCGCCATGCACCTTCGGATGCAGCGTCTTGACGCGGCCGTCCATCATCTCGGGGAAGCCGGTGAGGTCGGAGACGTCCTTCACCTTGAGGCCGGCCGCGGCAATGGCTTTCGCGGTGCCGCCGGTCGAGACCAGCTCGACATCGTGCGCGGCGAGCGCCTTGGCGAACTCGATCAGGCCGGTCTTGTCGGAGACGGAGAGAAGGGCGCGGGTGACGCGGCGGGGATGGTCAGTCATGAGCAAGATTCTCTGTTCAGGGAGTGTCTATGCCCAGGCGCGCGGCTTATATGTCCCGCGCTTCCCGATGGTGCTCCATCCAAGGTCGCCAGTCGCGCGAGCGAGCGCTCGATAGCAGCTTTCGCCGCTTTTCACAACGACGAGATAAGGCCGGATCGCACCTGTTTACAACGGAAGTTCCGGCTCCCGCCGGGCGTTGCGGCGGGCATTGGTCACCGCGGGCGAGGCGGTGGAGCGGACAAAACTCCAGCGGATCGACGGCGCCTGGCGGGCGTTCTGACGGATCACGATCTGGGCGGTGCGGCGCGGGCCGTCATTGCCGGCCAGGAATACGCTGTCCTCGAGATCGACCTTGTCGTCCAATGCCTCGAAGGTCCAGACGTCGCGGTTCGGCAGCACCAGCATGACGCCGCGCGCATCCGACAGCCGGCTTGCCTTCACTGCGGGATGCAGATGGAAGCGCAGCGCGAAATCGGCATCGGCGCCCTTGAAGCGTCCGCCCTGCGGCGGCGACAGCGCGTCCTCGCCGTCGATGCGCGCGCCGTCATTGGCGATCATCAGCACGCGGCGGTGGATCGCGCCGAACTTGGCGAGATAGCCGTCATGCGAGGTCGTGAGCAGCGTGCCGTTCTGCACGACCTCGCGATAGCTCTCGACCTCGACCGGGCCGCTGGTGACGGGCGCGCCGTGCAGGAGCCGCTTCATCGCCGACATCTCGACGAACTGGCATGACGACGACTCGTGATAGGTCAGCGTCGAATGCGCCGCCGTGCTGCGCGCGAACGGCCGCCAATTGTCGCGGCCGGTGGTCGGCATGCCGCAATTGGTGACGATGCGGCTGATGCCGGACGACAATTCGAACGAGAGGCAGCCGGCATGGGCGTCGTGACTGACGCCGGCCGGCGGCGGCGGGCCGGTGTCGATGATCACAGTGGTCTGGCCGGCATCGAGGCGCTGAAAGCCGGTATGCGGCATGTTCGCCATCGGTGCGCCGTGGGTGTCGTCATAGGCAAGCAGCGTGGCGAGCAGGTCGGACGAGGTCGCGCTCATGCCGTTGAACAGGGCGAAATTGCCGTCGCCGTGCCGGAAGAAGCGCAGCATCGGCATCATGCGGTCGATCGCATTGAGCAGGGCCGGCGGCGGCGCGATATTGCGCGCCGCAAAAGTCTGCCGCAGCGGCAAGAGGTCGATCAGGAGCTCGATCAGCGCGCCCGGATTGCGCGAGATGTGGCCGCCATCGGGCAGGATCTGCCGCTGCAATTCGTCGGACAGCTTCTTGGAGGCGCTGCGGATGTGACGCGTCTGGTTGGCGAGGCACAGCGACGCATAGCACAGCGCGATCAGCACCTGCAGCTTCGGCACCCCGTCCGGAATGTCGACCATGGTGTAGCGCAGGAAGCGGATCTCGCGCGCCAGCGCCCGCAAGTAACGACGGTAGAACTTGTTGTCGGTTTCGCTCAGCACCAGCGGCGCCTGCGAGAGCAGCGAAATCACGCGCCTCGCCAGTACGTCGGCGCGCCGCGCGACGGGGCGGCGCTTGTTGGCGGGATTCGAGATCCAGTCCTCGATCAGCGCGCGCGCATTCGCCCGCGTCAGCGCCGTATCGGCGGCGCGCAAGTGCCGCAGCCAGCCGAAGCCGAGCAGCGCAACCTCCCAATCCTCCGACGGCGGCTCGAGGTCGAAGATCGAGCGGCCATGGCAATTGACGATCTTGCCGGCGAAGACGAAGCGACCGGCATAGATCTCGGCAGCGCGAGTCGCATCCGCGGTCCGCAGGTCATGCGGCGCGATGATCAGCCGGTCGGTGCGGCCGGGCCAGACCCGCGACAGCACAACGGAACCGCCGCTCGCGCGCGCGAGCATGTTCCGCGCGAAGCGGTTCATGACCAGCGTCGAGATACGTCTGCGTTGAGCGACCGACACGCCTTGCCTTGATGGGGGAGAGGATCAGTGACGAATCCTTATTAATCCCAAAATCGGACGCCTGACACCACCTTGAACGGCGCGAATCAGGGTCGTGGTCGCAAAATCCAGTGCAAAATCAGGATTTAACGAGCCGGGCCGCGAAAAATCCGTCGAGCCCGCCGAGCCTGGGATCGGCGTTCGGCAGATGGCAGGGCAGGGTGCGCAGGTCGCCGTCCCGGTTGAGGATTTCGTCGAGGCCCGCAACCTCCGATGCCACGATCGGAGCGCGGCGAAGCGCGGGCTCGGCGGCGAGCAGTGCCGCCACCGCCTGCTCGCCCTCCTCGGGTTCCAGCGAACAGGTGCAATAGACCAGCGTCCCGCCCGGCTTGAGCAGCGACACCGATTTGCGCAGCAACCGCTGCTGGAGCGCGGCCAGGGTAGCGATGTCGGAGTCCTGCCGCAGCCATGCGACGTCGGGATGCCGGCGGATCGTGCCGGTGGAGGTGCAGGGAGCATCAATCAGAATACCGTCGAACGCCTCCGCCGGGCCGGCCCATTCCACGGCGTCGGCGACGACGGTCTCGGCTTGCAGCGACAGCCGGGCCAGGTTTTCGCGCAAACGCGCCACCCGTGCCGGCGAGCGGTCGATCGCCGTGACCTGCGCGCCTGAGAGCACCAGCTGCGCGGTCTTGCCGCCAGGGGCGGCGCAGAGATCGGCAATGGACTTGCCTTTGACATCGCCGAACAGCCGGGCGGGCAACGCGGCGGCGGCGTCCTGTACCCACCATTGTCCTTCGGCGAAGCCGGGCAGCATGGTCACCGAACCATGCAGCAGCATCCGCACCGTTCCCGTCGGCAGCGTCTCACCATGTAGGCGGCTTGCCCATTGGGCGGGATCCGATTTCACCGTGAGATCGAGCGAGGGCTCGTGGCCGAGCGCCGATGCCATGTCCCGTGCGGTCGCCTCGCCATAATGCGCGCTCCAGCGCGCGAGCAGCCATGGCGGCAGATCGAGCGATTGCGTCGCGACCTCCTCGACCAGCGCCTTGCCCTCGCGCGCACAGCGGCGCAGCACGGCGTTGACGAGACCGGCATAGCGCGCGGCGCGGCGGTCGGATTGCACGAGGCGGACGGAGAGATCGACCGCGGCGTGATCCGGAACGTCCATCCAGAGGATTTGGGCGGCGCCGACCAAAAGTGCGCTCTGCGCGCGTGGCGCGTCGGAGGGAACGCCCTTGTCGAGCAGGCGGGACAGCACATGGCCGAGCGTGCCGAGCCGGCGCAGCACGGTGGCGACCAGGCGCCGCATCAGCGCGCGGTCGCGGTCGGCCAGCGTCTTCAGTCCGGGATGGGCACCGCTGCCGTCGAGCTGGTCGTCGAGCGTGCGGTGCTTGTGCAGCACACCGTCGACGATGTCGGCGGCAATCCGTCGCGCCGCAAGGCCGGGCACTTCGGACGGAGGGACGAAACGTTGAGATGGCATGCGGAAGCAAGGTTCTGAACGAGCGGCAGTTCCGCCGCAATGGGCGCATGCCTTGAGAAGTCGATCTCTGACACGCGAATATGCCAAATGTAAGAATCGCTTGCGGGTTTTTCAGCGCTCCGGGCCGATTTCAGGAATGCGTTATTGGGCATCGCGTTGTGCCCGGTCCTGCGCTAGAAAGCGCGGCGATGAGTAACCCCGTTCCCGATCGCAAGCCGCTGTCGCCGGCCGCCCAGCGCGCGCTGGCCGAGGCCGAGGCGCGCCGGCAGGCTGCGGCCGCCAAGGCCAAGGATGAGGCCAAGAACGAGACCAAGGCGAAGGAGTTGAAGGGTCCGCAGGGGCCCGAGCCCACCCGCTACGGCGATTGGGAGCGCAAGGGCATCGCTTCCGACTTCTGAGCTTGCAGTCGGAGCGACTGGATAACGCCGGCAGATCTCGTCCCGGTCGTCACAGGTAGTTGTGCGCTCGCAAGTAGCGGATGATGCGTTCGCAGGCCGCCTCGCTCGACAGCTCCGAGGTGTCGATGGTGATGTCGGGCGCCAGCGGCGCTTCGTAGGGGGCATCGATGCCGGTGAATGCCGGTAGCTGGCCGGACCTAGCCTTGCGATAGAGCCCCTTGGGATCGCGGCGCTCGCATTCGGCAAGCGGCGTCGCGACATGGATCTCGATGAACTCGCCCGCTTCGAGCCGCTGGCGCGCCAGCTGGCGCTCGCTGCGGAACGGCGAGATCAGCGCCACCAGCGCGATCAAGCCGGCATCGACGAACAGCCCCGCGATCTCCGCGACGCGCCGGACGTTCTCCGTTCTCTCCGCGTTGGAAAAGCCGAGGTCGCGGTTGATGCCGTGACGAAGATTGTCGCCGTCGAGCAACGCGGCATGGCGCCCGAGCTCGGCGAGCCGGCTGTCGACGAGATTGGCGATCGTCGATTTGCCGGCGCCGCTCAGCCCCGTGAACCAGAGCACGCAGGGCCGTTGCTGCTTCAGCCGGGCTCGCACGGATTTGTCGACCGCAAGCCGCTGCCAATGAACGTTGGTGGCGCGGCGGAGCGACATGTCGATCATTCCCGCCGCGGCAGTGCGATGGCTGATCGGGTCGATCAGGATGAAACTGCCCATCTCGCGGTTGTCGCGATAGGCCTCGAACACCAGCGGGCGGTCGAGATCGAGATGGACATAGCCGATCTCATTGACGTCGAGCGTGGCGGCGCTTTCCCGCGCCATGGTGTCGATGGCGATCCGGTGCTTGAGTTCCGTGATCACCGCGCCGGTCGAGGCGGTACCGCACCGGAGCAAATAGCGCCGGCCGGCGACCATGGCCTCGCCATCGAACCAGACGAGATGGGCCGCGAGCTGATCCGCCACCGGCGCTGCAGATCCGGCGGTCAGCACGTCGCCGCGGCTGACGTCGATCTCGTCGGCGAGCGTGAGGGTGATGGACTCGCCCGACCTTGCGTGATTGCGCTCGCCGGCGGGCGTGAGAATGCGCGCGATGCGGGTCTGGTGTCCCGACGGCTGCGCGCGAACGGCATCGCCCACTGCGATCGTTCCACTCGCGATCCGTCCGCAGAAGCCGCGAAAATCCGCATGCGGCCGACTCACCCATTGCACCGGCAGCCGGAATGGCTGCTGCGAGGCGTCGCCGGTCACGTCTACGGATTCCAGATAGGCCGTAACGGTCGGTCCCTCGTACCAGGGCATGCGCGTGCTCGCGGCGACGATATTGTCGCCGTCGGGCGCCACGACCGGGATGCACTGGACCTGGGAGATCCCGAGCTGACCGGCCAGAGTCAGGTATTCGGCGGTGATGGAAGCGAAGCGATCGCCGTCGAATCCGATCAGGTCCATCTTGTTCACGGCGAGCACGACGTGGCGGATGCCGAGCAGCGACAGGATGTGGCTGTGGCGCCGCGTCTGCGGGATGACGCCCTTGCGCGCGTCGACCAGCACCACGGCGAGATCGGCATTGGAGGCGCCGGTCGCCATGTTGCGCGTATATTGCGCATGGCCCGGCGTGTCCGCGACGATGAAGCGGCGCAGCTTCGTGGCGAAGAAGCGGTAGGCCACGTCGATGGTGATGCCCTGCTCGCGCTCGGCCTGCAACCCGTCGACCAGCAGCGCGAAGTCGAGGTCGCCGCCGGTGGTGCCGGCGGTCCTGCTCTCCGAGGCGAGCGCGTCGAGCTGGTCGTCGAGCAGCGTCTTCGAATCGTAGAGCAGCCGACCGACCAGCGTGCTCTTGCCGTCGTCGACGCTGCCGCAGGTGACGAAACGCAACGTCGGGCGATCGTCTTGCTCGAGCCGCGGCGCATCGGCGGCGGCGATCGCCGGTGCCTCGTGATAGGACATCAGAAATAACCTTCCGCCTTCTTGCGCTCCATCGATGCGGGACTGTCCCGGTCGATCATGCGTCCCTGTCGTTCGGAGGTGCGCGACGCCATCATCTCCTGCACGATCTCGGGCAGGGTTGCCGCCGTCGAGCTCGTTGCACCGGTGAGGGGATAGCAGCCGAGGGTGCGAAACCTGACGGAGCGCGATTGCGGCTCCTCGCCGGGCTGCAGCGGCATCCGGTCGTCGTCCACCATGATCAATGCTCCGTCGCGCTCGACCACGGGGCGCGACGCTGCGAGATAGAGCGGAACGATCGGGATGTCCTCGAGCAGGATGTAGTCCCACACGTCGATCTCGGTCCAGTTCGACAGCGGAAACACCCGCATGCTCTCGCCGGGCGCGAGCCTCGTGTTGTACAAGCCCCACAGCTCCGGCCGCTGGTTCTTCGGATCCCAGCGATGCGCAGCGCTGCGGTGTGAGAACACGCGCTCCTTGGCGCGCGACTTCTCCTCGTCGCGCCGCGCGCCTCCGATCGCGGCGTCGAAGCCGTGGAAGTCCAGCGCCTGTCGCAGCGCTTGCGTCTTCATCACGTCGGTGTAGCGGGCCGAGCCGTGGGTGAAAGGGTCGATGCCCTGGCTCAATCCGTCATTGTTGGTATGGACGATCAGGTCGAGGCCGAGCTCGCGCGCGCGTCGGTCCCGAAACGCGATCATCTCGCGAAACTTCCAGGTCGTATCGACATGCAGCAGCGGAAACGGCGGCTTGCCGGGATCGAAGGCCTTCATCGCCAGATGCAGCAGCACCGAGGAATCCTTCCCGATGGAATACAGCATGACCGGCTTGCGGAACTCGGCCGCCGTCTCTCGCAGGATGTGGATGCTTTCCGCCTCCAGACGGCGGAGGTGGCTGGCGACGTGACGCTGCTTGCCGCCAGCACCTTCACGGAGTGCGGAATCGGCTCCGGTGGGAACGTCCAGCATGACCATCACGCAGCCGCAGCAAACCACTCGCCGAACAGACGTTGCGACAGTGCCGCATTCAGGCCGAGATCGCGAACACAGGCGGCGACCGCGACGCGATAGGCATCATTGACCCCGCAGCGCTCCAGAGCCTCGCGTTGCGCTTCGCTCAGAGAGGCCGTCGCACGGCGCTGGTAGCGATAGGCACTGTCGGAGGTGTGCAAATTGGGCACCTTGTAGATCGTCGCTTCGCTCGGGAAGATGACGCGCGCATTGTTCGCGTGCGAGTCTCCCGGCTCACGCCAGGACGTCACGGCATTCTCGTTGAAGCTGCCCGAAAGGCCGATCCGTTCGAACAGGACACGAACCGAGGACACGGCCTCCTTGCTCACCTCGTAGACGTAGTGAGTGACGGCAACGCCCTGTCGCTGGGCGTAGCTTGCGACTTGAGCCGCGCTGAGCGCGGCGACGACATAGTGCCGCAGCAATACATCTTCAGGCGCGCGCGAGATCAGCTTGTCGAGCCACGATGCCAGTGAACTCGCCGGCTCACGGTCGAGCATGATGAGATGCAGCCGGTGCCGCGGATAGCCCGCCTCGATCAGCAGCTTGAGCGGATTGAACAGGCTCTCGGCGAGCACGTAGGGCCCGATCGTTTCCTTGCTGAAGATGTGCGGCTCGTCGTCTGCCGACGGCACGGCCCACGGCGCCGGCCTCTTGCCGACGAGCGCATCGCGCAGCATGGCCTTCAAAGGCTGATAGTAGGAAGGCATCCCGGTCATGCCGAACAGATTGCTCAGGGCCGTCGATCCGACGCGCGCCTTGCCGCATGCAAAATAGAGCATGGGAAAGTCTTGCGGCGAGCGATGCCGAAAGCCGTCCGCCAGGCACTCCGTCACCTCGCGCATCAGTGTTTCGAGCGCGACGGTCCTGGTTTGGAACCCCTCCACCGGCGGAAGCAGCGTGGTGTCGAGAGAACTATCTTGCCGACGAACGAGTTCGGCGATTCGCTCGAGCGAATCGGGGGACGACGCATCGATATTCATGGCGGGGGACTCGCTGAACAGGTTCCGCAAGCGAGTTGCTTACGGCTCAATGTTCAACCTAGTGTTGATTACGACCCCGGTCAAACCCGGGAAATCCCGGGGGCTTCATGAATGTCCGGCGAGCACGGCAATCGTGCTCGCCGCTCCGTTGCGCATTACGCGGCGCGCACGGTGCTGAGGAACTTCTCGACCTCGGTCTTCAGGAGGCTGCTTTCGCTCGACAGCGAACGCGCCGACGCCAACACCTGTCCCGACGCCGCGCCGGTCGCGCTCGCGCCATGGCTGACCTGGGCGATCTTGTCTGCGACTTCGACCGTTCCCTTGGCGGCTTCGCTGACGTTTCGCGCAATCTCGGCCGTCGCTGCGCCCTGCTGTTCGATCGTCGCGGCAATGGTCGTGGAAATATCGGAGATGCGGCCGATGGTCGTTCCGATTTCCTTGATCGCTCCGACGGAGTCCTGCGTTGCCGATTGCATGCCGGCGATCTGCGCGCTGATTTCCTCGGTCGCTCGCGCGGTTTGCGCCGCGAGCGCCTTGACCTCGCTCGCCACGACCGCAAAGCCGCGGCCGGACTCGCCGGCGCGCGCCGCCTCGATTGTTGCGTTTAGCGCCAGGAGGTTGGTCTGTTCGGCGATCGCCGTGATCAATTTGACGACGTCGCCGATGCGGCCCGCCGCCTTGAGCAGCTCGTTGATCCGGGCATCGGTGCGCTCGGCCTGCTTGACCGCATCGCCGGCGATACGGCTGGAATCGTGCACCTGACGGCCGATCTCGACGACCGACGTGCTCATTTCCTCGGCCGCGGACGCCACGGCCCCGACATTGGTCGAGGCTTCCTCCGAGGCGGCGGCGACCATTCCGGAGAGCTGCTGGGTCTGTTCGGCCGTACCCGACAACGTGCCGGCAGCGGATTCGAGCTCCTGGGATGCAGCCGACACCGAGTTGATGATGCCGCCGACCGCAGTTTCGAACGCGTTGGCAAGCCGCGTCATCTCCTGCTTGCGCTGAGCGGCCGCAGCGGCTTGGTGGTTCTTCTGCTCGGCTTCCATCTGCTCGATGCGGATCAGATTTTCCTTGAAGGTCTGTGCCGCGCGGGCGTTGTCGCCGACCTCGTCGCCACGGCGGGTGTAGGGAATTTCGATCGCCTTGTTGCCTCCGGCGAGCTGCAGGAGCACATCGCCGATGCGACGGATCGGACGGGCGACGTTCAAGACGGAAAAGACTGCGGAGCCGACCAACGTCAGGACGACGAATAGGCCGACGATCAAAGCGAAATTGGCGACGCGATCCAGCTCGGCCAGCATCTCGCCCTTGCGGCGCGCGGCGAATTCGTTGGCGACGCCGACGAGATCGTCGATGCGCTTGCTGACTTCCTGCGCTGCCGGACGCATATGCTCTGCGAGAATACTTGCCTTGGCCGACTCTGCTGCAAGCTTGGCGCCACCCGCGGGGGCGGCGATGACCGCCTTTTGCGCCGCGGCGAGCTCGACGCCGCTGGCCAGATACGCATCGACGAACTTCTTGGCCTCGCGGTAAGCGTCCTGTGTGACCTTGCGGGTCGCCCGCTCTCTCGCGGCATCGATTTCGGTGCCGGCTTCGCCGGCCCGGGTACGGAGAAGCTCGAGGAGCCTGTCGACCTCTCCGGCTGACGGTGCCGAGCCGAGTTCGAGAGCGGCGAGCTGCGCGCGTGCCATCGCCGTCTGAGCCGCCTGCGCATTGCCCTTGTTGAGATAGTTAATTGTGACGAGGCGATTGGATTCGGCAATGGAGCGGTTGCCGAGCATCTGATTGGTCAGCATGCCGCCGACCAGCAAGACGCTCACGCCCGTCACGATGCCGAGCTTTGTTCCAATGCGAAACCCGAATGACCCCACGGCAATCTCCCCTCGGTTTGTCGTATAACAGCTATTCGCAACCAATGATTGAGATTTGGAAAATATTCGCGGATCCCCAGTAGAACTACGGCTAACCTCTTTGAGAGACGGAACTTTCGTGCATGGCCTCCGGCGCATTCGGCGTCGTTTATGGACGCGCTCGTGCTTGTGAGTTCCCCCGACTCAGACATAGCGTGAGTTGATGCGTTTCCAGGATCGCCCCAATTCCTACCGGCCGCAGTTCAGCGGCTCGCCGTTCGGCCGCCGCTTCTCCGGGCTATTGCCCTGGATGTTCGTGGTGGGCATCGCGCTGGCCGTCGTGCTCACATTCCGCCATGGAACGCACTGGCTTGTTCGCGATACCGATCGCACTGGAGATGCCGAGATCGTTCTTCAGCAGACCGGCCACGCGGATGTGCGTCCGGTCGAATTCATTCGCGCCATCGATGGCGACACTTTTCTCGCGCGTGTTCGCCTGCACGAGGGACGCGATCCCGTGGTCCGCATTCGGCTGCGCGGCATCGATGCGCCCGAACTGAAAGCATCCTGCCAGGAGGAGCTGGACAAGGCCGAAGCTGCGGCCCGTGCCTTGCGCGATCTGCTCGGCCAGGGCGGCGTGACCATCACCAATCTCGCTCCCGACAAATACGGCCGAGTCCTCGCCGACGTCGCGACCCGGCGGACTGCGAACGTCTCGGCGGCACTGCTCGCCGGCGGCTTCGTGCGCAGCTACAATGGCGGCCATCGCGACGGCTGGTGCGCGCGCGGCTGGCGGTTCTGGCAATAAAAAGGCCGCGTCGAAGACGCGGCCTTTCATTTCATCTCGGCTGATTCAGGCGATCAGCGCGTCACGACCACCGTCGTGCCGACGGAGACGCGGCCGTAGAGATCGGTGATGTCGTCGTTGAGCATGCGGATGCAGCCATAGGAGACGAAGCCGCCGATCGAGCCCGGCACGTTGGTGCCGTGGATCGCATATTCGCCGCCGGCGAGCGTCATCGCCGCAACGCCCATCGGGTTGCGCGGCGAGCCGCCCGGAATGACGTCGGGGATACCAGGCTTGTCGCGCTTCACCTCGGCGGGCGGCGCCCAGGCCGGATTGAGATATTTGCCGTCGATCTTCGTGGTGCCGGCCCACTGCTTGCCGGCTTTGCCGACGCCGACCGGATAGCGCACGGCCTGGCCGTTCCCGAGGATGAGATAAAGCCGCCGCTCGCTGGTTTTGACCACGATGGTGCCCGGCGAATAGTCGGCCAGGTGCGCCCCCACCATTTCCGGCCGCGCCTGCGCCGCCGTCGACGTCAAGGCCCCAGCCGCGATGGTGGCGGCCAGCGCCACCGCAATCCTCATCGACATCGATGCTTCCCCTTGCCCAAAACGGATCGTCCAAAATGACGCAGAACCGGCAATCGTCGCCGCACCAAGCCCTCGTCGATGCTCATTCTTAACCGCGCCCGTTAACCCAATGGTTTCGACGCGCGGCTGCCGAGGGCAGGCCAGCAGGGGGAACAAAGGAAATGTTCGAAATAAAGTAAATGACCAGAAAACAACACTCGACGGGAAAGATGCAGGCGCGCTGCCGCGCCCGCTGACAGCAGCGTGAGGGTGTGAATGGCCGTTGGTTGAGAGGGCGCGCTGACGCGAAAACTAATCGCGTGTCCCGGATGCGCTGCAGCGTGAAACGCTGCTGCGCAGAGCCGGGATCCAGGAAGCTACACGTTCTGACGTTTAGATGGGCCCCGGCTCAGCAGCGCACCGCTGAAGGAGCGCTGCGCTGCGTCCGGGGCACGAACTCGCCTTACGCCGACTTCTTGTTCTGCCGGTTCTTGACGAGATCATCGACAACGGCGGGATCGGCGAGCGTCGAGGTGTCGCCGAGGCTGCCCGGCTCGTCCTCGGCGATCTTGCGCAGGATGCGGCGCATGATCTTGCCGGAGCGGGTCTTGGGCAGGCCCGGGGCGAACTGGATCTGGTCGGGCGAGGCGATCGGGCCGATCTCCTTGCGCACCCAGGTCACGAGCTCCTTGCGCAACTCGTCGCTCGGCTGCACGCCGGCCATCAGGGTGACATAGGCGTAGATGCCCTGACCCTTGATGTCGTGCGGGAAGCCGACGACGGCGGCTTCCGACACCTTCTCATGCGCGACCAGCGCGCTCTCGACTTCGGCGGTGCCCATGCGGTGGCCGGAGACGTTGATGACGTCGTCGACGCGGCCGGTGATCCAGTAATAGCCGTCGGCGTCGCGGCGGCAGCCGTCGCCGGTGAAGTATTTGCCCTTGTAGGTCGAGAAGTAAGTTTGTTCGAAGCGGGCGTGGTCGCCGTAGACCGTGCGCATCTGGCCGGGCCAGGACCGCGTCAGGCAGAGATTGCCTGATGTTTCGCCTTCCAGCACCTTGCCGTCGGCATCGACGATCTCAGGCACCACGCCGAAGAACGGTTGCGTCGCCGAGCCGGGCTTCAGCTTGGTCGCGCCCGGCAGCGGCGTGATCAGGATGCCGCCGGTCTCGGTCTGCCACCACGTGTCGACGATCGGGCAGCGGTCGTCGCCGACGACGCGGTGATACCACTCCCAGGCTTCGGGATTGATGGGCTCGCCGACCGAGCCGAGCAGGCGGAGCGAGGCGCGCGAGGTCTTCTTCACCGGTTCGTCGCCGGACTGCATCAGCGCGCGGATTGCGGTCGGCGCGGTGTAGAAGATGTTGACTTTGTGCTTGTCGATGACGTTCCAGAACCGCGAATTATCCGGATAATTGGGCACGCCCTCGAACATCAGCGTGGTCGCGCCGTTGGCGAGCGGCCCATAGAGGATGTAGCTGTGGCCGGTGACCCAGCCGACGTCGGCGGTGCACCAGTAGATGTCGCCGTCGTGATAGTCGAAGACGTATTGATGCGTCATCGAGGCGAATACGAGATAGCCGCCGGAGGTGTGCAGCACGCCCTTGGGTTGGCCGGTCGAGCCCGACGTGTAGAGGATGAACAGCGGATCCTCGGCGTGCATGTGCTCGACCGGGCATTCCGTGGTCACCATCGCCGCGGCCTCGTGGTACCAGAGGTCGCGCGTGGGGTTCATGTCGACCTTGGCGCCGGTGCGCTTGACCACGACGACCCAGTCGACGCCGTCGGCCTTGCCAAGCGCCGCATCGACATTGGCCTTCAGCGGCACCTTCTTGCCGCCGCGTAGGCCTTCGTCCGCGGTGATGATCACCTTGGATTGGCAGTCGTTGATGCGTTGGGCGAGGCTGTCAGGTGAGAAGCCCGCGAACACCACGGAGTGGATCGCGCCGATCCGCGCGCAGGCCAGCATTGCGTAAGCAGCTTCCGGAATCATCGGCAGGTAGATGGTGACGCGGTCGCCCTTCCCGACGTTGCGGGTGCGCAGGATGTTGGCCATCCGGCAGACCTCGTCATGCAGCTCTTTGTAGGTGATGTGCTTGGACTGCGAGGGATCGTCGCCCTCCCAGATGATCGCGGTCTGGTTGGCGCGTTTGGCGAGATGCCGGTCGATGCAATTGTAGGCGACGTTCAGGATGCCGTCCTCGAACCATTTGATCGAGATGTTGCCCGGCGCGAACGAGACGTTCTCGATTTTCGTCGGCGCCTTCATCCAGTCGATGCGCTTGGCCTGCTCCGCCCAGAAACCGTTCGGGTCCGAGATCGAACGGGCGTACATCTCCTTGTACTTGGCCTGGTCGACCCAGGCGCGCTTCGCCCACTCCGCGGGGATATCGTAGATCTTCTCGGACATGCTTCCCTCCACATGCGGCAAGCTCAGGCAATGCCGACATCATCATTTGATGGATTATGCGTCGGGCTAACCGGACCCGACAAGGAGCACAAGCTGGACCTTCGACGGGCAGCCGGCCATGCGGAGAATCAAGCTCCGGAAGGCCCGCTGTCGCAAATCTGAAACAGGGCCGACGAGCACTTTCCGGCTCTTCACCCAAACCGCCAGAACAGAGACCGCAGAGCCCCCATGCGCCGAGGAGAGGTATTTAGCAACCTCTTCTCACTGATTCGGGACTCGCATTCGTGTTCGGAACACCCTAAATGGCCAACCCGGGTTCAAAGAGACTCCTCGGAACAAAAATCACAACAGCGGCATTGATCGACAACAGGACAGGAGCTGAGGCGTAAGACCATGATGGATCAGCAGAATCTCGGGACGATACGGCCCGCTTCAGCCGATCCTGCAGCCATTGCCCTGGCCAAGGCCCTCGGACAATGGCCGAAACCGACCGGTTTCAGGCGCCCGAGCCCCAAGAAGACCTACGACGCGGCGCCTGCGGCGACGGTCGAGGCCCTCGCCAAGGAGCTCGGCTTGCGGCTCGGCGACCAGAACGAGCTGACCATCCGTCGTATCAGGCGCGGCAAGGGCTATTCCTTCGTCCGCCCCAACGGTGCGCATATCCGCGACGCCCGCACCATCCGGCGGCTGCATTCCATGGCGGTGCCGCCGGCCTATCGCGAGGTGCGCTACTCCGCCGACCCGAACTCGCATCTGCAGGCCGTCGGCCGCGATGCCGCGGGCCGGCTGCAATACCGCTACCACGCCGACTGGGAGAAGGTCCGCGAGCAGCGCAAGGCGCATCGCCTGGCAAAGCTCGTCGGCGCGCTGCCGAAAATCCGGCGCAAGGTCTCGGCGTTCCTGTCAGGGGACGAGCCGACGCGCGAGTTCGCGCTCTCGGCCGTGATCGAGCTGATCGCGCGCACCGCGATCCGCCCCGGCAATGAATCCTACGCCCGCCTCAACGGCACCCGCGGCGCGACCACGCTGCTGAAGTCCAACGTCACTCTGGAAGACGATTGCTTCGTGCTCAGCTTCAAGGCCAAGGGCGGCAAGGCGGTGCGCAAGGAGTGCGACGCCGCCAAGCTGGTGCGCGCCATCGGCATTTTGCAGAGCGTTCCCGGCAAGCGCATGTTCCAGTATCGCGATGCCTCCGGCATCGTGCGCGCGGTCAACACCACCCAGGTGAACGCGTTTCTGCGCGAGATCGCCGGCATCAAGATTTCCCTGAAGGATTTCCGCACGCTGATGGCGTCCGCCGTCGTGGTGGAATCGCTGTCGCGGATCACGCCGGCGAGCAGCCAGCGCGGCCGCAAGAAGCAGGTGCTGGATGCGATCCGCGCCGCCGCCGACCAGCTCTCCAACACGCCGGCGATCTGCCGCAAGAGCTACGTCCACGACACCATCGTCACCGCCTTCGAGGAGGGCATCCTCGAGCGCTTCGCCGCGACCATGACGGGTCAGCGCTCGCAGGCCAGGCGCGAGCAGTTACTGGCGCAGGTGGTGGCGACGGCAGCAGTGTAACGAAGCGCCGCTCTCGTAAGGTGGGCAAAGCGAAGCGTGCCCACCATTTGCCCATAGTGACGGGTGGTGGGCACGGCGCGAAGAGCGCCTTTGCCCACCCTACGAGAGCTACTTATTATCTGACACACCTATGTCAGGACCGGGGTCGCCGCCTGCGGCTGCGATCGTGAGCCGCTTAAGGTAGTGCGCCCAACCCGTTGCATGAGCGGCCGCCTGCGCTTCGTTCGGCAGGCCGCTATGGGTCATGCGCAGCAGCGTGCCGCCGTCCTGCTCGATCAGGTCGATCTCGATCAGGCTCGAGCCGGGCGGCACTTCCTGACCGCCCTCCCACCCGAACGTATAGGCCAGACGATGCACCGGCACGACCTCGCGGAACGCGCCGCGGGCGGCGGCGCCGTCCGGGCTGACGCCCTTGAGCAGGTAGAGCCCGCCGGGATAAGGCTCCGTGGTTGCGTCGGAGCCCATCCAGCTCAGTATCTTTTCGGGGTCGGTGAGGTAGGCGAAGACGGTGGCGCGCGGGGCCGCGATCTGGGTCTCGCGTCGCACTATAAAGGGTTCGGGCATCGGCGATCATCCCTGGTCTGACGATGGGACATGGCGGTGGCTCTGCGCTCCGTCAAGGATTGCCCGTGGCAAAGACGGCCCTGTTTCGCCATGATCGCCGGATGCAGCTCTCGCCGACCCTCGCCTGGCTCCTCGATGCGGCCTCGGATTGCCGCGGGGCCGACCACCTGCTCGCGGAGCTCGGCGCGCATCTGGTCGCCGACGGCATTCCGCTCGCGGCAGGCGCCCTGACGCTGGAGGTGCCGCATCCGCTGATCGCGAAGCGGACCTGGCTGTGGCGTGCCGACAGCGGCCAGGTGATCGAAGCGCTCGGCTTCGCGCCGGGCGGCCTCGCGCCCGATCCACCCGACGACGCCGGCCGCCGCTGGCTGCGCGATATCGCGGGCGGCGAGGTGCATGAAGATGTCGCCGGACGGCCCGATGGCCCGCTGCTCGGCTGGATCGGGCCGCGTCCGTTCACGGCGGATGAGATCGAGCAATTGCGTCAGGCCGCGCGTTTCGCCGCAACGCCGCTGGCCGTGCTCGCCGCGCGCGCCACCTTGCGGGCAACGCTCGATGCATACCTTGGCACGCGCAGCGCGGAGCGGGTACTGGCGGCGCCTCTGCGCCGCGATCTCGGCGAGACCATCCAGGCCGCACTGCTCTATGCGGATTTGCGCAATTTCACGACCCTGTCGGAGACGACACCGCCGGCCGATGTCATTGCGGCGCTCGATGCCTGGTTCGATCGCATCGCCGGCGCGGTTCACGCCTTCGGCGGCGAGGTGCTGAAATTCATCGGCGACGGCGTGCTCGCGATCTTTCCGGTGCTCGAGGCGTCCCCGCGCCGCGCCTGTGACGCTGCTTTGCGCGCGGCAAGCGCAGCCGAAGCCGGGATGACGTATCTCAACAAGGAGCGCCGCGCGCAAGGGCTGCCGCCTTTGTCGTTTGGCGCCGCGCTCCATCTCGGCGAGATGCTCTGGGGCAATATCGGCGCCGCGAACCGGCTCGACTTCACCGCGATCGGCCCCGCCGTCAATCTCGTCAGCCGTCTGGAGGGATTGTGCAAGCCGCTGGGCCGGACGGTGCTGGTGTCGGGCGCGCTCGCCGCCGAGACGGAGATGCCGCTGGTTGCGCTTGGGACGCATGAGCTGCGCGGCATTGCCGCGCCGTGCGAGGTGTTTGCGCTGGAGGAGTCGCAAGCCCGGATATCGTAGCCGGGATGGAGCGAAGCGTAATCCGGGATCGGGCTTCAATCGAGACTTTCCCGGATTGCGCTGCGCTCCATCCGGGCTACGAAACGACGTAACTACATCCCGCCCATCTTGCAGACGAGCTTCCACTCCTCTGCCGTCACCGGCTGCACGGAGAGGCGCGAATATTTCACCAGCGCCATATCCGCGAGCTTCTTCTCCGCCTTGATCGCGGCCATCGTCACCGGCGTCTTCAGGGGCTTGTCGGCCTTGATGTCGACGCAGACGAATTTGCCGGTCTTGTCGGTTGGATCGGGATAGGCCTCCTTGATGATCTCGGCGATGCCGACGATCTCCTTGCCCTCGTTGGAATGATAGAAGAACGCCTTGTCGCCCTTCTTCATGTTCACGAGGTTCTGACGCGCGGTGAAATTGCGCACGCCGGTCCAGGCCTCGCCCTTGGCGCCCTTCGCAACCTGCTGGTCCCAGGACCACACCGACGGTTCGGATTTCACGAGCCAGTACGCCATGCTTATTCCTCTGCCTTGAAGGGGCGCGTCATCAGCGCCGAGATCGCGGCATCGATCGTGCTTTTGCCGCTCAGGATCGATGCGACCGCCTCAGATACCGGCAACTCGATGTTTTGCGAAGCGGCGAGCTCGATCAGCACGGGGGCGGTGAACTCGCCCTCGGCGAGCTTGCCGGCGGGAGGCTGCTCGCCGCGGCCGAGCGCGAGGCCGAGCGCGAAGTTGCGCGATTGCGGGCTCGAGCAGGTCAGAATGAGATCACCGAGGCCCGACAGGCCGGTGAGCGTCTCGCTGCGTGCGCCGAGCGCACGGCCGAGGCGCGTCAGCTCGGCAAAGCCGCGGGTCGTGAGCGCCGCCTGCGCGGAGGCGCCGAGCTTGCGCCCGACCGCAATGCCGACCGCGATCGCCAGCACATTCTTGGCGGCGCCGCCGATCTCGACGCCGCGAATGTCGGTGGAGTGATAGGGGCGGAATGTCGGCGAGCCCAGCGCCTGCACCAGGCTGCTGGCGAGCGCCTCATCGCTTGCCGCCAGGGTCACTGCCGTCGGCAGGCCGCGTGCGACATCGTCGGCAAAGCTCGGCCCCGACAGGATCGCCGGCTGCGCGTGCGGCGCGGCCTCGGCGATCACGTCCGTCATGAACTTATGGGTGCCGTGCTCGATACCCTTGGCGCAGGCGACGATCGGCACCGCCTTCGTGATGTGCGAGGCCAGCATGTTGACCGCGCCGCGCAAATGTTGCGCCGGCGTCGCAATCAGCAGCATGTCGGCACGCGCGGCGAGCGCCAGATCGCTCGTCACGACGAGCTCAGGCACGATCCGAATCCCGGGCAGCCGCGGATTGTCGCGCGTCGATGCGATCCGCGCGGCGTGCTCGGCATTGCGTGCCCACAGCGTCACGTTTCGCCCTGCTCGCGCCGCCACCGTCGCCAGCGCCGTACCCCAGGCGCCCGCGCCGATCACTGCGACGGATTGGAACGCGGTCATTGCGCGATCCCTCCACTCCCTCGCCCCGCTTGCGGGGAGAGGGTCGGGGTGAGGGGCAGTCTCAGCGGGGACGGTGACAGAGAGACTCGCGGAGAGTCCCCCTCACCCGGATTGCATCTCTGATGCAATCCGACCTCTCCCCGCAAGCGGGGCGAGGTGAAGGGGAGCCCGTGGCAGCGTCTGCTCATTCAATATCCCGCCCGAGTCTTGCCGTAGCCCGCGGGCGCGGTCGCGTTGGCATCGAGCAGCCAGCGTGCGCGCGGCTGCGCGTCCATCGTGTCGGTCAGGCCAAGCGCCAGGCGCTCGGCGCCGGCCCAGGCGATCATGGCGCCGTTGTCGGTGCACAGCGCGGGTGGTGGCATGATCAGCTGCGTCCCGGCCTGCTTCGCGACATCGTCAAGCGCGCCGCGGATCGCCTGATTGGCGGCAACGCCGCCGGCGGCGACCAGCGCGCGCGGTGCGCCGAACTGCTCGCGGAAAAGCTTCAGGCCGACGCTCAGCCGGTCGGCCGTTGAATCGAGCACGGCGGCCTGGAAGCTCGCGCAGAGATCGCTGATGTCCTGCGGCATGAGCTCGGCCAGCCGGCTCGCTTCGGTGCGCACCGCCGTCTTCAGTCCCGACAGCGAGAAATTGGCATCGGGGCGCCCCTGCATCGGCCGGGGAAACGCAAAGCGCGTGGCATCGCCGCCTGCCGCCGCGCGCTCGACCTGCGGGCCGCCGGGATAGGGCAGGCCCAGCATCTTCGCGACCTTGTCGAAGGCCTCGCCGATGGCGTCGTCGACCGTGGTGCCGAGCCGCACATACTGGCCGACACCGGTGACTGCGACGATCTGGGTATGGCCGCCGGAGGCGAGGAACAGGCAATAGGGAAATTCGATGCCGTCGGTGAGACGCGGCGTCAGCGCATGCGCTTCGAGATGATTCACCGCGACCAGCGGCGTGTCGTGCACCATCGCGATCGCCTTCGCGGTGGTGAGTCCGACGATGACGCCGCCGATCAGCCCGGGCCCCGCGGCCGCCGCGACGCCGTCGAGCTGAGCATAATCGATGCCGGCCTCGTTCATGGCGCGGTCGATGATCCCATCGAGCACGTCGACATGCGCGCGCGCGGCGATCTCCGGCACCACGCCGCCGAAGCGGGCATGCTCCTCGATCTGCGACCGCACGATGTTGGACAGGATCTTGCCCTTGCCGTCGGCCGCGCGTTCGATCACGGCCGCGGCGGTCTCGTCGCAGGTGGTTTCGATGCCCAGCACCAGCATTGGCGAATTGTTATCCAATTTGCGCCCTTGCGCTCATCCATAAAGCAGAGTTCTGGTACGTCCGGTAGCATCCCGGGGTCGGCTTGCGCAATCGTCACGCGCAGCCGTTCTGGTCAATGCGTTACCGCCAAATGGTCCGGGAACAGCAGCGATGTCCATTCTTGTCACACGGCCGCATCCCGACAATGCGGCGACGGCGGACAATCTGCGCACGCGCGGGCATGCGGTACTGCTTGCGCCGGCGCTCAAGCTCGAGCCGGTCGCCTTCCAAGGCGAGAGCGAAGTTTCTTATGATGCCGTTCTCGTCACCTCGGCCAACGCGATTCGCGCCATAGCGCCGCAATTGCCGGACCTCGGTCTGCTGGAGCTGCCATTGTTCGCGGTCGGCGAACATACGGCTGCAGCGGCGCGAGAGGCTGGTTTTGCCAAGGTGATCGTCGCCGGGGGCGACGCCGCGTCCTTGCGCGACAAGGTGATGCAGAGCGCGCGCGACAAGGTGCTGAAGAAAAACAGCACGCTGTTGTATCTGGCGGGCGCGGATCTGTCGCGCGATCTTGGCGGCGAGCTCGGCGCGGGAGGTTTCCGCGTGGTGACGCAGACGACCTACCGCATGGCGCCGGTGAAGCATCTGCCGCGCGAGGTGTGCGAGGGCTTTGCCGCCCACGGGATCGAGGCGGTGCTGCACTACTCCCGGCGCAGCGCACGTGCGTTCCTCGATGCGGCGCGGGACGAAGGTGTCGAAATTTCGGCGCTGGCGATCCCGCATTGCTGCCTGTCCGAGACCGTTGCGGGCGTGCTGCGCGATGCCGGCGCGTCACAGGTTCTGGTGGCCGCAACGCCGGACGAAACTGCCTTATTCGACACCTTGGAGCGTGCGTTGCGGACCCGTTTGGCGTAAAGGTCGGGCCGAATCCGACGCAATCTAATCCACCCTGGTATGGAAGTGTGAGGAACCGTCACGATGGCCGACGACAAGCCTGAAGACGCTGGATTGGCGCCCGATCCGGGTCGTGCCAAGCGCACCCCGCCCACCATCGACCTCGAGGCGACGGAAGTCTCGACCCAGCCGCAGCAGGTCGCGGGCGAGCCCGAGGCATCCGAGCATGTCGCGCAGGAGCAGGCCAGGGTGGAAGAGCCCGGCTCGGAACAGGTCAAGGCCGAGCCTCAGTCCGAATCTGCAGAGCAGCAGGCCTCCGCGGCGGTGCTTGTATCGGCGCCGATTTCGCCCTGGGTCATCGCGCCGTTCTCCGGCGTTGCCGCGGCTGCGGTCGTGATCGCAGTCGGCTGGATGCTGGGCTGGCCCGCGGTGCAGGCCCCGCCGGCCGCGCCGCAGGTCACCAGTGCGACCGTCGATGCGCTGAGCGGACGCGTTGCCGCGGTCGAAGCCAGGGCCGCGAGGCCGGCGGCCGATCCGGCCCAAGTCGCGCGGATCGACGCGTTGGAGAAAGCGGCGAGCGCACTGCGCGGCGACATCGCCAATTTGCGCGCACAGTTCGATAAGACGGCGAGCGCGCTGAACGATGCGAAATCCGCGCCGCCGAGTGCCGCGCCCGATCTTGCCGCGCTCACCGACCGCATCGCCCAGCTCGAGCGCGCGAGCAAGACCGAGCGGGCCGAGCTTGCGCAGCAGGGCGAGAAGATCGCCGAGGCCAAGACGATGGACGACAAGCCGCTCCGCTATGTGGTCGCGGCGTCCCTGCTCGACGTTGCCGTTCGCCACGGCGATCCCTATCAATCGCAATTGGCGGCGGCGCGGTCGCTGGCGACCAAGCCCGATATGCTCAAGCCGCTCGAGGCGTTTGCATCGTCCGGCATCCCGACATCGGCGGCGCTGAGCCGCGAGCTCCTCAATATCGTGCCGAAGCTGTCGCCGCCGGCTGAAGCTCCGTCGAGCGAGGCCGGCATTGTCGAGCGGCTCCAGGCCGGCGCGTCAAAGCTCGTGCGGATCGAGCGCACCGATGGCGTCGGCAACGATCGCGGCGCCATCGTGACGCGCGTCACGGCGGCGGCGCTCCGTAGCGATTTCGCCGAAGCGCGGCGCGAGCTGAAGACGCTGCCCGAGGCTGATCGTGCTCCGGCGCAGGCCTGGCTCGACAAAGCCGACGCCCGCGACGCCGCGCTCGCCGCGTCCCGCAAATTCGCCGACGATGCCATGGCGGATCTCGCCAAATCTACTCAATAAGATTCGCGCAACAATCGGCGCGTATAGGGATCGCCATGCTTCGCATCGTCCTCTTTCTCGTCTTGATCGCACTGGCGGCGGCCGGCGCGGCCTGGGTCGCCGACCAGTCCGGTGATCTCGTCCTGACCGCGGGCAGCTTCCGCATCTCGACGACGCTGCCGAGGTTCGTGTTCTTGCTCGGCCTCTTCGCCGCTTCCGTCGTGCTGGTCTGGAGCATCCTGACGATGATCTGGCGCATGCCGGGGCGCTTGCGCCGACGCCGTCATGACAAGCGCCATGCCCGCGGCCGTCACGCCATCACCCATGGCCTGCTCGCGATCGGCCACGGCGATTCCGCGCTCGCGCGCCGGCACGCCGAGGCGGCGCGGCGGCATGCACCGAACGATCCGCTCGCACTGCTTTTGCACGCGCAGTCGGCGCAGCTCGAAGGCAATCGCGACGAGGCGCAACGCGTCTTCCGCGCCATGGCCGAACGCGAGGACACGCGGCTGCTCGGCCTGCGCGGTCTCTTCATCGAGGCGCAGCGCGCCGATGATGCGGTCGGCGCCGTGATGATCGCGGAGGAAGCGATCAAGCTGTCGCCGTCCGCGACCTGGGCTTCGCACGCGGTGCTCGGCTTCCGCTGTGCGCGCGGCGACTGGAGCGGCGCGCTCGCGATCCTCGATTCGAACCTGTCCGCGGGCCTGATCGACAAGCAGACCTATCGCCGGCAGCGCGGTGTGCTGCTCGCCGCGCGTGCGCTGGAGCTGGAAACGATGGACCGCGACGTCGCGCGCGAGAGCGTGCTGGAGGCGGTCAAGCTCGCGCCGACCTTGGTGCCGGCGGCCGTGCTCGCGGCAAAATTCGAGAGCGAGGCGCATCAGGTGCGCCGCGCCATGAAGCTGGTGGAAGCCGCCTGGCTCGCCAATCCGCATCCCGATCTCGCGGATGCCTATGCGCATGTGAAGCTCGGCGATTCCGCATGGCACCGCTTGCAGCGGGTAGAAAATCTCGCCGCGAAGACCCCCGCCGACAAGCCCGGTTATGTCGAAGGGCAGCTCGCAATCGCGCGCGCTGCGATCGAGGCCTCGGAGTTCGCCCGCGCGCGCGAGGTGCTCGCGCCTTATCTCAAGGATCCGACCCAGCGCGTCGCGCTGCTGATGGCCGAGATCGAGCGCACAGAGCATGGTGACGGCGGCCGCGCCCGCGCCTGGACCTTGCGCGCGGTGCGCGCCCGGCTCGATCCCGCCTGGACCGCGGACGGCTATGTCAGCGACCGCTGGCGTCCGGTCTCCCCGGTCACCGGCCGCCTCGATGCGTTCCAGTGGCAGGCGCCGGTCGCGAGCCTGCCCTCGGACAAGGGCCCCACGCTCGAATCCTCGGCCTTCGAGGAAGCCATGCTGGCCGCTCCGCCGCCGAAGCGGGTGACCGCCGCTCCCAGCGAAGCCGCGGTGGAACCGCCGGAGGTGGCCCCGCTGCCGGCACCGGCCGCGCAGGACAATTCACCCCCTCACGCCAAGGACGCCGCGAAGGAGGCTACCAAGGAAGTGGCCGAGGAGACTGGGGAGCAAACTGCGAAGGTCGACGAGCCGGTCGTCACGCCCGCCGAGCCGGCGAATCCGGCTCCGGCGCCCGCCGAATCATCGCCGCCGGCGCCGACGCCGGTCTTCCGGACCCGGGCCGACCTCAGCAAGCCCGCCTCGGCGCCGACCCAAACCGTCATCCCGATCGTCCGCGCACCGGACGATCCCGGGATCGACGACGACGGCCCAAGCGACGAATTTACGGAACAAATCGGCACGCCCAAAGCCCAGGCGGGCGGCTGGCGCGGATTCTGGTCCCGCTGGGGCGCGTGAGCGGTATTTCGCCTCCCGCTTGTCCTTGCCAATTCGGGCCATGCCCGATATCAGGGGCGCGCGTATCGGGGCCGGCATTGCTTTGGTCCCGGCAGGTTCGCCGCAATAGCTCAGTCGGTAGAGCACGTCATTCGTAATGACGGGGTCGGGGGTTCGAATCCCTCTTGCGGCACCAGCGCCCCGGTTCATCCGACCCCAAGCGCTCCGATGACCAGGCATCAGCCTGCATCAGGGCTCGCTCGGCTGCGTGATCGCGATCACATAATCGCAGACATGGCTCCCCTAACGTCCTGTCACGCCAACACGGGGAGACTTCACATGCGCAAGATCATTCTGATTGCCGCCATGCTGCTGGCTTCGGCCTCCGCCCAGGCAGGCGGCTCCCGCGGTCTGTCGCTGGCGGCGGCAGGCGAACAGACCTCCACTCCGCAAACCACGACATCGGCGAGCACCGTGACGGCGCAGGTGAGCGAAGCCGCGCCGGCCACCGAGGTTCAGAAATATCATGATCGTCCGCCGGCGGTGTCGCTCTCCGCGCCGACAGTGGCGACCACTCCGACGGTCACCACACCGGCGACGGCCTCCGCGCCGGTCACGACGCCCAAGCCCGCCGCCAAGACCACGGCAAAGGCGGACAAGCCGAAGCCCAAGCGCAGCTGGACCGAGCGCCGCATCATCAGCGAGCTGCATCGCCACGGCATCTATTGGTGAGGCGCCGACCTGTACCCTGATCTCGCCGTCATGCCCGGGCTTGACCCGGGCATCCACGTCGTCGCGCCTGATCCTAAAACGTGGATGGCCGGGACAAGCCCGGCCATGACGCAAGAGTTTTGGATTTGGCGCTTACTGCGAGATCGTTTGCACGACGCTCGCGATCGGACGGGAGTTCGTGCCTGCGGTCGGCACCTTCATGTCCTTCATCAGCGCCTCGTCATATTCCGGCAGCGTCTGGAGGCTCGTCTTGGCCTTCATCTGCACGACCTTGTAACCGCCGGCCTTCAGCCGCGCGAGCAGCGTCGGCAGGGCGAGGCCCGTGTTCTTCTGGAAGTCGTGCATCAGGATGATGCCCTTGCCGAGCTTGTCCAGCCTCGTCATCACGGTCTCGACGATCTTCTCCGGCGTCGCGCCCTTCCTGAAGTCGAAGGAGTCGATTTCGGTCGAGAACATCGCGACGTTGCGGGTGCCGAAATAGCTCACCATCGCGGGATTGTGCTGAAGCTGCGGAAAGCGGAAGAACGGCGCCGGGTTGGTGCCGAGCGCGAATTTCACTGCGCTGAAGCCCTTCTCAACCTCGTCCTTGACCTGCTGCTCGGTCAACTTCTTGCTGTTCAGATTGACATGCGACCAGGTGTGCGTGCCCACCGTGTGGCCCTGGGCCAGCACCTGCTTCAGGATCTCCGGATGGTAGGTCGCGTGCTTGCCGACCGAGAAGAACAGGCCCTTGGTGCATTCGTCCGCGAGCGCCTTCAGCACCGTGGGCGTGTTGACCGGCCACGGACCGTCGTCGAAGGTCAGCACGACCTCCTTCTCGGTCAGGAAGTCGAACTGCTTGAAATGCTCGAAGCCGAAGCCGGGGCCGCCCGTCGTGTCGATCTCGACGACGCGGGACACGCCCAGCGCGTTCGGATTGGCGCAGGCCTGCTTCGGCTGCATCGGCATGACCGGCACGGGGGCAGGTGCTGGAGCTGCTGCGGCCGGCTTGGCCGCGACGGCCGCGGTGGTCTCGACGTCGTCCTTGGCGGCGAGCTTCGCCTGTGCCGGCAATGGGTCGGCGGCACGGGCGGCAACTGTCTTGGGAGCGCCCTGGTCGGCGCGCGCGGAATAATAAAACCAACCGCCGGCGGCGATCACGACCGCCGCAACTACACTGGCCAGCATCAGGCCCAACGCATTACGCATCGTTACTCTTTCCAATTACGCAACCAAACCGGCGGAATTTCCCGCGCGACGAGCCATTAATGCGAAGTAAGAGTTAACGTGACACCAACACGACAGCGGTTGCGAAGGAATTTCAGTGGGGTGCGCTAGAGTGACTGAGGTCACAGAGGGTGGGTCTCCCGTGAGCGTCATCACAGTGGAAACGGTTTTGCCGGAGCATCGTAGCTCCCATCGACAACGGGCCCGCTGAGGCGGCGCCAACGGGAGCTTCAAATGACCAAGTCGTTTACCGGCAAGATCCGCGACACCAGCCTGGCCCTGGGCTTTGCCGCCATCGTCTCGATCGCTTCGACGGGCGCGAGCTTCGCCTTCTCGGCCGAGGCGCAGCAGATGTGCACGGGCGATGCCTTCCGTCTCTGCTCGGCCGAGATCCCCAATATCCCGAAGATCACCGCGTGCATGATCAAGCATCGCTCGGACCTCAGCGCCGGATGCCGCGCGGTGATGGACAAGACCCTCGCCAAGGGCGCCTCGCGCAAGGTCGCTGACGCTCAGGACACACAGTAACCAAGACGCTGCAGCTCCCCTCGTCATGCCCCCCGGCATGAAGCCGGGGTGATGCGGCGGCGCCCTGCAGCTAGTCAACAAAGCCGTTGCAGGTGCGGGATCGTCGCACTAGCTTCGCCCGCACGTCTTTCCGGGTAAGAGGCAATTGCGCGATGACCAGACTGCTTTTCGTTATTTCCTTGCTCCTGTGCGCATCGAGCGCCTCCGCGCAACAGCAGCCCGGCCATGATGCCTGCGCGCGCGACGTCACGCGCTTCTGCCGTCCCGTAATGGACAATGGCGACGGTGCCGTGCTGGCCTGCCTGAAGCAGAACCGCACCAAGCTGAGCAAGGCCTGCGACAAGGTGCTGACCCAGCACGGGCAGTGATCGTCATTCCGGGGCGCGCGAAGCGCGAACTATGGTGCGCAACTGCGCACCTGAGAATCCATCGCGCGACCAACTCCTGCGATAAATGGATTCCGGGTTCGCACCTTACGGCGCGCCTCGGAATGACGAGAGGCCTACGTACTGCTTCCCGCCGCGGTCGCGACCACCGGCAGCACCTCGCTGTTGGCGCGGTCCGGCGTGTCGTCCTTCCAGCGCACCGAACCGAATGGGCGCTCCAGCATGCGGCGGATCCGCACCGGCTCGGGACCGATGTGGAAATCGATCGCCTGCTGATGCAGCGCGCGTTCGGACTGGGTCGCACGGTTGCGCTGACGCAAATAGTCGAGCCAGGTCGGGCAGTGATAGCGCTCGGTCCACAGCTCGGGATCGGCGATGTCGCGCGCGATCGACCAGCCATAGGCACCGTTGCGCTGGCGCGAGAGCTGCACGTCCTGCATCACGTTGTGGAACGCGCGCGCATTCTCTTGCGCAACCCGATATTCGATCTCGACCACGAGCGGGCCGCTGCGCCCTGTCAGCGACAGCCTCACCTCGGGATCGGCCAGCATGTCCGCATCCTCGTTGCGGGCGCCGACACGCGGCATCGTGAGCCAGATGCCGAGCAGCGGCGAGATCAGCATCAGGCCGGCCGAGGTCAGCAATGCGATCTCGACGCCGGCATAGTCGGTGAGATGGCCCCAGCCCCAGGCGCCGATCGCGATGCCCCCGGCGATCGCGGCCTGGAAGGCTGCGAGCGAGCGACCGGCGACCCAGCGCGGGGCCGAGAGCTGCACGCCGATATTGAACAGCGCGATCGCCGCCATCCAGACTGCGCCGCCTAGCACCAGCGCGGCCGCCGTCAGCACCGGCTCCGTGCTCAAAGCGAGGGCGGCCATGGTGAAGGCCATCGTGATGGTGCAGGCGCGGATCGCGGCCTCGCCGCTCATGCGCTTGCGCAATTCGTGGATGTTGAGCGCGCCGATCACCGCGCCCATGCCGAAGGCGCCGAGCATGATGCCATACATCTGCGCGCCGCCATGCAGGAGGTCGCGCGCGACCAGCGGCATCAGCGCCATCACCGCGCCGCCGATCAGGCCCATCACCAGCGTGCGCAACAGCACGATCTTGATCGGCGGCGAATTGGTGATGTAGCGCACGCCCGAGACCATGGCGCGGTTGAGCTTTTCCCGCGGCAGGCGCGACACCTCGGTGCTGCGGCGCCAGAGCAGCAGCACCACCAGCAGCGGCAGATAGAGGATCGCGTTGCAGGCAAACGCGGCCACCGCCCCAAGCGCAGCGACGATGACGCCGCCGACCGCGGGGCCGAAGCTGCGTGCGATGTTGTAGCTGATGCCGTTCAGCGCCACCGCGGATGCCAATGCCTCGGGCGGCACTTGTTCGCTGACCGAGGACTGCCAGGCCGGACCGAACAGCGCATTGCCGCTGCCGACGATGAAGCAGAAGGCGAGCAGCAATTCCGGGGTGATCAGGTTGAAGCCGGCCAGCACGGTGAGCACGCTCGCGCCGATCAGCGCGATCGACAGCGAAATCACACTGACGATGCGGCGGTCATACATGTCGGCGATGGCGCCGGCCGGCATCGAGATCAGCATGATCGGCAGCATGAGCGCGGTCTGCACCAGGGCCACCTTGTCTGCCGAGGCCGCCATCTGCGTCATCGCCCAAGCCGCACCCACGCCCTGGATCAGGAGGCCGAGATTGGAGAGCAGGCTGGCGAGCCAGATTCGCCGGAACACGGTGTACCGCAGGGGCGCAGTGATGCCGTCGGCGGCCATTTTCGGGCGGTTCGGCTGCTCGGTCATATCCCCTTCCATATCGGATGGCAGAAGTGGTCGTGGTGATTCCGGCTAATTCAGTGATGCCCGCGAAAGTCCTTCGCTGTCCAGTGCTTAGGCCGGTATAAGCAGTGCAAAGAGCCAGGCTTGCCGGGAGGAACTGATGACGCTGTCGCGACGGACGATTTTGCGAGGGGCTGCGAGCGTGCCTTTCGCACTTGCGAGCTTGCGGACGGGCGCGCTGGCCCAGACCGCGCCCGCCGCCGCGCCCGGCACGGAGCTGCCGCCGATTCTGCTCGTCCACGGCAATGGCGATTACGACGCGCTCTGGATGACCACCTTGTGGCGGATGGAGTCCAACGGTATCGCGCGCGATCGCATGATGGCGATCAATTTCACCAATCCCCTGGCGCGTAGTGACGACAAGGTCGAGCAGGCGGGTCGCTCCTCGACCGAGGACCAGCGCCGCGAGCTCGCTGCCGCCATCGCTGAACTGAAGCGCCGCACCGGCGCACCTCGCGTGGCCTTGGTCGGCAGCTCACGCGGCGGCTATGCGATCCGCAACGTCATAAGGAACGGCGGCGCTGGCGATGTCAGCCATGCCGTGCTGTGCGGCACGCCCAATCACGGCGTGTTCGCGACCGACGACCAGCCCAACAGCGAGTTCAACGGCCGAGGCACGTTCCTGCGCAGCCTGAACGAAGGCGAGAGCGAGGTGACGCCGGGCGTTGCCTTCCTCACGCTGCGCAGCGATGGCATGGACAAATTTGCGCAGAGCGACGGCCGCTTCATCGGCAAGCCCGGCACGCCGACCAATGTCACCGCCGAAGGGCCGGAGCTGAAGGGCGCAACCAATCTCGTGCTCGGCGCGCTCGACCATCGCGAGGTGGCGTTCCACCTGCGCGCGTTCCGGGAGATTTACAAGTTCATCGCGGGGCGCGAACCTGCGCGCATCGCGATCGTGCCGGAGACCAGCGTGAGATTGAGCGGCCTCGTCACGGGCACGCCCGGCGGCGTGCCGACCAATCGTCCGGTCGCGGGTGCAATCGTCGATGTCTTCCGTGTCGATCCTGATACCGGGGAGCGCAAAGACGGTGCGCTGTACAGCTCGACAACAGGCTCAGATGGCCGTTGGGGGCCGGCGCAGGTCGATCCCGCCTGGTCGCTCGAATTCGTGCTGACCTCGCCGGATGCGCCGACGACGCACATCTACCGCTCGCCCTTCCCGCGCTCGTCCGAAGTCGTGCATCTGCGGCCCGCGCGCCCGCTCGGGCCGGCCGACAAGGACGCCGGCGCCGTCGTGATCATGTCGCGTCCCCGCGGCTATTTCGGCCTGCCGCGCGACGTGGTGTTGCTCGACGGCAAGGAGCCGGCCGACGTCAAGCCGGGCGTGCCCACGGATGCGGCAGCCACCCTGCGGCTTCCGGCCAGCGAGGTTGGCCGTAACATCGTTGCCCAATTCGGCGAAGAACGGATTGTGGCACGCGCCTGGCCTGCGTCCGAGAACCGGATTGCTATCGCCGAGCTGACTTACTAGCTATTTACCTGCGTCTCATCTTGCGGGAGAGAGCCATGAATATCGCCAGCGTGCGTCGGCCCATCACCCCTCCGGCTCCCCCGCGGGCGCCCGACGATATGTCGTTCTTCGGCCGGCTCGCGGTCATCAGGCAGAATATGATCGCGACCTGGGGTCAACGCGCCTACGAGGAAGAGGTCATTTCTGGCCGCTTCTTCTTCCGCAATAGCTTCATCCTGAACCAGCCGGACGCGATCCGGCACGTGCTGCTCAGCAATTACGAGAACTACACGCGCACGCCGGCCGGCATCCGCATGCTGCGCCCCGTGCTCGGCGACGGCCTTCTGATTGCGGAAGGTCATTCCTGGACGTTTCAGCGCCGCACGCTCGCCCCGGCCTTCACGCCGCGCGCGACCGCAAACCTCGTTCCGCACATGACGGCCGTGCTCGACGAAACCATCGCCAAGCTGGACGCGCAAACCGGTGAGCCGGTCGACCTGCGCGCGATCATGCAGCGCATGACGCTCGAGATCGCCGGTCGCACGATGTTCTCGTTCGGCATGGACCAGCACGGCGCAACCCTGCGCAACTTCATCATGGAATATGCCGCGCGGTTGGGGCGTCCGTACTTCCTCGACATGGTGCTGCCGGTGTCCTGGCCGAGCCCGATGGATTTTGCCCGCGCCCGTTTCCGCAAGCGCTGGACCGAGTTCGTGGCCATGCTGATCGCCGAGCGGCGTAAGGCGGGCAAGAAGGACGGTGCGCCGCCGCGCGATTTGTTCGATCTCATGGACGAGGCACGCGATCCCGAGACGGGCCAGGGCTTCTCCGACGAGCAGCTGGTCGACGAGGTCGCGACCATGATTCTCGCCGGTCATGAGACCACGGCGACGGCGCTGTTCTGGGCGCTCTACCTGCTCGCGCTCGATCGCGATACGCAGGAGGAGGTGGCGTCCGAGACCCGCGGCGAGCATCTCGACAGCATGGCCGACATCGATCGCCAGAAATTCACCCGCGCGGTGATCGACGAAACCATGCGGCTCTATCCGCCGGCCTTCCTGGTCGCGCGTGCCGCGCGCGATAGGGACAATGCGGCGGGCGTCGAGATCGGCAAGGGCGATATCATCATGATCGCGCCCTGGCTCTTGCACCGGCACGAGAAGCTGTGGGATCAGCCGAACGCTTTCATTCCAAAGCGCTTCATGTCACAGGAGGCGCCGGACCGTTTTGCTTACCTGCCATTCGGTGCAGGTCCGCGCGTCTGCATCGGCGCACCGTTTGCCCAAGCCGAATCCGTGCTGGCGCTGGCGCGGCTGATCGGAGCGTACCGAATCGAGCTTGCCGACCCCGCGACCCCCGTAATTCCGCTCGGCGTCGTCACCACCCAGCCGGACCATTCACCCCTGTTCCGCATCACGCGTCGGTGACAGGCTCGCGTCTGGCCGCTGGCGTGATCCAGCCTACATAGAGTTTCGCCATGAGCGACATCCAGGCCCAATTCTCCGTTCTGAAGCAGACCGCCGATCCCGTTGTGGTGGAGGCCATCGCGCAGCTGATCGCCAACGGTCATGATCGCGATCTCAACCGGATCAATGCGCTGGATTTTGCCGACCGGACCGGGCTCGACCAGGAGAAGGTCATTTCCGGCTTCCTGCACGCCTCGCGGCTCGGCCTGTTCGACATGAGCTGGAACGTGCTGTGTCCCGGCTGCGGAGGCGTGCTGGGCGCGCACGCCACACTGAAGTCGTTGAAGCACGACGACTACAATTGCGCGCTCTGCGCCGCCGGATACGAGGCCTCCGTCGACGAGATGGTCGAAGTGGCCTTCACCGTCAGCCCGCGGGTCCGCCGCATCGGTGCTCATGATCCCGACACGTTGCCGATCTGGGAGTATGTGCGGCAGATGTTCTGGAGCTCAGGCGTCGACATCAACGACGAATCCTTTTCCCGCCTGATCAACCAGGTAACGCTCGAAGCCCTCGAATTGCCCGCCGGCGAGAAGGCGATCCTCTCACTCAATCTGCCGAGCCAGTTCATCATCGTGTTCGAGCCGGTCACCCATTCCGCCCATTTCCTGGACGTTCAGGGTGAGCCGACCAGCGAGCGTCAGCAGCTGTCGATCATGTTCAACAAGCTGGAGGCGCCGACGGGGACCACCGTGATGCGCCCCGGACCGTTGCGTCTCATGCTCGAGAACCAATCGGACAGTCGCGTATTGCCCTCGGTCTGGATTGCCGACCACGCGTTGCACGAGATGATCGGCAAGCGCAAGCCGATCCTGACCGCCAAGCGCATGCTGTCCAACCAGACGTTCCGCGACGTCTTCAAGGCCGACAACCTCAATGTCGACCAGCGACTGAAGATCACGTCCCTGACGTTCCTGTTCACCGACCTGAAGGGTTCGACGGCGCTGTATGAGCGGGTCGGCGACCTCAATGCCTTCGATCTCGTGCGGGCGCATTTTCGCGCGCTGCTGGAGATCATCGCCGCCGAGAAGGGTGCGGTCGTGAAGACGATCGGCGATGCCGTGATGGCGACCTTCGTCAGGCCCGAGCACGCCATCACCGCGGGACTGCGCATGCGCGCGGCGATGGACGAATTGAACAAGCAGCGCGGCGCCAACGACCTCATTCTCAAGATCGGGATCCACGAAGGCCCCTGCCTCGCAGTCATGCTCAACGAGCGGCAGGATTATTTCGGCCAGACCGTCAACATCGCCGCCCGCGTGCAGAGCCTGTCGACCGCGCAGGAGATCCACATCACCGGCCCGGTGCTGGACGCTCCCGCAGTCGCCGAGGTGCTCAAGCAGCGCGCCATCAAGCCGATCCAGAAGCAGGCCGCGCTCCGTGGCATCGCCGACAAGATGGTGGTGTACGAGATACCGTGAGGCATCATTCGTCATTCCGGGTTCGATGCTGGCGCATCGCCCCGGAATGACGGTGAACAGATTGCCGAAACGTAATACGCGCGCGGAACTGACGCACGTTGCGCCGGTTGGGTTTCCTGCTCATATAGTGGTGGTAACGGCCGCGCTCCTTGCGGCGTCATCGATCTCGGTAGGACCCATGCTCGACGGCTTGCGCCAATTCATCGCCGACATTGTCGGTCCCCAAGCCCAGGACCGCGCATTCGGCGACAGCGATTATCGGCTGGCCGCGACCGCGCTGCTGGTCCATGTGGTCTCGCTGGACGGCCAGCCGAGCGCGGCCGAGCAGCGCAAGCTGCACAGCCTGATCGAAAACCATTTCGGGCTCGACCGCGGCACCGCCGACCGTCTCATCGCCGACGCCACCCAGGTCGAGGGCGAGGCCGTCGACCTCTATCACTTCACCAGCGTCATCATGCGCTCGCTCGACGAAGCGGGTCGCAAGCGGATCGTGCAGATGATGTGGGAGCTGGTCTATGCTGACGGAGAGGTCAGCGAGTTCGAGGACAATGTGGTCTGGCGCGCGTCCGACCTGCTCGGCATCTCCCAGCGTGACCGGATCGAGCTGAAGCACGCCATTGCGGAGCGTGCCGGTGGCCAGGTCAAGGATCGCGCCGTCGGACCGGTCCCCGGCGGATTGCCTGGCCTGCGAGCCACATGACGAAACTTTAATATAAGCCCGGCGGTCCCCCGCTTCTGCGGATTCGACTGCAAATACCGGTCTTTCCTGCTTCCACTGTCGCTCTCACAAGCAGCCATGCTGCCAGCGCCGCTTGCCTGGCGCGCACGGCTTATGCTCTCGTTCTGGTATTGCCGGGACCACAGACTTCAATTCAAGAGACTTCGATCGTGAATGAGCGGGTAACGTTGATCACCGGTGCCTCGGCGGGCATCGGGATGGAGCTGGCGCGTGTGTTTGCCACCAATGGACATCGCCTCGCATTGACGGCGAGACGGGTGGATCGGCTCGAAGCGCTCGCGAACGAGATCGCCGCCAAGGGTGGCAAGAAGCCGATCGTGATCGCCTGCGATCTCGAGGACCCGCATGCCGGTGAGAGGATCGCCGCGGAACTTGCCGCCGAAGGCGTCGAGCTCGATCATCTCGTCAACAATGCCGGCTTCGGCGTATTCGGCGATGCCATCGAGCGCGATCGCGTCGCGCAGCTCGGTATCGTCGATGTCAACGTCCGCGCCCTGACGGATCTGTCGCTGCGCTTCGCCGATCAGCTCATCCGGAACAAGGGCGGTCTTCTCAATGTCGGCTCGGTCGCAGGCTTCCTGCCCGGCCCCGGCATGGCCGTGTACTACGCGTCCAAGGCCTATGTGATCTCCTTCACCGAAGCATTGCGGGCGGAGCTCGCTCCCCGCGGCGTCCGCGTCACCGTGCTTTGCCCGGGCCCGGTGCCCACGGAATTCCAGGCCCGCGCCGGCGTTGGATCGCAACATGATACGGCCATGCTGAACGTCTCTGCCGCCGAAGTCGCGCGGGAGGCGTATCGCGGCCTGATGGCCAACAAACGGGCAGTGCTGCCCGGCCTCGGCAACAAGATTGTGCCGTTCGCGCTGCGCTTCTTCCCGCGCGGCTTCATCCTGGCGGCCACTAGCCGGTTCCAGCGGCAGCGGCGCTGAACGCCGCCGCCCGCGTCCGTAGTGGCCCGGAGCTTGCTTCCAGACGTGCGCGTGTGTGCGCAGACTCACACGATGTTAACCATCGCTTAGCTATGCTGGCGGTCTGAACCGATAGCACTCGCAGAGGCCATGTCGTTCCGGACGGACAGGTTTGGTGGCGCAGAGGTGGTCGCCTTCCCACAGAGGGCGGCGAGCGTCGCCGCCGCTGAAACCCGGCTGCCGGTTCTGATCGTCCTGCATCAGGAATGCTCGACACCCGGCCGCGTCGGCAATGCGTTGCGCGCGCTCGGCCACCGCCTCGACATCCGCCGTCCTCGCTTCGGCGATCCCCTGCCCGAGACGCTCGATCAGCATGCCGGGGCCGTGATCTTCGGCGGGCCGATGAGCGCCAATGATTCCGACGACTACATTCGCCGTGAGATCGACTGGATCGAAATTCCGCTCCGCGAGCAGCGCCCGTTGCTCGGCATCTGCTTAGGGGCGCAGATGCTGGCGATGCAGCTCGGGGCCCGTGTCGCGCCGCATGCGCAGGCGCTGACGCAGATCGGGTACTACCCGATCAGGCCGACCGCCGCGGGCCGCGCGCTCTGCCCGCACTGGCCGGCGCAGGTCTATCACTGGCATCGCGAGGGCTTTGAGCTGCCTGGAGGCGCCGACTTACTCGCCGAAGGCGATGATTTCCCGGTGCAGGCGTTCCGCACGGGCAATGCTTTCGGCGTGCAGTTCCACCCCGATGTGACCTATGCGATGATGTGCCGCTGGACCACGCGCGGCTATGACGGATTCAGCGCGCCCGGTGCACGGCAGCGGCATCATCATTTCGCGGATCGCGCCGTCTACGATGTCGCCGAACGCGCCTGGCTCGATCATTTCCTCGACGGCTGGTTGGAGCGCCGGCCGATGCTGGCGCAAGCCGCCGAGTGATCGCGGCTTCGCGCAAGTCCTTGGCGCAAGTCCTTGGCGCAAGTCCTTGGCGCAGGTCCTTGGCGCAAGTCCTTCTCCCATCCCGGGGTATGCTAGGCTCGCTTCTAACGAGCGCGTGCGAACGCGTGCCGGCAAACAAGGGAGAGCGTCATGGCCTACGAACACATTCTCTATGAGGTGAGCGACAAGATCGCGACCATCACGCTCAACCGCCCCGATCGCATGAATGCATGGACGCCGGTCATGGAGCGCGACGTGCGCAACGCGATGGAGGCATCGAGCGCCGACGACAATGTCCGCGTCATCGTCCTCACCGGCGCGGGCCGCGCCTTCTGCGCCGGCGCCGACATGGATGCGCTGAAGGGCCTCGATCCCAACGACGTCAGGCGCGCCTCGAACCTGCCGCCGTTCGACATGAATCGCCGGCCAGACTGGCAGACGCGGTACGGCTATTATCCTTCCATCAAGAAGCCTGTGATCGCCATGCTGAACGGCGCGACGGCAGGCATTGGACTGGTGCATGCACTCTATTGCGACCTTCGCTTTGCCGCCGACAACACCGTGTTCACCACCGCCTTCGCGCGGCGCGGCCTGATCGCCGAGCACGGCATCAGCTGGATGCTGCCGCGCATCGTCGGCCACGCCAATGCGCTGGATCTGCTGCTCTCGGCGCGGCGCGTGTCGAGCGAGGAGGCACTGCGGATCGGGCTGGTCAACCGGCTCTGTCCGCCGGAGAAGCTGCGTGAAGAGACGTATACTTACGCGCGCGATCTCGCCGATTTCGTCTCGCCGAGCGCGATGGCCGTGATCAAGCGCCAGCTCTACGAGGTGCCGTTCCAGACGCTGGCCGAGGCGACGATCGAGGCCAACAGGGAGATGATGGTGGCGCTGAACGGGAGTGATTTCAGGGAGGGCGTGGCGAGCTTCATGGAGAAGCGGCCGCCAAGGTTTACGGGGAGGTAGGGGGAGTTCACGGAGAGGGTCCGCCGTCGCCCTTCGGGCTATGGCGGGACAGCCTTCGCTCACTTCGCTACGAGAGAGCACGGCTGGCTTGCCTAGCCGTAGCTCGCGAAGCGAGCGAAGGCTGGTGGAGCCAGGCGGGATCGAACCGCCGACCTCGTCATTGCGAACGACGCGCTCTCCCAGCTGAGCTATGGCCCCTTTGCTGGCCGCTCTGGTGAACGCGGCCGACAACCGGGCGCCATTTAAGTCCCCGCCAAGGTCAAGTCAAGGACGGGCGTAACCCGGTTTTAGCTCTCAGGGTGCCGACTTCCCTTGTTTGGGCCTGACGGAACCGATATCTAGCAAACGGGGCGTCAATCCCGACCGAGCCAGAGTTTCCAAAAGCCAGAGGCCTCATAAGCCATGCGTGCCGTTCTCGACATCGTCATCATCGTGCTCGACCTCTACGTCTGGCTGCTGATCGCCTCCGCGATCCTGTCCTGGCTGATCGCCTTCAACGTGGTGAACACGCGTAACCAGTTCGTGTCGGCGGTGGCGGAGTTCCTCTACCGGATCACCGAGCCTCTGCTGGCGCCGATTCGCAATTTCCTGCCCAGCCTCGGCGGTCTCGACATCTCGCCGATCATCCTGATCCTGATCATCATGTTCATCGAGCGGGTGATCCTGTACTACATCTACCCGAACGTGGTCTAAGCGGGCGGGAGCGCCTTGGTTGCCAACAAGGAGCCTTGTTGTCAGGAGCCTTGCCCTAAGGACCCTTGGCGCTACTCGGCCGCAGGAATCAGCATCGCGCTGCGGGTGACGCCGCGCGGCGGCCGCGACGACATCGACGGGATCGAGCAGCTTTCGGATGGCCGCAGCGTGCTCAAGGTGCGGGTGCGCGCCATTGCCGATGGCGGCGAGGCCAACAAGGCCGTGCTGGCGCTGCTGGCGAAATCGCTCGGCGTGCCCAAGAGCAATGTAAAATTGCTATCCGGAGCCACGTCGCGGCTGAAGCAGATCGCGGTCGACGGCGATCCGGCGCGTCTCGGCGAAACCCTGCGCCAGCTCACATCGGCCAAACCGACAGATTGAGAGAACGGACATGACCGCTGATATCATCGATGGAAAAGTCATTGCGGCGGAGCTCCGTGGCCGCGTCGCCGAGGAGGTCGCCCGCGTCAAGCGCGAGCACAATCTGGTGCCGGGCCTTGCAGTGGTCCTGGTCGGCAACGACCCCGCCAGCGAAGTCTATGTCCGTTCAAAACACACCCAGACCCAGGCCGCGGGCATGGCCTCGTTCGAGCACAAGCTGCCGGCCGACGTCTCCCAGGCAGACCTGCTTGCGCTGGTGGCAAAGCTCAACCGCGATCCCGCCGTGCACGGCATTCTCGTGCAATTGCCGTTGCCGAAGGGGCTGAACACCGAAGCGGTCATCAACGCCATCGACCCCGCCAAGGATGTCGACGGGCTGCATCCGAACAATGCCGGCCGGCTCGCCGGCGGCTTCGAGGCGCTGTCGCCCTGCACCCCGCTCGGCTGCATCATCCTGACCAAAAGCGTGCACGCCTCGCTCGAAGGCATGAACGCCATCGTCATCGGCCGCTCCAACCTGGTCGGCCGCCCGCTCGTGCAATTGCTGCTGAACGAGAACGCCACGGTGACGATCGCGCATTCGCGCTCGCGCGACCTGCCTGGCCTCGTGAAGAAAGCGGATCTTGTCTATGCGGCGGTGGGCCGGCCAGAGATGGTGCGCGGCGACTGGCTGAAGCCGGGTGCGACCGTGATCGATGTGGGCATCAATCGCATCCCGAAGGAGGACGGCAAGACGCGCCTCGTCGGCGATGTCGCCTATCAGGAAGCGCTTGCCGTTGCCGGCGCGATCACGCCGGTGCCGGGCGGTGTCGGCCAGATGACGGTGGCGTGCCTGTTGGTGAACACGCTCCGCGCGGCCTGCGCGATCGCCGGCCTGCCGAAGCCGGCGGTGTAGTTGAGCGTCATTCCGAGGCGGCTCGCAGAGCCAAACCCGGAATCTCGCGCCCCGACCTCTGGATTCCGGGTTCGCGCTGACGCGTGCCCCGGAATGACCGTGCGGATCAGCCCTTCTTCTTCTTCTCGCGCTCGATGCCTTCTTGGATCAGCTGGTGCGCTTCCTCCGGGCCGCCCCAGCGCAGGATCTTCACCCACTTGCCTTTTTCGAGATCCTTGTAGTGCTCGAAGAAGTGCTGGATCTGCTGCAGCGTGATGTCAGGCAAATCGGAATACGACTTCACCTTGTCGTAGCGCTGCGTCAGCTTGGACGACGGCACCGCCAGGATCTTCTCGTCGCCGCCGGCTTCGTCCTCCATGAACAGCACCCCGACCGGACGCACGCTCATGACGGCGCCGGGGATGATGGCGCGGGTGTTGATGATCAGCACGTCGCAGGGGTCACCGTCATCCGACAGCGTATGCGGGATGAAGCCGTAATTGCCGGGGTAACGCATCGGCGTGTAGAGGAAGCGGTCGACCACCAGCGTGCCGGCCTCCTTGTCCATCTCGTACTTGATCGGTTCGCCGCCCACGGGGACCTCGATGATGACATTGACGTCGTGGGGGACGTTCTTTCCGATCGAGACCGCATCGATACGCATTCAAGGCTCCGTTGTTGCCGAGGATAAATCGCGCCCGGCAGCGATTTTGGCGCTGTCATACGCGGGCTTGGCCCGCTGATCCATCGCGTTTTTGTGAAATAATGAATCCGGCGATCACCGGCGCAAGCGGCCTGCGGTATCGACGGATGGGAACGCTGCCCGGCTAGGGTTTCAGCAGCTCAATTGGTCCAAGCGAAGGCAACCTTGTCGAGCGCCTTCGGTCCGAAACGCTCCGACGAGCGCGCCACCATGCGACCACCCAGGGCGCGGTAGAACTCGGTAGCGGGATCGTTGTCCGAGAGCGCCCACACCACCATGCTCTTCAGCCCGCTCTGCATCAGGTCGCGGCGGGCGGCGGCAAACAGGCGGCGGCCGAAGCCGAGGCCCTGAAACTCGGGCCGCAGATAAAGCTCGTAGATCTCGCCGTCGAAATGCAGGCTGCGGGCCCGGTTGCGGCCGTAATTGGCATAGCCGGCGATCTTGTCACCGAACACCAGCACGCTGACACGGCTGCCCTTGCGGATCGCGCTGTCCCACCACTGCGGACCGCGGCGGTTGATCAGCTTCTCCAGCTCGGCGCCGGGAATGATGCCCTGATAGGCCGAACGCCAGGCTTCGTCATGGGTCGACGCCACCGCAGTTGCATCTGCGGCTTTGGCCGGCCGGACCTCGATCAGGGTTGTGCTCATGGACGCGATCAAACCAAGTCGCCGCGCCGGCGGCAAGACCTATCGTTAATTATCGGTTAACCTGTGGACTTTCTGCATCAGTATTTCAACCGAGTTGTGCCGAAAAAAGACAGGACGGCAACTCCGAGGGCACCTGCGTGCGTGCCGTCGGTGCAAAACTCCTGTTGCTTGCGGCAACGAAGGAACGGCAATGGGCACCGCAGAAAGTCCGCTCATTGTGATTCGTTCCTACTAGTGTGCCTGTCGCTGTTCTTGTTCGCCCTCGGCAAATTCATGCGGCTCCTCAATACCATCGCGCTCCTGCCTCTGCTGGCCTTGCTGACCGCGCCGCCTCTGTCCGCAGAGGTCAGGTTCGGTCCATCGGGAGAGGAGGGCGAACCGTTTCGTCGGCAGGAATGGCGCGTGCCAACGCCGGATACCGATCTTGCTGCGCATGCCCTGCTGTTTCGCCCCTCGGGCCCAGGTCCGTTCCGGCTCGCGGTGATCGCACACGCCTCGACGCAGAACACGCTACGTCGGGTGCAAATGCCGCAGCCGGAATACCGCCCGCTCGCCGGCTATCTCGTCGCGCGCGGCTTTGCCGTGCTGGTGCCGGAGCGGCCAGGCCATGGTGCCACCGGCGGCCGCTACCTCGAGGATCAGGGCGGCTGCGGCGAGCCCGACTACACGCGCTCGGGCCGCGCAACGGCCGACGCAATCAAACTGGCGCTGGTCCAGCTGCAAAAGCAGGATTTCATCCGCAAGGATGGCGCGATCGTGATCGGCCATTCCGCCGGCGGGTGGGGTGCGCTGGCGCTCGCCGGTGCCGATCCGAAGGTGATCTCCGCCATCACCGTGTTTGCACCGGGACGCGGCGGCCATGCCAATGATGAGCCGAACCGAATCTGCGCGCCGCACACCCTGCTCGCCGCCGCAGCGGAATTCGGCAAGACCGCGCGCATTCCCGTCACCTGGCTCGTTGCGCCCAATGACAGCTATTTCGCGCCGGCATTCTCGCAGAAACTCGTCGATGCGTTTCGCGGCACGGGCGGCAAGGCTGAGTTTCGCCCGCTGCCGGCCGTCGACAGCGAAGGCCATTGGATGATCGAAACCGAAGCCGGCGTCAAAGCCGCCAGCGGCGAGCTCGCGCGGGCGCTGAACCCGCCCAAGCCTATGGCGACCAAGAAGCCATGACGCTGTATTTCCTGTTCAAATTTGTACACGTCCTCGGCGCCATCGTCATTCTCGGCACCGGGACCGGCATCGCCTTCTTCATGCTGATGGCGCATCGCACGCAGGACCCGGAGTTCATCGCCCGCACCGCTTCAGTCGTGGTCATCGCGGATGCGATCTTCACGCTGTCGGCCGTGATCCTCCAGCCGGTCAGCGGCGGCGTGCTGATGATGCTGTCGGCGACCTCGATCACGGAGCGCTGGCTGCTGGCCTCACTCGCGCTCTACGCGATTGCCGGCTTGTTCTGGGTGCCGGTCGTGTTCATGCAGATCGAAATGCGCGACCTCGCGCGCAAGGCTGCTGCGCAGCGCAGTGCGCTCCCACAGCGCTATTTCGTGCTATTCCGCCGCTGGTTCGCGTTCGGCTTCCCCGGCTTCGGCGCGACGATGGCCATCCTGTGGCTGATGATCGCGAAACCGTTTTGAGAGAAGCGATGAGTGAGCGAACCGTTTTGGTGCTCGGCGCCTCCGGCCTGATCGGCCGCTTCGTCACCGACGATCTGCGCACGCGGGGCTTTCGCGTCGTCGGCGTGGCGCGGAGCCTGTCGCCGGCGCAGAGGATGAGCGCGCTGGACATCGAGCTGCCGATCCTCATCCTCGACACGGCCGCGCTGACGCGTCTCCTCAGCGAGCACGCGGTAGACGTCGTCGTGAACTGTCTCGGCGTGCTCCAGGATGGCCCCGGCAGCAACACGAGCGCGGTGCATCGCGATTTCGTCGCGCGACTGCTTCGGGCGATCGGCGGCAGCGGCCGCGCAATCCGGCTGGTGCACATCTCGATCCCCGGCTCCGCGGAGGCGGACCGCACCGCCTTCGCTACGACCAAACGCGAGGCCGAGCGCCTGATCGGGGCTAGCGGCATTCCTCATGCCATCCTGCGGCCCGGCTTCGTGGTCGCACCGTCAGCCTATGGCGGTAGCGCCATGCTCCGCGCGCTTGCAGCCTTTCCGATCGATTTGCCGGCCAAGGACATGGCAACGCCATTTCAGCCCGTGGCGATCGAGGATATTACGGCGACCATCGCCTGGCTCGCCGCGCGCGACATCGACGATGCCTCGTTGAGGGCGGTGAGCTGGGACCTGATGCAGGCCGAACCGATCACCATGGCCGGCGTCATCAAGCCGTTTCGCCATGCGTTCGGCACGGACGGCTGGCCGCGCATCGCGATGCCCCGCTTCCTGCTCGATCTCGGCGTGAAACTCGGCGATGTCGCCTGCTATCTCGGCTGGACGCCGCCGATGCGCTCGACCGCCATTGCCGAGCTGCGTCGCGGCGTGACTGGCGATCCGTCAGCGTGGAGCGCCGCGACGGGTATCGCGCCGAAGCATCTGGCTGAGGCGATCGGACGCCATCCTGCCAGCATCCAGGACAAATGGTTCGCGCGCCTGTTCCTGGTCAAGGCGCTGATTTTCGCAAGCCTGGTCGCGTTCTGGGTCGTCTCCGGTTTCATCGCCTTGTTCGTGTCCTACGGTGCCGCCGCCGGCATTTTGACCGCGCACAACTTTCCGCCCGCGCTGGTTGATCCCATCACCATCGGCACCAGCCTGATGGACATGAGCATCGGTGTCTTGATCGCCTTCCGCCGAACGGCTGCGATCGGCTTGGTCGCGGGTATTTTCGCTTCGCTCGGCTATATGCTGGGCGCGGCGATCCTGACGCCCGACCTCTGGATCGAGCCGCTTGGCGCGCTGGTGAAGACCGGGCCGGCGATCGTCTTGATGGTCGTCGCGCTCCTGATGCTGGATAACCGATAGCGTTTTCGAGCGAAGTGGATTCCGGTTCGCGTGAAGAAAACGCGTCAAAAAGAGAGTCTGATGCCCAAATGGCCTGAGGACGACGTCATTCTGTTCGACGGCGTCTGCATCTTCTGCTCACGCTGGGTCCGCTTCGTCGCCAAGCGCGACACGGCGAGGCAGTTTCGGTTCACGCCGATCCAGTCGGATTATGGCGCCCGGCTCGCGCGCACGTTCGGCATCGACCCCGATGATCCCGACACCAACGCGGTTGTCCACGGCGGCGAGGTGTTCATGAAGTCGGATGCTGTGCTGACGGTGCTGTCGCAACTCCCAGGCTGGCGCTGGGTGCGCGCATTATTCGTGTTGCCGAAGCCGCTGCGGGATGCGGTCTACAGCCTCGTCGCGCGCAACCGCTATCGCATCTTCGGAAAGTATGACGCCTGCTTCGTGCCAGATGCGGATTTGCGAGCGCGAGTGATCGAGTAGCCCGCAATGACGGAGCTTGCAGCTAAGGCTTGCCCAGAGCCGCCAGCACTTCCTTCGCCGCCCGCTCGCCGCTGTCCCGTGCACCATGCGCGGTCGTGAAGAAGGTCGGCGACGTCGCCTCGCCCGCGAAGAACAGACGTGCATCCACCGGCGCAGCCAGCACGGCACGGTCGCCGGCATGGCCGGGCAGCGCATGCGAATACGACCCCCGCGCAAAGGGATCGCGGGCCCAACGCGATTCATACAGCGGCTTCAGCTTGCGGCGGATATCGTTGCCGAGAAAACCCGCGATCTCGCTGATGGCTTGGGCGGCGATGGCACCGTCGCCGGCATCTTCCAGCGCGCGGGCAAAGCTGCCGCCGAAAAAGCCCTCGATGCAGGGCTGGCCGAACGGGCGGATGTGATAGGTGCCCATCTCCGTGCGCATGGTGGCGCCGCGTAGATTGCCTTCTGTCGGAAAGGTCTCGGCGTCATCGAGGGCCAGCGTCACCTTATCGTCGACGCCGAGCGGCAGGCCCGCCGCTGCGTTCACCTTTGCGGGGAGCGGCGGCGAGAAGCGGATGGCTTCTTCCGCGATGAGATTGGTCGGCACGGTGACGATCGCCTTGTCCGCGGTCAGCGCGCCCCGCGACGTCTCGATGTGGACGCGTTTGTCCGAATGATCGATCAGCGCGACATTGCAATTCAGCGCCACCGGGCAGGGCGCACCATAGGCCGCAATCAGCGCGCCATAGCCGCGGCGGACGCGCCAATTGAAGTTGGTGTCCTCATAGGCTTCCCAGTCCAGCGTCGACATATCTTTCAGCTCGCAGCCGTTGATATAGGTCGAGATCGCGTCGATCATCGGATTCCAGCGATTACCGGGCTCCAAATGCGAGCTCGCGGCCTCGTCCTTACCTGTTTGCGCCGCTTCCCACAGACGCTCATAGAACGCGTCCATTGCGCGCATGAAATCGTCGCGCTCGCTTTCCGGAAAGGCATTGCCGTAGGCCCGCTCGCGCCAGGGCGGCAGGTCCTTGTTGAGCTCGAAACCGAGCTGTCGCGCGATCGGCACGAAAGAGTTCTTGTCGGCCGAATGCAGCCAGCCGCAGCCGACGTCGAACGTCACCTCGGGTGAGGCCTGCACCGTCCAGGCCCGGCCGCCGAGCCGGTCACGCGCCTCCAGCACGATCACCGAGAGGCGGGAGCCATGCAGCGCATGCGCTGCGCCGAGGCCGGCGGCACCGGCGCCGATGATCGCGACGTCGACGGAGGAGGGGAGGGAGGTCATGGGCGGGCTCTAGCACGTTCGCGAAGAGTGCTGAAGCCGGGCCGGCGCATACCTTCCGCAGCGCACGCGGATTCCGGATGCCACCTTGTCTCCGGTTGCGCGACTTTTGTGACGAAGATCGCTAAGTCATCGGATCCGAACCGCCTTGTTTTTCGTGCCAAGGTTGTATTCAAATTTCGCATTCTCTTCAATCCATTCTTCGAGGAATTTCCCCATGCCGAACATCGACCCGGGTGTAGAGCACAAGCGAACCGCAATTCTGGTAGTTCACGGTATCGGCAGCCAGCGCGCGCTGGAAACTGTACGCGGCGTCATCCGCGGCGTTTGGCACAACGAAGGCAATCCCGACGACAAAGCCAACAAGCTCTGGACGCATCCGGAGAAGAGCGGCGTCGACATCGATCTGACGGTGATGACGACCAGCGAGGTGCCGGGATCGGCGGACAAGCGCGTGGCCGATTTTCACGAGCTCTACTGGGCTCATCTCATGAGCGAAACCAAGGCGGTCGCCGTGCTGCTCTGGCTCTACGAGTTGTGCCGCAAGGGGCCGGTCATGAGAACCGGACTCAATGCGCTCTGGTGGACCGCGTCCATCTTTCTGTGCCTGATGAACCTCTCGTTTGCCGTGCTGGCAATCAGGGGCGTGTTGCTGTTCTCGCAAACCAGCGCGCAAAATATCCTGATTGCGCCCTTGCTTCTAATTCTATGCAGTCTTGTGTTCGGCCTTTGCGTCGCACTCAAATGGCAGGCTCTTCGTCTCGTCCCGTGGCTGGCTGCCTTCTGCGTCGCGGGTTTCGCCGCTGGCCTCGGCTATCTTTGGCTTGAGGGTACTTTCCCCGGCGGAAACGGATTCCTCGACGGCGCCGAGATCTTGACGCTGATTGGTCTTCCGACCTTGTATGCGTTGCTGACGACGTACCTTGTGATGGGACAGCAAGGATTGCGCGCGTTCTGGCGTACACTCGCGGTCTCGCTACTCATGTCCCTTGCCTTCATCTGGGCCGATCAGTACTGGTACGACAGATCACTGGCCGAAACGGTGCTCAAGGCTTGGCCCTGGGGATTGAATTCGCCCTGGAGCGCTCCGATCGCATTTGGTGTGATCGGCATCTATCTCGCCGCCAACGGTGCGTTCCTCCAGCCCTATCTCGGCGATGCCGCGCGTTATTTCCGCGGCTCACCGGCCAATGTCGCCGTTCGTCGGGCCATCCGGAAAGAGGCCGTAGACACGCTGGCGCGTCTGCATGAAAGCGGCCGATACGACCGCATTGTCGTTGTCGCTCACAGCCTAGGCACTGTCGTCGCCTACGATATGCTGCGGGCCTATTTCAGCAGGATTTGCGACGAGTTGCCGCCTGTCACGTTGCTCGGCCAGGAGTTTTTGGACGTCGATGGTGCGCCGTGGCAGCCCGAGAAAGTGGCCACCCATGAGGAGAAAGTGGAGCTTCGCCGCAAGGCACGGCAGTTGATCGCAAACATCGCCGACGTGACCGTCAGGCGGCCTGTCGAACAGCGGGAGTTCAAGAGCTGGCTGGTGACCGACTTCGTCACGCTCGGAAGCGCACTATCCCACGCTTATTTCTTGATGTGCGAAGAGGCAAAGGATCCCGATACCGCCGAGAAGGATGGACACGAGAGATTGCGCGCAGATTTCAGGCGTCGTGTCGAAGAGCGCGAGTTTCCGACCTGTCCGCCGAAGCGGCTCCAGCAGGATGGCTTGTTGGCCTTCGACAATCCGAGGAAGAAGATTCGGCAGATCCACCACGGTGCGCTGTTCGGGTTAACGCGCTGGACCAATATCTATTTCCCGATCGAACAGATCTTCTGGGGCGACGTGATCGGTGGACCGTTAGCCCCGATCTTCGGCCGGCACATCGTTGACCTCCCGGTCTCGACGAGATTGGCCGGCGGTGCGGACTTCTTCACCCACACCGCCTATTGGAATGTCGACCGGAAACCCGATACCTGGAAGGCACCGCATCTTGCGGCTCTGCGGGACGCGATCAATCTCTCCGACGAGACAACGACGATCGGCTTCATCAGTCGCGGCGAGAATGCGCCGGGCGAACCCGGGTAACTCCTACGCCACCGCTTCCTTGGCCTTTTCCGCGCGCTTGCGCTCGTTCGGGTCGAGGTGCTTCTTGCGCAGGCGGATCGACTTCGGGGTGACCTCGACGAGCTCGTCGTCCTCGATATAGGCGAGCGCCTTTTCCAGCGTCATGCGGATCGGCGGGGTCAGGCGCACCGCCTCGTCCTTCGAGGTGGTGCGGATGTTGGTGAGCTGCTTGCCCTTGAGCACGTTGATCTCGAGATCGTTGTCGCGGGTGTGCTCGCCGACGATCATGCCGCGATAGACCTTCCAGCCCGGCTCGATCATCATCGGGCCGCGGTCTTCCAGCTTGAACATGGCGTAAGCCACTGCTTCGCCCTGATCGTTGGAGATCAAGACGCCGTTGCGGCGGCCCTGGATCTCGCCCTTGTACGGGGCATAGCCGTGAAACAGGCGGTTCATGATCGCGGTGCCGCGGGTGTCCGTGAGCAATTCGCCCTGGTAGCCGATCAGGCCGCGGGTCGGCGCGTAGAACACCAGGCGCTGGCGGTTGCCGCCGGACGGCTTCATCTCGATCAGCTCGGACTTGCGCTCGCTCATCTTCTGCACGACGACGCCGGAATGCTCCTCGTCGACGTCGATCACGACCTCCTCGATCGGCTCCATGGTTGCGCCGGTCGCTTCGTCCTTCTGGTAGACGACGCGCGGACGCGACACCGAGAGCTCGAAGCCCTCGCGGCGCATGGTCTCGATCAGGATCGCGAGCTGGAGTTCGCCGCGGCCCGACACTTCCATCGCGTCCTTGTCGGCGGATTCGACGACGCGCAGCGCGACGTTGCCCTCGGCTTCGCGCAGGAGACGGTCGCGGATCATGCGGCTCGTCACCTTGTCGCCTTCGGTGCCGGCGAGCGGGGAGTTGTTGACGATGAACGACATCGACACGGTCGGCGGATCGATCGGCTGCGCCGGCAGCGGCACCTCGACGGTCGGGTCGCAGAAGGTGTCGGCGACGGTGCCCTTGGTGAGGCCCGCGATCGCGACGATGTCGCCGGCTTCGGCTTCATCGAGCGGGGTGCGCTCGAGGCCGCGGAATGCCAGGATCTTGGTGATGCGCCCGGACTCGACCAGCTTGCCGTCGGCGTTCAGCACCTTGACCTGCTGGTTCGGCTTCAGCGTGCCGGAAGAGATGCGGCCGGTGATGATGCGGCCGAGATAGGGGTTGGCTTCGAGGATGGTGCCGATCATGCGGAACGGACCTTCCTCGACCTTCGGCGGGGCGACGTGGCGCAGGATCAGGTCGAACAGCGGCTCCATGCCCTTGTCCTGCGGACCTTCGGGGCTATCCGCCATCCAGCCCTGCTTGGCCGACCCGTAGAGGATCGGGAAATCGAGCTGCTCCTCGCTGGCATCGAGCGCCGCGAACAGGTCGAACACCTCGTTGATGACTTCGGTCGGGCGCGCGTCGGGGCGGTCGACCTTGTTGATGACGACGATCGGCTTGAGGCCGACCTTGAGCGCCTTGGAGACCACGAATTTGGTCTGCGGCAGCGGGCCTTCGGCGGCGTCGACCAGCACCAGGGCGCCGTCCACCATGTTGAGGATGCGCTCGACCTCACCGCCGAAATCGGCGTGGCCGGGGGTGTCGACGATGTTGACGCGGGTGTCCTTCCACTGCACCGAGGCCGCCTTGGCCAGGATGGTGATGCCGCGCTCGCGCTCCAGATCGTTGGAATCCATGGCGCGATCGGTCACCTTCTGGTTCTCGCGGAACGTGCCGGACTGCTGCAGGAGTTTGTCGACCAGGGTCGTCTTGCCGTGGTCGACGTGGGCGATGATGGCGACGTTACGAAGATTCATGAGTGAGCTTCTTTGCGGTCGAACAATGGGTTAAGCGCGATCTCGCCGGTCGGACCGGGACCTCTTCTCGAAACAACGCTGGAAGACTGGAAACGGGGCGCTTTCCGCCCAAAAAGGAAGCCCGGCCATATCAGACCGGGCGCCCTGCGCGTTGCGGCGCAATATATGCAAAAACGGCCAAAAAACAATGTGTTCTTTGACCGTTGGTTGACTGAATTTTGTCCGGGAATCCCCGGGGCTTAGGGCTGGGTCGGGGGGTGAGCGGGGACCCTGCGCCCCTTGATGGCCGCCCAGATCATGGCGACCCCGCCGATGCCCACGACCAGTCCCAGAAGGACGAACGGCGCGATGTCGCCAGTGATCTTGCCGTCCTCGAACATCGACACTCCGCCGAACAGGAGTGCGCAGAGACCTGGCAGCAGCATGAAGATCCCGGCGATCGCCATCAGCGCGGTGAGGCAACCGCTGCGAGCTGGGCCGGGCGTTGGTGCGGGTGGCGGTAGAACCGGCGGTGGCGTGTCGCTCATCGTGGTGCCTCCTCGGTTTGCCTCGCCTCGTGATAGGTTTGCCCCTCGAGCCCGGCGCGAATCCGGGAGATGGCGCCATTCCGATAGAACAGATTGTAGGTGTCGAACGGGATGATCGCCCCCTGCTCGGTCACGAAATGGATGCAGCTGCGCTTGACGTTGCCGACGCAGAAATTGAAGCGGTCGAGAAACTGCACGATGGTGACGCGGAAGACGTTTTCGTAGGTGAGGCCGTCCGGCACCTGAAAGCTCGGCAGGCAGCACAACAATTCGCAGACGCGCTCGGACGTGTTGAGGGGCCCTGACGAGAGCGAGAACAGGTCGATGAACTTTTCCCGCAGCATCGGATACTTTTCCGGGCTGATCGTGTTTGGCATCACCGCAACCAGCTGCTCTTGCGGAATCAACGAGGTCAGCGGCAGCACCTTCTCGCCGTTGCGCAGGCCATAGCCGATCGAGATGCTCTCGGGGTTGCAGGGCAGCGGGATCATGTCCTTGTCGCCGAACACGCCGGTTTCGATCACGCGCTTGCGGATCTCCGACAGCATGATGCGGTCGGTATTCTTGTCGAAGCTCTCGTTGCGGCCGGCATCCTGGACCGGCTGCAATGTCACCCCGCGCACGCACGTCCAGGTCAGCGCGTGGCGCACGATGTCGCCGATCTCGGAATCGTTGACGCCGCGCTTGATGGTCGCGACCAGCGTGGTCGAGATGCCGTAATGCTCGAGATTTTCCAGCGCCTGCTGGCGGATTTTCCGTAAGTCCGCGCCGCGCAGGTTGATCAGCGCATCGCGATGCAGCGAATCGAACTGGAGATAGATCTCCAGCCCGCGCCTATTTTCGGCGAGCCGCGCCACGAAATCCTTTTCGCGGGCGATGCGCAGGCCGTTGGTGTTGATCATGACGTGGCGGATCGGCCGGGCGCGCACCGCGTCCAGGATCGCGAAGAAGTCGGGATGCAGCGTTGGCTCGCCACCGGAAATCTGCACGAGATCGGGCTCGCCCTCGCTCGCGACCAGCGCGTCGAGCATCTTCTCCACCGTCGCGAGCGGCGTGAATTTGGTTCGTGCCGGCGAGGACTCCGCAAAGCAGACCGGGCAGGTGAGGTTGCAATGCTCGGTGATCTCGATCAGCGCCAGGCAGGAATGCTGCTCGTGGTCGGGACAGAGACCGCAATCATAGGGGCAGCCGAATTGGGTTCGTTCCTGGAATTGCAGCGGCCGGTCGCCCGGCTTGATGAAATCCTTGCACAGCCGCCAATAGGCGGCATCGGTCGACACCAACGTCGATTGCACGCCGTGCTCCCTGCAACGCTTTTCGTACCAGACCTCGTTGCCGAGAATCTGGATCTTGGTCGGAACCAGCTTCAGGCAGGTCTCGCAAAGAGATTGGGTCTGGCCCCAGAAGATGTAGGGGCGCGACTTACGCAACGGCGCGTTCATGCAAGTGACTCGTTTTGTAAGCGTCTCGCTTGGGGTGCCGTCGCGAGCATGAATGCGGCGTAGAGCAGGACGGACAGCGACAGTAGGTGAAACAGGGTCAGGGGCCCGACCAGCGTGCCATAGGGCTTGAGGAATTCCCATAGGAAGCGCTGCATTCCGTAATAGGCGAGCACCAGGTAGAAACCATTGGTGATCGTGAACGCGTTCCGGTTCAAGACCGCCACCACATAGGCGAGCGCGAACAGGGCCATGGCCGCGCTCTCGTAGAGCTGCACGGGATGGCGGCGAACGCCGTCGCCGAAATCATGGCCGAAGGGCAGCGCCGTCGGCGTGCCATAGGTGAAATCGTCGAGCCCTGCGAAGTAACAGCCGATCCGGCCGATCGCGATGCCGAGCGCCAGCGGCAGCGCGAAGCGCGCGCCGGTTCGCACCGTGACGCCTGCGGACCATTTGTAGAGCTCGATCGCCACGATGCCGCCCGCCAGCCCGCCCTCGACCGAGCGCGCAATGCCGCTTTGCCCGGACAGCCACAGATTGGCGGAGCCGAACAGATAGGCGCCAAGGCCTGCGCCAAACACCAGCGTGGCGATATAGGGCAGCGCGAAGGATTGCGAGGGAAACTGCAAGCCCCGTCGCGACAGCCAAAAGACGGCGGTAGCCGCCGCCAGCCAGGCCAGGATGTCGAAGAGAGTGTGAAGGAAAGCCCCGCTCATGCGGGGCCAGTATAGCACGACCGCGGTTAGAGCGGCGCGCCGCGCATTATAGCGCCACAAGAGAGAAGGAAGAAGCTACCCCGCCTCCCGCTCCTCGGTCGGATAGACCCCGCGCAGCACCTCCTCGAAATGCATCTTCACCGCATCGTTGCACAGGCAGGCGCGCAGCCTCAGGCCGTCGCGGTTGCGGACGAGGATCGAGCCGCGCCGCGTGTCGAGCACGCCTTCGGCCTTGAACGACTGAAGCACGCGGCTGGCATAGGAGCGGCCAACGCCGAGCAAAGTCGCGAGCTGTTCGTGGGTCAGCGGCACACTGGTCTCGTCGCCGGTCCGCTCCATCGCCGCCAGGATCCATTTGGCGGTGCGCTGCTCGATCGAATGGATCGCGTTGCAGGCGGTCGACTGGAAGATCTGGGCCAGCATGCAATCGGCATAGCGGGCAAAGACGTTGCGCAATGATGCCGAGCGCAGCTTGGCCGCTTCCAGCTTGGCAACGTGAATGCGCGCAAACGGTCCGCCGAATTTGACGCAGATCCGGGTATAGGCCGGCAGAAACCCCTCGCTGACGATGCCGCCCACCGCGCCTTCGCGGCCGACCAGAATGGTTTCGACGTCGCGGCCATCCTCGTTGGGGACGAGGAAAGTCGCGAGCGACGGGCCGCAGGGGAAGTGGACCACCTGCACGTCATCGCCGGGATTGTAGAGCAAGTGCCCGGCTGCAGAGTCCTCGACGGTCACGTGCGGCGCCACGAGGCCGTAGTCGACCTGACTCAAACGCCGCAGCAGATTGTTGGCCGGCCGGCTCTCGACCTCGGTGATCTTGCCGATACGCGCATCCATTCTGAACTCCCACCCTTCCTCCCACCTTAGCGAGTTCCATCCGTTTCCTGTGTGCACAAGTGGACAGACCAGAGAACGATGATGTGGTGAGTTTCGTTCCGGGAACCCCCCGATGCGCTGCGCGCAGGCATCGTGTCGCGGCAGTCCTGATCCAAAAACCCCAAACCAAGATGCGATCATGGTACCTGCACACTCCAATGGCACAGGCTGGCCGGCCGATGTTCTGATCGTCGAGGACGATCCGATCATCGCGATCGATTTCGAGGATCGCCTGCTCGGATTTGGTGTGGCCGCCGTGCGGACCGTGGGTTCGGTGACGCAGGCGTTGAACGCCATTGCGAAACGGAGACCCGATTTCGCGCTGCTCGATGTCGAGCTGATCCGCGAGACAAGCTTTGCGATCGCCGAGCGGCTGATCGCGCTAAAGGTTCCGTTCGTGTTCGTCACCGGCTACGGCGCAGAGGCGCGCATTCCGCCCGAATTGGCGGGCCGGCCCCGGCTGCAGAAGCCGTGCTCGAGCGAGGCGCTGGAGGCGGCGCTGCAGGCACGGGACACCTGATCGCTACTTGCCGGAGCGAATGCAGAGCTCGGCGAGGTCGGTCTCGACGCCCTTGAAGAAGGTGTGCGGAAACGGCGCCGGCGATGAGGCCTTCCTGATCGCCGCACTCTGCGCAATCGCCTCTTGATCGGACAATTGCAGGAAACGTTTCAGCGCCTTCGAGCGACTCTTCCTGGCGAACGTCTCCAACCGCTCTTCCGTTGCATCGGTCGGATTGAGACGGAGCAGAGCTTCGTTGCCTGTCTGCAATGGATAGACCCCTCCAAGTTTCACGCGGGCGATCACGTTGTAGCGGTCGAAATGCTCGAAGATCAAATCCAGGATCTTCGCCTGACGTATCGGCTCTTCCATCGCGAGATAGCGCTTCACATCCGGATTGCTCTTCAGGCTTTCCAATTCGGCTGCGCCGGCAAATGGATTGTCGGAGATCTGCCGGTCGATGAACGCCGATGCGCCTTCCAACATGCGTGTGCCCCATCTGATGACGATATCGCGGCCGCGCGGTTCGAGCTGGTCGGCAGCCAACCCCTTATCCGTCAGACATGCCGGGTCGGCGCTTGCGCGCAGTGACTTGCCGAGCTCGGCGGTCAGCGCCTTGCCGTAAGGCGAAGCGAGGGCCTCGCGCACCAGCGTCGCTCTGTCCTGGGTTTGCGCGCATGTGGGGGATGCTGCGCTCAGCAGCAGCGCGATAACGATCGTTGGGCGGCTGAACGGCACGGTATCAACTCGAACATGGCTCGGACGGCATCACGCCCTCGAAAATGCGCTGGCGCTCGCAATTGTCGTCCGGGCCGGCCGGAGGGTTTATCCGGCTTCGAATTGGCCGTCACGCAAGCTTCGGATCGAGCGTGGTCGACCACAGCGCGACGTCGGCGCGATCGCGCAGGGTCACCGTCATCCGGCCGGACGCGCCGTCGATCTTGACGTGACCAAAGAACTGCATGCCCGCGGACGGCGGCAGATTCTGGCTGTCCTTGCCCGGCGCCTTGACGAAGCGCACCTCGGGACCAAAGGTATTGTCGAGCGCGTTCGGGCCGAACGTGCCCGCGTGCAGCGGGCCCGAGACGAACTCCCAGAACGGCTCGAACTCCTGAAATTGCGCCTTGTTCGGATCGTAATAATGCGCGGCGGCGTAGTGCACGTCCGCTGTCAGCCAGATCGTGTTGCTGATCGGCGCCATCTTGATGAAGCGCAGGATGTCGGCGATCTCGAACTCGCGGCCACGCACCGGGCCGTCGCCCTGCGCAACGGCTTCCGAGCCGCCCTTCGGCGTGTCGGAAACGATCAGGCTGATCGGCATGTCCGATGCGATCACCTTCCATGTCGTGCGCGAATTCAGCAGGCCGCGCTTGAGCCAGGCGATCTGCTCCGGGCCGAGGAAATAGCTGGCGGGGCCATAGGCGGTTTCGAGATTGGCGCCGTTCGGTGCGCGATAGCTGCGCTCGTCGAGCACGAATACGTCGAGATGCGGGCCGTAGGAGATCTGGCGATAGACGCGGCCGGGTTCAGTGATGCTCTCCCGCATCGGGTACATCTCGTGGAAGGCCCGGCCCGCGCGGGCTGCGAGCAGTGAGATGTCGCGCACCTTGTAGGCGGCCGGCAAGTCTTTCGACAGCGACCAGTTGTTGGTGACCTCGTGGTCGTCCCACTGCACGAAGACCGGCACCTCGGCATTGAAGGCGCGGAGATTGTCGTCGGTGAGATTGTATTTGTACGCGGCGCGAAACTCGTCCAGCGTCTCGGCGACCTTGGCCTTCTCCGGGATGGTCAGATTCTTCCAGATCTTGCCGTCGGCGAGCTTCACCTCGGATTGGATGGGACCGTCGGCATAGATCGTGTCGCCCGAGTGCAGGAAGAAATCCGGCCGGTGCTTGCGCATGGTCGAGAAGGTGACCATGCCGCCGTCGTCGGAATTGATGCCCCAGCCCTGCCCTGCGACGTCGCCGCCCCAGACGAAGCTGACGTCGCGGCGGTCGGCCGGCGCGGTGCGGAAGCGGCCGGTCACCGCCTCGCCCTCGATCGCGGTGTGGGAGAGATCGCGGAAGCGGACGCGGTAGAAGATGTCCTGGCCGGCCGGAAGATTCTCGACCAGCATCTTTGCGGTGAAGTCGCTTTCGGGCAGCGCCGCGATCGGCGGCAATGCGCGGGCGTCCCTAAAGGACTCGCTCGTGGCGACCTCGACCAGCATCTGCGATGGACGGTCGGCGCGCGCCCACACCACGCCGCCATCGACGGTGATGTCGCCCGCTTGCACGCCGTGGGTGACCGCCGGCCGATCAGCCGCGCGCGAAAGATACGGCATCGCCATTGTGCCGAGCGCACCGGCGCTGCTGGCGAGGAAGCGGCGGCGGGAGAATGTGATGGTCATGAGGCTCCGACCCCGGGGCTTGCGGGCGAGTCCGTCATTCCGGGGCGCGCGTAGCGCCGACCCGGAATCCATGTCTCCCCGCGAATGCTGCGCAATGGATTCCGGGTTCGATGCTTCGCATCGCCCCGGAATGACGTTGGGAGCTATATTGAGACAATGTGACGCAGCAATAACGCGCGCGGGCGCTCACGCGTTGCCGGCGGCCCGGAACTGCGCGCTAGCACGTTGCAGGTTCGGCGGCAGGCTGAACAGCACAGCCTTGCGGTCGGCGACGGCGGCGTGGAATTGGTCGAGTGCGATGTTGAAGGCGGTGAGCGCGGCTTCCTCGATCGCGCCGTGATCGAAGCAGCGCAGCGTGTCGCGCAGGATCTCGTCGGCCTCGGTCTGCATCTGGTCCAGCTCTTCGGTCGTCTCGCACTTGCGTGCCGCGGCGATCATGTCGAGCAGGCGTTCGCGCTGGTGATTGTTGTTGTCGCGCTCGTCCTTCTTCAGATAACCGGCGAACCAGGCGCCGACCGAGCCCATGGCCGAGAGCGCCATCAGGCTCCACCAGATATAGTCACTGTATTTGTCGAGGAAGGTCTTCTCCTCGCCATCGACGAAGGCGGCCGCACCCGGATGCACCGGGATCACTGCATCCTTGTCGGTGTCGGGCGTCTCGATCTTCGCCGCCAGCGGGAATTCCGTCACCAGTTGCTGGCGCACGGCGAAGAGCTGGCGCGTGAACGCTGCGATGTCGGCCTCGGACACGCCTTTGCGCGCTACGATGTGGTGCGCGAAGCTGATGGTCTTGACCTCGTCCTCGGGCCGGTCGGGCGAGCCGCCGTAGGTGCCGGCGGGGATCTCGCCCGCTTCATAGACTGGATGATTTTGCGCGATCGCATCGGCGGAATCGATGGCGAGGAAGGTTGGCGTGCCGCCCTCCCTGACCGATGCCGAGATCGCGTCCGCCGTGATCTTGCTGTTGACCGGGCCTGCCGCGAGGTAGACGTCGGCCTTCTGCGCCTTGATCGCCTCGGCAACTTCATTGACGGGAAATTGCACGATCTCGACCTTGGCCGGGTCGACGCCGTATTGGTGCAGGATCACCTTGAGCAGATTGACGTTGGCCTGGGTGCGGCCGACGACCCCGACGCGATGGCCGGCGAGCTGCGCGATCTTGGTGATCTTCGCGCCCTTCTTCTTTCCTTTGGCGGGCACGGACCACAGCACCACGACGTTCTTGCGCAGGGTCGCGACCGCCTGTGCGTTCTTCGGCACGTCGAGATCGCCACGCACGATGGCGAGATCGACCTTGCCTTCGGCGAGCGCATTGGCGCTGGCGGTTGCGCCGTCGGTCTGGATCGGGCGCAGCCGCACATAGCTCTTGTGCTGCGCGAAGCCTTGCGTCAGCGCCTGCACGACCTTGACGTCGTCGCTGTTGGCGGGGCCGACCGCGATTCTGAGCGTCACGGGACGCATCGCGAAGTAATAGCCGCCTGCGACCACGCCAACGATCGCAAGCAGGAACGCCAGAGACACGAGCGCCGTCTTCCGCGCCGCGGATCGCGGCGAAGGCGGAGGGGGCGTTTCGGCCAGGTCCAATCCCCCGGTCATCGGTCTCCCAAACAGGCGCTTCAGGCTCAGTTTCATCTTGGCCGGCGATTTACGCCCGCAATTGTAGCAAATTTCTTGTCCGGCGGGGTTACATCTCCGTCATGGTTAGCGGATGCAGGAAATCCCGTATGAACCGGGGCGCCGGGGCGGTGTTAGAGTAAAGTTCCCCCTAGAGGACGGAGACGACCATGGCAGAACGGCTCTCGGCGGAGGCGCGCAGGCAAGCGCTGGGCGGACTATCCGGCTGGACTGACGTCCAAGGCCGCGACGCCATCGGGAAGACCTTTGTCTTCAAGGATTTCAACGAGGCGTTCGGCTTCATGACCCGCGCCGCGCTGGTCGCCGAGAAGATGGATCACCACCCCGAATGGCGCAACGTCTACAAGACGGTGGAGGTGGTGCTGTCGACCCACGATGCCGGCGGCGTCACCGCGCGCGACATGGCGCTAGCCAAGGCGATGAACGCCATCGCAGGCTGACACCAAGCAGACGTCTTGAAGCAGACGTCTTGCAGGGACCGGCTGCATCCCCATCTTGTGATCAGCCGGGATCGGGCGGTCCTCCGCCTCCCGCAGAACGGGGAGCATTTGAGCATGGCTGCCGAGCACAGCGTTGGCTTCGAGCCGGCCGATCGGCTCGCGGAAGATCGCGAGAGCGTGCGCCGCCGCTTCTGGCGCAAGCTGAAGCGGGTCGCTGCGCATCTGCCGTTCGCGGAGGATCTACTTGCCGCCTATTACTGCGCGTTCGACCGGCAGACGCCGCGTCACGTCCAGGCTTCGCTGCTCGGTGCAATCGCCTATTTCGTCCTGCCGTTCGATTTCGTCGCGGACGTGATGCCCATGCTCGGCTTCGCCGATGACGCCGCCGTGCTCGCCACTGCCATCCGCATGGTTGCCGGCCACATCACGAACGAGCATCGCGAGGCCGCCCGCGCCGCGCTGAAGCGTGGGGTGGAGGAGGCGGACGTCGAGGCAGCGTAACAGTTTCGCCACGCCTTCCGCTGTCATTCCCCGCGAAGGCGGGGAATCCAGTACGCCGCGGCCTCCCGGTTCAATCGCTGACGTCACGGAGTAATGGATCGCCCGCCTTCGCGGGCGATGACAGTGAGTGTGTGGTGTGCAGGTCGCGACAAACGCGTTTCCGTCTCGCATCCTCACGGATGCAAGATCACCTTGCCCATGGCCTGACGTCCCGCCAACACCTTCAACGCATCGGCCGTCTGCGCCAGCGGGAAGGTGCGGTCGACATGCGATGAGATCTTGCCTTCCGCGGTCCACTTCACCAGCTTCTCCAGATTGGCGCGGTTCTTGGCCGGGTTGAGCCGGGTCCAGGCGCCCCAGAACACGCCGCGGATGTCGCAGCCCTTCAGGAGCGCGAGGTTCAGCGGCATCTTGGGAATGTCGCCGGCGGCAAAGCCGATGACGAGGAAGCGGCCTTCCCATGCGATCGAGCGCAGCGCCTGTTCGGCGTAAGCACCACCAACGGGATCGAAGATGATGTCGACGCCCTTGCCGCCGGTGAGCTTGCGCAGGCCTTCCTTCAGATCTTCCTTGGCATAGTTCAGCGTCAGCTCGGCGCCGTGCGCCTTGGCGAATTCGAGCTTCTCGTCCGACGAGGCGCAGGCGATGACCTTCAAGCCCATCAGCTTGCCGAGCTCGCAGGCCGCAAGGCCGGTGCCGCCGGCCGCGCCCAGCACAGCGAGCGTCTCGCCCGGCTTGGGGCTGGCGCGATCTTCCAGCGCATGCAGCGCGGTGCCGTAGATGATGATGATGCCGGCCGCGCGGTCGTAGTCGAGATTGTCGGGGATCTTCACGATCGATGCCGCCGGCAGCGCGATCTTCTCGCGTGCGCCGTTGTGGCCGCAGGAGGCGACCACGCGATCGCCGACCTTGAGATCAGTGACACCAGCGCCGATGCTCTCGATCACGCCCGCAACTTCCGCGGCCGGCGAGAACGGGAACGGCGGCTTGATCTGGTACTTGCCCTGGATCATCAGGATGTCGAAGAAATTCAGCGCCGCCGCCTTGATCGCGATCACGGCTTCGCCGGGCCCCGCCACCGGATCGGGCACCTCAGTCAGGACGAGGTCGTCGGGCTGGCAATATTGCGAGCAGAGGATGGCTTTCATGGCGGCACCTTGAGGGCGTTTCGGGTGGAATTATAGTTTGGCCGTTTCTGCCGGATTTAGGCAGTGGCGACAATCCGGATTCTTTGTCTGGGGTCAGCGACGGCCTATCCTCCGTCGTTGCGAGCGCAGCGAAGCAATCCAGAGTCCGTCCTGCGGAATAGTCTGAATTGCTTCGCGAAGCCCGTCATCGGGCCGCGCTTCGCGCGGACCCGGTGGCTCGCAATGACGAAATCCGCGGAGAAAGGATCAAACGATGTTTGAAACAAGCCTGCTGAAGAACAAGCGCACCCTCATTACCGGGGGTGGTTCGGGTCTCGGCGCTGCGATGGGGCGTCGCTTCCTCGCGCTCGGCGCCGAGCTCGTGATCTGCGGCCGCAAGCTCGAGCGGCTCGAGGCGACGGCGCGCGAGATGCGCGACGAGACCGGCGGCACGGTCATCACCATCGCCTGCGATATCCGCGACGGTGCGGCGGTCGACGGCATGATGGATGCGATCTGGCGCGAGGCGCCGCTCGACATCCTCGTCAACAATGCCGCTGCCACCTTCATCGCACAGAGCGAGCATCTCTCCTTCCGCGCCGCGGACGCGATCTTGGCGCCGACACTGCATGGCGCGATGTATTGCACGCTCGCCGCCGGCAGGCGCTGGATCGAGGCTAACCATCGCGGCGTCGTGCTGTCGATCCTCTCGACCTCCACCATTACCGGCCGCGCCTTCACCGTTCCCTCGGCGATGGCGAAATCCGCACTGCTGGCGATGACCAGGAGTCTTGCGGTGGAATGGGGCCCGAAGGGCATCCGGACCGTGGCGATCGCGCCGGGCCCGTTTCCGACCGCAGGGGCCACCGGGCAGCTCCGTCCCGAAGGCCGCGACGAAGGCTGGACCTCGCGCAATCCGCTCGGCCGCACCGGCGAGCACGGCGAGCTCGCCGATCTCGCCAGCTTCCTGGTCTCGGATCACGCCGCCTACATCAATGGCGAGATGGTGGTGATCGACGGTGGCGCGCATCTGCGCAGTTCCGGCGCCGAGGATTTGCTCGGCTGGACCGAGGCGCAATGGGCCGCGCAACGCGCCGCCCGATCCAGGGCCTAGCCGCCGAAGATACCGCTAACTGCCTTCCCAAATTGAACTTTCCCGGCTATCCCTGCCCGGGGACAAAGCGCGCTCGGGCCATCTTCCAGTCACAATATTGAGGGAACCAACGCGGCATGTGGCGGGTGCTGATTTTAGCTTTGATGACTGGCGTGGCGGCCGGGGGAATCGCCGTGTCTGCGCGGGCGCAGACGGCGCAACCGACGCCCAAGTCCAGTCCAGCTCCAAAAGAGGCGGCACCGAAGCCGGCGGCGCCGCCGGCCAACACCAACGCAAAGGCGGCCCCGAAGCCCGAGAGCAAGCCGGCGGCCCCGGCTGCGGCCGTTGCGGGGGGCGCGGAGCCGACCCTGATCGGGCAGTTCGGCACCTGGGGTGCCTATTCGGCGACGCCGAACGGCAAGAAGGTCTGCTTCGCGCTGGCCAAGCCGTCATCGTCGAAGACCAATCCGCCGAACCGGCCGCGCGATCCCGCCTATGCCTTCGTCTCGACCCGGCCGGCCGAGAAGGTCAACAACGAAGTCTCGGTCATGATCGGCTATGCGCTGAAGCCGGGCTCGGAATCGACCGCCGAGGTCGGCGGCGCCTCCTTCGCCATGTACACGCAGGGGGACGGGCTCTGGATCAAGAACGCGGCCGAGGAGGAGCGGATGGTCGAAGCCATGCGCAAATCCGCCGATCTCGTCGTCAAAGGCGTCTCGGCCAAGGGGACCGAGACGACCGACACCTTCTCGCTGAAGGGCCTCGCCCAGGCGCTCGACAAGATCGCGCAGGATTGCCGGCGTTAAGACTGCGGGCGATAAGGTCGCAATCGGCGGTTCCGGTTGTTATATAGGGGCCGTTCCAGATTTCTTCGTCATTCCGGGGCGCGCACAGCACGAACCCGGAATCTCCGAGGTTCCGGGTCTGGTCCTCAGGGTCGCTTCGCGATCTCTTCGGACCATCCCGGAACGACCAAGCCATTAGGTCCATTCAATGCAACCGACGACCGAGCCGCACAACGGCCTCCTGGTGGAGAAGACCCCGCTCGAAACCTATGTGCCGCCGGCCAAGCCGTCGCTGATCGGCCTGTCGCGCACCGAGCTTGCCGATCGGCTCGGCGAGATCGGTGTCGCGCCGGCCCAGCGCAAGATGCGGGTGCAGCAGCTGTGGCACTGGATCTATTTCCGCGGCGCCCAGAGCTTCGACGAGATGAGCTCGATCTCCAAGGGCATCCGCGCCGAGCTCGCCCAGCATTTCACCGTCGACCGGCCGGAAGTCGTGGCCGAGCAGATCTCCAACGACGGCACCCGCAAATGGCTGTTGCGCCTGCCGAGCGGCGATAATGTTCAGAAGGCGCATGAAGTCGAATGCGTCTACATCCCCGAGACCGACCGCGGCACGCTCTGCGTTTCCTCGCAGGTCGGCTGCACGCTCAATTGCGCCTTCTGCCACACCGGCACCCAGCGCCTGGTGCGCAACCTCACCGCCGGCGAGATCGTCGGCCAGGTGATGGTCGCGCGCGACCGTCTCAACGACTGGGCCGATCGCGAGGACGGCACGCGCCGCGTCACCAACATCGTGATGATGGGCATGGGCGAGCCGCTCTACAATTTCGACGCGGTGCGCGATGCGCTTCTGATCGTCGGCGACAACGAAGGCATCGGCATCTCCCGCCGCCGCATCACGCTGTCGACCTCGGGCGTGGTGCCGAACATCGTGCGGGCCGGCGAGGAGATCGGCGTCATGCTCGCGATCTCGCTGCACGCGGTGCGCGACGAGCTGCGCAACGAGCTGGTGCCGCTCAACCGCAAATATCCGATCAAGGAGCTGCTGCAGGCCTGCCGCGACTATCCCGGCGCATCGAACGCGCGCCGCATCACCTTCGAATATGTGATGCTCAAGGGCGTCAACGATTCGCTCGACGATGCAAAACTGCTGGTAAAGATGCTCAAGGGCATTCCGGCCAAGATCAACCTGATCCCGTTCAATCCCTGGCCCGGCACCGCCTATGAATGCTCCGACTGGGACCAGATCGAAAAGTTCTCCGAATATATCTTCAACGCCGGCTATTCCTCGCCGGTGCGCACCCCGCGCGGCCGCGACATCCTCGCCGCCTGCGGCCAGCTCAAGTCGGAGACGGAAAAGCTCTCGGCGCGCGAGCGCCAGGCGCTGCGCGCCATGGCGATGACGGATTAGGTCGGGATGCCCACGCTCCCGCCTCCTCGTCATTGCGAGCGCAGCGAAGCAATCCAGAATATCTCCGCGGCCTCAGTCTGGATTGCTTCGTCGCATCAGCGCAAAATTGCTGCGCAATTTTGTCGCGAGCTCCTTGCAATGACGGCGAGGTGATTTTGACGTCATGTCCCTGATCGGCCGCCTCGTCGTCATCTTCATCGGCTTCCTCGCCGCCTGCTTTGTCGGCGGCATGATCGTCGTCGTCGCGCTGCTGTTTCCGGAGTTCGCCGATCTCGGCGCCGGTCCGGTCGACCAGGGCACGATCGACATCCTGCTCGGCTTCGGCTTCATCTTCGTGTCCGGCTTTGCGCTGGTGCCGGCGGCGGTGATCGTCGCGATCACCGAAGCGCTCTATATCCGCAGTGCGATCGCCTATGCGGTCGGCGGCGGCCTTGTCGGGCTCGCCTGCTATCTCGGCCTCGTCCCGTTCCATTCCGACACGTTGCAGTTTGAGGGCATCGTCCGGCGTCACCTGGAGATCATGACGGGCGCGGGCATCGTTGCCGGCTTCGTCTACTGGCTGATCGCCGGCCGCAACGCCGGCGCCTGGCGCGAACCGCCGTCCCCGCGGAAACCACCGCCGCCATTGCCGGCGAATTCAAGGCCGGGCCCGCGGTGAGTTTCCTACCCTCCCCTGGGGTTTCCATCTCCATCCCACTCCGCTAAACCGCGCGCCATGAACAGGACTGGACTCTTCATCGCCCTGGCGCTGTGGCTCGTGATCGGCGTCGTCTTCGGCCTCTATCCCGAGCTCGATCTCAAGCTCGCTTCGCTGTTCTTCGACGCGGAGACCAAGACGTTTCCGCTCAAGCTGAACGGCTGGGCCGGCTTTGCGCGCGATGCGGCGATGTGGATCGCCTGGGCCTTCGCCCTTCCCTCGATCGTCGCGCTCGTGGTCAAGATGATCCGGCCCGACCGGCCGCTGATGGTGCCGGGGCGTACGGTCATCTTCCTGCTGGTGACGATGACCATGTCGGCCGGTATTTTGACCAACCTGACGTTCAAGAATTATTGGGGCCGTCCGCGTCCGGTGGTGGTGACCGAGTTTGCCGGCGATCAGCAATTCGTGCCGTGGTGGGATCCGCGCGGCAGCTGCGGGCGCAATTGCTCGTTCTTCTCCGGCGAAGGCGCGACGGCGTTCTGGACGCTGGCGCCGGCCGCGCTGGCGCCGCCGGCGTGGCGGCCGCTCGCCTATGCCGCCGCCGTGGTGTTCGGCGCCTTGACCAGCGCCCTGCGCATGGCCTTCGGCGGGCACTTTTTCACCGACGTTTCGATCGCGGGCCTCGTCACCTTCGTCGTGATCTGGTTCGCCTACGCGCTGATCTATCGCTGGCCGCGCACGCGGTTCTCGGACGAAGCGGTGGATGCTGCCCTGACCCGGCTGAACATGCCCGCCTATCGGCTGCGCCAGCGCCTGTTCGGCCGCAAGACCGGCCCCGAGCCCTCGGTTTGAGCTATTAAAGGGGTGCCGAGCCCCGCGAAATTTGATATTCGCGCGGTCAAACCCACCCGTCACATCAGCTTGAGACCCGATTGGAAGCCCCATGACCACGATCCTGAAAAGCCTGCCCAAGGGTGAGAAAGTCGGCATCGCTTTTTCGGGCGGCCTCGACACCTCTGCGGCGCTGCTCTGGATGAAGCAGAAAGGGGCGCGCTGCTACGCCTACACCGCCAATCTCGGCCAGCCGGATGAAGCCGACTACAACGAGATCCCGCGCAAGGCGATGGAGTTCGGTGCCGAGAACGCGCGCCTCGTCGATTGCCGCACGCAGCTGGTCCACGAGGGCATCGCCGCGATCCAGTCCGGCGCCTTCCATATCTCGACCGGCGGAATCACCTATTTCAACACCACGCCGCTCGGCCGCGCGGTCACCGGCACGATGCTGGTCGCGGCCATGAAGGAGGACGGCGTCAACATCTGGGGCGACGGTTCGACCTTCAAGGGCAACGACATCGAGCGCTTCTATCGCTACGGCCTGCTCACCAATCCCGGCCTGAAGATCTATAAGCCCTGGCTCGACCAGCAGTTCATCGACGAGCTCGGCGGCCGCGCCGAGATGTCTGCGTTCATGACCGCGCAAGGCTTCGCCTACAAGATGAGCGCGGAGAAGGCGTATTCGACCGACAGCAATCTGCTCGGCGCCACGCACGAGGCGAAGGATCTCGAGAGCCTCGACAGCGGCATCAAGATCGTCAACCCGATCATGGGCGTGCCGTTCTGGCGCGACGACTGCAATGTCAAGGCCGAGAAGGTCGTGGTGCGTTTCGAGGAAGGGCAGCCGACCGCGCTGAACGGCCAGACCTTCTCCGATCCGGTCTCGCTGTTCCTCGAGGCCAACGCGATCGGCGGCCGCCATGGCCTCGGCATGAGCGACCAGATCGAGAACCGCATCATCGAGGCCAAGAGCCGCGGCATCTATGAGGCGCCTGGCATGGCGCTGCTGCACATCGCCTATGAGCGCCTCGTCACCGGCATCCACAACGAGGACACGATCGAGCAGTACCGCATCAGCGGCATGCGCCTGGGGCGCCTGCTCTATCAGGGCCGCTGGTTCGATTCGCAGGCGTTGATGCTGCGCGAGACCGCACAGCGCTGGGTCGCCCGCGCCGTCACCGGCGAAGTCACGCTCGAGCTGCGCCGCGGCAACGATTATTCGATCCTCAACACCGAGAGCCCCAACCTTACCTATGCGCCGGAGCGGCTGAGCATGGAGAAGGTGGAGGACGCCGCCTTCACGCCGGCCGACCGCATCGGCCAGCTCACCATGCGCAACCTCGACATCGCCGACACCCGCACCAAGCTCGGTCTCTATTCGAAGACCGGCCTGTTGTCGGGCAGCGAAGGCTCGCAGATCTTCCGGCTCGAGAGCGATAAGGGCTGAGGCTTTCCGGAGCCCGGATTGCGCTTCGCTCCATCCGCGCTCCGAGCTTAATGACGCTGTCATTCTCGACCGCTACGCTTCCACTGTTGGAAACGGGATTGCGGAGCATCGCACATGGTCAGGGGATCGGCACTCGCCTCTCTCATTGTTCTCTGTTGGGCATCATCATCGTCGGCGCAGACGATCTATCCGATCGACCGCGCCGAGATCCTGGCGGGAGCCAAGTTCGACTTCAAGGTCGAGCTCCCGGGGCTGGTCGATCCCGCCAAGTTGAAGGTGACGGTGAACGGCGCGGATTACGCGGCCGCGTTCGGCCGCTCCGGAACCTTCGTCGAGCGCGAGGACGGCAAGGAGCAGTCGGCCCTGGTCCTGCGCGACGTCACGCTGACCAAGCCGGGTAGCGTCGCCGTGGAGGTGAGCGACGGCACGCGCCAGCGCAGCGTCACCTGGACGGTCTACGACACCGGCCCGCGCAAGGCGAAGAACGTCATCCTGTTCATCGGCGATGGCATGTCGCCGGCGCATCGGGTCGCCGCGCGAATCCTGTCCAAGGGCATTTCGGAAGGCAAGAGCCGCGGCAAGCTCGCCATCGACGACATGCCCCATATGGCCCTGGTGGCAACCGCCGGCTCGGACTCGATCATCACGGATTCCGCGAACTCGGCGAGCGCCTATGCGACCGGGCACAAGAGCGCCGTCAATGCCCTCGGCGTCTACGCTGACCGCAGCGCAAGCCCGCTCGACGATCCCAAGGTCGAAACCATCACCAGCCTTGCCAAAAGGCGGCTCGGTATGGCGATCGGTGTCGTCACCAATACCGAGATCGAAGACGCGACGCCGGCGGCGATGGTCGCGCACACCCGCCGGCGCGCCGCCTATGACGACATCGTCGAGCAGTTCTTCGCGGCAAAGCCGGATGTGATGCTGGGCGGCGGCAGCGCAAATTTTCTGCCGAAGTCGGCTGCCGGCTCCAAGCGCAAGGACGAGACCGACTACATCGCGAAGTTTCGCGATGCCGGCTATCAGGTGGCGACCACCGCGGGCGAGCTCAGCGCCTCTGCCGCCAAGCAGGAGACGAGCAAGCTGCTCGGCCTGTTCGCCACCGGCAACATGGACGGCGCGCTCGACCGCAAATTCCTCAAGGGCGGCGGCGTCAAGAAATTCCCCGAGCAGCCTGATCTGACCGAACAGGTGCAGGCAGCGTTGAAAATCCTCTCGAAGAACGAAGCCGGCTTCTTCCTGATGGTCGAATCCGGAATGATCGACAAATACGCGCATTTGCTCGACATGGAGCGCGCGGTCTACGACACGATCATGCTCGACAACGCGGTGCGTCAGACGCGCGAATGGGCGCGCGCACGCGGCGACGACACCCTCATCCTGGTGCTGGCCGATCACAATCACCCCAACAGCCTGGTCGGCACAGTGAATGACGACATGGCCACCGTGCCCAACGTTCCCTTACGCGAGCGCGTCGGGGTTTACGACAAGGCCGGATTTCCGAACTATCCGGCCCCAGACGCGGAAGGCTACCCGTCACGCATCGACGTGAGCCGCCGGCTTGCCATCTTCTCGGCGAGCCTGCCCGATCATTACGAGACGTTCCGTCCGAAGCTCGACAATCCCAACGAGCCGACCGTCAAGGCCGGCGACGACGGCACCTTCAAGGCCAACGACAAATACAAGGAGGTCCCGGGCGCGGTGCTGCGCCCCGGCAATCTGTCGTCGCTGGTCGGCGCCAGCGTGCATTCGGGCGAGGACGTCATTGTCACGGCGGCGGGCCCGGGGAGCGAGCGCGTGCACGGCTCGATGGACAATACCGAAGTGTTCCGTGTCATGGCCGATGCGCTGGGATTGGCTGCGCGAGAATGATGGGGGCGACTGCCAACCTGGGCCCAATCACATTCCTGCCGCAGGCGAGCGCGGCAGGCCGGGCCGCCCTGGTCCGCTCACGTTCCATCAATTCACGACGAGTGAGGCGGCGTGAAGACCAGCTTCACGCAGCTGCGGAAGAGCAGGATCTGTCGCTCCAGCCGCTTCGGGTCGTTGAGCGTCTTCGACATGATGATTGCGCCGTCGACCACGCACGAGATCATCTCCGCGAGATCGTCGAGATCGATCGGCTCGCGGGGCGGATAGATGGCGGCGATGCCGTCGAGAATCTCGCGGAAGTGCGCATTCCAGCTCCGGACGGATTGCGCGGTTAGATCGCGAACATCGCGGTCGAACAGGCGCTCCTGATAGCAGATGCTTGCGATCAGGCAGCCGGGATGGCCGTTCGGCAGATCGGCCATGACTTCGGCGAGTAGTTTCAGCGAGATCAGGAACGACTGCAGCGGGTCGTCGGAGAGCTCGCGTCCGCGCCTGAAGATCTCGTCGAACAGGCGGTCATTCGTATCCACGTAGCGACGCAGCATCTCCCGTGCGAGCGCGTTCTTGTCCCTGAAGTGATAGAAGAACCCGCTCTTGGTCAGTCCGGCCTCGGCAATGACCTCCTCGATCGAGGTGGCGCCGAAGCCCTTTGCGAGCACCGCCGCTTCCGCGATCTCGAGAATGCGCTCGCGCGTCGCTTCGCCCTTTCCCATTGATGTCTCCAGAACTGTACCGACGGTGCGGAAATTGACCCTCGGGGCCAAGGCCCACTCCGCGTGACTCGTGCAAATCATTGATTTGTCTCCGCTTGCGGGTGGAAGTTCAGCCGCACCACGGGGCTTCTAGAGCGACGCGACATTATGCGGCACCAAATGCCGCGACCGAACGCGGGCGTAGCGCGACCGAGTGAAGAGAGCGGCACGTCCAAATGATGGAGCGATCAATGGCCAGATACAGACATGGTCTGCCGCAGCGCGGCGGCGGCATTTTCCTGACCGATGGCGGCATGGAAACAACTCTCATCTTTCAGCACGGGCTGGAGCTGCCCCACTTTGCGGCATTCGTGCTGCTCGACAGCGCGGATGGCCGCGCGCATTTGAGGCAGTACTACGAAGCCTACCTGCGTATCGCGCGGCAGCATGGGCTCGGCTTTGTCCTCGACAGTCCGACCTGGCGCGCCAACCCTGATTGGGGCGCCAAGCTCGGCTATGATGCGGCCAGGCTCGCGGCCATCAACATGCGCGCCATCCGCTTCCTCGACGAATTGCGCGGCGCTTGGGAGTTGCCCGGCATGCCTTGCGTCATCAACGGCGCGATCGGTCCGCGAGGCGACGGCTACAAGGCCGGCAACATGGACGCGGCGGAGGCGGAAGCCTACCACTCAGGCCAGATCGCGGCCTTCGCCGAGGCGGGCGCCGACATGGTGACTGCATTCACGCTGAACAGCATCAACGAAGCGGTGGGCGTGGTCCGTGCAGCCAAGAGGCAGGACATTCCGGTCGCCATCTCTTTCACGGTCGAAACCAATGGCCGCCTCGTCCGGGGAGAGTCGCTGCGCGAGGCGATCGAGGCGGTCGACGACGCAACTGAACGTGCCTGCGAATACTTCCTGATCAATTGCGCGCACCCAACTCACTTCGAGAGTGCACTCGCCGCAGGCGAGGCGTGGGTTCAGCGCATCCACGGCATCAGAGCCAATGCATCGGTCAAGAGCCACGCCGAGCTCGACGAATCGGAGGCGCTGGACAGTGGTGATCCCCAAGATCTCGGCCGCCGCTACCATTTGCTCAGGCGCGCATTCCCCGGCATGCGCATTCTCGGCGGCTGTTGCGGCACTGATCACCGGCATGTTGCCGCCGTTTGCGAGGCATGCCTGCCGTCGGAAGCAATGACGGCGTGACAAGAAAAATGGCCGGGATCGCTCCCGGCCATTGTCTTCTTGCGAAGGTCTTACTGGCGCGGCGGAGGCGCCGCGTTGGCCTGGTCGCCGTTGAGCAACGGCGTGATGCGACGGACGGTGACGCGCCGGTTGATCAGGCTCGCGCCTTGCGTCTGCTCCTTCAGATACTGCTCGCCATAGCCCTGCGACGTCAGGTTCTCCGCGGGCACACTGAATTGCTGCGTCAGCAATTCGGCTGCGGCCTGCGCGCGGCGATCCGACAGCGACAGATTGTCGACCTCGTTGCCGACCGCATCGGTGTGGCCCTCGATCAGGAACACCTCCTGCGGGTTGGCCTGGAGCGCCTGGTTGATGCCGTCGGCGATCACTTGCAGCCGCGCCGCCTGATCCGGCGGAATGGTCCACGATCCGGTCTCGAAGTTGATCGTGTTGACGTCGATGCTCGGCATCTGCATGCGAACATTCGGGCTGTAGCGGATCTCGTCGAGCGAGTAGCGCCGGTCGATCCGCTGCACCGGCGGAGCCCGCATCGTTTCGTAGATCACCTGCGGCGGCGCCTCCTGGGCGTCGACGATGTAGCGATCGTAGGGAATGTTGACCACCGGCGGCGGCACGTCGACGTAGAAGCCGCCGACCGCCCGCGGATCGCGGTAGGTGTTGTCGATGATCACGATCTCGCGTCCGCGCGGGTCCCGGCGGATACGACGCAGGAGCGAGCCGTCCGGCCCGACCACGGTGATCACCTCGCTGCCGTCGGGACGGATCACGACGGTGCGGGTTTCGCCGCCGACGGTGTCGGTGCGGATGTCGCGGGCGCCATAGCGGAAGCGATAGAGATCGTTGCCGCGGACGTAAGCCTGCCCGCCCGGATCGCGGATGATGATGCGGTCCGGCTCGGTGTAGACGGTGCGGCCGCCTTCGACGACCTCGCGCCGCTGGTTATGGATATCGGCGATGGTGGCGCCGATCACGGCGCCGGCCACCACGCCCGCGCCGATCGCGAGCGGCGTCAGGTCACGCTGCTGCGGACGCGGCGGCGGCGGCAGGGGCGCGGCGGTGCTGCGGCCGGCGGAGGCGCTGCAGGCGGCTGGGGCGGTGCAGCCGCCGGCGGCGGAGCCGCGGGGCGTGCGGGTGCTGCAGGCGGCGCCGCGCCTGGCGGTCCCTTCGGCGGCTGCTTCGGTCTTCCGTCAGGGCCCGCGTCCTGCGGCTGGGCCTGAGCGACGACGAACGGCGCAGCGTCTTGCGCATGCGATGCGGTGTTGGCCAATTGCATCGCGGTCAGAGCCGTCGTCGCAAGCAGCACGAAACGAAGGTTGGTCATGTGGTGAACTTCCCCGGAAGGTTCTTTGTCGAAGTGTCGGGATGAACGGCTAAGCGTTAGGCCGCATTGTGGCGGGCGATGCAACTGCGACCCGATTTATTTCTGCACGCAAATCATCTCACTGTGGCAACGTTCATTGCGCATTCAGACGCTGGTGGCAATCGCCTGACATTGCTTCGCTGCTTCACGCGTGATCGCGCGGCGGAATCGCATCCGTCGCAGGATTGGGCGTGAGCGGCCCGTTCGGTCCGCGCGATGGGATCTCCTCAGGCATGCGGCCCGGCAATTCGTCGGGCCGCGGCGGCGAGCCGGGCTCGCGCACCGGCGGCGTGATTTCAGGCTGCGGATTGCCGGGCGGGATTCCGGGCGGCGGCTCAGTCGGCGTACCGGGCGTCGACGGCGGAATCTCGGGCGGTTCAATCGGCATCGGCATCATCGGGATCGTTGTCAGAGAACAACAACGAAGGTGCAGCACCGATGTTCCGCGTCACATCGCTTCGGAGACCGGATTATTCCGGCGTGTGGCAGACCGCTTCGATGTTGTGGCCGTCGGGGTCGAGCACGAAGGCGCCGTAATAGTTCGCGTGATAATGCGGGCGGATGCCGGGCGGGCCGTTGTCGCGGCCGCCGGCCGCCATCGCCGTCTTGTAGAACGCATCGACGGTGGCGCGGTCATTGGCGCGGATGGCGACATGCACCGGCTTGTTCATCGCGCCTTCGCCCCCGATCCAGAAATCGGGCTTGCCGTCGGCACCGAAGCCTGCAGCCGCAGCGTGTCCGGTCTGCTCGGCCGTGACCTCCATGATCAGGCTGTAGCCGAGCGGCGCCAGTGCCTTCGCATAGAACGCCTTGGCGCGCTCATAGTCGGAGACGGAGAATCCCAGATGATCGATCATCGCAACCTCCCTTGTTCGTACCCGTCAGCGGGACAAAAACGTATTGCTTCGTGTCTTGCGTGCGATCGTAAAGCCGCGCCCGACCATGTCGGCAATACAATCCTGCTGCCATTCGTTTTGTGACAGATGCTCGATCACCACCGCACGTGGCCAGAGCGATTGCGGCGCGTCGCGGAAGAAGCCGATCAGCACGCGGTCCTCAAAGCCCTCGACGTCGATCTTCAGCGAATCGACTTGGCCGACGCCGGCCTCCTCCAGAATGCGCACCAGGCGCAGCGACGGCACCTTGATGGCCTCGGCACTGGCCGTGCCGGTGACGACGTGGGTGGCGCCGAGATTGCCGCCGCCGCTCTCGATCATCAGCTCGCCGTCGCTGTCGCCGGCGGCGGCCTGCACCAGGCGCACCTGCGGCGTCTTCGATGCGGCGTGGTTGAACGAGAGCCGTCCGAAGGTCAGCGGATGCGGCTCGATCGCCACCACTTTTCCTGTTGGACCGACCTGCCGCGCCATGACCAGTGCAAAGGTGCCGACATTGGCGCCGACATCGACGAACGTGCCGCCCGCGGGAGTGTGCTGGCGCAGGAAGTCGAGCTCGTCCAGATTGTAGTCGGGATTGAACAGCGCGCCGCGCTCGGTCGCGCTGCCCTGGTGATGGAAGCGGAACGAGGCGCCCTGATATTGGACGTCGACCGGGCCGCTGCGCAGCAGGTTGACCAGCCGCGACATCCACGGCCGGAACGCGCCGCGCTTCAGCCCCGATCGTTGAGCGAGGCGGATGATCGCGGCCTGTGCCGCATTGGGCGCGAACGCGCCGAACGGTGCGGACGAAGGGGCATTGTCGGACGTCAAGCAGCAGATCCTCGTTGCAGGCGGCGCATGCATAACCGGTTTTGACGAGGACTCCAACTTCAGGTCCGTAGCCCGGATGGAGCGCAGCGAAATCCGGGATTCTTGCTGACGGATAGATCTTCCCGGATTGTGCTGCGCTCCATCCGGGCTACACGCCGCGAACCTCACGCCGCCTTCTTGCGCTGCCGCAAGAACCGCCCCAGCAGCCGGCGCCGGCCCTTGCGCGGAATCAGGTCGATGTCGCTGACGAGCTTGGCGCCGCCCTTGCGCCGCTCCAGCACGATCTTGCGGCTGTGGAAAGCCTCCAGCTCGGCGCGATGCGCGACGCTGACGATGGTCGCCTTCGGCAGCGCCTCGGTGATCATCTGCATCATCTTGTCCTGGCTCTTCTCGTCGAGCGCCGAGGTCGCCTCATCGAGCACGACGATGTCGGGGTTGTGCAGGAGCAGCCGCGCAAAGGCGAGGCGCTGCTTCTCGCCGCCCGACAAGGTCTGGTCCCACGGTGCCTCCTCCTCGATCTTCTCCTTGAGATGATCGAGGCCGACCTTGTGCAGGGCTGCGCCGATCTCGTCCAAAGTCCAGTGGTCGGCCGCGCCGGGATAGGCGACCGCCCGCCGCAAGGAGCCGGAGGGCACATAGGGCCGCTGCGGCAGCATGAACAGCCGGCGATCGGCATGGAAATTCACGCTGCCGCCGCCCCACGGCCACAGCCCGGCGATGGCGCGCACCAGCGTGCTCTTGCCGGTGCCGGATTCGCCGGCGACCAGCAGCCGCTCGCCGGGCTCGATCACCACCTCGGTCTCGCCGACCACGGCCGTGCCGTCGTCGAGCGTGACCGAGAGATCCTTCAGCTCCAGCATGGCCTCGTTGCTGGTTTCGCCGCGCTTGATGCGGCCGAGGCCGTCGCCCTGCTCGGCGCGCTCGAGGCCGTCGAGCGACATCATCAGCGAGGCGATGCGGCGTGCACAGGCGTTCCAGTCGGCGAGCCGCGGATAATTGTCGACCAGCCAGCCGAACGCGCTCTGCACGATGGTGAAGGCGGACGCGGCCTGCATCACCTGGCCCAGCGTCATGCTGCCGTCGAGGAATTTTGGCGCGCATAGCAGAAGCGGCACGACCGGCGCAACGAGGCTCGATCCTTGCGACACCAGCGTGGTGCGCATGTGCTGGCCGGCAAGGCGCGCCCATTGCCGCAGCACGCTCGTGAAGTTGCGATCGATGCCGTCGCGCTCCTCCTCCTCGCCGCCGAGCAGGGCGATGCTCTCGCCGTTCTCGCGCACGCGCGTCAGGGTGTAGCGGAACTCGGCTTCGGCCTGGTTCTTGCCCTCGGAGACCTGCACGAAGCGCCGGCCGATCACCACGATCGATCCGGATGCGATCGCGGCGTACAGCATCGCGGCGATCACGAGGAAGCCGGGAATGGTCACCGACGAACCGCCGAGCGTGACGGTAAGTGCCCCGCCGATGGTCCAGAGCACGACGATGAAGGTCGCGGCCGACAGCAGCGCCGACGTCACGCCGGCGAGGAAGTCGACGGGGGAGTCGGTCGCAATCCGCAAATCCTCCGCGATCCGGTATTCGGGATTCTTGTGGTCGCCGCCGACAAGGTTGAGCTGATAGTAGCGCCCGTTCTTGAGCCACCGTGTCAGCACGCTCGCCGTCAGCCAGGCGCGCCAGCGTCGCTGGATGCCCATGCGCGCGAACACCTGCACGACTGCGAGCACGATGCTGCCGATCGCGAGCGGGAAGAACATTGCGGTGAGATGGAAGACGCTCGCCGCATCGCGCTTCTCGATGGCGTCGAAGATCGCGCGATTCCAGACATTGATGCCGTATTGGAAGCCGACGGTCAGCACGATCAGCAGGCCGAGACCAACCGAGAACGGCCAGGCGAGGCGGTCGCCGTTGCGGCCCCAGAAGCCGCGGGCGCTGATCCAGAACCGTGTCAGCAGATAATCCTTGCGGACCTGCTCGGCTGCCTCGGGTGACAATTCGGGGTCGGGTTCGACCAGTTCGGGCGGCGGCGGTGTCACTTCGTCGCCGTTCTCGCCCTGGATGTCGATGATGGGCGGCTTCTTGCCCTTTTCACGCGTCGCGGCCGGCTTGTACATGAGCGGACAACGCCAAGGGAACTCGGCCGGTTCCCACGAGAGTTCCGCGTGCCCCTATTCGGCGGCGCCGTTCCTGACGCGCCGGATCCGCGCCGCCCGATGCAGAACGCGCGACAATTCCTCGATCGTATAAGGCTTTTGCACGAGGTCGCAGCCGCCTGTACCCTCCTGCGACAGGGCCTGGCTGTAGCCGGTGGTCAGCACGACCGGCACGCCGAGGCTGCGCTCGCGGATCGCCTGCGCCAGATCGAGCCCGGTCATGCCGGGCATCACCACGTCCGAGAACACGACATCGAAGCGGTCGGCATCCACGACGAGCTCGGCGAGCGCGTCGGCCGCGTTGTCGACCAGCGTGATGCTGTAGCCGAGCTCGGTGAGCCCGTCGGCGGCGAAGTTGGCCAGCTCGATATTGTCCTCGACCACCAGCACCGACATGCCGCTGCCGGCCACCGCCGGCGCCGTGTTGGGCGCTTGGCGTTGCGGCAGCAGGCCCGGCGGCACGCGCGGCAGATAGAGCGAGAAGGTGCTGCCGTGCCCCACCTCGCTCGCCACGGTCACCTCGCCGCCGGACTGCCGGGCGAATCCGAACACCTGGGACAGGCCGAGGCCGGTGCCGCGGCCGACCTGCTTGGTGGTGAAGAACGGCTCGAAGATGCGGCCGAGCCGTGCGGCGGGAATGCCGACGCCGGTGTCGCTGACGGTGACGCGGACGAAGCCGTGGTCTGGGCTGGCCGAAAGTTGCACCAGCGCGTCCGGAACGGTCGTCGTGGCCTCGACCCTGAAAACGATTCGCCCTTGGCCCTGCATGGCATCGCGCGCATTGGTCGCCATGTTGATCAGGGCCGTCTCGAACTGGCTGGCATCGGCATTGACGAGGCACGGTTCCGCCGGCAGTTGCATGACGATCTCGATCGCGGGGCCCAGTAGCGTGGCGAGCATGTCGTGCAGCGACTGCACCCGTGCGCCGACGTCGAACACCTCCGGCTTGAGGGTCTGGCGCCGCGCAAAGGCGAGCAATTGCGAAGTCAGCTTGGCCGCACGCGCCACCGAATCGGCAATGGCCGTGATGTAGCGTTGTCGCCGCTCCTCCGTCAGCTGCGGACGGTTCAAGAGATCGACCGAAGCACGGATCACCGTCAGGAGGTTGTTGAAGTCGTGCGCGACGCCGCCGGTGAGCTGGCCGAGCGCTTCCAGGCGCTGGCTGTGCTTGAGCGCCTCCTCGGCCTCGCGCCGCTTTGCAGCTTCGGCCTGAAGGTGCTGGGTACGCCGCAGAGCGAGCACCAGCAGCAGGAACAGCAGCGCGGTGGCGGGAATGCCGAACACCAGATGCTGGCCGATGGTGGCGAGCCAGCGTGCGCGGATCGCAGAGGTCTCCAATCCGGCGCTGACATAGATCGGATATTCGGCGACGCGCCGGTAGGCGATGCGCCGCTCGATACCGTCCGAGGGCCAGGCGACCGTGATGAGGCCGTGCACGGGCTGGGTCGCGATCTTCTGGCCCACCGGTCCAGTCGGATCGAGCCGAAGCTCGTGGTCGAGCCGGGGAAAATGCGCGAGCATTGCGCCGTCGGTGCGCCCCATCGCGAAGAAGTTGCCGGGATCGGTGCCGATCCTGGCATAGAAGCTTTCGAAATATTCCGGCAACACGGAGGCCTGGATCACGCCGATGAAGCGACCGTCGTCGGACTCGCGGCGGCGGCTGACGCCGAAGAATCGGGCGCCCTGATAGGGCGGTCGTGGCGTCAGCGCCGTGCCGATGAACGTGCCGATGCTCTGGTCCACATGGGAATAGAAGTAATCGCGGTCGGCAAAGCTCAGGTCCGGCGGCGGCGAGACGAGGCTGTTGACCAGCGCCTTTCCGTTCGCGTCGAAGATCCAGGCCGATTTGAGCTGCGGCAGCGAATCGGTCAGCCGCTTCAGCCGGCGATGCAGCGTCGGCTCGCGCTCGCGGATGATGCCGTCGGGCAGACCGCGCACGACCTCGTTGAGCTCGGCGAGGCTGCGGTCGATGGTCTCGAAGACCTTGAGCGCGTGTTCATGAGCGACATCGACCGTGCGCTCGATCTCGCGGTCTGCGGTATCGTTGGTCGATGTGTAGGAGATCGCGGCGGCGACGACGAACAGCGCAATCGGCAGCGCCAGGGATGCCGCCATCATCCACTGCAACAGCCTCAGCGAGTTGCGTTGCGCCCTCTGCACAGTCGCTCCGTCCCTGACGGGAGCTTAACTGAATCCCGCGCAAGGAAGGAAGCAGCTTGTGCTGGAACCGTTGGTTGCGAGCCAGAAATTTGCGCGTCGAGCGGGTCAGAGAAAAATTCTGCTCGAATTAACGGCAAATGCAGAACACCCCGGCCGGTTTGGCCGGGGCGGAAGGGGGACTTCGCCTCAGATCTGGCGTTCGACCATCTTGAGCTTGAGCTCGGCGATAGCTTCGGCCGGGTTGAGGCCCTTCGGGCAGGCCTTGGCGCAGTTCATGATGGTGTGGCAGCGATAGAGCCGGAACGGGTCCTCGAGATTGTCGAGCCGCTCGCCGGTGGCCTCGTCGCGCGAATCCGAGACCCAGCGGTTGGCCTGGAGCAGCGCGGCGGGGCCGAGATAGCGCTCGCTGTTCCACCAATAGCTCGGGCAGGAGGTCGAGCAGCAGGCGCAGAGGATGCACTCGTAGAGGCCGTCGAGCTTCTCGCGGTCCTCGTGGCTCTGGCGCCATTCCTTCTGCGGCGTCGGCGAGGTCGTCTTCAGCCAGGGCTCGACCGAGGCGTATTGCGCGTAGAAATTGGTGAGGTCGGGGACGAGGTCCTTCACCACCGGCTGATGCGGCAGCGGGTTGATCTTCACCGCGCCGTCCTTCACGTCGTGCATCGACTTGGTGCAGGCCAGCGTGTTCTGGCCGTCGATGTTCATCGCGCAGGAGCCGCAGACGCCTTCACGGCAGGAGCGGCGGAAGGTCAGCGACGGGTCGATGTGGTTCTTGATCCAGATCAGGCCGTCCAGCACCATCGGGCCGCAATCATTGGTGTCGATGTAATAGGTATCGACGCTTGGATTCTTGCCGTCGTCCGGATTCCAGCGATAGACCTTGAACTCGCGGAGCTCGGTCGCGCCCGGGGGCTTCGGCCAGGTCTTGCCGCCAGTGATCTTGGAGTTCTTCGGAAGTGCGAATTCAACCATTCGATTAAGGCCTTCGCTGTTCGATCAATACACGCGCGACGTTTAGTAAACGCGAGCTTTGGGCGGGATGTACTGCACGTCGTTGGTCATGGTGTAGTTGTGAACCGGGCGATACTCGATCCTGACCTTGCCGGCATCGTCCAGCCAGGCCAGCGTGTGCTTCATCCAGTTCTTGTCGTCGCGCTCGGAGAAGTCCTCGCGGGCATGGGCGCCGCGGCTCTCGGTGCGGTTGGCGGCCGAGTTCATCGTCACCACCGCCTGCGAGATCAGATTGTCGAACTCCAGCGTCTCGACGAGGTCCGAATTCCAGACCAGCGAGCGGTCGGAGACGGCGATGTCGGTGATGCCGCTGTGGACCTTCGCGATCAGGTTCTGGCCTTCGCTCAGCACTTCGCCGGTGCGGAACACGGCGCAATTGTTCTGCATCACGTGCTGCATGCCTTCGCGCAGCTTCGCGGTCGGCGTGCCGCCTGAGGCGTAGCGGTAATGGTCGAGGCGACCGAGCGCCATCTCGGCCGAGTTCGTCGGCAGCTCGGGCTGCTTGGCGTTGGGTGTGAGCTTTTCGGCCAGGCGCAACGCGGCGGCGCGGCCGAACACGACGAGGTCGATCAGCGAGTTGGAGCCGAGGCGGTTGGCGCCGTGCACGGAGACGCAGGCCGCTTCGCCGATCGCCATCAGGCCGGGGATCACCGCGTTGTCGTCGCCGTCCTTCTTGGTCAGCACCTCGCCGTGATAGTTCGTGGGGATGCCGCCCATGTTGTAATGCACGGTCGGCACGATCGGGATCGGCTCGCGCGTCACGTCGACATTGGCGAAGATCTTGGCCGATTCCGAGATGCCCGGCAGGCGTTCGGCGAGCACGGCGGGATCGAGATGGTCGAGATGCAGGAAGATGTGGTCCTTCTTCTTGCCGACGCCGCGTCCCTCGCGGATCTCGATGGTCATCGCGCGCGAGACCACGTCGCGCGAAGCGAGGTCCTTTGCCGACGGCGCATAGCGCTCCATGAACCGCTCGCCTTCGGCGTTGACGAGATAGCCGCCTTCGCCGCGCGCACCCTCGGTGACGAGACAGCCCGAGCCGTAGATGCCGGTCGGATGGAACTGCACGAACTCCATGTCCTGCATCGGCAGGCCGGCGCGCAGCACCATGCCGCCGCCATCGCCGGTGCAGGTGTGCGCCGAGGTGCAGGAGGCATAGGCGCGGCCATAGCCGCCGGTCGCCAGGATCGTGGTCTGGGCGCGGAAACGGTGCAGCGTGCCGTCGTCGAGCTTGAGCGCGATGACGCCGCGGCAGGTGCCCTGGTCGTCCATGATCAGGTCGATGGCGAAGAACTCGATGAAGAACTCGGCCGCGTGGCGCAGCGACTGGCCGTACATCGTGTGCAGCATGGCGTGGCCGGTGCGGTCGGCGGCGGCGCAGGTGCGCTGCGCCTGGGCCTTGCCGAACTCGGTGGTCATGCCGCCGAACGGACGCTGGTAGATCTTGCCGTCCTCGGTGCGCGAGAACGGCACGCCCCAATGCTCGAGCTCGTAGACCGCGTCGGGCGCGTTGCGCACCATGTATTCGATCGCGTCCTGGTCCCCGAGCCAGTCCGACCCCTTCACGGTGTCGTACATGTGCCAGCGCCAGTCGTCCTTGTGCATGTTGCCGAGCGAAGCGGAGATGCCGCCCTGCGCCGCGACCGTGTGCGAACGGGTCGGAAACACCTTGGTGATGCAGGCGGTGCGGAGGCCGGCTTCGCTGCAGCCGACGACGGCGCGCAGGCCGGCACCGCCGGCGCCGACCACGACGACGTCGTAGGTATGGTCTTCGATCGGATAGGCTTTTCCGTTGGTGGCGGGAGCGCCGTTGCCCTTGCCATTGGTCTCAGCGGCCATGGGTTACACTCCGGAAGAAAGCTTCAGGATCGCGTAGGTCGAGGCGAGCGCCACGGCGACCGAGAAGAAATTGTTGAGCATGATCGCGGTGAGCTTGAGCTTCTCGTTATGGACGTAGTCCTCGATCACCACCTGCATGCCGATCTTCATGTGCCAGGCGCTGGCGAAGATGAAGAGGAGCAGGATCACCGCAACGGGAATGGAGCTCAGGGTCTGCGCCGCGTAGACCTGGTTGCGGCCGAGCAGCATCATGATGATGACCAGCGCCGGGATCATCAGCAGCGTCATGGCGACGCCGGTGATGCGCTGGCGCCAGAAATCGGACGTGCCGGAATGCGCGGCGCCGAGATTACGGACGCGCCCGAGCGGGGTGCGCATCGACGGACGCTTCGGGGAGCCGTGGGACTCGTCAAAGCTCATCGGCCGCCTCCGTTCGCATAAGCGATGATCCAGATCAGCACCGTCAGTGCGATGCCGCCGACCAGGGCGCCCCAGGTCAGCGCTTCGCGCTCATTGGCCTTGAAGCCGTAGCCGAGATCCCAGACGAAATGCCGGATGCCGCTGAGCATGTGGTGCATCAGGGCCCAGGTGTAGCCGAACACGATGAGCCGGCCGATGATGCTGCTGGAGAAGGCCTGGACGTGGGCATAGGCGGCCGGGCCGGAGGCCGCGGCAACCAGCCACCAGACCAGCAGCAGGGTTCCCACATAGAGGGCGATACCGGTGGCGCGGTGGACGATGGATAGAGCCATCGTCAGCGTCCAACGATACGTTTGGATGTGCGGCGAAAGCGGTCGTTCGATCCGTGCGGTCATGGGCGGCTTTTGATGTTTGTTGCGGCCCAGCATGGGGCGCGCGGGGATCGCGAAAGGTGGGCTCTATTTACGGAGTCGATCTGGCCTGCGCAATCACCAAATCGACATAAACCGAACTGTGGTTCAGCTCTATGGCCTTGATGAACCAAGGCCAATCAGGGGCTTGGTATACCAGCCTATCGGTCCGCCAACGAGTATAGGAATCTAAATTCATTCTTTGGCGCGAGCGTACGGCGCATTGAAATCGCTATTGGAACGCCTCTAAGCCGCCTCGAGCCCGTGCGGCCGCAACGTGCGAGGGACGATGCCGAGGGAACGTCCCGGCTGCGACCCCAGCGCGACTCCCGGCACCCGCACCGGTTCCCGCACTGCGGGCGGATATGCGCACCCTGCATTCCACCCCAGCCGGACCGTGCGACGTGTCAGGTGCTATCTGTTGGTCTCGGCAGCCGGCTTGCTTCGTCGCAAGAGCTCCTCGCAATGACGCCGACAGAGCGGAGCTCTCTCACTTCTTCGCGTAAATATCCTTGTACGTTTCGCGCAGCACGTTCTTCTGCACCTTGCCCATCGTATTGCGCGGTAGCTCGTCGACCACGAAGACCCGCTTCGGCATCTTGAATTTCGCGAGGCGCCCGTCGAGGCCCTTCAGCACGGCCGCTTCATCGATGCTCGCGCCGGGCTGGCGCACCAGCACCGCGGTGACGCCCTCGCCGAAATCGGTGTGCGGCACGCCGATCACGGCCGACTCCACCACGCCAGGCATGGCGTCGATCTCGCTCTCGATCTCCTTCGGGTAGACGTTGAAGCCGCCGGAGATCACGAGATCCTTGCCGCGTCCGAGGATGTGCACGTAACCCTTGGCGTCGATCTTGCCGAGATCGCCGGTGACGAAGAAGCCGTCGGGCCGGAATTCGGCCTTGGTCTTCTCCGGCATGCGCCAATAGCCCTTGAAGACGTTCGGCCCCTTCACCTCGATCATGCCGATTTCGTCGCGCGCCAGCTCTTTCCCTGTCTCGGGATCGGTCACGCGCACGGAGACGCCCGGCAGCGGAAAGCCGACCGCGCCGGGCACGCGCTCGCCGTCATACGGGTTCGACGTGTTCATGTTGGTCTCGGTCATGCCGTAGCGCTCGAGCACGGCATGGCCCGTGCGCGCCGACCATTCGCGATGGGTGTCGGCGAGCAGCGGCGCCGAACCCGAGATGAACAGACGCATGTGCTTCGTCGTCTCGTGCGACAGCGCAGGGTTCTGCAGCAGGCGGGTGTAGAAGGTCGGCACGCCCATCAACACCGTGGCGCGCGCCATCAGCTTGATGATCAGGTCCGGATCGAGCTTCGGCAGGAAGATCATCGACGCCCGGGCGAACAGCGTCACGTTGGTCGCCACGAACAGGCCGTGGGTGTGGTAGATCGGCAGCGCGTGGATCAGGACGTCCTTGTCGGTGAAGCGCCAATAGTCGACGAGCGAGAGCGAGTTAGACGCGAGATTGTCATGCGTCAGCATCGCGCCCTTGGAGCGGCCGGTGGTGCCCGAGGTGTAGAGGATCGCGGCAAGATCGTCGCTTTCACGCGGCACCGTCGTGAATTCGCGGCTCGCTTTGTCGGCGGCCTCCGTCAGCGAGCCCTTGCCGTCAGCCCCGAGCGTCTCGACCTTCGCGCTCACTTTGCCTGCGATCGGCGCCAGCCCTTCCGCCTTGGCGGGATCGCAGACCACCAGCGACGGCTCGGCATCGCCGATGAAATAGTCGAGCTCGTTCAGCGTATAGGCCGTGTTCAGCGGCAGATAGACCGCGCCGGCGCGCACCGTGCCGAGATACAGCACGATATTGGCGACCGACTTCTCCACCTGTACCGCGACGCGGTCGCCCGGCTTCACGCCGCGCGCGACCAGCACGTTCGCCATCTGGCCCGCGCGCGCGATCAGATCGCCATAGCTGATATGGGCGCCGTCATGCGTCTCGATCGCGAGCCGCTTCGGATCGGCGAGGCCCTCGAACAGGCGGGAAAACAAATTGGCGTTGGCAGCTTGGTTCATGCAACATTCCTCGCCGGCACAGGCCGGTCAAAACCGCGGGCTGGATTAGCAAAAACCGCCCCGATCAAGCAACGGAGACAGTTTGCATGTCAAAAAGCGGGAAACGCGTGGCCTGGGTTACGGGCGGTGGCAGCGGGATCGGGGAGGCCGGCGCGGAGGCGTTAGCTGCCGACGGCTGGACGGTGGTGGTGTCCGGACGGCGGCAATCAGCCCTGGACGCCGTGGTGGCGAAGATCAGCAGTGCAGGTGGCGCGGCCGAGGCCATTGCGCTCGACGTCGCCAACGCGGCCGCAGCCCAGAAGGCAGCCGACCAGATCGTCGCGAAGCACGGCCGCATCGACCTGCTCGTCAACAATGCCGGCATCAATGTCCCCAAGCGCAGCTGGAAGGACATGGAGCTGGAGGGCTGGGACAGACTGGTCCAGGTCAATCTCAACGGCGTGCTCTATTGCATGCGCGCCGTGCTGCCGACGATGCGCAAGCAGCAGGACGGTTCCATCATCAACGTCTCGTCCTGGGCCGGCCGTCACGTCTCGAAGATGCCGGGCCCGGCCTACACCACCACCAAGCACGCGGTGCTGGCGCTGACCCATTCCTTCAACATGGACGAATGCATCAACGGCCTGCGCGCCTGCTGCCTGATGCCGGGCGAGGTGGCGACGCCGATCCTGAAGCTGCGCCCCGTGGTGCCGAGCGAAGCGGAGCAGGCGAAGATGCTGCAGCCCGAAGATCTCGGCCGCACCATCGCCTTCATCGCGAGCATGCCGGCGCGGGTCTGCATCAACGAAGTGCTGATCAGCCCGACGCATAATCGCGGGTTCATTCAGACCCCGAACAACAGGGATTGATTGGCCCATAGCCGTGGGCTCGTCATTGCGAGCGAAGCGAAGCAATCCAGGAATGCGCCCAAGGAGACAATCTGGATTGCTTCGTCGCAAGGACTCCTCGCACCGACAGCGGATGGACCACACGAACATCCGCACCGATAGTTTCACCCATCACAAAGAATTTTTCCCCGAAACCGCACCTGAAACCCTCCCGTAGTTCGGTCCAACGACGGCACTGCTGCATCACCCTTAACTGTCGCAGGCGCCGTTGTTGCTCAACTCAACGCCGGCCAACGCCGGTCTCAATTCAATCGGGAGACTCTCTCATGTCGAAGCGCATTGCCTATCTCGCTGCCGCCGCCTTCAGCGCCCTGGCCCTCACCGCGACCATCGTCGCGCCCGCCAGTGCCGAGGAAAAGACCGTCATGGTCGGCGGCGCCGCGATGTACCCGTCCAAGAACATCGTCCAGAACGCGGTCAACTCCAAGGATCACACCACGCTGGTGGCGGCGGTGAAGGCGGCCGGCCTGGTCCCGACGCTCGAAGGCAAGGGCCCGTTCACGGTGTTCGCGCCGACCAACGCCGCCTTCGGCAAGCTGCCGGCCGGCACCGTCGACAACCTGGTCAAGCCCGAGAACAAGGCAACGCTGACCAAGATCCTCACCTACCATGTCGTGCCCGGTAAGCTCGCGGCTTCCGACCTCACCGACGGCAAGAAGCTGAAGACCGCCGAAGGCGAGGAGCTGACGGTGAAGAAAATGGACGGCAAGGTCTGGATCGTCGACGCCAAGGGCGGCACCTCGATGGTGACGATCACCAACGTCAACCAGTCGAACGGCGTGATCCATGTGGTCGATACCGTGCTGATGCCGGCGACGTAACACCGCGCGATCCTGTTTCATCCCCGAACAGGACGTCCTCAGACCGCGAGCCGGGGATACCCGGCTCGCTCTTTTGTGACCACAATAGCCTCACGACATCGATTCGATGGCGAACGGGATGTAACGAAAGCCGAAACACCGGCGTATAATCGCTGTCACACGACCTCAGGATGGAACCCGCCATGGCGAGCCTCACAGTCACCGACGAGCAGGTCACGGCCACCAAGTCCAAAGTGATCCAGCCGGCCTGGGTGCGGGTCATGCATTGGATCAACGCGCTCGCCATGATCCTGATGATCCTGTCGGGCTGGCAGATCTACAACGCCTCGCCGCTGTTCGACTTCCGCTTTCCGCGCGAGTACACGCTGGGCGGCTGGCTCGGCGGCGGCCTGCTCTGGCATTTTGCCGCGATGTGGCTGCTGATGATCAACGGCCTCGCCTATCTCGTCACCGGCATCGCTACCGGCCGCTTCCGCAAGAAGCTGCTGCCGATCACGGCATCAGGCGTGCTCCACGACGTCAGGGCGGCGCTGACCTTCAAGCTCGGCCATGACGATCTCACCGTCTACAATTACGTGCAGCGGCTGCTCTATGCCGGCATCATCGTGGTCGGCGTGCTGATCGTGCTGTCGGGCCTTGCGATTTGGAAGCCCGTTCAGCTTTATTATCTCGTGATGCTGTTCGGCGATTATCCGGCCGCGCGCTATGTCCACTTCTTCTGCATGGCCGCGATCTGCGCGTTTCTGGTCGTCCACGTCTTGCTTGCGCTGCTCGTGCCGAAGAGTCTGCGCGCGATGATCATCGGTCGCTGAGGAGGAGAATATGGCGAAGCGCCCGTTCCTGATTCCCGGCGTCGACAAGCGGCTCCTGATCAAGGATTCCCTCAAGACGATGCCAGACGTCACCCGCCGCCGCTTCATTGCGGGCGGCGCCAGCCTGGGCGCACTGACGCTGCTCACCGGCTGCGACGTGATCGACTCGTCCTCGGCCGAGACCATGCTGGCGAAGGTCTCGAAGTTCAACGACGCGGTGCAGGCCTGGATGTTCAATCCCGACGCGCTGGCGCCGACCTTCCCCGAAAGCGCGATCACCAAGCCCTTCCCGTTCAACGCCTATTACGATCTCGACGACGCGCCCGATATCTCGGCCGCGGATTGGAAGCTCGAGGTGCGCGGCCTCGTCGACAACAAAAAGTCCTGGACGCTGGACGAGCTCTACAAGCTGCCCCAGGTCACGCAGATCACGCGCCATATCTGCGTCGAGGGCTGGAGCGCGATCGGCAGCTGGACCGGCACGCCCTTGCGCGATTTCCTCAAGCTGATCGGCGCCGACACGCGCGCGAATTATGTCTGGTTCCAGTGCGCCGACAAGGATGGCTACAACTCGCCGCTTGACATGCGCAGTGCGCTGCACCCGCAGACCCAGATGACGTTCAAATACGCAAACGAGATCCTGCCGCGCGCCTACGGCTTTCCGATGAAGATCCGCGTGCCGACCAAGCTCGGCTTCAAGAACCCGAAATACGTGGTCTCGATGGAAGTCACCAACGATTACAAGGGCGGCTATTGGGAAGACCAGGGGTATAATTCGTTCAGCGGGAGCTGAGAGGGCGAATAGCGAATGGGGAGTAGGTAAACGCACTCGCGGCTCACAATTCGCCGCTCGCTATTCGCCATTCGCCACTTTGGGCCCCACCTTCCGCTGGCACAACGCCGCCACCGCGCCCAGCGCCAGCAGCGCCGCCGACACATTCAGCGCGTAGCTCAAGCTTCCCAGCGCATCGGTGATCGCGCCGACCACGATCGGCCCGAGCGTCTGACCGACGCCGAACGAGATCGTCATCGCCGCGATCGCGGTCGGCCACACCTCTGGCGGATAGTTGAAGCGGACGAAGGCGGTGGTCGAGCCGACCACGGCGAAAAAGGCGACGCCGAACACGATCGCGGAGACCGCGAGCCAGGCCGGCGAATGCCCGAGCATCGGCAGCGCTGCGCCAGCTGCGTTGGTGCCGAGGATGATGGCGGTGGCGAGCCCGCCGCGGTCGAGCGCCAGCACGCCGCGCCAGGCCCAGGGCGTCACGAACGCGCTCAGACCGATCAACCCCCAGAACGCCGCCTGCGCCGCGGCCCCGCCGCCGCCGTCGCGCACATAGGCGATCATGAAGGTCATGTAGGCGATGTAGCCGGCGCCGAACAGGAAATAGCCGGCCAGATAAATCAGCACCGGCAGGATCGCGAACGAGGCATGACCGCCTTCGGAGAAGCGCGCGCCGCTCTCGATGCGGATCAGGAACAGCGGGATCGTCATCGCGACCGACAGCAGCGTCAGCGCCCACCACACGATCCACCACGAGCCCGGCCCGAAATATTGCAGCGTGAACGGGGCGATCAGCCCCGAGGACAGAATGCCGATGCCGGGTCCGGCATAGAACAGGCTGAGCAGAAAGTTGGCCCGTTCGGGCCGCGACTGGGCGATGGTGGCGGCGAGCGCGCCGCCGGCGACGAAGCCGGCCGCCGCGCCCAGGCCCAGCACCAGGCGCGCCAGGCTCAGCGCGACGAAATCCCCCGTCAGCGCGCAGGTGGCGAGCGCGGCGACGCAGGCAATGGTTCCGCCGCGGATCGCGGCGGCCCAGCCGACGCGCCGGATCAGGCGGGACGCCACCAGCGCGCCGACGAGATAGCCGACGGCGTTGATCGTGTTCATGAAACCGGCCGCCGAGTAGGACCAGCCGAGGTCCTCCCGCATGTCCGGCAGCACCAGCGCATAGGCAAAGCGGCCGATGCCGAGCCCGACGGTGGCTGCCAGCGACAGGGTCAGGATCAGCCGCGCGGGGTGTGCGTCGGGCAGGGGGCGATCAGGGGCGTGCAAGGGGTACTCCGGCCCGTCCAGTGTGGCAGGCCCCGCCGGCCTTGCACAGCCGCAGCGCGGCAATGGTGTCTTGCCAAGCGCGCAACGCCGCTCTAGCACTCCGGCGCCGTCATTCCGGGGCGCGCGAAGCGCGAGCCCGGAATCCATAACCCCGGCTGGTGGCTATGGATTCCGGGCCCGCGCTAAGAGGCGCGTCCCGGAATGACGAGAGAGGATCGAAAAGGACACGACCATGGCGACCCACAAACTGCTGCTGCTTCCCGGCGACGGTATCGGCCCCGAGGTGATGGGCGAGGTGAAGCGGCTGATCGACTGGCTCAATTCGGCCGGGATCGCCAAGTTCGAGACCGACACCGGCCTCGTCGGCGGCTCCGCCTATGACGCGCACAAGGTGTCGATCTCCGAAGGCGACATGGCCAAGGCCAAGGACGCCGACGCCGTGATCTTCGGCGCGGTCGGCGGTCCGAAGTGGGATGCCGTGCCTTACGAGGTGCGCCCGGAAGCCGGCCTCTTGCGCCTGCGCAAGGATCTCGCGCTGTTCGCCAACCTCCGTCCCGCCGTGTGCTATCCGGCGCTGGCGGATGCTTCCAGCCTGAAGCGCGAGGCGGTCGAGGGCCTCGACATCGTCATCGTGCGTGAGCTCACCGGCGGCGTCTATTTCGGCGAGCCGAAGACCATCACCGATCTCGGCAACGGCCAGAAGCGCGCCATCGATACCCAGGTCTACGATACCTATGAGATCGAGCGCATCGGCCGCGTCGCCTTCGAGCTTGCCCGGAAGCGCAAGAACAAGGTGACGTCGATGGAGAAGCGCAACGTCATGAAATCGGGCGTGCTCTGGAACGAGGTCATGACTCAGGTCCACAAGCGCGAATACCCCGATGTCACGCTCGAGCATCAGCTCGCCGATTCCGGCGGCATGATGCTGGTGAAATGGCCGAAGCAGTTCGACGTCATCGTGACGGACAATCTATTCGGCGACATGCTCTCCGACATCGCGGCGATGCTCACCGGCTCGCTCGGCATGCTGCCCTCGGCCTCGCTCGGCGAGGTCGACGTCAAGACCAAGAAGCGCAAGGCGCTGTACGAGCCCGTGCACGGCTCGGCCCCCGATATCGCCGGCAAGGGCCTCGCCAATCCCATCGCGATGATCTCGTCCTTCGGCATGGCGTTGCGCTATTCTTTCGACATGGGCGATCTCGCCGACAAGGTCGACCAGGCCATCGCTGCCGTGCTGGCCAGCGGTCTGCGCACCGCCGACATCAAGTCGGAAGGCACCACGGCCGCTTCCACCACGCAGATGGGCGAAGCGATCCTGAAGGAATTGCAGAAGCTGCACGCGTAAGGTGGGAAGAATCGTAGCCTGGATGGAGCGAAGCGAAATCCGGGTTCTCACCCCGTGGACAGACCTTCCCGGATTGCGCTTCGCTCCATCCGGGCTACGGCCTCATTGGAAACCGCCTCATGGATACACCCCGCCCCAAGATCGCGGAAACCGTCATCCATGAGACGGCGCGCCTGCGCGAGGCGCAGGTCGGGCGGCGTTGCGAGGTGCTTGCGGGCACGCGCATCGAATATGCTTCGCTCGGCGACTACTCCTATCTCGGCGAGAATTGCGACGTCGCCGACGCCGTGATCGGCAAGTTCACGGCGATCGCCAACTCGGTGCGGATCGGTGCGCCAAACCACCCGATGGGCCGTCCCTCGCAGCACCGCTTCACCTACGTCCCCGAATATTACGAGGCGGGCGCGACGCGCGACCGCGACTTCTTCGCAGGTAGGCGCGGCGACCGGGTGATCGTCGGCAACGACGTCTGGATCGGCCACGCCGCTATCCTGCTGCCAGGCGTGAGCGTCGGCGATGGCGCAGTGATCGCCGCAGGCGCCGTCGTTAGCCGCGATGTCGAGCCGTACACCATCGTCGGTGGCGTTCCCGCCCGTCCCATCCGCAAGCGCTTTGACGATACCGTTTCCGCAAGCCTGCGCCGCATCTCCTGGTGGGATTGGCCGGATGCGCTGATCTTCGAACGCCTCAGTGATTTCCGCTCCGAGGCCATCGAAGAATTTTGCCGGCGCTACGATCCGGCAGCCAATGCGTAAGACGGACGCATCTCGCGAAAAACAAAAATGGCCGGGCGTGAGCACCGGCCATTTTGATTCGGTCGTGACGCCCGCCTCAGTACAGCGGGAAGTTCTGCGGATAGCCGCCGACATCCTGCGGCGGGGAGAGCGGCTGGCGGTCGATCGGCCGGTTGAGGTTCTCGCGGGCGAAGGACGGATAGCCCACGGCCGGGGGGAAGGCGTAGTCGGTGAACTTGCGGTCGCCCGGATTGACCTCGGTGCCGCCATCGAGCCAGGAGCGCTTGCTCACATAGAGGCGGGTGCGGCCCTGTTGATAGACCGTGTTGGGGCCGCTCGGGCCGTAATAGGGCCGGCCGCGGTCGTCATAGCGCTGCTTGGTCCTGGTGTCGGCGGAAGCCGGGGTCGCGAACGCAATGGCCATTGCGGCGCCCGCCGCAAGCAATGTCGCCAGTTTGTTCGCGGCAGAAAATTTCAAGCTCATCACGTCCCCTTCAGGCGGCAGGCCGCCAGTCGATTTCACCCCATACTAGCCCGGCCGGGGCGGACGCAACTAGGTCAATTGGGTCACACCAGCTCGGAATAATCGTGCGCGCCGGCAAAAGTTGCATGCAAACCAGCTACTTGAGCTTGATGCAGAATCCTTGATGCAAGTCAAAGCGCTCCGCGCAATTGCGCGTTCGCTGCGCCCAGCAGCCAGTCCGGCGAGCCCTGAGGGTCACAGCCGCGGCGCCTGAGTTCGGCATGGGCGAACAATTCCGCCAGCCTCGGCTCGTTGCCCGAGGCCAGCAGCGTCAGCCGGTTCAGCGTGCAGGCGATCGCCGCGCGGCGGGCGGGCAAGCTGTCGCCCTGGCAGGAGAAGCCGGAGATCTGCAAGGCGGGCTCCTCGTAGCGCTTGAGATAGCCGAGGCAGGCCCGCGTCCCCTCTGTCGCGCCGACCGGCCGGAACAGGGCGACGGGGCCGAATTTGCTGTCAATCAGGCCGGCCTGCTCGAGCGGGGCATCTGCACCCAAACCCATCCGGGCGGCCAAGCCCGCGGCCGCCGGCCGTGTCACGTCGAATTCGACGCCTTGGCGGTAGATTTCGAGTTCGGCCACCGGCTTGTCCGCCATATCGGTCCAGCGCAGCACGTCCCTGCGGCCGCCCTCGGGATGCCTAAAGATGACGTAAGAGGCTGTTTTTTCTGATGAATCGATCCGGCTGACGGCGAAGGCCGGATGCGAGCGGTCGGCGATGCTCCAGCCCGGTCTGTCCGCCGGACCATCGCCACGCAGGTCAGGCAGCTGTCCCAGGCCTGCGAGGGCGAGGATGGCAAACAGGGCGAGCGCCCCCACATAGGCGACCAGATGCGCCAGCGTGCCGACGACCTCGTCGGCCAAGGCCAAGAGCGTCAGCTGGATCTGGGTAGGGCTAACGGCCGTGCTGGCCTCAGGCGACTGCATCCACGTCCCTAAGGCATGGTCTTAACGTTGTCTTGAGGCCGGTTCTCGCATAGAAGCGCTGCTCTTCCTGTTTAAGCGTCAGCTTCGGGAACGGGCTTTTTCATCGGAGAGTGAACGATGGGTTACAAAGTCGCAGTCGTCGGCGCGACCGGCAATGTCGGTCGGGAAATGCTCAACATCCTGGATGAGCGCAAATTCCCCGCGGACGAGGTCGTGGCCCTGGCCTCACGCCGCAGCGTCGGTGTCGAAGTCTCCTACGGCGACCGCACCCTGAAGGTCAAAGCGCTCGAGCATTACGACTTCTCCGACGTCGACATCTGCCTGATGTCGGCGGGCGGGTCGGTGTCGAAGGAATGGTCGCCGAAGATCGGCGCCGCCGGCGCTGTGGTGATCGACAATTCCTCCGCTTGGCGCATGGATCCGGACGTGCCGCTGATCGTGCCCGAGGTGAATGCGGCCGCGACCGAAGGCTTCAAGAAGAAGAACATCATCGCCAACCCGAACTGCTCGACCGCCCAGCTCGTGGTGGCGCTCAAGCCGCTGCACGAGAAGGCGACGATCAAGCGCGTCGTGGTCTCGACCTATCAGTCGGTGTCGGGCGCCGGCAAGGACGCGATGGACGAATTGTTCTCGCAGACCAAGGCCGTCTACACCAACGACGAGCTGGTCGCGAAGAAATTCCCCAAGCGCATCGCCTTCAACGTCATCCCTCACATCGACGTCTTCATGGAGGACGGCTACACCAAGGAAGAGTGGAAGATGATGGCGGAGACCAAGAAGATCCTGGATCCCAAGATCAAGCTGTCCGCCACCTGCGTGCGCGTGCCTGTGTTCGTCGGCCATTCCGAGGCCGTCAACATCGAGTTCGAGAATCCGATCACCGCCGATGAAGCGCGCAACATCCTGCGCGTGGCGCCGGGCTGCCTCGTCATCGACAAGCAGGAGCCCGGCGGCTACGCCACGCCCTATGAAGCGGCCGGCGAGGACGCGACTTACATCAGCCGCATCCGCGAGGACGCGACCGTGGAGAACGGTCTCGCGCTGTGGTGCGTATCCGATAACTTACGCAAGGGCGCGGCCCTCAACGCGATCCAGATCGCGGAAGTGCTGATCAACCGCAAGCTGATCAGCGCGAAGAAGAAGGCGGCGTAACCGGCTTACATTGGCCGGACTTCAACCACGTCAGGCACGAAGTGCTTGAGCAGGTTCTGGATGCCGTGCTGGAGCGTCGCCGTCGATGACGGGCATCCGGAGCAGGCGCCCTTCATGTTGAGATAGACAATACCGTCCTTGAAGCCGCGGAAGGTGATGTCGCCGCCGTCATTGGCGACGGCCGGCCGCACCCGGGTCTCGATCAGGTCCTTGATCATGTCGACGGTCTCGGCGTCGGCCTCGTCGAAGAACTCGTCCTCGTCATCGAGATCGGCCTCGCTTGTGGCCGTGCCGTCGGCCAGCAGCGGCGCGCCCGACATGTAGTGCTCCATGATGGCACCCAGGATCGCCGGCTTGAGCTGCTGCCACTCACCGCTCGCCTTCGTCACGGTGATGAAGTCCGATCCGTAGAACACGCCGGTGACGCCGGGCACCTCGAACAGCTTTTCGGCGAGCGGCGAACGCGCCGCCGATTCGCGGCTCGAAAATTCCATCGGGCTGCCGTCGACCACGACGCGGCCGGGAATGAACTTCAGCGTGGCGGGATTGGGGGTGGCTTCGGTTTGAATGAACATGGTTTTCTCCAGACGTCGCCGGTTCAAGGCCGGCGCGTGCTCTATCCCCTAGCAGATGGCGACGGCTAACGCACGGTCAAGGGGAGGCGGGATATTAGCTCATAAAAATCAGTGGGTTGGCCTTACCCTCCCCTGGAGGGGTCCGGGACGAGCGTAGCTCGCCCGTGGTCGATCGCGCGCAGCGCGAGCGGGGTGGGGTGATCTCTCCACTCGGGCAGTGTCGGATGTGGAGAGACCGTCACCCCACCCCGTCTCATGCCTCGCTTCGCTCAACATGAGCCGACCCTCCCCTCCAGGGGAGGGTAAGATGCATCGTCGCTAGGACAGCGAATCCACGCTCTCATCGCTCAGGGCACCCGAGATGATCGTCACCGGCACCGGGAACGTGCCGAGCGCATGCGCGAGCAGCGAGACCAATGGCCCCGGGCCCTCCGCGCCGGGATTTGCGGCGAGCACCAGCATGGCGATATCAGGATCCTCGTCGATCACTGCGAGCAGCTGTTCCATCGCGCTGCCTTCGCGAATGACGCGCTCCGGCGTGATGGCGGCGATGCCGTTGGCGCGCCCGGCGGCGCGGTCGAGCGCGGCTTCGGCGGCTTCCTGTGCCTCGGCGCGCATGATGTCGGCGACCCCCAGCCATTCCTGGCTCTGCTGCTCAGGCTCGATGATGCGCAGCATCACCACGCCGCCGCCGGCGCGAATCGCCCAGCGGCTGGCGTAATAGACGGCGCGATCCCATTCGGCGCTGTCGTCGACGATGACGAGGCATTTGGGCTTGTGACCCGGCTCGTAGCAAAGTCGCTTGCTGGTCATGCATGTCCCGGATTGTGCACGGGGAGCATGCTGCCACACTCCCGCGATGTTTGGGAGGGGCGAAGCGGCCGGCGCCGTGGCGCCAGCCGGTATCGCGAAGCGCGCCCTAGCGCCGGCGAATGAAGCCGACGATGTCCTTGGAGAGCTTCATGGTCTCGTCGGCGATCGCGCGCGCCCGGTCGGATCCGTCGTTCAGGATCGCCTCGATGTGGCCAGGGTCGGCGACGAGGCGCTTCATCTCGCCGGCGATCGGCGCGAGCTTGGTCACGCACAGCTCCGCCAGCGCGTTCTTGAAGCTGGAGAACTGGCCGCCGCCGAACTCGCGCAGCACGTCCGCCTTGGAGCGGCCGGACAGCGCGGCGAAGATGCCGACGAGATTGTCGGCCTCGGGCCGCGCTTCCAGGCCCTTCTCTTCCGTCGGCAGCGGCTCCGGATCGGTCTTCGCCTTGCGGATCTTCTGCGCGATGGTGTCGGCATCGTCGGTGAGGTTGATGCGCGAATTGTCGGAGGCGTCCGACTTCGACATCTTCTTGGTGCCGTCGCGCAGGCTCATCACGCGCGTCGCCGGACCCGTAATCAAGGGTTCCGGCAGCGGGAAGAACAGCCCGTCATTGACGCCCTGCGCGCGGATCGAGTCGCCGAAGTCGTTGTTGAACTTCTGCGCGATGTCGCGCGACAGTTCGAGATGCTGCTTCTGGTCCTCACCCACGGGAACGTGGGTGGCGCGGTAGAGCAGGATGTCGGCCGCCATCAGCACGGGATAGTCGAACAGCCCGACCGAGGCGTTCTCCCGGTCCTTGCCGGCCTTCTCCTTGAACTGGGTCATGCGTCCCAGCCAGCCCATGCGCGCGACGCAGTTGAAGATCCAGGCGAGCTCGGCATGGCCCGAGACCTGGCTCTGGTTGAACACGATGTGCTTCTTCGGATCGATGCCGGCCGCGATGAACGTGGCGGTCACCTCGCGGGTGTTGCGCGCGAGCTCGACCGGCCCGCCCCAGACGTCCACCCCTTGCGTGATCGCGTGCATGTCGACGACGCAATAGATGCAATTGTGGGTTTCCTGCATCTTCACGAAGTTGACGATGGCGCCGAGGTAATTGCCGAGGTGCAGATTGCCCGTCGGCTGGACGCCCGAAAAGACCCGTTCAACGAATGGCATGGTCAGCCTTCCCATAGGTATTCGGCCGTCGTTTCCAACAGCGGCGCTGCCCCGTCAAGGGTCTTTCGCGGAGGCCGTGGTCTAGCTGGGCCGTTTCAATGCGTTAACCGCCTCGCGCCAGGAGGCGGCACCGAGGATCTGCAGCAACAGGCCGTAGACGGCGATTCCGGCTGCGATCTGCACACCCAGCGCAATGAAGTGGATGAGCCCATGGGCGCCGGCCGGCACCAGACCTGCGGTCAGCCAGAGCAGGGCGCCCATGGCGATCGCGGCCAGCACGATCCGCGGCAGCCGCGTGCGGGCCGCCGCGTCGATCGAGAAGCCGAACTCGCCCGCGCCCTTGCGGAGCAGCGCGAGCGCGCTGCTCCAGGCGCCAGCCGCGATGCTTGCCGCGATTCCGCTTGCGCCAAAGACATGACCGAGCAGAACCGCGAGCACGACCGTCACCACGAAGCCCTTGGCAGTCGCGAGCAGCGGCGTCATCGTGTCGCTGCGGGCATAGAACGCCGGCGACAGCGCCTTGATCAGCACATGCGCCGGCAGGCCCAGCGCCAGCCACATCAGGGCACGCGCGGTGGCCGCGCTGTCCGCCGCACCGAACGCGCCATGCTCGAACAGCAGCCCCACGATCGGCTCGGCGAGCACGATCAGGCCGACCGTGGCCGGCAGTGCCAGCCCGGCGGCAAGCTCCAGCGCGCGGGATTCGGCATGCGCCACCGCGTCGCGATCGGAGCTCGCGACGGCGCGCGTCAGCTCCGGCACCAGCACGGTGCCCATGGCGACGCCGACGATGCCGAGCGGCAGCTCGATCAAGCGGTTGGCGAAATAAAGCCAGGACACCGCGGACGGCGTTGCGGACGCGATGATCGCACCCGCCACCATCAGCCATTGCGGCCCCGAGCTTGCGATCATGCCGGGGATCGCCTTGGCGAAGAAGCCGCGCATCTCCTTGTCGAAACTCGCGCGCAGCGGTGTCGCAAGGCGCGCGCTTCGCTGCGACAGCAGCATCAAGAGTTGCAGCAAGCCGGCGAGGCCGACGGTCGCTGCCAGGATCCACGCGGCGAAGCCGGCGTCTGCATGCCAGACCAGCAGCATCGCGATCGCGGCGATCAGCGCAATGTTGAACAGCAGTGGCGAGAACGCCGTCAGCGCGAAGCGTCCCTGCGCATTGAGCAGCCCCATCAGCACGGTGACGGGACCGGCGAAGGCGAGGTAAGGCAGCATCAGCCGCGCGTTCTGAACCGCGAGATCGAGCGTGCCACTGCCGAGGAATCCCGGCGCGATCACCGTCATGATCAGCGGCATCAACAATGCGAGCAGGAGTGAGATCCCGATCAGGGCCGTGCTGACCGTGCCGATCACGCGCCCGGCGAACGCCGCGGCTTCCGCCACCCCGTCGCGGTCCCGCACCCGCAGCCAGGCTGGGATCAGCGCCGCGTTCAGCGCGCCCTCGCTGAGCAGCCGCCGCACCACGTTGACGAGCTGGAACGCCGCCAGAAACGCATCCGCCACGGCGCCGGTGCCGAGCAGCGCCGCAATCAGGGAATCGCGGGCGAAACCCAGCAGGCGCGAGGCCAGCGTTCCCGTCGAGACGGTCAGGAAGGAGCGGATCATGCTCTCGAAAATACCGTTGCTTGCCCGCCAAGGCCCGGTCGTGATAGGCCGCGAGCTTGGATTTCAGGCCGACAGGAAGCGGATTTCCGGTTAGATCGCAATCCGGCAAACAGGATCAAGGTGAATGGCTGACGTGAAATATGACGTTCTCGGCATCGGCAACGCGCTGTTCGACGTGCTGGTTAGGACCGACGAGGCCTTTCTGGCCAAGCATGGCATGGCGAAGGGCAGCATGTCGCTGATCGACGAGGCGCGCGCGGCCGCCATCTACAAGGACATGGGTCCGGCGACCGAGGTCTCGGGCGGTTCGGCCGCCAACACCATCGTCGGTATCGGCAGCCTGGGGGCGCGCGCCGCCTATGTCGGCAAGGTCAAGGACGACCAGATCGGCAAGCTCTACGTGCACGACATTCGCGCCGCCGGCGTCGCCTTCAACACGCCGGCCGCCAAGGACGGCCCCGCCACCGGCTGCTCCTACATCCTGGTCACCGGCGACGGCGAGCGCACCATGAACACCTATCTCGGCGCGGCGCAGGACCTGTCGCCCGCCGACATCGATCCGGCCGAGATTGCCGGCGCCGGCATCGTCTACCTCGAAGGCTATCTCTGGGACCCCAAGAACGCAAAGGAGGCCTTCGTCAAGGCGGCCAAGATCGCCCATGACGCCAAGCGCAAGGTGGCGCTGACGCTGTCGGATTCCTTCTGCGTTGATCGTTATCGCGACGAGTTTCTCTCGCTGATGCGAGGCGGCACCGTCGACATCGTGTTCGCCAACGAGTCTGAGCTGCACTCGCTCTACATGACCTCGGACTTCGACACCGCGCTGAAGCAGCTGCGCAACGACGTCAATCTCGGCGTCGTCACCCGCAGCGAGAAGGGCTGCATGGTGGTCTCGTCCGAGGATGCCGTCGCAGCGCCGGCCTTCCCGGTCGAGAAGGTGGTCGACACCACCGGCGCCGGCGACCTGTTCGCCGCCGGCTTCCTCTACGGCCTCGCGCGCAACTTCGGCTACAAGCAGTGCGGCGAGCTCGGCGCGCTCGCCGCCGCCGAAGTCATCCAGCACATCGGCGCGCGGCCTCAGGTATCGTTGAAGGAGCTGGCCGAGCAGCGCGGGCTGACGGCGTAAGAAATTATCTCTGCCTCCACGATGCGGTCGGCATAGCGACCGCACTTTGCCGGCGTGCCGCGTAGAACGAGGCGCTCTCTCTGGCTCCTGATCAAAAAAAACGGCTCCGAGCCGAATGGCCGGAGCCGGGATCTTGGGCTTCTTCGCTTCTCAGTACTTGGCCATCATCGGCCCGCCGAACTTGTAGTTCAGGCCGGCCCGCACGGTATGGAAGGTGAGGTCCTGCGAGATGCGTTCGACGTAGTTGGAGCCGGGCGGAGCAAAAGTGCTGCCGGGCACGTAGGTCGATGTGTAATCCACGCCGCCGAGATCGGTGTAGAGATATTCGAGCTTAACCGTCCAATTCGGCACGAAGGCGTGCTCAACGCCGGCGCCGACCGTCCAGCCGACCTTCGTCTCGGACACCGAACCCGTCTTGGTATAACCATTGGACGAGGTGAGATCCCAGCTTCCCTTGACGCTGCCGACGGCCAGACCGCCGGTGACGTACAGCAGGGTCTTGTCGACCGCATAGCCGGCGCGGCCGCGAACGGTCACGAGCCAATCGTTGCGGATGCTTTCGTCGAATGTGCGGATCACCGGCGGATTCGCTCCGGTGAAAACGGTGCGCGCACCGATATCTGTTGCGTTGGCGTCGGCTTCTACACCCAGAACCCAAGCACCGGTCTGCCAGTTCGCGCCGATCTGAAGACCGCCGATAGCGCCGGCCGGATCGAGGCGGCGATTGCTCAGCGCCACAAACTCGTTCCTGAACGCTACGCCTTCCACGGCCCAGCTGCTGGTGGGATCGAGCACGGTGCCGAGATCCGACTGCCCCCAAGCGTAACCCGCATTCACGCCCACGTAAAAACCGGTCCAGTTATAGACGGCTACGGCGGTCGCTGGTGCCTTGAAGGGCCGGGCCGCGAGATCTGCAGCGCTTGCCGAGCCGACGGTTGCAAATCCAATTCCTGCAACCAGGATGGTCCTCCAAGCCAATTTCATGGCATTCCCCCTAGATCAACAATCGATCAAGTCAGGACACGACCGTAACATTGTACTGCCGCCGATGGCTGTGCCGGGCCTGCCACAGGTGATCGACATTGAACGCGCGTGGGAGACGCCACAAGCAGAATGAATGGCGCACCTGTCCAAATAGCTGGAACTAAGGGTGCCGCGCAGCATCCGGCGGCGTAACGCTCGTCATCCCCGTCATTGCGAGCGCAGCGAAGCAGTCCAGAATCTCTGCGGGGAGACAGCTGGATTGCTTCGCTGCGCTCGCAATGACGATGTAGGCAGGCGCGGGCCTCAATCAAAACTGTCATCGCCCGGCGAAGACCGGGCGATCCAGTACTCCGAGCGGCTGTGATGGATCGAGAAGCCGCGGCGTACTGGATTCGCCGGCGGGGGGAATGACGGTCGTTGTATATGGAGAGCGTTCAACACTTTCACGCCGTCTTCGCCGCCTTCAATCCGAGCCGCTGCTCGACTGCCTCGCGCATCAGGAATTTCTGGATCTTTCCGGTCACGGTCATCGGAAATTCGTCGACGAACTCGACGTAGCGCGGGATCTTGTTGTGGGCGATCTGGCCCTCGCAGAAGGCACGTACTTCCTCAGCCGTCAGTTGCTCGCCCGCTCTGACACGAATCCAGGCGCAGAGCTCTTCGCCGTAGCGGGTGTCTGCGACGCCGAAGATCTGCACGTCCTGGATCTTGGGATGGCGATACAGAAACTCCTCGATCTCGCGCGGATAGAGGTTTTCGCCGCCGCGGATCACCATGTCCTTGATGCGGCCGACGATGTTGCAATAGCCTTCGTCGTCGACGGTGGCGAGATCGCCGGTATGCATCCAGCCGTTGGCGTCGAGCACGTCGGCTGTCTTTTCCTTCTCCTCCCAATAACCCAGCATGATGCTGTAGCCGCGGGTGCACAGCTCGCCGCGTTCGCCGCGCTTGACGATCCTGCCCTCGAGATCGACGATCTTGACCTCGACATGCGGATGGATACGTCCGACCGTGGAGACACGTCGCTCCAGCGGATCGTCCACCGCGCTCTGGAAGCTGACGGGGCTGGTTTCGGTCATGCCATAGGCGATGGTGACCTCCCGCATGTTCATCTCGGTGTTGACGCGCTTCATCACCTCGATAGGGCAGGGCGCGCCGGCCATGATGCCGGTCCGCAGCGATGTCAGGTCGAAGCCGGCGAATTCGGGGTGATCAAGTTCGGCGATGAACATCGTCGGCACGCCGTAGAGCGCCGTGCATCTCTCCTGCTCGATGGTGCGCAACGTCGCGAGCGGGTCAAAACCCTCGCCGGGATAGACCATTGCGGCGCCGAGCGTCACGGAGGCAAGGTTGCCCATCACCATGCCGAAGCAATGATAGAGCGGCACCGGAATGCAGATGCGGTCCTGCTCGGTGAGGCGCATCGCGCGGCCGACGAAATAGCCGTTGTTGAGGATGTTGTGGTGGGTCAGCGTCACGCCCTTCGGTGATCCGGTCGTGCCGCTGGTGAACTGGATGTTGACGGGATCGTCGAACTGCAGCTCGGCGCCGAGCGCGGCCAATTGCTGACGGTGCCGGTCGCCACCCATCTGCGCGACCTCGTCGAAGGCAATTGTGCCCGGTGCGGCCGAGCCGCCGATCTGGATGACATTGCGGAGGGCCGGCAGCCGTGCCGCTTGCAGCTGTCCGGGCCTTGCGCCCGCCAGCTCCGGCAACAGCGTGTTGAGCATCTCCATGTAGTTGCTGGTCTTGAACGCCGTCGCGGTGACGATCGCCGCGCAGCCGACCTTGCGGAGAGCAAATTCCAGCTCGCTCAGGCGATAGGCAGGATTGATCGTCACCAGGATCAGGCCGGCCTTGGCGGCGGCGAACTGGGTCAGCGTCCATTCCGGTCGGTTCAGTGACCAGATGCCGATCCGCTGGCCCCGCTCGAGTCCGAGCGCGAGAAAGCCGGCGGCGAGCGCATCGACCCGTTCGGCGAATTCCGACCAGGTCCATCGCACCCCGTGGCTGGGCGAGACCAGCGCTTCGCGATTGCACCAGCGCTGCGCGGCCTGGTCGAGACTCCGGCCGATCGTGTGGCCGAGCAGCGGCGCGTCCGAGATGCCGCAAACGTAGCTGTCCGCTTTGTCCGCCAAGTCGAAATCCTTTCGTGAGTGATGATCGGCACACTCTACCCGTCGTCATGCCCGGGCTTGTCCCGGGCATCCACGTTCTTTGTGCCGCGTGGCAAGTCGTGGATGGCCGGGACAAGCCCGGCCATGACGTCAGGTGAGAGGTTGCGAGTCACGCCGCCTTCTGCCCGCTTCCGGCAGCATCGAGCCCGGCATAAACGCCGCGCTCGAAGCCCGCGAACGCCTCCAGGCATTTCGCATCCGCGAACGGCAGCAGCTGCATCAGGATGACGCCGGTGACGTCGCGCGCCGGATCGATCCAGTAATAGGTGTTGGCAAGGCCTGCCCAGGCGAGGCTGCCGGCGCTGCGGCCCTCGGCGGTCTTGGCGGTGTTGATCATGAAGCTGAGGCCCCACTTCTTCACCTGCTCAGGATAGAGATCGACGTCGTTGGTGTACATCGGCGCCGCCGTCGTCATCTTGCCCATAGCGAGATCGCCGATGTGGTTCTGCCCCATCGTCGCGACCGTCTCGGCTTTCAGCACCTGGTTGCCGTTGCCGCGCCCCTTGTTAAGGATCATCTGGGTGAACTTGATGTAGTCGCCCGCCGTCGAGTACAGGCCGCCGCCGCCCATGTGGAATTCCGGCTCCTGCTCCAGCTCGAACGGGATCGCTGCCAGCTGGCCGTCCTCGCCGCGCGCATGCATGCCGACCAGGCGCTTGCGCATGTCGTCGCTGATCTTGAAAGCGGTGTCCCGCATGCCGAGCGGCGCGAACAGATTGTCGCGCAGGTACGCGTCGAGCCGCTTGCCGCTGGCGGCCTCCACCGCCTTGCCGACGAAATCGATGTTGGTGCCGTATTCCCAGCGCGTGCCGGGGTCGGACATGATCGGCGTCTTCAATGCCGCGTTCTGGCAGGTGGTGATGGCGGGAATGCCGTTCTTGTCCAGATAGACCGCGAGATCGCCGTTCCACATGTTGTAGCAGAAGCCGGCGGTGTGGGTCATGAGCTGGCGCAGCGTGATCGGTCCTTTGGCCGGCCGCAGCTTCGCCTCGCCATTGGCGTCAAAACCTTCGAGCACCTGCGGATTGGCGAGCTCCGGCAAGACATCGCCGATCGGCGCATCCAGCGACAGCTTGCCCTGCTCGACCAGCTGCATGGCGCCCGCTGTGGTCACCGCCTTCGTCATGGAGGCGATCCAGAACACGCTGTCGACACTCATCGCATCGGGCTTGGACAGATCGCGCTTGCCGAACGCGCCCTGATACAGCACGTCTTGACCGCTGGCCGCGATGGCGACGACGCCCGGAATCTCCTTGGTCTCGCTCTTCTGACGCAGAATCTCATCGATCTGTGCTTGGCTTTGCATGGCGTTTCCTCGGGTTTGATTATTGTTGGAAGTGATCGATTGTCTTCCCGGATCTCCGGCGCGGCAAGCGCCATCTATGTACCTGCACCGGTCGCGATGTCGTGACTTGACGGTCTTGATCCAACGCAGGACGACAACGAGGCTGAGCGCGTACGCTCTTCTACAATCTGCGGTGGATCGACGTGTCTCGCCTCACCTTGGATGGGTTGCTCGCGATATGCTTCGTGGCTCTCGAACCCCTGAAACATTTCGTGAGCTGCCGCGTTCAGCACCCGGCCCGATCGACGAGCCGTTAAGACTTGATGCAAATGTGCCGGCCGTGGATGGGCGGCGAGGGGGACCTCAGATGATTTCGACCTGGAGCGAATGGAAGCGCTATCCCCGTCCGGGACGTGGCGAGAACCTGGAGGCGCCGATTTCGCCGGGGATCTACGAGGTCCGCGTCGCCGGTACCGGCGCCCTTTATTCCTTCGGGGCGGTGGACAATCTGGCTCAGGCGCTGGCGCTGCTGCCGGTCGGCTCGAAGTCATGGTTCGGTCGCCGCGACACCTCGTCAGTCCCCGATTTAGAGTACCGGACATGCGCGACGTCCACAAAAGCGGATGCCAAGGCCGCCGCCGAGCGCATGATCGGCCGCCGCGAGACCTATATGAGCGGCGCGGCCTAAGGCCGCTGCCAGTTTAGCTGCCATCTGACGTGCGTTTGCAGGGCGGTGCATTGCGCACCGTCTGTCCCTATATTGCGGCCGATCCGATCGCCGCCAGGGAGAAACGCCATGACCCAGACCACCGCCGCACGCGCCCCGCAAGCCACCGCCACCCTGCGCGACCGGTTGAAGGACCCCTCGCTGCTGAAGGAGGCCTGCTACATCGACGGCGCCTGGGTCGGCACGCCGGTCTTCGCCGTCAACAATCCCGCCACCGGCGTCGAGCTCGCTAAGGTGCCGCAGCTTGGTGCCGACGACACCACCCGGGCGGTTGAAGCCGCCGAGCGCGCCTTTCCGGCCTGGGCCAAGCACACGGCCAAGCAACGCTCCAACATCTTACGCAAATGGTTCGAGCTGATCACCGCCAACCGCGAGGATCTCGCGCTGATCCTCACCTCAGAGCAGGGCAAGCCGCTCACCGAGGCGCTTGGCGAGGTCGATATCGGCGCGGCCTATATCGAGTTCTTCGCCGAGGAAGCGAGGCGCGTATATGGCGAGACCATCCCGACCCAGCGCGCCGATGCGCGCCTGCTCGCCATCAAGCAGCCGATCGGCGTCTGCGGTGCGATCACGCCGTGGAATTTCCCGAACTCGATGATCACGCGCAAAGTGTCGCCGGCGCTGGCGGCCGGCTGCACGGTGGTGCTCAAGCCCGCCAATGAGACGCCGCTGTCGGCGCTGGCGCTGGCCGTGCTCGCCGAGCGGGCCGGCATCCCCAAGGGCGTGCTCAACATCATCACCGGCGATGCACCGCCGATCGGCAAGGTGCTGTGCGAGCATCCGGCGGTGCGCTTCGTCGGCTTCACCGGCTCGACCGCTGTCGGCAAGATCCTCTACCAGCAGGCCTCGGTCGGCGTGAAGCGGCTCGGCCTCGAGCTCGGCGGCAATGCCCCCTTCATCGTATTCGACGACGCCGACATCGACGCCGCGGTCGAAGGCGCGATCGTCTCGAAATATCGCAACATGGGCCAGACCTGCGTCTGCGCCAACCGCATCTACGCCCAGGACAAGATCTACGACGAGTTCGTGCAGAAGCTGTCGAAGAAGGTCGCGGCAATGAAGATCGGCGACGGCACCGAGAGCGGCGTGACGCAGGGCCCGCTGATCAACATGAAGGCGGTCGACAAGGTCGAGCGCCACATCGCCGATGCCGTCAAGCGCGGCGCCAAGGTCGTCACCGGCGGCAAGCGCAGCGAGCTCGGGCGCTCCTTCTTCGAGCCGACGGTGCTCGCCGACGTCAAGCCGGACTCGCTGGTGTCGCAGGAGGAGACCTTCGGCCCCCTCGCACCCGTGATCCGTTTCAAGGACGAGGCCGACGTCATCGCGATGTGCAACGCCTCGCCGTTCGGCCTCGCCTCGTACTTCTATTCCCGCGATATCGGCCGGGTCTGGCGTGTCGCCGAGGCGCTGGAATCGGGCATGGTCGGCGTCAACACCGGCCTCATCACCACCGAAGTCGCGCCCTTCGGCGGCGTCAAGGAAAGCGGCCTGGGCCGCGAAGGCTCCCGTCACGGCATGGAAGAATATGTCGAGATCAAATACGTGATGATGGCGGGGGTGTGAGCGGCTCGCTCGTGTCAGCGCGAATGCGAGCCAGGCGGAGACGTTGGAGAGGCCGACCGGCCTCTCCACGTCATTGCGAGCGCAGCGAAGCAATCCAGAATCCCTCCGCGGAAACACTCTGGATTGCTTCGCTGCGCTCGCAATGACGGAGCGAGACGCGACAGTCGCGCCTAAATCTTCAGCTCTGTCCCCGTCACGCGCCGATACGCTTCCAGGTACCGCTTGCTGGTCGCGTCCACCACGCTGGCCGGCAGCGGCGGCGGCGGGGCGTCGCCGTTCCAGCGGCCGGCGCGGCGCTCGACGTCGAGATAGTCGCGCAGCGGCTGCTTGTCGAAGCTCGCCTGCGGCTGGCCCGGCTTGTAGGCGTCCACCGCCCAGAAGCGCGACGAGTCCGGCGTCATCACCTCGTCGATCAGGATGATGCGGCCGTCCTTGTCGCGGCCGAACTCGAACTTGGTGTCGGCGATGATGATGCCCTGCTCGCGGGCGAGCTCCTCGCCGAGCGTGTAGATCGCGCGCGTCATGCTCTCCAGCGTGTAGGCCACCTCGTCGCCGATCACCGCGCGCATCTTCGCGATGGTGATGTTCTCGTCATGGCCGCTCTCGGCCTTGGTCGCCGGGCTGAAGATCGCGGGCTCCAGCTTCTCGCTCTCGATGAGGCCGGCCTTCAGCTTCTCGCCGGCGAGCGTGCCGCTCGCGGCATATTCCTTCCAGGCGGAGCCTGAGAGATAGCCGCGGATCACGCATTCGATCGGAAACACGGTGGTGCGCTTGCACAGCATGGCGCGGCCAAGGATCTCCGCGCGATGCGGTTTCAACGCCGGCACGGCCGCAATGATCTCGTCGGTATCCGCGCTGATCATGTGATGCGGCACCACGCCTTCGAGCTCATTGAACCACCACGCGCTGATCTGGGTCAGCACCGCGCCCTTCATCGGGATGGTCTCGCCCATCACCACATCGAAGGCGCTGATGCGGTCGGTGGTGACGAGCAGCAGGCGGTCGTCGTCGACGGCGTAGATATCGCGCACCTTGCCGCGTCCGATCTTGGATAGAGGCAGGTCGCTGGAGAGCATGGTGGTCATCGGCAAAGCCTTCGCACAGGACATCCGGCCGCGTCTGATGGCGCGGCCGGACACCGGATTAGCCTATTCCGGCAGCGGAATGAACTCGTGTTCCTGCGGAACTGCGGCGAAGCGCCCGGTTTTCCAGTCCTGCTTGGCCTGCTCGATCCGCTCCTTGCTGGAGGAGACGAAATTCCACCAGATGTGGCGCGGGCCTTCCAGCGCATCGCCGCCGAGAAACATCATTCGCGTCGCCTTCAGCGCCTTCACGGTGATGCGGTCGCCGGGCCGGAAGATCAGCAGGCGCGGCCCCTCGTAGCGCTCGTTGGCGATCTCGACCTCGCCGTCGACGACATAGATCGCACGCTCCTCATGATCGGGGTCGAGCGGCACGCTCGCGCCCGCGAGCGCCGTGACCTCGGTGTAGAACCAGGGCGAGACCATCGAGACCGGCGAGGTGATGCCGAAGGCGGAGCCTGCGATCACCCGCGCGGTGAAGTCGCGCTCGGAAATCATCGGCAAATCGCCTGCCGCATAATGCTGGAACGACGGCGCGATCTCTTCGGAGCCCGCCGGCAGCGCGATCCAGCTTTGCAGGCCGAGCATCTTCTGGCCCGCGGCGCGCTGCGCATCCGGCGTGCGCTCGGAATGCGCAATGCCGCGGCCGGCCGTCATCAGGTTCATTGCGCCGGGAGCGATCTCCTGGACGTTGCCCTCGCTGTCGCGATGCATGATGGCGCCGTCGAACAGATAGGTGACGGTGGCGAGCCCGATATGCGGATGCGGCCGCACGTCCATGCCCTTGCCGGAGACGAACTGTACCGGGCCGAAATGATCGAAGAAGATGAAAGGCCCGACCATCTGCCGCTTGCCGTGCGGCAACGCCCGCCGCACCGCGAACCCGTCACCGAGATCGCGCGTGCGCGGCACGATGACGAGATCGAGCGCATCGCAGGACATGGGATCGCCGAGCACGGGATCGTTCGAGGGCTGCCAGCTCATGGGGGGACTCCTTTTGGCTTTGTTGAACGCGACGCTAGCAGGATTTGGCGTCGCCGTCGCGACAAAGCTCCGCTAACCCTTGCATGCGGATCGTCCTTGAAAAACCGGGCGCAACGAACGATGTTCGGCTGCCTTCAACCGCGACCGTTCGCCCCAGCCGATGACCCTTGCCGCAACCGAACTTGCCTTCCGCGCTGCCAGCGTCGCGCTGCTATTGGTGCTGGCGGCGTCACTGCTCTCCGATTTCCGCAATGTGCTCGCGGCCCGCCTCGGCGCGGCCTTCGCGCTAGGCTCGGCGGCGCATGCCGCGAGCTATTCCATCGGCGTGTCGTCGCTCGTTCCAATCTGGCACGCGCCGCTGATTGCACTGTCGACCGGCAACATCGTCGTGTTCTGGCTGTTCACGCGCGCGCTGTTCGACGACGAGTTTCGGTTACGCTGGTGGCATGGTTTGATCTGGGCCGCGGTGACCGCCTTCAGCTTCGTCGGATGTCTCTGGATCGCGCCGGGCGGCAACGCGCGGTTCTCCGTGACGGCAGTGAACCTGATTGTGCTCGGCTTCATCGCGCTCGCGGTGGTGCAGACGATCGGATCGTGGTCCGCCGATCTGGTCGAGCGTCGCCGCCGCCTGCGCGTCGTCATCGTCTGCGCCGCCGCACTCTATGGCGGGTTGAATGCGCTGCTCCAGATCCTCGTTGCCTTCAGCGCGAGCGATGTCGCCGACACCGTCAATACAGGCGTGCTCGCCTGCATCGTTGCCGCGATCGCCTACGCAATGTTGCGAGTCGATGGCGCCGATCTGTTTCCGATTGCGCCAGAGCCCGCACCCGCGATCGCGCCGATCCAGCCTTTGGCCGAGGACTCCGACCAGAAACTCATCGATGCCCTGATGCGCCTGATGGCGGACGAGCGGATCTATCGCCAGGAGAACATTACCATCGGTGTGCTGGCGGGCCGGCTCAGGATTCCCGAATACAGGCTGCGCCGCCTGATCAACCAGCGGCTCGGCTATCGCAATTTCAATGTGTTCCTGAACAACCACCGCATCGAGGAAGCCAAGGCCGCGCTCGCCGATCCCTCCCAGGCCGAGGTCCCCGTCATCACCATTGCCATGGACGCCGGCTTCCAGTCGCTGGGACCATTCAACCGCGCCTTCAAGGCGGTGACAGGCGTAACGCCGACCGAGTACCGGCGGTTGAAGACGAGTGCGGCTTGATCTTTCTTTACCTCTCCCCGCTTGCGCGGAGAGGTCGGATCGCTCTTGCGATCCGGGTGAGGGGGTACGGGTCCGTCGGCAGTCTCGCGTGCGGAGAGGCCCCTCACCCCAACCCTCTCAGCGCGAGCGAAGCTCGTCGCGGCCCCGTAAGAACGGGGCGAGGGAGCGCACCACCGCTGTGACGGCACGGTACCTCTAAGAATTTGGAATGGCTTCACAATTCCAAAATCGGCCAGCCCGCCCCGATTTCAACCAACCCCTTTTCCAAATCCGGCGAGCATCCCCCGCCCGCATCCCGCTTCCTCCCCGGCATACGCCTCAGCCGGAGAACGCCCGTGACCCGCCGCCGCAAGATCCTCCTTTTCGCCTCCGCCATCGCCGCAGCCGGCCTCGCGCTCGGCGCGGCTCGAGCCCACGACGTGCCGAAGGTCGCGACCGGCTTCGTCGCCGACATCCTGTGCGCCGAGACGTTCGTGTCCGGCCTCGATCCCGGGCGCAACTTCGCCGAGACCACCGACGCCATGCCCGGAGCGGGCCTGATCAGCTGGGCGATGGAGTACAGAATCGACCGCGTCCGCAAGGATGTCACGGTGACGCTGTTCGGCCTCGGCCGCAGCCACGCCATCTATCGCGAGGGCCTCGGCTGCACGCTCGAGCACGGCGCTGGCATTGCCTCCGTCGAGCCGCTGCCCGACGACAAGCGGCCCGCGTTGCTTCCCGCGATCGCCGGCCCCGCGATCGTGCCGCCGCAGAGCCCCGAGCTCGGCGCCGCGCTCGACCGCGCCTTCGCCGAGCCCGCTCAGCCGCCTTACCGCCGCACCCGCGCCATCGTCGTGATGAAGGCCGGCCGCGTCGTCGCCGAACGCTACGCCGACGGCATCGGCCCCGAGACGCCGCTGCTCGGCTTCTCCATGACCAAGTCGGTGGTCTCGGCGCTGATCGGCGTGCTGGTGCGCCAGGGCAAGCTGAAGCTCGACGGCCCCGCACCGGTCGCCGCCTGGAAGGATCCCGACGATCCGCGCCATGCCATCAATGTCGATCAGCTGCTGCGCCACACCGCGGGCCTCGCGCTCGGCAGCTCGTTGCAGGCCTCGCTGGGCTCCGCCTTCGAGCCGGTCAACAGGATGAAATTCGCCGAGAAGGACATGGCCGCCTATGCCGAGGGCATGCCGCTCGCGACCGCGCCCGGCACCGCATGGAATTATCACGACGGCAACACCCTCATTCTCTCGCGTCTGATCCGCGATGCGGCCGGCGGCACACCGCAAGACGCACTGCGCTTTGCGCGCCGCGAATTGTTCGCCCCGCTCGGCATGCGCCATGTCGTGCTCCAGCTCGACGGCGCCGGCACGATCGAGGGGTCGACCGAGATGCTCGCCTCCGCCCGCGACTGGGCGCGCTTCGGCCAGCTCTATCTCAATGACGGCGTCGCCGGTGGCAAACGCATCCTGCCGGAAGGGTGGGTCACCTATTCGGCGACGGCCACGCCGAATGCGTGGGTCGGCATCGGCGCCGGCTTCTGGACCAACCAGGGCGACAGCTTCGGCGCAAATCTTCGCATGGAGCACGGCTGGCCGCGCGATGCCTTCTTCGCCAAGGGCACGATCGGGCAGTACACCATCGTGATCCCGTCGGAGCAGCTGGTGATCGTGCGCATGGGGCGCTCGCCGAATGCGCCGCCGCACGCCGATGGTGTGTTCGACCTCGTGCGCGATGTGGTGGCGGCAACGCGCGAGAAGGGGAGGCTGGCGGGAGGGGATTGAGGTCTTCTTACCCTCCAGGGGGGAAGCGGAGCGCCGCGGTGAACTTACCTCCCCAATTCCGTTGCCTGCGCCACGCGGTCGAACCGCTCCAGCGTCATGATCGCATCCGCGAACTTTTCCGCGCGCGCGTTCAGCACGGGGCGGGCCAATGTCAAAAATTTCTGCTGCATCGCCTGTGTATCCGGGAACGAGGTCGGCTCTCCGGACGGATCGGCGTAGAGCCGCTCGTGCACGCCGTCGTCCGTGGTGATGCTCACGCGCGCGCCGAAGGGATGAGTGCGGCCGATCTCGAGCCGGTCGTCCTGCACCACGTCGAACTTGTCGGCGAGCGCGTCGATGGTGGCGTCGCCGAGCCGGCTGTAATCGTCCCAGCCGAATGAACCCTGGTCGAGTGCGAGCGCGCCGGTGAAGAACATCGAGAACTGGCCGCCGACGATCGAGCGCGGGTGCCGCTTGGTCGCGGCGTCGCCGGTCAGCGTGATGCCGTTGCGGTGCAGGCCGATCTCGACGCGCTTGACCTGCTCCGGCGTCAGATTGTGCTCGCGCCGCATCGCGATCAGCGCGTCGATCGCGGCATGGGTGTAGCGGCAGCTCGGATAGGGCTTCACGCCGATCTTCATGGTCTCATAGGTCTTGCCGAGCTCGGCGACTGCCTTGTCGGGATGCGCATCGTCGGTGTAGCCGGCGAGCAGGCCGTGCTTGCCCTCGACCGACTCGGTCGCGCCGACGAAATCGTTACGCGCCAGCGTCGCGGCGATCACGCCGTTCATCGCGGCGGCGCCGACCTGGTAGCGCTTGTTCCAGGCGCCGTTGACCAGGAATTGCAGCGAGCCCGCGGCCTGGCTGCCGGAGACGCCGAACGCGGCAATCAGCTGCTTTTCGCTCAGGCCGAACAGCTTGCCCGCCGCTGCAGCCGCGCCATAGGTGCCGGCCGTCGCCGTCGGGTGGAAGCCGCGCGCGTAATGCGAGGTCGGATCGAGCGCATTGCCGAGGCGGCAGCAGACCTCGTAGCCAGCAACGATCGCCGTCAGCACGTCGCGCCCGGAGGCGCCGACCATCTCGCCGACAGCGAAGGCGGCCGGCACCACCGGTGCGCTCGGATGCAGCGAGGAATCGGCATGGGTGTCGTCGAAATCGAGGGAGTGGCCGAGCGCGCCGTTGAGCAGCGCCGCGACCGCCGGCGTCCAGGTCTTGGTATCGCCGAACACGGTGGACTCGCCCTTGGTGTCGAGCGCCAGCGCCTCCAGCATCTTCAGCATCGACGGGGTCGATTCCGCCTCGCGCCGCGCCCTGATGGCGATGCCGAGGAAGTCCAGCGTCAGGACCTTGGCGCGCTCCAGCACCTCCGCCGGAATATCCTGGTACTTGAGATTGAAGACATAGGCGGCGAGCGTTGCGGTTTCGTGAGCCATCGTGTTTCCTCGATTTGGCGCGCAAGTTAGGCGGGCTGATTTGGCCTTTCAAGCGGCCTTGCGTCGGCGGGGATCAGCCATGCTTTTGCTTAGGCGAAAAGGATCGGGATATTCCGCATGACGCGCGCAAGGCAGCTGTTCGACCGGATTCGAGCGCGGCGGACGCAATTGGGGCTGGCGATCCGGGTCACGGTCGCCGCGACAGCGGCCTATGCGATCGCGACCGCGCTGCATCTGCTGCTGCCGCTCTGGGCGGTGCTGACCTCGCTGATCGTGACCCAGATGAGCGTCGGCCGCTCGCTGAAGGCGACGCGCGACTACATGCTCGGCACCATCGGCGGAGCCGTCTATGGCGGCGCCATCGCCATCCTGATTCCCTATTCCAGCGAGGCGGGCCTGCTCGGCCTGCTGGTCCTCTCCGTCGCCCCGCTCGCCTTCATCGCCGCGATCAATCCGAGCCTCAGCGCCGCCACTGTCACCGCCGTGATCGTGCTCCTGGTTCCGACCCTGCATCATGCCGATCCGCTGACCTCGGCGATTGATCGGGTCAGCGAGGTCGGTGTCGGTGCCGTCACGGGATTGCTGGTCTCCTTCCTGGTGCTGCCCTCGCGCGCGGTGCGGCAGATCCGCGCCAGCGCGGCGGTTCTGCTCGAATTGATCGCCGATGCCCTCGCCGAGCTGCTGGCAGGCCTCACGCGCGGCCGCGACAACGACGCGCTGCACCGGATCCAGGACGGCATCGGCACCGCGATGGTCAATCTGAATGCGATCGGCTCCGAAGCCGAGCGTGAGCGCGCGGCGCGGCTGTCGAGTGGCCCGGACACCGGCCCGTTGCTGCGAACGATCCTGCGGCTGCGCCATGACGTCGTGATGATCGGCCGCGCCACGGTGGTGCCGCTGCCGGTGGAAGTGCAATTGCGGCTGGCAGCGCCCCTGTCGGAAGTGTCGACCGTGATCGCCCGCTTCCTCCGCTCGGCCGCTGGCGCCTTGCGCGAGGGCGCCGGCGCGCCGCCGATCCATCCCGTCCATGTCGCGCTCCAGCACTACGCCGAGGCCGTCGCGTCCGTCCGTCAGGATGGCCTGATCCGCGGTCACCCCAGCGACACCGCCGAGCGCTTCTTCGCGCTCGGCTTCTCCCTGGAGCAGATGCACCAGAATCTCGGCGACCTCGACCGCGTCGTCGGCGAATGGTCGGAGGCCTCGACAGATAAAACCGCACGCGTTGCGGAGTGAGTTCGGGCGCGTCGTCGTCAACGTCGGCTTTCGACAGTAATGCGCGTGTGCGAAGCGCGGCGGTGATCGGCGGTCTGCGGCTCTGAGTCGCTCCACGCACGAGGTTCCATCGGGTCATGTTGCTGACGCATTTTCTGTTTTAATCGGCGAGAAGCTAAACACGACGTGAGACCACTCCGGTTCTCACAACGGTTCCGTAGCCAGGGGTTGGCTCGAATCCGCAAAACGTTCGGCAAGTTCATGAGCGCTGCTGCGTTCGCTTGACCACGTTTGCGGTTCTGGAACCGGACAATCTAAAAAATCACAGGACTCATGATGCTCTTCCGCTCGAGCGCCGCAGTTTGCGGCGCCCTGGTTACGCTTGCCTTCTCTGTTGCCGTTGCTCGAAGTGAAACGCGTGGGGATCACTCAAGTGCCGTCGTCGATGCCGCCTCGGGCGATGCGATTATTGGCGCGGCGTCCACCTATAATCCGTTCAAGCCCGGCAAGGAGGAGGGCGGTCCGCAGACGGCTTCCGGCGAACGTTATGATCCCTCCGCCTGGACGGCTGCCATCAAGACGAGCCTGCGCCGGAAATTCGGTGGGGTCGGATTCGGCGCGAGGCCGAAATATGCTCTCGTCGAGGCCGTGGGCAAGAAGGTCATCGTCAAGATAAACGACGTGGGACCACTAAGACCTGGCCGCATCATCGACCTCAATGAGCGAACGATGCGCCATTTCGATCCGAGCATGGACCTCGGTGTCATTCCTGACGTGAAAGTCAGTCCGCTCGCTGGCGACAATTGGACTGCAGGGCCGGTGGGCTGAACAGGGCGTGTTCGTTCAATGTCGGCCCGCACAGTTCATCGGGCCGTCTCCACGATGCGTCCCATCATGTTGCGGACCACGAGCTTGTGGAAGGGCATGATCAGCGCAAGATAGGTCCGGCCGAGCAGGTTGTGCGTGCGCACCAGCGTGGTCGAGGTCACATGGCGGCGCGCGGCATTGCCTGAAACGTCGACTACGATGCGGAAATCGAGGTGCGAATCATCGAAGCCCGCGACCAGCTGCTCCGGCGTCTCGCTCAGCACCGGAAACAGGCCGATCATGCCGCCCGGCGCCGGGGCGCCTTCGCCCGATGTCTTCAGCCCGAACGGCCTCACCAGAATGTTGCGCAGGCGCAGCAGTGCGTCGATCCAGCGCGGCCCGTGCAGCACCATCCTGGTGCAGGCTTCGCGGGCATTCACCGCCGCGGCGCCGATGTCCACGCAAAACGCGTCGATGAACTGCGCGCCGGCGAGCAGCGCATCGGCATCGACTTCAGGCGCGACTTCGCGGACCGTCCCGATCATCCCGCCATTTTGCGCGTCAGCATCCGGAAGCGCAAGATCAGGAGCCCGGCATAGACGAACGTGCCGATCGAGAATCCGATCCAGACGCCGATCGCGCCCAGCCCTGTGTGGAACGCCAGCAACCAGCCGATGGGAAAAGAGACGCCCCAATAGCCGATCGCGGCGAACAGCAGGGTCATCTTGGTGTCGTTGATGCCGCGCAGCGCGCCGCCCATGATGGTCTGCAGGCCGTCGGCGATGAAGAAGCTGGCCCCGACCAGCAGCAGCGTTGCCGTCAGCTCGACGGTGGCCGCACTTTCGCTGCCGGCGCCGAAGAACAGCCGGCCGAGCTGATAGCGACCGATCACGATGGCGATCGTCAGCGCGGAGACCAGCGCGAGGCCGAGCACGGCTGCGACGAGTCCTGCGCGCTTCACCGCCGCCGGATCCTTGCGGCCGAAGGCATGACCGACCCGCACGGTCGCCGCCATGCCGATGCCGAGCGGCACCATGAACAGCACGGCGGTGACCTGGAGCGCGATCTGGTGCGCGGCAATCGCGGTGGTCGAGATCAAGCCCATCAGCAGGGCGGCCGAGGAGAACAGGCCATATTCCAGCAGCAGGGAGAACGAGATCGGCGCGCCGATCGAGATCAGCTGGCGCATCAAGGGCCAGTCGATCCGCCAGAGGCGGGCGAGCGGATGATAGTCCGCGAACGGCTTGCGTAGCCCGGCGATCGCGAGCGCGGCGAGGAAGGTGCCGAGATTGACCAGCGTGGTCGCAAGCCCCGCGCCGAACAGGCCAAGCTCGGGCAGGCCGAACAGTCCGTGGATCAGGGCATAGACCAGCGCGGCATTGACCGGGATCGCCGCCAGCGTGATCCACAGCGGCGCCTGCGGCCGGTTCACCGCGCTCATCATGCTGCGCAGCGCGATGAATCCGAGTGCCGGTGCGATGCCCCAGGCGAGGCCATTCAGGTAGTGCTGTGCCAGCGCGGCCGAGTGCGGCATTTGACCGAGCGTGAGCAAAATCTGCTCGCCATAGAGCGGCGAGGCCATCATCGGCAGTGAGATCAGCAGCGCGGCCCACAGACCGACGCGCAAGGAGCGCCGAATGCGCCTGACGTCGCCGGCGCCGTACGCCTGCGCCGCCAGCGGCGACACTGCGGAGGTCAATCCGAGCCCGAAGGTGAAGCTGACGAAATAGACCGTATGTGCCAGCGCCGCCGCGGCCACCGCCTCCTCGCCGAGCCGCCCGATCATCGCAAGATCGGTAGTGATCATTGCGATCTGCCCAAGCTGGGTCAGCATCAGCGGCACGGCGAGGCGCAGCGTCTCGATGAATTCTTCGGCAAGATGGTTCTGCCGTGCGTCCAGGCGTGCCCGGTACCGCCGTTTGGTATCCAAAAGCTCGGTCATGCCGGGGACATAGCAGCCTCGATCGGCGAAGTAACGGCAAAGAAATGTGAGGGCGGGTGCCGCTGAAAAAAGGCGGGGGCTCAGGCGAAGGAAAGGTCGGGTTGCACCGTATTCGTCATGTGCGGCGAATCTGGGCCGGTCTCACATTGGGAATTGAGTATGATAACGAGATTTAGACTGACGTTCGCCGCACTGTTCATCGGTTCTGCCATCCTGGGTGCCGGCGCCGCTGCAGCGGCCGACCTGAGGCTGCCCGCAGCACCGCCGGCGCAGGCGGCGTCGGCAGCCCTGCTGAGCTGGGCGGGGCCCTATTTCGGCGTTCAGGCCGGCTATCTTTCGGGCCGCTCCGAGATCTCGCTGCCCGCGACGGGTGAATTCCACTTTGTCGATCCGAAGGGCGCGATCGTCGGTGCAACGGCGGGCTTCTCGGCGCAATGGGGCCGGATCGTCGCCGGGCTCGAGGGCGACGTGAACTTCGTCGATGCGCGCGCGACGATCGATACCGGCTTTGCGCCTACCCCCGCGGTCACGCAGCTTCAATCCGCGGTCAATTGGAACAGCCATCTCCGTGGACGGATCGGCTATGCTTTCGACCGCACGCTGCTGTTCGCCGCCGGTGGCCTTGCCGTCGCGGGCGTCGAGAGCAAGGCGTTCGACAATGGGATCGGGGCCGTTGCGAGCTGGAGCGATACACGGATCGGCTGGTCGATCGGAGCGGGCGGGCAATTCCGCCTGGCACCGCAGGCCTCGGTCCGGCTCGAATATCTCTATGACAATTACGGCTCGAAGACGCTGGCCGCCCAGACGGTCGGCGCGACGACCTTCGGCGCGCGCGAGTCCCGGCTCGACACGCACACGGTGCGAGCCGGAGTCTATTGGCGCTTTTGATGCTCGGTTGGAGGCGGCTATCGCCTGGTAGGATCGGTTCGCAATTCTCGACTACGATGTCCGCAGGCCAGAGCAACAGATCGATGTGATGGAAGAGCCATCGGACGAGGCCTTGATGGCGGAGGTTTCGGCGCAGCGGCAGCATGCGTTTCGCGTCCTCATGCGGCGCCATATGCCTCGGGCGCTGCGGGTCGCGGAGCGGATCGTGCGCGACCCGGCCGAGGCCGACGATATCGGCCAGGAGGCGTTCATGCGGGTCTGGACGCACGCAGCCTCTTTCGACCCAGAGGTTGCGAAATTCACGACCTGGCTCTACCGCATCGTCCTCAACCTGACGTTCGACCGCACGCGGCGGCGAACGTTCCTGCCGCTCGAAGACGCCGGCGACGTACCCGACATGGGACCGCATGCTGTCGAGCGGCTGATCGCGGATGAGGAGCTCAGTCTTCTCAATCGCGCGATGGCCGGCCTGTCGGACCGGCAGCGCGGCGCGATCGCCCTCTTCCACATGGAGGGATTGAGCGGCGAGGAGGCGGCGAACGCGATGAATCTCAGCGCCAAGGCGTTCGAATCGCTGCTGGGCCGCGCCCGCACGGCGCTGAAGGCAAACGTCCAGAAAATACAGGAGACAGGGAGCTACGCATGACGCCGGATCAGTTCAGACGATTGGCCGAGACATGGGGAGGCGATGTCGAGCGTTGGCCCGCGGCAACGCGCGAGGCCGCGCGGCGATTTGCGGCAAGTGCGGAAGGCGCGGCCGTCCTGGATGAGCAGGGACGGCTCGATCGCCTGCTCGCGGTGGCCCCGGAGATCGACGAGGCGAGGGCGGATCGTTCGAGCCTGCTCGTCCTGCAGCGGCTCGCCGCGGTCCCGCAGCAGCATCGGCCGGCATGGTATCGACGCCTGCTGCGCTGGCCCACGCTCGTTCCCGCCGCAAGTCTCGCCTGCTCCGCGATCGTCGGCGTGTGGCTGGCGGGGGCGATGCCCTATGTCCATTCGGCGTCGGACCCGTTGTCCGTCATGAGCGGCGTCTTCGACGTCTACTCAATCGGTTTGGGATCGGTGCAATGAAGTTCCGGCGAGAATGGTCCATACCCTGGCGGGCGCTCATGCTGCTGTCGCTGTGCGTCAACGTCGTCCTGTTCACCTATGTCTCGGTGCAATGGCTGCGGCCCGGCGGCTTCCGGGCCGGCGCGGGCGTGCCGCTCCGCATGATCGAGCGCGTCGCGGAGCGATTGCCGGCGGAAGACGCGGAGATCCTGTGGAGCATCTATCGCGGCAAGGAGGCGGAGCTGGCCCCGCTCCAGGCCGAGTACCGGCTCGCGTTGATGAAGGCGATGAAAACGGCGGCGCAGACGAATCTCGACAAGGCCGAGCTGGAAGCAGCCGTGAAGGATGCCCGCGACAAGCGCGTGAAGATTGGCGACCTCGTCGTCTCGACCTTCGTCGAGATGCTGGAACGAATTTCAGCGAAAGGACGCCGACAGCTCGTCGGCGGCTATTTTCGCTGAGCCGCGCAGAGTGAACGAGGGATTCGGCCCGTCCAGACGTATCACCTACATCGATGTCTGCGAATTGATGGAGGTGACATGGTGCAACGATTTGACAGGACGGCAAGCGGACCAGTGGTGAGGTTCTCGCATCGGACGGCCGTCTACGTGCGTGCGGGGCTTGCGGCCGCGAGCCTGATCGCAATTCTCGTGCTGTTTCTTTCGCAAGCCTCCGCAGGTGATGCGCGGAGTGAGGCGAAGCAGGCCTGCAAGGCAGACTATTCACGGTTCTGCGCCGGCACCATGCCCGGGGGCGGCCGCATCCGCAAATGCCTCGGCGACAATTACGCGAGCTTGTCCGCGGCCTGCAAACAGGCCTTCGACGCGAATCCGCCAAAATAGAACAGGTTAGCTCCGCTCCGGCACGCGCTTGATCTTCGCACCAAGCGCGTTCAGCCGCTCCTCGATGCGCTCATAGCCGCGCTCGATCTGGTCGGCGTTGTTGATGGTCGAGGTGCCCTCGGCGCAGACGGCCGCGAGCAGCATCGCCATGCCGGCGCGGATGTCGGGCGAGGTCATTGTGGCGCCGTGCAGGCGGCTGGGGCCGGCGATGATGGCGCGGTGCGGATCGCACAGCACGATGCGCGCGCCCATCGCGATCAGCTTGTCGACGAAGAACATCCTGGATTCGAACATCTTCTCGAACATCAGGATCACGCCCTCGCATTGCGTGGCGGTGACAATGGCGATCGACATCAGGTCGGCCGGGAAGGCCGGCCAAGGCTGGTCCTCCAGCTTGGGTACATGGCCGCCGAAATCGTCCTGGATCTTCAATGTCTGGTTGGAGGGCACGATAAGATCATCGCCCTCGATGCGGCAGACGATGCCGAGCCGCTCGAAGCCCATGCGGATCGAGCGCAGATGCTCGACGCCCGCGCGGGCGATGCGCAAGGGCGAGCGCGTCACCGCGGCAAGCCCGATCAGCGAGCCGACCTCGATGTGGTCGGGCTGGATTCGGTACGTCGTCCCGCCGAGCGTCGCTTGACCATGGATGATCATGGTGTTGGTGCCGATGCCTTCGATCCTGGCGCCGAGCGCGACCAGGAAATTGGCGAGGTCCTGCACATGCGGCTCGGAGGCCGCGTTGCGCAAATAGGTGATGCCGTCGGCGGCGACCGCCGCGACCAGCGCGTTCTCGGTGGCGGTGACGCTCGGCTCGTCCAGGAACACGTCCGCGCCCGCGAGCTTTGGCGCGCGGAATTCGAGCCGATCGGTCGCGGTGACCTTGGCGCCGAGCTGCTCCAGCGCGAGCACATGCGTGTCCAGTCGCCGGCGGCCGATGACGTCGCCGCCCGGCGGCGGCAGCATCACCTCGCCGCAGCGGGCGAGCAGCGGCCCGGCGAGCAGGATCGAGGCGCGAATGCGCACGCACAGCTCGGGGTCGAGGTCGGCGGCGCGGATGCTCTTGGCGTGGATGTGAAGCGTGTTGCGCGCGGACCATTCGGCCGACGCGCCGACCGAGCGGACCAGCTCGACCAGCGTCTCGGTGTCGCGGATCCGCGGCACGTTCTCCAGCACGACCGGATGCTCGGTCAGCAGCGCGGCGGCGATGATCGGCAAGGCCGAGTTCTTATTGCCGGACGGCTCGATCGAGCCCGAGAGCCGGTGACCGCCCTCGACGATGTATTGGATGGGCGCCACGGGGTTCTCGCTGTCCTGTTGGGTGGGCTGTTTCGGGCGGAAACTACAGAGATTTGAGCGCGGGAGCAATTGTGCCGGCTGGGACCCGCACACGTCCGTCCGTCGCTTGTGGCAGGACCCGCCCTCAGAACAACCCGATGATACTCCCGACCACATAGAGGAACGCGATCAGGATCAGGACGCCCATCAGGAAGAAGGAGATTTCGATGGCGATGGCGCCGGTGCCGAGTGCGGCGGCGACAGCGGCAAGGAGCCGTTCCTCCCGAAAGATCAGCGAGAGCACCGACAGCAGGATGGCGAGCAGGCCGAGCGAGATCGCCGTGACCGATGCGATATCACGCCAGCTTCTTCCAGCCGACTTCTCGAGGTCCGGAGCCTTGAACTCCACGCCCTTCACCTTCGCGACGATGCGGTCCTTGATGCGATGTCCGGTATCGACGATCACCTTGTCCGCCGGCGGCGGCGGAAACACCATCGGCACGACCCAATGCGGCAGCACCGCCGCTATCAGAGCCAGCACGCCGACGATGCTGCCGATGATGCCGAGGCGGCGCGAGGGCGCGGCGGAGCTGGTCGTTGCAGAGGCGGTCATGGCGCGACACTTCCCGGCCCGAATTGGCCTTGCGGGGGCATGCCGTTTCGTCGCGATGGCGGGTGGGGAGGTTCAGGGCCGGATTGGTGCTGCCGTCATGCCAGGGCTTGTCCAGGCTTGTCCCGGGCATCCACGTTCTTTGTTCCGCGCGGCAAGACGTGGATGGCCGGGACAAGCCCGGCCATGACGCCGCGGAAGCAGCGAGCCCTCAAATATCGATCGTCGCGCTCAGCGAATGTTCCTGAATGAAATCGCGGCGCGGCTCGACGACGTCGCCCATCAGCTTGGTGAAGATGTCGTCGGCCTCGTCGACCTCCTTGACCTTCACCTGGAGCAGCGAGCGTGCCTCGGTGTCGAGCGTCGTTTCCCAGAGCTGCTCCGGGTTCATCTCGCCGAGGCCTTTATAGCGCTGCAGGCTGATGCCCTTGCGACCCGAATCGGTCACGGCCTCGAACAGATCGACCGGGCCGTGGACCACGTGCTCGGAATCCTTGCGCCGCAGCTTGCCGGAGCGGGCGTAAACGTCCTGGAGCTTGGTCGTGTATTCGTCGAGCTTGCGCGCCTCGGCCGAGCCAAGCAGCGCATCGTCGATGACGGCGGCTTCCTTGACGCCGCGCACGGTGCGCTCGAACAGGAAGCCCTGGCCCTCGATGAATTGTCCGACCCAGCCCCGCTCGACCTCCTCGGCCTGGTTGTCCAGCCGGCTCGCGATGTATTGCGCGGCGGCCGCCGCCTTCTCGGGATCGCCGTAGATCTCCTTGTTCAGCACGCCGGTGATGGCGGCCTGCTCGACCACCTTGCGATTATAGCGGCTGTGCAGGTTGCGCAGGACGCTGCGGACTACGCGGGCGTCGTCGACCAGCGCGCGCAGATCGCGCCCGGAGCGGTCGCCGCCGGTGCCGGGGATGTACACGCAATCATCGAGGCCGGCGTCGATGAGATAGTCTTCCAGCGCCCGCTCGTCCTTCAGGTACTGCTCGGACTTGCCGCGTGAGACCTTATAGAGCGGCGGCTGGGCGATATAGAGATAGCCGCCATCGATGATGTCGCGCATCTGCCGGTAGAAGAACGTCAGCAGCAGCGTGCGGATGTGAGCGCCGTCGACGTCGGCGTCCGTCATCACGATGATCTTGTGATAGCGCAGCTTCTCGACCGAGAACTCGTCGCTGATGCCGGTGCCGAGCGCGGTGATCAGCGTGCCGATCTGCTCTGACGACAGCATCTTGTCGGGACGGACGCGCTCGACGTTCAGGATCTTGCCGCGAAGCGGCAAGACGGCCTGGAATTCGCGGTTGCGGCCCTGCTTGGCGCTGCCGCCTGCCGAGTCGCCCTCGACGATGAAGAGCTCGGACTTGGCCGGATCCTTTTCCTGGCAGTCGGCGAGCTTGCCCGGCAGCGAGGAGACCGAGAGCGGGCTCTTGCGCGTCAGCTCGCGCGCTTTTCGCGCAGCTTCACGGGCCGCCGCGGCCTGGATCACCTTGCCGACGATCATCTTGGCTTCGCTCGGGTGCTCCTCGAACCAGGCGGCAAGCGCCTCGTTAAGGACGTTCTCGACCACGGGGCGCACTTCCGAGGACACCAGCTTGTCCTTGGTTTGCGACGAAAACTTCGGATCGGGCACCTTCACCGAGAGAACGGCGGTGAGCCCTTCGCGGCAATCGTCGCCGGTCAGCGCGATCTTTTCCTTCTTGGCATTGGCCTCGGCATAGCCGTTGACCTGGCGCGTCAGCGCGCCGCGGAAGCCGGCGAGATGGGTGCCCCCGTCGCGTTGCGGGATGTTGTTGGTGAAGCACAGCACGTTCTCGTGGTAGCTGTCGTTCCACCACAAAGCGGCCTCGACGCCGATGCCGTTGGCTTCCGAGCGCACCATGATCGGCGCCGGCACCAGGGCCTTCTTGTTGCGGTCGAGATATTTGACGAACTCCTCGACGCCGCCGGAATAGAACATCTCCTCGCGCTTCTCGACCGCGTGGCGCATGTCGGAGAGCACGATGTTGACGCCGGAATTGAGGAAGGCGAGCTCGCGTAAGCGATGCTCGAGCGTGGCGAAGTCGTATTCGATGTTCTTGAAGGTCTCGGTCGAGGCCAGGAACGTCACCTCGGTGCCGCGCTTGCCCGGGGCATCGCCGACGACCTTGAGCGGTGCGACGGCATCGCCGTGGGCGAACTCGATATAGTGCTCCTTGTTGTCGCGCCAGATGCGCAAGCCGAGCTTGCTCGACAGCGCGTTGACGACGGAGACGCCGACGCCGTGCAGGCCGCCGGAAACTTTGTAGGAGTTCTGGTCGAACTTACCGCCGGCGTGCAGCTGGGTCATGATGACCTCGGCCGCCGAGATGCCTTCGCCCTTGTGGATGTCGACGGGAATGCCGCGGCCGTCGTCGCGCACGGTGACGGAATTATCCGCGTTGAGGATCACCTCGACGCGCGAGGCATGGCCGGCGAGCGCCTCGTCGATGGCGTTATCGACGACTTCGTAGACCATGTGGTGCAGGCCCGAGCCGTCGTCGGTGTCGCCGATATACATGCCCGGGCGCTTGCGGACGGCATCGAGTCCCTTGAGCACGCGGATCGATTCCGCGCCGTAATCGCTCGCGTTGGAGGGCTCGTTTTCGGCAGCGTGCTGCCGAGCAGGTTCTGTCATGAGAGGCCTTCGAGATGTCGCCCGAATCAGCGGCGCAAAAGGCGCTGATTTGCGGGGCTATTTGTGCCATGAAAGACCGCTTGCGCCTAGCGCAAAGTATCCTCCGGCAACCCTTTGAGCAGATAGGGTTTTTCGGCCGGCTTTCAAGGCGCCGGAGGGCCGATTCTGGGCGCCGCAAAAAGCCCGATTCGAGGGCAGTTTTTTGCCTCGAAAAGCCGTGGATTTTGCGGGGCCAGGAAGAGTGGTTTTGGGGCACCTGAAACTGATTCATCGATCGCCGTCATGCCCGGCCTTGTCCTGGCATCCACGTTCTTGGCGTCGCGGAAGACGTGGATGGCCGGGACAAGCCCGGCCATGACGATACCGCGAATCTGAAAGCGTGCAGCCTCAATACATCTGCAGCGGCAGCACGTCGCCGCTCGGGCCCACCAGAAGGCCCCAGGCCTCGCCGGCGGCAACGGTCAGGGACTCGCTACGCGCAGGGCGGCCGGGCAGGCGCAACGCGTACACGTATTTGCCGGGCGGTAGGTCGAGCATCGGGCCTTTCGGTGATTGCGGGCCGCCGGCGCCGGCTGCGATCTTCACCGTCTGCTTGTTGATCGTCAGCGCGACCTCGTTCGCTGCCATGTTTCCGAGCATGAGCCGCGCTTGTCCCGCCTTCGGCATGATCTCGGCCTTGGCCGCGGCATCGGCATTCTTCTGCGCCAGGCTGACCGTGGTCTCGCCCTTGGCGCGGCCGAGCTTGAGCACGGCGGGACCTTGCGGCGAGGTGAAGTCGATCTGCGCGCGTTCCGCGGACACGGTCGCGCCGTCGGCTCTCTCCCGCCAGCCCAGCTTTGCAAGCTCGGCCCGGTAGAAGGCGAGGACCTCGTCGAGCGAAGCGGGGATGCGGGCCTCGAGCTCGCGGCGGAGCGGCGCTTCACCTCCGGGTATCTTGGTGGTGGCGAGCGATTTCGACGAACGCTGCGTCGGCACCGGCAGCGGGGACTCAGGATCGGGCTTGAGCGGCTCGGCGGATTTGGCCTGAACCTCCACCTCCGCGCCGGCCGCAGCCTTGGCCGCTTCGGTCACCAGGCCCGATCCGTCGGCGCGGACATTCACCTTCGGGCCCATCTGCATCACCGTCATCGAGATCGACTTGCCGCCCTTCGAGAACGCCATCACCGCCATGTTCGGCTGGTTGATGACGGAGGGCTGCTCCTTCCAGCCCGAGCTCTTCAGCGCGGTCCGATAGAAGCTGCTGAGCGCCTTCACGCTCGACGCCGAGGAGAATTCCAGGTGGCCGTCGCCGCCTTCGAACTTCACGGCTTCGGCGTTTTCGGGCAGCGGCACCGGCGTCTTGCTGTCAGCGAGCGCATTGAGCGGGGCGTCCGACAGGGAGGCGGCCTGCGTCTTGCGCCTGATATCATCGGCCGCAATGAGCTGCTGAGCCGTACCCAAGGCATCGCTCAGGAACCTCGCGTCGGCCTCCTTCTTCGCCTTGGCGCGAGCGGCGAGCGCGGATTCCTTCACCTGCGCGGTCAGGCTGACCATGGTGAAATCATACTTGCGGCCGAGCCGCAGCACGCCGGTTTCATCAGTGTTGGAAATCTTGATCGCGATCTCGTCGCCGGGTGCGAGCGGCGCGTGGCCGTCCTCCTGCCAGCCGCGCGCGGCGAGCTCGCGCTGATAGAAGGCGCGCACGGCGGGCAGCTCGGCGATCGCGGCGGCCGAGATCTCGCGCTTGTTCGAGCTGGCGCTGCCGAGGCCCCGCGCAGATTTGGTTGGCTTCGGCCGCGGCAGGCCGGCCATGTCGTCGTCGGCCTCGAGCACCTCCGGCAGCGCGAACGGCGCGACCCGGATCTCGACATTGGTGCGACCATCGTCGCGGCGCGTCAGGGTCAGCATCACCGGCTTCTGGTAGACGTGCGTCGCGTCGCGATCGGGGTGGTCGTAGAAGGCGCGAACGCCGTTCGGAACGTCCCCGGCAAGATCGGCGTTCGGCCAGCGCGATGCCGTATCGGGGTTCAGCTTGCGCCATCCCATCGCCGCCATGTCCTTGGTAAAGAATGCTGCGGTCGCATCGAGCGCGCCGGGCGCAATGCAGCTGAGATAGGGCCGGGTCTCGTCGAACACGAGATCGATCGCACCTTCCGGAAAGGGCACGTTCGCATAGATCCGGTTCGGCGTGTAGAACACGGCGGACTGGTCGGGTCGCCCGCGCGCCTGTGTGAAGGAAACGCGCAGCCCCTGCCGTCCCTTCTTGAAGGTCAACGCTGTGCTTTTCTCATCCAGCGGATACACATAGGGCACCCAGCCGTCGGCGCTCAGCAGCTTCCTGGTGGCGTCCGACGTGGCGGCAAGCGGGGTCGGCACGGTGTAGATCACGCGATAGGTGTCGGGACGCGAAGTGTCCTCCACCGCGCCGTCGAGCCGCGGCAGCGTATGGACGTCGACGATGCCGTCGTCTGCCGCGCCGGCGGGACGCGAGGGGATCACTATCGCGAGAATGCCGCAGGCAAGCAGCAGCCATCTTGCCGGGACTTGCGCCCCGCGCCGGATCATCGGCATCGTCAAAAAACTCCTGGATGTCGCGCGGGTCGTCATGCCCTTGCGCATTGGCGGGCTGCGGCGCCGTCGGTGCGGCCTCAGACGAGAAGTCGCGCCGGGAACCGGAGAGGTTCAACAGGCTCAGTACAGCTGCAGCGGCGGCCAGGCGTCACCGTCGCGCCCGACCGTGAGCTCCCAGGTGTCGCCGGCGGCGACGGTGAGGATGTTCGTGGTGGCGGGTTGGCCCGGGACGCCCAGCCTGTACAAATATTCGCCCGGCGCGAGGTCTAGCGCGACGGCGTTCGCGCCGGCCGGGCGCGGGATGGTCCGCCCGTTGATGGTGAGGACCGCTTCCTTGTCGCCGATATTGCTGAACACCAGCTTCGCCTGGCCGGGCTCGGGCAGCACGTTCGCCTTCGTCGCCATGACCGCGTTCTTCTGCACCAGATGAACCGAGGTGCCGGAATCCTTGCGGTCGAGCTTCAGCGCGGCCGGCCCCAGCGGCGAGACGAAGGCGAGCCGGACGTGATCGGCGTTGATCACGGCGCCATCATGCTGCTCTTGCCAGCCGAGCTTGCGAAGCTCGGTCCGGTAGAAGGCGAGCACGTCGCTGATCCCCGCGGGCACGGTGGCCTCCAGCCTGACGCGGAGCGGCGCGTCGACGCCCTGCATCAGGGTGGTATGGATCCCCCTGTAAGTATAGCGGGTCGGTGCGGGCAGCTTGGCATCGGAATCCAGCGTCAGCGGCGTCGGAAACAGATGCGGCAGCGAGGCACCGGCGCTGGCCGCGAGCATGCACATCGCAAACAGGGCGAAGCCGCACGCAAACAACTGCCATCGTGCCGGAGCTTGCGCCCCATGCCTCACCGCCGTCATGCTCATGCTCCAAAAATATCGCGAAGGATGTCGCGCATGTCCGAGTGCTGCGCGATGGCCGCTTCTTGCGGCCTCAAGCAGCTAGTCGCGATCTGGAACAGGCGGGTTCAATGCGGCGGCCTAGCTGCGGGCCGAGACTCGTCCGCTCTCGACGTCAAACACTTCGCCCCCCGCGCCGATCTCGGTGAAGGCGGCAGGATCCGCACCGGTCAGCCACACCTGCGCGCCGAGCTTCTTCAGCTCATCGAACAGCGCCGCCCGGCGGTTCGGATCGAGATGCGCAACCACCTCGTCGAGCAGCAGCAGCGGCACGATGCCGGTCATCTCGGCGACCAGGCTCGCATGCGCCAGCACGAGGCCGATCAAGAGCGCCTTCTGCTCGCCGGTGGAGGCATCGCGCGCCGGCATGCTCTTCGGCGCGTAGATCACCTGGAGGTCGGTGAGATGCGGGCCGTCGGTGGTGCGGCCGGCGATCGCATCGCGCGGGCGGTTGTCGCGCAGGATCTGGCGGTAGCGGTCCTCGACCGAGGTCGCTGTCTCCTCGAGCAGCGCGTTCTCCATCCAGCCGTCGAGCGCGATTTGAGCGGACGGAAATGCGGATGCTTGCGCGCGCGCGTTGAGCATGCCGGTGAGCCTTGCCGCGGTCTGGCCGCGGGTGGCCGCCACCGCGACGGCGAGCTCGGCCGTCTCGCGCTCGATCGCGTCGCACCAATGATCGTCGTAATTGCGTGTCTCGAGCAGGCGGTTGCGCGAGCGCAAGGAGCGCTCGAGCGCGTTGATGCGGCTGGAATGCTCGCTGTCGATGGCGAGCACGAGACGGTCGAAGAAGCGCCGCCGTTCGGACGCTGCGCCCATGAACAGCCCGTCCATCGCCGGCGTCAGCCACACCATGCGGATATGATCGCCGAAGGCGCTGGCCGAGCCCACCGGCTCGCGGTCGATGCGGCAGCGCCGGCTCACCGTGGTATCCGCGCGCGGCGCATCGATGCCGGTGCCGAGCGTGGCGAGCCCCAGCGCGCCCTCGACCTGCGCCGACACCGCCCAGGAGCCGTCGCCCTGGTTGTCGGCGACATCCTCCAGCGTCGCCCGGCGCAGGCCGCGGCCCGGCGACAGGAACGAGATCGCCTCGATGCAATTGGTCTTGCCCGCCCCGTTCGGTCCGACCAGCGCCACCAGATCAGCCGCCGTCTCGAGCCCCGCCGCCCGGTAATTGCGAAAATGCGTCAGCGTCAGCCGATGAATGCGGGAGGGGGTCATGAGATCCGTTTTCCGTCATGCCCGGCCTTGTGCCGGGCATCCACGTTCTTGGCTCCGAAGACGTGGATGGCCGGGACATAGGCGGAGCAAAGCGACGCCGTCCTTTCGGACGGCTACGCCGGCCATGACGATGTAGTGACAGGTGTGGATGCCGGTAGGTCTCACACCCGCATCGGCATCAGCACGTATAGCGCGCTCTTGTCGTCGCGGTCCTGCACCAAGGTCGGCGAGCCGGGGTCGGCGAGGCGGAGCGTTGCGACGTCGCCTTCGATCTGGGCGGCGATGTCGAGCAGATAGCGGGAGTTGAAGCCGATATCGAGCGCGTCGGAGGCGTATTCGACCTCGAGCTCTTCGGTCGCGCTGCCGGAATCCGGATTGGTCACCGACAGCACCAGCTTGCCCGCCGACAGCGACAATTTGACCGCGCGGCCGCGCTCGCTCGAAATCGTGGAGACGCGGTCGACCGCGTTCTCGAAATCCTTCTTGTCGACCACGAGCTCCTTGTCGTTGTTCTGCGGAATGACGCGGCCGTAATCGGGGAAGGTGCCGTCGATCAGCTTCGAGGTCAGCACGACGTTGCCGATGGTGAAGCGGATCTTGGCCTGCGACAGCTCGATCGTCATCTCGGCCTCGGTGTCCTCGATCAGGCGCTGCACCTCGCCGACCGTCTTGCGCGGCACGATCACGCCGGGCATGCCCTCGGCCCCCTTGGGCTGCACCAGGTCGAGCTGGGCGAGGCGGTGGCCGTCGGTGGCGACACCGCGCAGGGTGGCGGCCTTTGGCGTGCCGGCGGCATGCAGATAGATGCCGTTGAGGTAATAGCGCGTCTCCTCGGTCGAGATCGCGAACTGGGTGCGGTCGATCAGCCGCTTGACGTCCTTGGCGGCGAGCGAGAACGAATGCGACATGTCGCCGGCGGCCAGATCCGGGAAATCGTTCTCCGGCAGCGTCTGCAGCGTGAAGCGCGAGCGGCCGGCGCGGATCGCGAGCACGGCGCGGTCGCCGTCGGCCTCCAGCACGATCTGCGAGCCGTCCGGCAGCTTGCGCACGATGTCGTAGAACATGTGCGCCGGCACGGTGGTGGAGCCCGCGGTCGCGGTTTCCGCCGGCAGCGTCTCGGTCACTTCGAGGTCGAGGTCGGTCGCCTTCAGCGACAATTTCGCGTTCTCGGCGCGCACCAGCACGTTGCCGAGAATCGGGATCGTGTTGCGGCGCTCGACCACGCGGTGGACATGGCCCAGCGACTTCAGCAGTTGTGCGCGTTCGACCGTAACCTTCATTGCACTACTCGCCCGATCCCTTAGGAAAACACAGCGTTGAGAAGGCCGGGCGGCGGGACGCGCGCCACGGCATCGAAGACCCCGACCGGCCGGATCATTCCTGCCGATATGACCAAAGCCGTCTGGGTCGCGCAAGGTGGCGCGGATAGCCCGCAGATTCAAGGCATTGGGGCCAGTTCCCCACGATTTACCGCCTCAAAACGAAGACGCCGCCCAGGCAAGCCGGGGCGGCGGGAGCAGGGCGGGAGCCCTAGGCCTTTATTCCTGAAGCTGGCGCTTCAGCGATTCCACTTCCTCCGACAGCGCGGTGTCCTTGGAGACCAGCGCCTCGATCTTGCGCACCGCGTGCAGCACGGTGGTGTGGTCGCGCCCGCCGAAGCGGCGGCCGATCTCGGGCAGCGAGCGTAGCGTCAGCGTCTTGGCGAGATACATCGCCACCTGGCGCGGGCGCACCACGTTGGCGGTGCGGCGCGAGGACAAGAGGTCGGAGCGGCTGACATTATACTGCCGCGCCACCACGCGCTGGATGTCCTCGATCTTGATCCGCTTGGGCTCCTGCGGCCGCACCAGGTCGCGCACCTCGTGCTCGGCCATCTCCAGCGTCACCGGCCGGTTGTTGAGCTTGGAATGCGCCAGCAGCCGGTTGATAGCGCCTTCGAGGTCGCGGCCGTTATGGGTGATGGTGCGCGCCAGATAATGCAGCACCTCCTCGGGCACCTCGAACGTGGCGTGATGGGCGCGGGCCGCCGCGACGCGCGACTTCAGGATGCCGTGGCGCAGCTCCTCGCCGAGCGATCCCATCTCGACCACGAGCCCGCCGGCGAGCCGCGAGCGGACGCGATCGTCGAGGCTTTCCAGATCCGATGGCGGACGGTCGGCCGCGATCACGACCTGGCGGCCGGCGTCGATCAGCGCGTTCAGCGTGTGGCAGAACTCGGCCTGGGTCGACTTGCCCTGCAGGAATTGGAGGTCGTCGATGACAAGCACGTCGATGCCGCGCAGCGCTTCCTTGAAGGCCAGCGCCGTCTGCGTCTTCAGCGCGGCGACGAAGCCATACATGAATTTTTCGGCCGTGAGATACAGCACCTTGCGCTCGTTGCCGGAATTGCCGGCCCAGGTCACGGCCTGCAAGAGATGCGTCTTGCCGAGGCCGACACCGGCATGGATGTAGAGCGGGTTGAACATCACGGAGTCGCCGCGACGCCCTTCGGCGACCTGGCGCGCGGCCGCATGGGCCAGCGTGTTGGAGCGGCCGACGACGAAGCTGGCGAAGGTCAGGCGCGGATCGAGCGGCGAGCCGCCGAGCGCGTCGTGATTGGCCGAGACCGGCGCGGTCGCGGTCGAGCGCAATTCCGGCATCGGCGCGCGGCGCGCCTCGACCGGCGCGGGCGCTTCCTTCGGCTGCGCCGAGGGGCGCACGGCGGACCGCACCGTGAGGTCGATGCGATGCACTTCCGGCATCTCGGCCTGCCAGCACGACAGCACGCGCTCGGCATAATGGGCCTGAATCCAGCTCTTCAGGAACCGCGTCGGCACCGAGAGCCGCACGCTCTCGTCCTGCACGCCTTCCAAATCCATGCGCGCAAACCAGCTTGTGTAGACGTCCTCGCCAACGCTCGAGCGCAGCCGACCCTTCACGCGTGACCAGCGATCCTGTTCCATTGTCATCGTCAGAAAACTTCTCTTGAGAGATATAGTTGCGTTTGTGAGCGCCATGCAGGGTTCCTGCCACGGTCCCTGGAGTGGCGCGACCTCGAGCGAGTCCATCGTCGGGCATGGCTCGACCGTTCGGCGCGAACGCCGCGGGTCAGATCAGCGATGTCAGAGATGGAGCAGTCGCGAGGTCAGCGCGTACTCGGCGCTCCGTCACGCGCGGGAGGCTGGAGATCCGACGGAGCTGAAACGGCATCGTTGGAAAAGGAAACGTGCTGCAATACCGCGTTGAGTCCGTAAGACATGATACCTCCCCGTCCTGCCGTGATCGCCCACGACAAGGTCCTGCGTGTCCTAAAGACAACCGCGCCGTACTCCTGTCGCGGATGCCTGCCCAAATGTACTAGTCGTCCGCTCGACTTCGCCACCTTGCGTGCCGGGGTAGCTTCGCGATGTCTCTCATATGAGCCTGGCGCGAGTAGATGCGCCTGGCGCGAGCGGGAAAGGTCCCGCTTGGAAACATTCAGACAAAGAGCTACCATTCCCACATTGCTGTGGGTTTTGCACCGACATCACTTTTTGAAGCGTCGCCTACGTGCACACCGCCGCCGATTTGCACGCTCGCCCCGTTTCCTAAACCGCGCTGGTCTGAAGATCGTGGGCGCCGCTGACTGGGTTAAGGAATACACTAAGCGGAAAGACTCGCAACGAAATTGATTCACAGTTGAGCCGTCAAAAAACTTGACCTCGGTTAACGTCGCACAGGAGTTGTTCACAGGCTGCGAAGCAAGTTTTTGAATCCGTGCACAGAATCGAGAAGGCCGCGCGTCATGTGACAATTCTCGTTCAGCGCCAAATTATTTTTATAAATTCGTCATGCGCCCGACGTGCGGGCGAATTTTCCAAATGCTTGTCCCTGCTATGTTGATAAGTGATTATCGAGCCATCGCTTTTCGAGACTCGTTTTGCAGGGTAACTCCACCGTGACACACGTTCCGGTGAATCTACGGTGTGCAGAACTCTCATCGGCCATCGATTCAATTCGCGCCCGCCTCACAGGGGTTTTTTGCAACGCAGTGAAGTTTCCTCTGTTGCAGAACATCGGCAGGTAGAATTACGGAATGAAGACTGACGCAGACGATGTAAATCATCCAAGCGAGGCGTGAGCCTCGCGTGACTGCTTGCGTGAATGTGACAGTCAACAAAAAAGCCCGGCGCGAGGCCGGGCTGTTTGACGCGCTGACCGGATCGACCGATCAGACGATGTCGCCAAGATGACTTGGCAAGATTTACTTCGCGAGCTTGGCGATCTGCGCGGTGAGGCGCGAGACTTTGCGGCTGGCGTTGTTCTTGTGAATGATGTTGCGCTGGGCGGCGCGCATCAAGGCGGGCTCGGCCGTCGCGAGCGCCTTCACGGCAGCGGCGCGGTCGCCGCTCTCGATGGCTTCCTCGACGTTGCGCACGGCGCCACGCATCTGGGTGCGGCGCGACTTGTTGACGGCAGTGCGGCGGGCGATCTTGCGCGTCGCTTTCTTGGCGGAAGTGGTATTGGCCATGGTCTCAATGTCCTTTGCGGGTACCGGTCGCGTCTTGGTCGGGTAGCGCCGGCTTGCTTGACCGCGGAATCGACGCTCGGATTTAGGGTGTTCGGTTGCTGGGCCGTTCCCGGAACATGAGCGACCGCCTTGCGGCTGTCTCTGAGGCTCCAAGGTGTCTTCAAGCTCGGATGAGTCCTGAAGCCCAGGGTGCCTGCAACTGCTCAAAGAACAGCGGCGGCGGGATTGCGCCCACCGCCAGTTGGCGCCCTTATAGAGAGGGTCTTTCGCACCGTCAACGCTTTCGGGCGCCGGAAACGCCCCTTTGGCGGCCTGGATGAGTGCCGTAACGCCCTGAAGAGGTTGAATTTCTGCCGTCGCCCGGCTATTGGCTGGCATCGTTCCGAAAAGGTCGTCCGCTTCGACGGCCATCGTAGGTGAGGCATGATCCGCGGCTTTTTCCGACTGATTGGGCTGTTGCTGCTCGCCGGCGGGTTCATCTTCATGGTCTATGACGGCGCCCGCTGGGTGGCCGACCAGACCCTCAAATTCACCCGCTTCGGCCAGTTCTGGAACGATATCAATCAGGCCAGCCAATCGGCCTTCCGCACCTGGGTCGAGGCCAAGGCGCCCTGGCTCTGGACCTCGGTGATCCGCCTGGTGCTGGAGCAGCCGGTCTTCGCCGTCCTCGGCATTCTCGGCATCCTCCTGATGATCTTGTTCCGCCCGCGGAAACCGCTGATCGGCTATTCCCGGGATTGAGCCTGCAGCTGGCGCCGCGTAACAGCGCTGCCTCCAACCCTCCCCCTCCAGGGGAGGGTTGGAGCCCCACTCAACGCTTTATTAACCATAACCGGTGCATCACTGGAGCCGTCTCGTTTCGAGGATGGGTCCGGTGCCGGTTGCACGCGCGTTTCGATGGTCGAACTTGGCGTCCTTGGCAGCGTCCGCCGCGCTCGCTTTGGGCGGCTGCATGCAGACCGCAACTCCCGTCGCGATGGTGCAGCCTCGTCCCGATCTCGATGCCATGGCCTATGGCCAGCCCTATAATGCGCCGCGGCCGGTCGTCGTCGCCAATAACGGCGGTGGCGCGATCGCAGCGCTCAGCAATTCCTTTGCCGCTTCGCCCGCACCGATGCCTGTCGGCTACGCCGCGCCGATGGCGGTGCCGGTGCGCAATGGCCCCTCCTACCATCTCGACGCCGGCGACAAGCTCCGCGTCGTGGTCTACGGCCAGGAAGGTCTCACCAACAGCTATGCGATCGACGCCGGCGGCTCCATCACCATGCCGCTGATCGGCGCGGTGCCCGCCCGCGGCCGCACCACGGCAGGGCTGGCCGGCGAGATCGCCGCACGCCTGCGCAACGGCTACATCCGCGAGCCTTCGGTGGCGGTCGAGATCGAGACCTATCGTCCGTTCTTCATCCTCGGCGAGGTCCTCGCGCCCGGCCAATATCCATACGTGCCGAACATGACGGTCGAGAGCGCGGTCGCCATCGCCGGCGGCTTCTCGCCGCGCGCCAAGCGCGACATGGTCACCGTCACGCACACCGAGAACGGCGGCGCCATGCGCGCCGTGGTGCCGCTCGGCACGCCGCTCGCGCCCGGCGACACCGTGTTCGTCGGCGAGCGCTGGTTCTAGGGTTCAAGCCCGACTCTCTCCTTCGTCATTCCGGGGCGCGACGAAGTCGCGAGCCCGGAATCCATTCATCCACGAACGCTGACGCACGATGGATTCCGGGCTCGCGCTGCGCGCGCCCCGGAATGACAGTGGAAAGAGCCGCGCGCTACTTCGTCAAATGCTTCGCGAAAAAATCCATGCTGCGCGGCCAGGCGATGTCTGCGCTGGCCTTGTCGTAGCTGGCGCGCTCGTCGCAATGGAAACCATGCTGGGCGCCTGGATAGATGAAGACCTCCACATCCGGCCGCTTCGACTTGATGGTCTCGACATCGGCGAGCGGAATGCCGGCATCCTTCTCGCCGAAATGCAGCTGGGTCGGCACCTTCGGCGTCTCGTCGGCGAAGCGCACGACGGCGCCGCCGTAATAGCCGATCGCAGCCTTCAGGCCGGTCAATCGCGTCGCCGCGACGAAAGCGATGCTGCCGCCTAAGCAAAAGCCGATGATGCCGACGGGCCCGATGCTCTTCACCGCATCGATCGCAGCTTGCGTGTCGCGCAGCATCGCGGCCCAGTCCGGATTGGCCACGAACTTGCGCGCCTCCGCGATCTCGTCGGGCGAATAGCCCGACTGGAAGTTCGGCGCCGTCCGGTCGAAGATCGACGGCGCGATCGCGACATAGCCTTCCCCGGCAAGGCGGTCGCAGACCGAGCGGATGTGGTGATTGACCCCAAAGATCTCCTGGATCACCACCACCGCGCCCTTCGGCGTGCCGGCGGGATCAGCGCGATAGGCGCCGAGCTGGAAATTGTCCGAGGCTGTCAGCTTGATGTCCTGTCCCACGCGGGTTGTCCTTCTTGGTTGGTATTGATCCGAGGTCGCGTTCGTTCCACGCGCTCGTCATGCCCGGGCTTGTCCCGCCTGCGCGCCGAAGCCGCTTCGGCGAGGCGAAGGCCCGGGCATCCACGTCTTGTCTCAGCGCGAGAACGTGGATGGCCGGGACAAGCCCGGCCATGACGATCCGGAATATCGGCGCTCAACACTACTCCCACATCCAGTTCTCGCCGTAATCCTCCTTCCATCCGGCCAGCCGGCCGTGGCGGAATTGCAGGAACAGGCGATGGCGATAGGGGATCAGGCCGCTGCCGCCGATGTTGCGCAAGGCGAGATAGATCTCGTGGCCGGGACGTCCCCGCACATATTGCAGCCTCTGCCCGAGGGCGCGCGCGGTCTGTTCGGCATCCATGCCGAAGGCGAGCGGCGTGTTGTTCGACAAGGTCGTGACGAAGGGCTGGCGCGGCGGCACGGCGCCGATCGGCTCGGCCTGTGCGGATAGCGACAGCAACATCGTCCCCGCAGCCAGCATCATCAGCTTCATCGCCTGTGTCCCTGCTCGATCGGCCTATGCCGGCAAGTTCTTCAGGAAAGGCACGACCGCGTCAACAAAAGCCTGGGGCTGATCGATGTTGACGGCGTGGCCGGCGGCGGGGATCACGACCTTTTGTGCGCCGGGGATTTTTGCGGCCATGTAGTCGGACGCGGCGAGGAACGGGGTGTCGTCGGCGCCGACCACGATCAGGCTGGGCACCTTGATCTCAGGCAACAGCTCCATCACGCGCGCATCGCGCTGGGTCAGCATGCCGCGCGCGGCGAGCGCAAGCCCGCTGGCGTTGCGATGGTTCGCGGTGGCGCGCTCGCGCGTCGCCGCTTTCAAGACATCGAGGCCTTCGCGGTCGAGCCGGTCGGCGGTCGCAAGCGCCCGCGCGTTCCAGGCTTCGCGCGCATCGTCCTTCCTGAAGCCGGGGCCGGTGTCGATGATCAGCAGCGCGCGGGCCCGCTCCGGATGTGCGCGATAGAACGCCAGCGACATGTAGCCGCCGAGCGAAAGCCCGCCGATGATGGCGCGCTTCGCGCCGACCGCATCGAGGATCGCCGCCATGTCACCGACCGTGAGGTCTTCGCTATAAGCACTCGCATCGTCAGGGTAATCGGACTGGCCGTGGCCGCGCATGTCCCACAGGATCAGCGTGTGGTCCTTCGCCAGCGCGTCGATTTGCCCATGCCACATCGCCGAGGTCGAGGAATAGCCGTGGGTGAGCAGCAGCGGCGGCCCGTTGCCATGAACCTCGTAGTAGATGTTGACGCCGTCGCGATTGATCTCCGGCATTGTTCCTGCCCTTTCTTTTTTTCTCGCCGCGACATCGGCGCACCCTCTCCCCTTGTGGGAGAGGGTGGCTTCGCTGAAAGCGAAGCCGGGTGAGGGGTCTCTATCCGCGCATGACTCTCTCAATGCGAGTGCGCGGATACAACCCCTCATCCGGCGCTTCGCGCCACCTTCTCCCACAAGGGGAGAAGGAAGAAAGCGGCGGCAGCTGCACCTTAGCTCGCTAAGTTACCTCGAAGAAACTGCCTGAATGCGATGGCACGCATGCCGGAGGCATGCGCTGTTGTGTTCAGTGGCTGCGTCGACGCCCTTGGCGCGGCGCACAACGGGCGAGTGTGGCGAGCGCTTTTTCGACTCGTTCCAAATTGCATTTGCCTCCGCGTCGGAACGCGATCATTCTCGCCGGCAAGGCTGACGCCAGCCCGGTGGGCGTCAGCCATTCAAATTGCCGCCGTAAGCGGCTTCATGCACCGGCAGGGGAAGACGCCTATGCCAACTCTCACCATCAACGGGCGGAGTCTGTCCGTGGATGCGGCGAACGACACGCCGCTCCTCTGGGCGATCCGCGAGCAATTGCAGATGACCGGTACCAAGTTCGGCTGCGGTGCCGGGCTGTGCGGTGCCTGCACCGTGCACGTCAACGGTGAAGCCGTGCGCTCGTGCCAGACCATGCTCAGTGACGTCGCCGGCAAGAAGATCACCACCATCGAAGGTCTCTCCGCCAAGGGCGATCATCCCTTGCAGAAGGCCTGGATCGCCGAGCAGGTGCCGCAATGCGGCTACTGCCAGTCCGGCCAGATCATGCAGGCGGCTTCGCTGCTCGCCAAGAATCCCAATCCGACCAAGGAAGAGGTGGTCGCCCATATGGACGGCAATCTCTGCCGCTGCATGACCTATTCGCGGATCCAGAAGGCGATCATGCGCGCCGCATCCGAGATGCGCACCGCCTCGGCCACCTCGAGCGAGCGGAGGCCCACATGAACGAGCATGTGAAGAAATTGACGCCCGAGACGACGGATCTCAGCCGCCGCTCCTTCCTCGTCGGCACCGCCGCGACCGGCCTCGTGCTCGGCTATGCCGGCGTGCCCGGCATCGAATCGGCAGCCGCCGCGCCCGCCAATTTCGAGCCGAGCGTGTGGTACGCGATCGCGCCGGACGGGCTTGTGACCGTGACCTGCGGCAAGGCCGATATGGGCCAGCACATCGCCTCCACCATGGCGCAGATCGTCTGCGAGGAATTGGGCGCGAAATGGAGCGACATGCGCGTGCAGCTCGCCTCCAACGATCCCAAGTTCAACGATCCCGTGCTGGGCGCGCAGATCACCGGCGGCAGCTGGTCGACCATGATGAACTTCGAAGCGATGAGCCGGGCCGGCGCCGCCGGTCGCATCGCATTGACCGAAGGTGCCGCCGCCGCCATGGGCGTGCCGGCATCGGAGCTCGTGGTGCGCGATTCCATGATCGTGCATCCGAAATCGAAGAAGCAGATGTCGTTTGCCGATGTCGTGAAAAGCGGCAAGGCGACGAAAACCTTCACGCCCGACGAGCTGAAGGCGATCAAGCTGAAATCGCCGGACCAGTACACCATGATCGGCGTCTCGGTTCCGCAACTCGACATCCCCTCAAAGACCAACGGCACGGCCAAGTACGGTATCGACGTGATGCTGCCGGGCATGGCCTATGGCGCCCTGGTCACGCCGCCGGTGCGCTTCGGCGCCACCGTGAAATCGGTCGACGACAGCGCGGCAAAGAAGGTGTCGGGCTTCATCAAGGCCGTCACGCTCGACGACAAGACCGGCACGACATCGGGCTGGGTCGTCGCCGTCGCCAGCACCTACGCCAACGCCAAGAAGGCGGCCCAGGCGCTGAAGATCGCCTATGACGCGGGACCGAATGCGAAGGTGTCGAGCGAGTCGCTGCTCGACGAGGCCAAGCGGCTCCAGAAGCTGGACGATTCCGGCCAGTTCTTCGTCAAGGACGGCGATCCCAATGCAGCCTTCGGCTCGGCGGCCAAGGTGGTGGAGGCGGAATACACCACCAGCATCAACATCCACGCGCCGCTGGAGCCGATGAACGCCACCGCGGAGTTCAAGGGCGACATCCTGCACATCTATTCCGGCAACCAGTTCGCAACGCGCTCCGGCGCGATCGCGGCGGGCGCTGCCGGGATCGATCCGAAATTCGTGGTCATGCACCAGATGTGGCTGGGCGGCGGCTTCGGCCGGCGTCTCGATGCCGACATGATGATTCCGGCGGTGCAGGCGGCCAAGGCCGTCGGCAAGCCGGTGAAGGTGATCTATTCGCGCGAGAACGACATGACGATGGATTTCTCGCGTCCGCTCACCTATCAAAAGGTGAAGGCCGGCGTGGACGGCGATGGCAAGCTCATTGCGATCAGCCACGACGTGGTCTCGGCCTGGCCGACCGCGCGCTGGGGAATCCCCGATTTCCTGACGCCCTCGGTCGACAAGAAGGGCCCGCTCGATTCCTTTACGGTGAACGGGGCGGACTTCTTCTACACCGTGCCCAACCATTATGTGCGCGCGATCAAGAACGAGCTCGCGCACAACGCCACGCCCTCCGGCCAGCTTCGCTCGGTGGCGCCGGGCTGGACCTTTTGGGCGGTCGAAAGCATGATCGACGAGATCGCGGCGGCGACGGGCAAGGATCCCGCCCAGTTCCGCATCTCGTTGCTCGACGGCGCCGGCAAGAACGACGGCGGCGCGCAGCGCTTGCGCAACACGCTGCTCGCCGCGATGGGACTGTCCGGCTACGGCACCAAGCAATTGCCGAAAGGCGAGGGCATGGGCGTCGCCTGCGTCTCCTCGCAGGAGCGGGCGACCGCGAGCTGGACGGCGTGCGTGGCTCACGTCGCCGTCGCGCCGTCGGGGGAGGTGACCGTGAAGAAGCTCACGGTCGCAACCGACGTCGGCACGCAGGTGCATCCCGACAATGTCCGCGCCCAGGTCGAGGGTGCGGCGCTGTGGGGCCTGTCGCTGGCGATGTACGAGAAGGCGACGCTGAAGGACGGTGGCATCGAGCAGACCAATTTCGATGGTTACACGCCCTTGCGCATGAGCCAGACGCCCGAGGTCGCGATCGCCGTGATCGCCAATGGCGAGAAGGCCACCGGCGTCGGCGAGCCCGCGGTCACCGTGGTCGCGCCGGCCATCGGCAACGCCATCTTCAATGCCAGCGGCGCCCGCGTCCGCGCCCTGCCGATCACCGCGGAAGCCGTGAAGGCGAGCATGAAGGCGTAAAGCCGCGCTGCGATTGCCAAATGGACTGATCCGCCGGAGGGCAACCTCCGGCGGATTTGTTTTGGAGCCGCCTCCACACCCTCACCGTCATGCCCCGGCTTGACCGGGGCATCCAGTACGCCGCGGCTTCTCGGTTTCAGCCGGACCGTCACGGCATACTGGGTCGCCCGGTCAAGCCGGGCGACGACAGCGGAGGGCGGGGCGATAGCGTTCAAAATTCCCCTTATCCATCAATGCCCGTTCTACTGTGCATGGGGTTGTTTTCGCCGGTTGTGAAATTCCCCCCTGAACCCCAATCCGTAAAATTGCGTGCGATTCCCCAAGGTTCCATTGAGCACGCCTCTTAAGGGCCGGAGAACCTGATCCGGCTTAGGCTCATCGGCCAATACGCCCGAGTTTCCGGTCCTTGTGGGGGAAGCCATGAACGCCACAGCCAAATCCGCCGCCAAACGCCGGCTTCTGCTCGCCTCCGATCGGAGCGACGGGAGCAGCGAGCTCGCCAGCATCCTGAAAGCGGTCGGCGACGTCTCCACGGTGAAGACGGACGAGATCCCCGCCCAGCCCTCGCGCGATCTCTCCGGGCTCGTGGTCGACATCAACCTGCGCTCGCCCGACAGCGTGCAGCGGGTGCGCAACAAACTGCGCGGCGATGCCTATCGTTCGATGCCGCGGCTGTTCGTGCTCGCGGACGCCCTGCATCACGGCACCATGCAGGCCTGGGCGTTAGGAGCCACCGACACCATCTCACGGCCGCTCCAGGCCGAGGCCATCCTGCAGCGCATTCGCGCCGCCTTCCCGGACACCGCGGCCTATGACGCGACCGATCGCGGCAAGACGCTCAACCGCGGCGTCGAGGCGGCGCATGCGGTGCTGACCAAGATGTTCGAGAAGCTGCCGCTCGGCGTGGCCCTGACCTTCGACGACGTCATCGCCGCCGAGAGCAAGATCCTGAAGGCGATCAAGCATTCCTCGCTGCGCGAATGGCTCACCACGGTCGGCTGTCACCATGTCGGCAGCTACCGCCATTGCCTGTTCGTCACCGGCTTCGCCGTCGCCTTCGCCCAGCATCTCGGCATGCGCGAGGACGACCAGCGCCGCCTGACCCGCGCCGCGCTGCTGCACGACGTCGGCAAGGCCTTCGTTCCGGCCTGGCTGCTCGACAAGCCCGGCAAGCTCACCGACGAGGAGATGGCTGAGGTCCGCCAGCATCCGCGCCGCGGCTATGATGCGCTCGCTGCGCAAGGCGGCTTCCCGCCGGAGATGCTGGACGTGGTGCTGCATCACCACGAATTCCTCGACGGCTCCGGCTATCCGAACGGCCTGTCGTCGAACCAGATCAGCGACATCGTGCGCCTGACGACAATCGTCGACATCTACGCCGCGCTGGTCGAGAAGCGCGCCTACCGCATGCCCTTCACCCACTCCCGCGCCTTCACGATGATGGAAGGCATGGGCGGCAAGCTCGACCAGCAGCTGCTGCAGGCGTTCCGTCCGGTCGCGCTGGGGTCGTTTTAGTCGGGATGCCGTAGTCGTAGGGTGGGTTAGCCTCGCGGCTGCGCGAAGCGCAGGCGCCAGGCGTAACCCACCATGCCTCCGCAATTGCCGAACGAAGTAGGTGGGTTACGCCTTCGGCTAACCCACCCTACGAGATCACCCCACCAGCTTCCGCAGCTCCGCCTTCGCCACCTTCTCCAGCGTCGAGCGCGGCATGTCGTCGACGAGCCTGATCTCGCGCGGCAGCTTGAAGTCGGCGAGGCCCTTGCGGCAGGCTTCCATCACGCGATCATGCAGATCGGGCGCAGCGCCTGCGACGCCGCCCTGCGGGATGATGAAGACCACCGGCACCTCGTCCAGCATCGGGTGCTTCTTCGCCACCACCGCGGCCTCGCGCACGCCCGGCACGAGCGCGATCACCTGCTCGATCTCGGAGGCCGCAACGTTCTCGCCGCCGACCTTCAGCATGTCCTTGGCGCGGTCGCCGAACTTGATGAAGCCGTTCTCCAATCGCTCGACGCGGTCGCCGGTGAGGAAGAAGCCGTGCTCGTCAAAACTCTCGCGCGTCGCCTTCTCGTTGTGCAGGTACTCGGCGAACAGCGACAGGCCGGGGATGCCCCTGATCGCGAGATTGCCGGTGTCGCCGACCTCCGTCGGCCGTCCGTCGTCGTCAGTGATGCGGATCTGATATTCGGGCGCGGCGCGACCGATCGACATCGGGATGTTGGGCTGATCGACCTCGCCGACGATGCCGTGGGTGATGGTCTCGGTCATGCCCCACCAGCCGATCATCTTGACGCCGAAGGCGGCAAAGGCCGGCGGCTCGTTGATGGCGGTGCCCCACAGGCGGAACTTATGGTCCTTCGGGATCTCCTGCTCGAGCAGTGCCTTCATGCAGAACGGGATCGTCGAGGTCCAGGTCGCGCCGTGCTCGCGCGCGACGCTCCAGAACCGGCTGGCGGAGAAACGCGGCTGGATCACGCAAGTGGCGCCGACCCACAGCGCCGCCAGCATGGAATAGGCCAGCGCATTGGTGTGGAACAGCGGCAAATACGCCTGGTGCACGTCGCCGGCGTGAAGGTCCTCATGCGCGGCGTTGATCTTGGCGCCCCACAGCGCGTTGGCATGGGTCCACAGCACCGCCTTCGGCCGCGACGTCGTGCCCGAGGTGTATTGCACGCTGCATGGCGCGAGCGGATCGGTCGCGCGCCGGGGACGATCGGTGCTGTCGGCGAACAGCGATTCGAAGCTGTCGCCGCGCGAGACGCCCCGCGCGGGCGCCGCGCCCGCATCATGCGAGGTCACCGCGAGCCAGCGTATGTTGCGGCAGTTCTGCGCGACGGCTTCCGCATAGGCCGGCTGCGTGATCGCGGCGACCGCGCCGCAATGATCGGCGAAATACGCGATCTCGGCCGGCGCCGAGCGCGTGTTGGTGGTGACGGCGACGGCCCCGAGCTCGACGCAGGCGAACCAGGCCAGCATCGCCTCGATGCAATTGTCGAGATGAATGAGCACATACTCGCCCGGCTTGACGCCGCGCCTGGCGAGGCCGGCCGCGAGCGCGCCGACGCGCTCGTGAAACTCGCCGTAGCTCCAGCGCCGCGCCGGCGCGTCGAACGGCGCCCAGATCAGGAATGGATGATCACGCCGGACTTCGGCGCGCAGCTTGAGCAGCCAGGGCACGTCGAGCCCGTCGAACGGGCCCACGATTCCAGCTGTGGTCTGTTGAACTGGCATGGCTCCTCCCGGTGCAGCCGCATCTTGCCGGCGGCTGTCTTTTGATGATTGCGTCTTCCTGCCATTGGACGACGCGGGACGCAATCGGGGGTATGCGTGAGCGCGCTCTCTCCACCGTCATTGCGAGCGCAGCGAAGCAATCCAGACTCTCTCCACGGAGGCAGTCTGGATTGCCTCGTCGCAAGCGCTCCTCGCAATGACGGCGTTCGGGGGCGCGGCGGCCCTATCAGCCGGCGTCCCCGTACGACGAGATCTCGATCAAACTTCCATCGGGATCCCGGCAATAGACCGAGCGCAACGTGCCGCGGGCGCCTTGCCTCGGGCCCGGACCTTCCTCGATCGCGACGCCATGTGCCCGCAAATGCGCCACCACCTCGTCCGGCGTGGCCGAGGTGAGAAAGCACAAATCGTCGCTGCCCGCCGTCGGTTGGTCCGCGGTGAACCACTCCACCTTGCCGGCATCGCGCTGTCGGACGTTGATCCTCTGGTTACCGAATGTAAGGAAAGTCCGCGGCGCTTTGCCGCCGCCGGGATCGAACACCTTGACTTCCATGCCGAGAATCTTGCCGTACCACGCAGCACTTGCCGCGACGTCGCTGACATTGATCACGAGATGATCCAGGGCATGAACCTTGACCGGCATGTCTCATCCTTTCGTCGTGATGTGCCCCGCGCACTTTCCGCACGCGGCAAGCTTTGTTACAACCGCAGCGACGTGGCTTTCAAGCCATCCGACTTCAAGAACAACACTGGGAGAACCCTTGAGATGATCACTCGCCGTACCGCGCTGGGCCTGCTCGCCGCCAGTCCGCTTGCAGCCACCCCGCTGTCGAAGGCCCTTGCCGCCGATTATCCGGCCCGTCCGGTGAAATGGGTGGTGGGCTATCCGCCGGGCGGCGCCACGGACATCCTGGCACGACTGATCGGCCAGCGCCTGTCGGAAAAGCTCGGCCAGCAATTCGTGGTCGAGAACAAGCCCGGCGCCGGGAACAACATCGCGACCGAATCGGTCATCAATGCCGAGCCCGACGGCTACACGCTGCAGCTGGTCAACCCGGCCAACTACATCAACGCCTCGCTCTACAAGAATCTCAAGTTCAACTTCGTGAACGATATCGCGCCGGTCGCCTCGTTCCAGCGCGTGCCGAACGTGATGACCGTGAACAAGGATGTGCCGGCCAAGAACGTCGCCGAGTTCATCGAGTATGTGAAGGCCAATCCCGGCAAGGTGAACATGGCCTCATCCGGCAACGGCACCTCGGTGCATCTGTCCGGCGAGATGTTCATGGCCATGACCGGCTGCAAGATGCAGCACGTGCCCTATCGCGGCGCCGCGCCCGCGATCACCGACATGCTCGCCGGCCAGGTGCAGGTGATCTTCGACAACATGCCCTCGATCATTCAGCACATCCGCTCCGGCAGCCTGCGCGCGATCGGCGTCACCACCACGGAACGCTCGCCGCAGCTGCCCGACGTGCAGCCGATCGCCGACACCGTCAAGGGCTATGAGGCGAGCGCGTTGTTCGGCATGGGCGCGCCGAAGAACACGCCGAAGGAAATCATCGCCAAGCTCAACGCCGAGGTCAACGCGGTGCTCAAGGAGCTTGACATGGCCAAGCGCCTGGTCGAGCTCGGTGGCGAGCCGCGGGTGCAGACGCCCGAGGCGTTCGGCGAGGAGATCAAGGCCGAGACCGAGAAGTGGAAGAAGGTCGTCGACTTCGCCGGCCTGAAGGTCGAGTAGAAATCTCGTGATGACGAGGAAGAGAGCCCTGCCGTTCGGCAGGGCTTTTTTCTTGGCTGCATTGCCAGCAACCCGATCACGCTCTCGTGCGGATCCGCGCCTGCGCCTTCCGGCTTGACGTTGTCGCGCTCGCACCTATACTAAACCACATGGTTAAGTATCAGGACGAGACGCTGGACCGGACTTTTGCGGCGCTGTCAGACCCGACGCGTCGTGCCTTGCTGGCGCGCCTCGGCGAGCAGGACGGCCTGTCGGTGAGCGAGCTGGCGGCCCCGTTTGCGGTATCGCTGCCGGCGATCATGAAGCATCTCGACGTGCTCACCGATGCCGGGCTGATCGTGCGCGAGAAGACCGGGCGCACGGTCGCCTGCCGGCTGACCGCGCAGCCGATGGAGCAGGCGATGAACTGGCTCAATCGCTATGCGCAGTTCTGGTCCCACAATCTCGATCGCCTTGCCGCCTTCGTGGAGGAAGAGACATGGCCAACGCAACCGCCAACACCGCCGAACGCCCGGCAGAACGACCAAGCCTCACGCTCACGCGCCGGCTCCGCGCGCCGCCGCAAAAGGTCTACGCCGCCTGGACGCAAGCCGCGCAGCTAGCGCAATGGTTCGGGCCGCCGAACATGAAGCCGGCGACGCTTCAAGCCGAGCTCGACGTCCGCGTCGGCGGCCGGTTTCGCATCAGCTTCACGGGGGACGACGGCGAATACTTCGAGGCCGGCGGCCGCTATCGCGAGGTGGTGCTGAACGAGCTTCTGGTCTTCACCTGGGCCTGGCACTCGACGCCGGAGCGTGAGTCGCTGGTGACGATCTCGCTGAAGCCGGACGCTGCCGGCACCTTGATGATCTTCCATCACGCCCAGTTCTTCGACGAGACCGCGCGCGACAACCACCAGCGCGGCTGGAGCTCGATTTTCGACAAGCTCGATGCTTTCGTCGCCTGATCCCAAGGAGAACGCCATGCAGCAACATCAGATCGTTTCGCGCGAGCAATGGATCGTCGCGCGCAAGGCCCTTCTGGTCCACGAGAAGGAATTGACCCAGGCTCGCGAACGGCTTGCCGACGAGCGCCGCCGGCTCCCCTGGGTCAAGGTCGACAAGGCGTACGCATTCGAAGGGGCGAACGGCATTGTGTCCCTGGGCGATCTGTTCAAGGGCCGGCCGCAGCTGATCGTGCAGCACGTGATGTTCGCACCCGATTGGGACGCGGCCTGCAAGAGCTGTTCGTTCTGGGCCGATGGGTTCGAGCGCATGGTGCCGCATTTGGCCGCGCGCGACACCGCCATGGTTGCGGTCTCGCTGGCGCCAAGCGCAAAGCTCGAAGCCTTCAAGAAGCGGATGGGCTGGACCTTCGACTGGGTTTCCTCAGGCCGCAACGACTTCAACCGCGATTACGGCGTGACGTTCTCACAGGAAGAGGTCGCGACCGGCAAGCCGATGTACAATTTCGGAACCACGCCGTTCTACGGCCCCGAGCTGCCCGGCATCAGCGTGTTCTTCCGCGACGAGGCCGGCGCGATCTTCCACACTTATTCCTGCTTCGCCCGCGGCCTCGACATGATGAACGCCGCTTATCAATATCTCGATCTCACCCCGCTCGGCCGTCACGAGGAAGGCCTGCCTTATCCGATGGACTGGGTGCGCCTGCGCGACCAGTACGAGCCGCAGCCGGCGAAGGCGGCGTGCTGCCACGGGTGAGGGGAGCGCTCGACGCACATCAAAGGTGTCATCGCCCGGCTAGACCGGGCGATCCAGTATTCCGAGACGGCAGTGATGAATCGAAAGGCCGCGGCGTACTGGATTCCCCGCCTTCGCGGGGAATGACAGCTACGGGTGAGGTGCAGGGTGTGCCTTGCCCCGATAGCTACCGCTTCGCCTCCGCCTGCTCCGCCGCGTTGCACGAGATCAGCATCGTGTACGGCCGGGCGTTGGTGGCGATGTCGGTGGTCTTGAGCTCGCTCTTTGGCTCGGCGGTCTGATAGGGCACGATCGAATTGTCGAGGAAATCGCGCAGCACTCCGGTCTTGATGGCGAAATTGATGTTTTCAGGGATGTTGCCGGTCGCCACCGCGATCCGCAAGGCTGGAATCTTGCCCGTGACCACGCCCACGACCTGACCCGTGTTGTCGAACAGCGGCCCGCCGCTGTTGCCAGGCTGCACGGGTGCGCTGATTTGCAGGAAGCGCGAGTCGTTGCGCATGCCGCTGAGCGAGCTCACGATGCCGGTGGTCACGCTGAAGTCCGAGGTCAGGATGCCGTGATAGGGAAAGCCGATCGCGATCACGGAATCGCCGGAGCGGATCGAGCGGTCGCGGATCCGGGCAAAATCCTTGAAGGTCGTCGTCGACGGCGCCTGCAACAGGGCGAGGTCGTTGTTGGCATCGCTCGAGACGACGCGCAGCACCATTGCGGCTTCGCCGGTGAGATTGCCTCTGACGTCGCCGACGCAGCCGTCGATCACATGATGGTTGGTGACGACGTGCCCGCTCGCGCTGACGACGAAGCCGCTGCCGCTCCTGGCTCGGGCGGGTTTGCCGCCGGCCGGCGCTGCCGTCTGCTTCTCCGCCGTCGCCGCCGGCTTGGCCGCACCCTTGGTGAAATCGCCGGCCTTGCTGAGCCCGTCTGCCTTCACCCGCGTGACGCAGTTCGCCAGCGCCGCGATCAGGGGCGCCGTCGACGTCAGCACAAATTGGAGTGGCTTGCTCCCGTTGGTCGTGATCACCATCAGGCTTGCCTTCTGGAAGGTGCGAGCGACGTTGGGGGGCAGCATGGTCGTCACCATGTTGGGGGTGCCGGCGGTCGCAAACAACCTCGCCTGCTCCTGGCCGTCGAAGATGAAGTCGATGGGCGCGGTATCGCCCTTGTTGAAGCGAAAGCTGGGGCTGGCAAAGCTCAGCAGCCAGGAGCCGGCCGCATTCTGCGCGACGAAGAGACTCACGCCGTTGGCGTAAGGTGCGGTCGCCGCGCAATGGGAGAACGCGCCCGTCTCGTCATTGCTGAATGCGCCGCCGGCCCAGTTGCCGACATTGACGGTGCCGAACGGCCCCGCCGCGTTCGCCCCGAACCCACTCACCTGCAACACGAACGCAACGACCAACGACCTCAACCACATACCAGCCCCCGGCAAACGCACTTGCATCCATCTTATCCGCGAGGGCAGGGCAGGCGCAACCGTCAGTTGTCCGCTCCCGTTCGGCTGGCCGCGACAATTCGGGCTTGCACATACTTTGCAGTGCCGTATACTTTGCGATACAAAGTAACGGGGCCGTTGCCTCGTAATGTCCGGGTGGAACGAGGTTTTGGCGTTGCCCATGCGCGATCTCGACAAGGCGCTGGCCGACATCGTGACGATCCGTAGCCAGATCGCGGCAGGCACCGCTTTCCGCGGCTACGGCCCGGCGACGATGGCGGCGACCGGCGCCGTTGCGCTCATCACCGCCGTCCTGCAATTCTGGCTGTTGGATGATCCCACCGGCGAGCCGCTCGTTTTCTTCATCGGCTGGTTCATCGCCGCCGCGCTGTCTGGATTGATCATCGGCATCGAGATGCGCGCCCGGTCGCGACGCCATCATTCCGGTCTCGCCGATGCGATGATTCACCAGGCGGTCGAGCAGTTCCTGCCGGCGGGCGTTGCCGGCGTTCTGCTCGCGGTGGTGATGTGGAAGTTCGCGAGCGAGACGCTGTGGCTGCTGCCGGGCCTGTGGCAGATCCTGGTGTCGCTCGGCATCTTTGCCTCGGTCCGCTCGCTGCCGCGCACGGTGGCGCTCGCCGGCGCCTGGTATTTCGTGTCCGGCTTCGCGGTCGTGGTGCTCGCGAGCCGAACCCACACGCTGTCGCCATGGACCATGGGCCTACCTTTCCTGATCGGCCAATCGCTGATGGCGGCGATTCTGCATTTCGCGTCCGGAGACAACGATGTCGAAGACTGACAGCGCGCCCTTCTCCTATGAAGGGCTCGACCGCGTGATCCACGAGAAGGCGAGGCTCGGGCTTCTGACCTCGCTGATGGCGCATCCCAAGGGGCTGGCGTTCGGCGATCTCAAGCAGCTCTGCGGCCTCACCGACGGCAATCTCAGTCGGCACCTTGCCGTGCTCCAGGAGGCCGGACTGGTCGAGGTGACCAAAGGCTACGAGGGCAATCGCCCGCACACCAGCTGCCGCCTCACCAAGGCCGGCCGCCGCCGCTTCCTCGACTATCTCGCCGTGCTCGAGCGGCTGGTGCGCGACGCGGCGAAGGCCGCTGGCCGCGAAGCGCCGCCGCTCGGCCGTCTCGGCATCGCCTCGACCTGATCTCCCCTTTTTTGACCGGAGACTTTGCAATGCAAAGTGACATCACGTCCCGCAACGAGAAGCTTCATGTCGGCATCATCATGGACGGCAACGGCCGATGGGCGACGCGGCGCGGCCTGTCGCGCGTGCGCGGCCACGAGGCCGGCGTCGAGACCATCCGCCGCATCGTCGAGGCCGCGCCCAAGCAGGGCATCGGCACGCTGACGCTTTACGCCTTCTCCACCGACAATTGGCGGCGGCCGAAGGCCGAGGTCGCGGCGCTGATGACCCTGCTGCGCTTCTACCTCGCGAACGAAGTGCAGAGCCTCGTCAAAAACGGCGTGCGCCTCTCCGTCATCGGCCGCCGCGATCGCCTGCCCGACGGCATCGCCGCCGCGATCGCGCGCGCCGAGGCGGCCACCGCCGATGGCCGCGCGCTGCATGTGCGCATCGCCGTCGATTATTCCGCGCGCGACGCCATCCTCAATGCCGCGGCGAAGGCGGCCGCGCTGACCAGCCTGACGCGCGAAGCCTTCTCGCAGCTCGTCACAGGCGAGGCTGGCCTTCGCGACGTCGACCTCATCATCCGCACCTCCGGCGAGAAGCGGCTGTCGGACTTCCTGCTTTGGGAAGGCGCTTATGCCGAGCTGCACTTCACCGAGCGGATGTGGCCCGAATTCGACGCTGGCGATCTTGCCGAGGCGCTCGCCGCCTTCCATGGCCGCGAGCGCCGCTTCGGCGGGCTGCAAGCCATTATGCCCGGAGAGGCGCCCTCGCTCTCGCAGGTGTGAGGCGCCTCGGCGCCCGCCGGCTCCCCCACCGATTGCCGCCCGGCACGGATCGTGCTCTAGTCTTCCGGCGTTGTGTACCCCTGCGACGGGAGCGTTCGCACCATGCGCGCAGTCCTCGATTACTGCACCGGCGGAACGGAGCGGCAGCTTGCCGCCGGCACCATCATCGTCGCCGAGGGGGGCACCTCCGGCCATCTCTACGTGCTGATGCAAGGCAGGCTCGAGGTGCTCAAGGCCGAGATGGTGGTCGCCACCGTCACCGAGCCCGGCGCGGTGCTGGGTGAGATGTCCGTGCTGCTGGGCCAGCCGCACACCGCAACGGTACGGGCCTGCTCCGACGCCATCGTCTACGAATTCGAGGATGCCGCCGCGTTCCTCGAGAGGGAGCCGGGCGTGGCGCTGCTGATCGCAAAAATGCTGGCGCAGAGGCTCAACGTCGCCAACACCTACCTCGCCGATCTGAAGCGGCAATATGCCGGCCACGGCACGCATCTGGCCATGGTCGGCGAAGTGCTCCAGAGCATGATCAACCTGCCGCCGGCTGAGGTTTCGCCAGGCTCGGATCGGCAATCCGATCCAAGAATGTGAGCCAGTCGGGCGGCGCCTCGATGGGGGCGGCGGGCCGCCGCAACGGCGCATTCAGGTCGATCCATTGCGCCTCGCCGGCCGCCAGCCAGAACGCCTTGCCGGCATCGAGATCGAGCACGATGTAGGTCGGGGGACGGCCGGGTTGCAGGCCCGTGTTGAAGACCCAGGTCTGGCCCAGCCGGTCGAACCACGATCCATTGCTGATGAAGGGCGATTGATGCACATGGCCCGAGATCACCATCGACGGCTGGTATTGCATGATCCACTGCACCAGCTCGACGTCGCCGAAGAAGCGCTTGCCGCCCCAGCTCGTCGGTGAATCCGCCGGCGGCGCATGATGCGCCCAGATCCAACGCTGCGGCCTGACGGCTGCGGCATCGCGCAATTGCTCGATGAGGCGTTGCTTGACCTGAGGTCCATCCCACCACGGGCACACGGTGAACAGGGTATCGCCGACCGTCAGGCCGTCGCCGTCGCAGGCGATGCCGAGCTCGCGCACCTCCGAGATCCAGCGCGAAATCTTCTCACCTTCGGCGTTGCGCTCGTCGAGATCGTGATTGCCGGAGCAGAGGATCACGCGGGTCGTCGCGGCCAGCAGCGCGAGATACTTCTTCACCACCACGATCTGGGCGCGGAAATCCACCATCGAGCCGATGTCGAGCGCGTCGCCGGCGAAGATCACGAGGTCGAATTGCGGCGCCGCGCTGACCAGCCAGTCGAGTTGCGGCAGCGAATAGTGCAGGTCGGCCACGACCAGGCAGCGCATGGGAAATCCGACGGCGAGAGATCAAAATGTCAGGGAATTCCAAAAACGGCATAAAGCAAGAAGCAGACCAGCCCGGCCGCCCCTTTGCATCAATCCAATGAGCGACAGCATGCTGCGTCCCGTCGCAGAGCGCAAGGGGCGGCAATGCGGGGGGCTGGACCGGATCGCCGAATTCTGGTGTCGTGGCCTGCCCTCAACACCCGTGTTCACATGACCCCCTTCAAGACCATTCGCGCCCGCGCCGAGAAGCGCAAGGGCGGGCCCAAGGCGCTGGACAAGTTGATGCCGGCCAAGCCGGACCTCAAGCAGCTGGCCAAGCTCGGCGACGATCGTATCCTCGCCGAAATGACCAAGCGGGTGTTCTGCGCCGGCTTTGCCTGGAGCGTGATCGATTCCAAATGGGACGGCTTTGAGCAGGCCTTCCTGCATTTCCAGCCCGCCAAGCTCACCTTCCAGCCCGAAGACTATTGGGAGGGCCTGCTGCGCGACGCGCGCATCGTGCGCAACGGTGCCAAGATCATGTCAGTGCGCGACAACGCCGCCTTCGTGCAGGAGATCGCGAAGGAGCACGGCAGCTTCGGCAAGTTCCTGGCGAAATGGCCGTCCTCCGACGAGATCGGCCTGCTCGATCTCCTCAACAAGCGCGGCAGCCGGCTGGGCGGCAACACCGGCCAGATGCTGCTCCGCTTCGTGGGCTGGGACGGCTTCGTGACGTCGAAGGACGTCGTGGCCTGCCTGCGCGCTGCCGGTCTCGACATCGCCGAGGAGGTCAAGTCGAAGGGCGATCTCGCCAAGGTGCAGGCGCAGTTCAACGCCTGGGCCGAGGAGTCCGGCCTGCCGTACACATATCTGTCACGCATCTGCGCGCTGTCGGTCGGCGAGAACAGCAGCGAGTAGCGCGTAGATCGATAGATCGTGTGCATCCTGTGGCGATCCTGTGCCGCGAACGCGGCCGATGAAACCCCGCGATCACGAAATACATTTCGCAGGAACATTTGTCCGCAGCACCTGTTCGGGACTCTGAGCCAGGCGCATAAGGGCGCAGGGAATGCTCGCTCCCGCCTGGCTCGATGAAACCGGATACAACAACGGAGCAGCTCATGAAGCTCACATCTGAACAGGTGAAGCAGACCGTCAACCAGCTCGGCGCTCAGGTGCTGCCCGACGAACATCCGGCGATGCCGCAGCTCAACAGCATGTTCGGCGAGCACACCTTCTTCGTCGACGAGATGGGCCTCAAGGTGCTCGAGCCGACGGGATCGCTCGGCAGCGACCGCGAGAGCGGCGAGGTCGTCAGCCTCGCTGATTGGGGCGATTCCGACCTGACGCGCCTGATGGCGCATGAGCCCGAACCGACCGGCGTGATCGTGGTGTTCGAGCATATGAAGCATTGAGTACCCTCGCGCGCGATCGACCTCAATCGGTGGCGGGTCGGAAGATCCGCCGCCGTTCGTCGCGCCTGGTGCGCTCTGTCGCCGAAGCTTGGGCCGCGTTCAGATGCCCAGCGTCAGCTGCGGCTCCGACTCGCCGGCGGCGTGGAGCGACGACAGCGAGACCCCAAGCAGCCTGACGCGCTTGGGCAGCGGCATCTCGGCTTCGAGCAGGCCGCAGGCCAGCCGCTCCAGATCGTCGCGTCCGGCAACGGACGCCGCGACGGATCGGCTGCGCGTGATGATCTCGAAATCGGCGAATTTGATCTTCAGGGTGACGGTGCGGCCGCGATTGCCCGTCGCCTCGCAATGCCGCCAGACCTTGTCGACGAGCGGCCTTAGCTCGGCGGCAAGCGCGTCGAACGCATCGAGGTCGGTCGAGAACGTGTTCTCCGCGCCGACGGATTTGCGGATCCGGTTGGCGCGGACCGGCCGCTCGTCGACGCCGCGCGATATCCAATAATAATACGCGCCTGACTTGCCGAAATTCGCGTTCATGAACTCCAGCGATTGGTTGCGGATGTCCCGGCCGGTGAACAGGCCGAGCGCGTTCATCTTCGCAGCCGTCGCCGGACCGATGCCGTGGAATTTGCCGACCGGCAGCGGCTCGACGAAGGCCGGCCCCATCTCCGGCGAGATCACGAACTGGCCGTTCGGCTTGCGATGATCGGACGCGAGCTTGGCCAGAAACTTGTTGTAGGAGATGCCCGCCGACGCGGTGAGGCCGGTCTCCGCCTTGATCTTCGCGCGGATCTCGAGCGCGATGTCCCGCGCCAGCGGGATGCCTTGCAGGTTCTCCGTCACGTCGAGATAGGCTTCGTCGAGCGACAGCGGCTCGATGACGGGCGTGTGCTCGGCAAAGATGTCGCGGATTTGCCTGGAGATCGCCTTGTAGACCTCGAAGCGCGGCCTGACGAAGATCAGGTCGGGACATTGCCGCTTCGCCGTCACCGACGGCATGGCCGAGCGGACGCCGAACTTGCGAGCCTCGTAGCTCGCAGCCGCAACGACGCCGCGTTCCGCGGAGCCGCCGACCGCCACAGGCTTGCCGCGCAGCTCCGGATTGTCACGCTGCTCCACCGACGCATAGAACGCATCCATGTCGATATGGATGATCTTGCGGACAGGCGAGGGCTCGCCGGTCGTCGGGTCGGATTCGCTCATGGAAAGATGATACAATCGCGTGGGGAGATGCGCGAGCCGAGGGATGCTTCCGTCGATCCGGCGGCTGAATTGAGCTGCACTATCGCGGCAGGGCAAAGCCATCTCAGGCTTGCGACGACAGCCGCTCGTCAGTTCCGTTCAGTCGAGATGGCTTCGGCTCGGCCGCGATCGCTTGGGAGAGGCAGAGGCCCCTACTTGCCACGGATGAACTCAAGGAGCTGGCTTGAGGCTCCGTCGCCAACGCGCTGCGCACCTGCGACCGTGAGGTGATTGACGTCCCAATAGAGCCAGAGGCCGTCCATGGCGGTCGGACACTCGGCTTCTCCGCACAAATAGCGTTCTGGATAGAGCAGAAAGACCTGGTTCGGATAGCGGCTCCGGATCTCCTCGAGCATGGCGTGGAATTCGCGATTGTCGGCCTGCACGCGATCGAGGGGCACGGCAGGACAGGGCTTGCTTGGCGCGTGCCAGAGGGGTCCCGGTGCGAAGCGGGACATCGGACTGCGGCAGCCCGGCTCGACTCCGGGCGCTATGATCAGGATGCGTCGTCCGCTGCCGCCCAGCTCATGGATCGTGTTCTCGATGCCGGCCCGCCAGACCTGCAGGGCCGGTGCATTGACCTCCGGCGCGAGCTCGTTGCGGAGCGCATCGCCGTAGGTCATCCAGGATTGACTGAGCACGATTGGAGCCTGGTTCTGCCTGATCGCGGCGAGGTAGGTATCGCGCTGGCGTTTGCAGTCCTGCGAGCCGTCGAACGCTGTTCGCACCAGCCCGACGAGCAACGGACAACCTTCGGCCGTATAGGCTTCTCCCCGGACGGCGGCGCGCTTTGCCGCCGGGTCCAGCGCTGCGACATAATGCTCGGCGAAGGAGTCGCCGAGCACTTGCACCCCGACGGGGCCGCTCAATGAACCGAAGGCACATTTCGATTGTGCGCTCTTGGCGCACGGCCAGAAGCCGAAACGCTGCAGATCGGCGACCTCGCGGGCCTGTGCCGGGAGCCGCCATGGCCAGCCATCTTGGCGGTTGGCCACAAATGCAACAATCGCGAGCGCGACGATCGTCGCGGCGGCGGGGCCGGCGACTCGCAGCAGTGACGAGCGACCCGCGCGATACGGCTGTTCGATCAGCCGATACATCAGCACAGCCAGCGTCATCGCGAGGGCGACGATCAGCGCTTTCACCGCAACCGACTTGGCGTCGTCGCCCAGGATGTAGTTTGCGTAGACGATCAGGGGCCAGTGCACGAGGTAGAGCGAGTAGGACACCAGCCCGATCCCCGCACTCAGCGGATTGGTCAGAACAGGCGAAAGGACGTGACGCTCGCCCGCCAAGATCACGCAGGCTGCACCCAGGCATGGGATGAGGGCCGTCGCGCCAGGGAAGGAGGTCGCACTGTCGAAGCTGACGATCGCGTAAGCGATCAAAGCGAATCCGGCGGCAGCCAACAGCGAGCGCGCTCCGGCCGGGAAGGTCAGCCTCTGCTCAGCAAAGATGACCAGCGCTCCGATCGCAAATTCGAAGGCGCGACAGGTCGGCAGGTAGAAAGCACCCGAGCTGTCGGTTGCGAGTGTCGCTTGCGCGACGCCGAGCGAAAGAATTGCGATGCCAAGAATGAGCAAAGGCAGTGCGCGACCGAGCAATCGGCGCCCCAGCAGAATGAACACGGGCCAAAACAGATAGAATTGCTCCTCGACGGCCAGCGACCAGAAGTGAAGCACGGGGCTGGGATCGGTCGAGTTGGCGAAATAGGCGTGGCTGCCGCGCCAGAAGTAGAAATTCGAGACCGATACCAGCGTAGCCACGGCGTCTTGAGTCAGGCCCTTGAAAAGCTCCGGGGAGAACCAGAGGCCACCGACGGCCAAGATGCCGATGATGGTGACGATCGCTGCGGGAAAGAGGCGCCGGATGCGGCGCTCGTAAAATCGCTGGAGCGAAAATTCGCCGCGATCTGCCTCGCTGAGAATGATCCGAGAGATCAGATAGCCGGACACGACGAAAAACAGGTCGACCCCGACGAAGCCGCCGCCGAACGGCGGAACGTCCAAGTGATAGAAGAATACGCTCAAGACGGCGATCGCCCGGAGCCCGTCAATGTCGCGTCGATGGGATAGCTTTGTAACCAAGTGCTGAATCCACTGGCGGCGGTTCGTCCGACTGCGGATCCGCGCGCGCCCGCTTGCCTTTACCGCGCCCGCATGCGTTCCTCAACCGCAGGACGGGCCGAATTCCCCCCAATCGGGCTCGCCCCGGTCAGTCCGTCTCCGTCAACGTCGGCAACCCATCCGACGCTGCTGCGAGAAGACGCAGGACTTTGCCATGGCGCTCAGCGCATCGCTTCTCGTCGCACGGCCGCGGCTGCGCCAGGCATCGAGTCGGATTGGCTCATGGAAGGATGTTACAATCGGATGATGAGAAGGGCGAGGTGACGGATGCTTCAGTTGTTGGTCTTCGTGGCGGGCGTCGTCGGCACCGGCTGGTTAATCGGCGCGACCAATCCCCCCGGTGAATGGTATGCCGGCCTTGCCAAGCCGAGCTTCGTCCCGCCGAACTGGGCGTTCCCGATCGCCTGGACCATCCTTTACGTTCTGATCGCTGTTGCGGGATGGCGGACCTTTCGCCGTGAGCCCAGGGGCAAGGCGATGCTGGCCTGGGCGGCGCAAATGGCGCTCAACTTCATTTGGTCTCCGGTCATGTTCACGATGCACCAGATCGGCGCCGCGCTCGTCATTCTCGTCGGCCTGTTCATCGCGATCGTGACCTACATCGGTCTCGAGCTGTCACGCGACAGGCTCGCCGCCGCATTGTTCGTGCCCTACGCAGCCTGGGTCGCGTTCGCCGGTGTGCTCAATGCGGCGATCTGGCGCTTGAATTGAGGCGCTGGGTCTCGACCGATTCAAAAAACAATCTCAGGCTTGTGAGTGGCAAGCATGGGCACGCGACCCAATATGAGCCCGCGGAGGACAGCCCATGCAATACAGCTCCGAGCTCATTCACACCATGCGTCAAGCGCTGGAGACCGTGATGGCGAGTGTGCCGGCCCATCAATCGGTGTTCGGCCTGAAAGCGGCCGTCGCCGAATGCATCCTGAAGGCCGCCGCACACGGCCACACGTCATACGATGGATTGGTGACGGCAGCGTCCGACCAGCTCCAGGCGATCATCGCGATGCTGACGTGAGGGCCGCTGATTTCCTAGACGGTCAGATGGTTGACTGGCGCACCCGACACGATTCGAACGTGTGACCTTTGCCTTCGGAGGGCAAGGGTGGGGAAATTACCCCTGCTTACCCGAAATCCCTTGGAATTGCTGGCCTTCAGATATAGGCTGAAAACAGCCTGATTTGGGGGCTACGGTCATTGCTCCGAATTTCCCTCGTTTTCCGGCACCTGCTTACCCAGTGCTTACCCGAGGGGAAATTGCCAAAGCTTACGAAACGCGCAGTTGACGCAGCGGAAACGACCGGCAAGGACCTGTTCCTCTGGGAGGAGGAATTGCCGGGGTTCGGCCTGCGGGTCAAGAAGAGCGGCGCGAAATCCTTCGTGGTGCAATATCGGAACGCGAACGGTCGCAGCAGACGGCTTACGCTGGGCCGGTATGGCGTCCTGACCCCTGAAGAAGCTCGCCGGGACGCCAAGCTGGCGCTGGCGGATGCTGTCCGCGGCGCAGATCCCGTAGAGACCAAGAAGCTGGCCCGCGGCGCCATGACCGTCGAGGAGCTGTGCCGCGAGTACCTGGACAAGGCCGAGCGGGGCCTCATCCTCACACGACGAGGCGAGGTCAAAAGCAAGACAACCCTATACAGCGATAAAGGGCGTATCGAACGTCACATCATCAAGCTGGTCGGCAAGAAGACCGTGAAGGGCTTCACCTCCAGCGACGCTAAAGGTCTCCAGCGCGATATCATCGCCGGCAAATCAGCGGCCGACGTGAAGACCAAGACCCGGGGGCGGGCGATAGTGACTGGCGGGAGAGGTACAGCGGCCCGGACGATGGGGCTGCTAGGTGGCATCTTCAGTTACGCCGTCGACGAGGGCTACCGGCAGGACAACCCTGTCAGTGGCATCCGGCGACCTAAAGACCAGACTAGAGAGTGGCGGCTAGATGACGCGGGGTATCGCCGCCTTGGGAAGTGCCTGGCCGTCGCCGAAGCAAACGGCGAGCACTGGCAGCGCGTCCTCGCGAGCCGTACGTCCGCCATGACAGGCTGCCGATTGGACGAGGTGGAAGGCTTGCTGAAGACGGAGGTCGATACTGTCGGGATGGCCCTTCGCCTCGGCGACAGCAAGACGGGCAAGAGCATCCGTCCTGTCGGGCCCGCCGTTATTGCGGTGCTGAAGACCGCAATGGCGAAGTCCAAATCGAAGTACGTATTCCCCGCCATCACGGCCGAGGCGAAGCACCATACGGGTTTGACGCGGTGGCTCCAGAAGGTGTCGGCCAAGGACGTCCCTGGGATCACTAGCCACGGACTGAGGCATTCCTTCAGCTCTACCGCCGAGGATCTCGGGTACACGCTGCCTACCATTAAGGCCCTGATCGGCCATTCCAGAAAGGGTAACGTTACGATGGGCTACATTCACAAGATCGATTCGGCGCTGCTCGCAGCTGCCGACCGGATCGCCAGGCACATCGATGATGCCATGAACGGAAAGAAACAGAGCAAGGTCGTCCAGTTTCGGAAGGCCTAATCGATCGGCGCGGCTAGGGTAGCTCCCGAAAAGCTGGTCCGCACCGGCCTGCCGCGTCGTCCACATTGCGGATGCTCCAAGCGGAGGAGCGCATGGCGGACTATGAATGGTATCTTCGCGAGATCGTGAATGCTCACGATCTTGTCGGCTTTGACGATGTCTTCTGGAATCTTGGCCAGGTTCTGGCGTGGGTGGAAACAAGAAGCCCGTTTGCGGTTGACGCACTTTCTGATTCGTCGCCAGAATTGTCTCGGCGAGAGCACTCGTTCCCTTCAGGGCTTCCGCATTTCGCTTCTGAGATTGCCGCGAGTAATGCCAAGGAGAATGGCCATGCGCCATTACCTTCGCCATTTCGATCGCTCGATGAGGTCCGTAGGATCGTTCTAAGATCCTTGCAATTGGGTACGCTCAAAGCTTCCGGGCAGCGACGCGGCTCCACTGTGCGTGAGCAAATCACGACTCTTGAATGGGCCGATCTCGTCATTTCAGACAATGTGTACGGCGAGATGAGCGTCCATCGCCATCCAGCCTTTCCAGTCGAGTGGCACGACGTCCGTGTTCTGCGAGATGAAGTGCTGAGTGCTTTTCCGCCGCCTCCATCGCGATCGTCTCAGCGTCCGAACGCCAGAGTTACACCAGTTCCGGAAGGATACTACGCCCTAGAGAAGGCTGTGCTCCTGATTGCTAAGGAATTGGACAGCGACATCTGGCGAACCGGAAAGATGACGAGGAACGAGATCGTGGCCTATGAGAACTTGGGCCAAGTGAACCATTACAAGAATCTGGGCCAGATACTTGACGATATCGTCGCCAATCTACGCGACCGAAAGGGCAATCTGCCGGACGATACAATAGCGCAGCGGCTCGCCAGTTACGAAAAGTGCCAGGGCGTGGTCAAAGAGGCGCTGCTGGCGGGTGATCTGAAATCGCTTCTCCAGTTCGAGACCGGCGAACGAGTGGAGTACCCTTCCAAGGCTTGGGACCAGGACGACGCTATCGCGTGGTTTGATGATGGCTTCATTTGGGTTGATGATGCGCCGGCTACCGCGGCTCCTGGTTGGGCATCCATCCTTATCGATAAGGATTCCTTCTCTGATTGGTACTATTCGGGGACGGGGCCTATGGCCGATGTCGAGGCCAAGGAGCCCGACAAGGGTGGGAGGCCGCCCGAGTACGACTGGGACGCGATCAAGTCCTACGCCATGTCCATCATCAAGGAGCGGGGTCTACCGGCCCGCGCCAATAAACGCCTGCCCTCAAAGGAGCAATTGACCGTCGCGATCTTGGACGCCTGGGCCTTTAAGGGGATCGAACTGAAGAAGCCGACCGTTAGTCGTTACGTCAAGAAGTGGTTGGATGAGCTTTGATCATAACCTGGGCTGAGAGGTTATGATGGGTTTTGGCAGGGTTCTGAGCGGACTTTAGCTCGCCTGCCATGCGAGTGGTTTCGCATCGATGACGAGGATTCCCCTCGGTTGATGAGAGGCCCCAATGAGAGAAAACCCTGAACGCCTACTGCGGCGCGCCCAAGCAGCCAAATACATCGTCGAGACGTATAACGTCCCGTGTTCACCCAAGACATTGGCGAAGCTGGCTTGCGTTAGCTCGGAAGGACCGCCCTTTCGGCTCGCCGGGCGCTTCCCGCTTTACCCCGTCTCAGGCCTCGACGCTTGGGCACAGAGGAAGATCGGACCGTTGGTCAGATCGACCTCTGAGGTTCGCCCCGTCGCCTGACACCATCCCTCAAAAGAAAACCCGGCTGCACGATCCGTATCTTGGCGGATTCGATCGTGCGCACCGGGCTTCTAGGAAATCGTAGTATGAAAAGACATAGCAAACGCATCCAGCAATCTCAATCGGTTTCTGACCTGCCGCTCTTCTCATGGCGCGTCACCATCCTGCAGCCGAGCAGCCAAGCCGGCCTGTTCGTAGCCCGTCGCTACCGCGTTCACCCGGCCTTCGCTGATCTGATCGCCAACCTGGCGGGTCTTGGAAGCGAGGTGCGCCAATGAGCTATCCCGACAGCCCCGGCTTTAAAGCCGTCGGTCCGAGCAGCGAGGCGGCGCAGAAGCTGACGCAGCGTGCCGCCACCGTTCGCGAGCGCGTCCTCGAGTTCCTGCGATCGGAGCATCCGGCAAGTTTCACGCCGGACCAAATCGCCGCTCGCCTCGAGATCAGTTTCCTGAGTGTCAGGCCGCGGGTCTCCGAGCTCCACCTGCAAGGTGAGATCGAGCCAGACGGAACGCGATGCAAGAACGTGTCCGGCATGTCGGCCCAGTGCTGGCGCGCCGCAAAGATTTCAGCGGGAGAGACCCGCTAATGGGAACGATCATGAATAGCTTCAACAACGCCCAGCGCGTCGATTTCAAGGCTGTCAGTTCGGCGGCCCTCAGTGCATTGGACTTCGTGATCCCCAAGCTGCTGCCCGGCGGACGGCGCGAGTCCGGCGAGTGGGTTGCGCGAAACCCCACTCGGAACGACGGGAAGCCGGGCAGCTTCAAGGTCAACCTGAAGAGCGGCGTCTGGTGCGACTTCGCCACCGGCGACAAGGGCGGCGACGTCATCGATCTCAAGGCGTACCTCGACGGCAAGTCGAAGCTGGATGCGGCGCGCGACCTCGCGTCGATGTTGAACGTCCAGCCCACGGGTACGGCCAACCTGACCGGGAACATGTGTGATCCCCAGCCCAAGGCGACCGCGAACATCGCGGCGACGCCGGCCGAGGTCAAAGACGCGCCTGTCCTCCCCGCGCGGACGAAGCCGGATGAGGACGGCAAGCCCCGCTTCATGGTGGCGGGTGACGAGGGGCCGCGCCCGCGTGACAGCGAGAAGCGACGCCACATCTACAAGTGCGGCGGCGTGCCTGTTCGCATCAAGATCATGACCAAGGGCGAGCAGAGGGCATTCAACGCCTATCGCGTTGCAGATGTCGACGGCACCACGGGCTGGCAGTATCGCAAGCCCGATGGTTACAAATCCGTCCCCTACGTGACTGGGGATCTCGACATCTCGACCACCGTCTTCTGGCCCGAGGGTGAGAAAGACGTGGACTCTGTCGGCAAGCGCGGCGGCTGCGCCGTCACGTTCGGCGGCGTCGGCGATGGGTTGCCGGCGGGCTGCGAGGAATATGTCGCAGGCAAGCATCTCGTGATCCTGGCCGACAACGATGACGAGGGATCGGATCACGCCGATGCAAAGGCGGCGCTCGCCTTCGGCGTCGCTGAGAGCGTCCGGGTTGTGCGTTTCCCAGAACTGGAGAAAAAGCAGGACGTCTCCGACTGGTTCGAAGCCGGGCATTCATTCCAAGATCTCGAGGAGAGGGCGCGCACGACCGTTGAATGGAAGCCCTCGACGGAAGAGATGAGCCAGGAGGAGGAGCACATCCAGGCCCGGGCCGAGAAGAAGTCGGCCCTGCCGGTCGGCTACAGCTTCTCTGATCGGGGTCTGATGTGGAGCAATCCGGACGATCTGGACAAGCCTGCGATCCTGGTTGCCGGCCACTTCGACGTCGTGGCGGAGACCCGTGACACCGATGGCGCAAGCTGGGGCGTGTTGTTGCGCTGGCGCGATCACGATGGCCGCGAGCACCAGTTCGCGCTGCCCCGGGCGACCTTGGCTGGCGACGGCTCGGAGGCGCGCCGGATCCTGATGGATGGCGGGTTCTTCATCTCGCCCAGCAACACCGCTCGCAACCTGTTCAACTCATTCTTGCTTCAGGTGAGATCGCCGAAGCGGGCCAGGGCTACCCAGCGGGTGGGCTGGCACAGCAACTCATTCGTCATGCCAGACGAGTGCTTCGCCGTTGACGATCGAGACCTTTTGCTGCTGCAGAGCGCGTCTGCCCACGAACACCCGTTCCGGCAGGCAGGTACCTTGGAGAGCTGGCAACAGAACGTAGCTAGGTACGCTGTCGGCAACAGCCGGCTCGTGCTGGCGCTGTCCGCTGCCTTCGCAGGGCCGCTGGTGAGCCCGTGCGCAGCCGAGGGTGGTGGCGTCCACTTCAAGGGCGCCTCATCCACGGGCAAGAGCACGGCCCTGCATGTGGCCGGCAGCGTCTGGGGCGGCGGCGATACCAATGGCTACATCCGCTCGTGGCGATCGACGGCCAACGGTCTGGAGGGCGTCTCACTCGCGCATTGCGATACGTTGCTGTGCTTGGATGAACTGTCCCAGCTGGCGGCGAAGGATGCCGGCGAAGCAGCCTACATGCTCGCGAACGGCTCGGGTAAGTCCCGCAGCACGCGCGACGGCTCGGCCCGTCGGGCGGCGAAGTGGCGCGTCCTCTTCCTGTCGTCGGGTGAAATCGGCCTCTCCGATAAGGTGGCTGAGGACGGCCGCGGCAAGCGGCTGGCAGCCGGTCAGCAGATCAGGATCGTCGACGTGTCGGCAGATGCCGGCGCCGGAATGGGGATGTTTGAACAGCTGCACGGGTTCACCTCGCCGGACGCCCTCGCGGTTCACCTGAAGACCGCGACGCAGCAGCACTACGGCGTCGCCGCGAGGCAGTATCTCGCGGCCATCGTTCCGCACATCGAGGACATCCGGAAGATCGTGAAGGATCTCGTGAAGAACTTCTGCGACACCTATGTGCCGGCAGGAGCGGACGGGCAGGTTAGTCGCGTCGCTCAGCGGTTCGGGCTCATCGCTGCCGGCGGCGAGATCGCGACGCTGTACGAGATCTTGCCCTGGTCGCGGGGAGACGCCGTTAAGGCAGCAGCCCTGTGCTTCGAACAATGGCTCGCAGCGCGTGGCGGGCATGAAGCCGCAGAGACCGCCGCGGGCATGGAGCAGGTAAGAACCTTCCTCTTGAAGGACGGGATGTCGCGCTTCATCCCCGCGTGGGAGGACAACGCGCCCAAGGGGATGCAGGCGCGCGATGTCGCCGGCTTCAGGGAGCAGATGGGCGATGGCTGGGACTTCTACGTCACCACCACGGCCTGGAAGGAAATCTGTGCCGGTCTCGACCCGCGGCGCGTAGCAGCGACGCTGAGGCAGAAGGGCTACATCGAGGGCGAAGGCTCCCACTCGGCGAAGTCAGTTCGCGTCCCCGACCACGGGAAGATGCGCCTCTACCATGTCCGCTCGACCTTCCTGGAGGATGCAAATGAAGCATGACTTGCAAGCCTTCTCCCGGGACATCGTGGCCCTCATGAAAATGAGTGGGGACAGTGGTGGCAGTGGGGACACTTCCGAGAAGTCACTGCGGCACAAGGACTATTTTGTCCCCACTCGCGAAATGATCGTGTCCCCACTCAAAAACGAGTGGGGACAGTCCCCGCCCGTGAGTGGGGACAGAAAAACATCGGAATTTGAATCGGTTACGCCGGGTGTCCCCAGTGTCCCCACTGCCACCACTCATTTCGAAGAGAGGCGAAACGCGCAAGTCTTCGAGGACAACCCAGCCGGGTGGCATGCAATTCTGCAGGAGCTGAAACGAATGCAAGCACCCGAGTGGGCCGGCGCAGATCGCTGGTCCCATGTGGTCGAAGACGCTGATTGCTTCCTATCGAGTTGGGATCGCGCGGCTTGCGATCTCGGCTGGACCGCCTTGGATCTGTTCGGTGTTCACGCCGTCGCGCCCGGGTGCCGATACGACGTCATGGGACTGGTGATGTTGCTTGGAGGCGGGACTGTCTTCGCGTTGACCGAGCGGACGGCGGCTTTACGACGGCTTTCCGGATCTACACTGACGTATCGGCGGAAGCCGATGTCCGGCGCCGTACTTCTGTGCGGAGGTCAGCATGCAATCGGCTGATGAGACCACATGGAGAGTGCTCACACCGTACGATCCTCGGGAGGGTATTAGCCTGGCGACGGCAGCCAAGAGGGCCGGTAAGTCCGATACGACGATCCGGAATTGGTGCCAGCAGCATGGTCTCGGCCGGCGCGTGGGAGGAGGCGTTTGGATTGTGAGCCAGGTCGCTCTCGCGATGTTCTTGGATGGCGATATGGCGGCGCTCGCTGCGTACCATGCGGGCGACCACTCGAGGTCGGAAGTTGCTCGGTACTTCGAGCGCTTCGGCCTGCCTAAACCGAAATCTTCCGCTTTCAGGAGGTGACCGGACGCGCAGACCGTCTGCGAAGGCAGCTTTTGGGCCCTTCGCAGACCTCCCTCCCGGCCATTGCTGGCATCCGATAACCGCCTCGAGGTCTCTGCTGCCCGCGAGGGAGTGGACGGGCGGGCTAGACTCACTCTTTTGAGGCGTTCTAAAATGTTCGCGGGAACGGCGGCGCAGACCGGAGCGCAGGTGCAAGAATACAGAGCCTATATCTTCGATCAGAAGGGCCACATCACCAGCCGGATCGATCTCCTATGCGAGAATGTTGAAGAGGCGCGCCAACGTGTGAAGCAGCTCGTGGATGGCGACGCGATCGAGCTATGGCAGGGCAACCAGAAGATCGAGCGGCTCGAACCGCCGCCACGTGCCCAGCCCTGAAGGGGCGTGAGGATTGCGCTAAATCAAGCCGGGCGGCGCTGACCGCCCTATGTTGAGCAGCATGTCTCAGATCCTGTTCACCTGCCCGGCAACAGCCATGAAGGTCCAGTGCGAGCTGGACTAAAGCAGTGCGACCTCTGAGGTCGAATATACGCAGATTGCCTGCCCGGCCTGCGCCCGCCTGCACCTGGTCAACCGTAAGACGGGAAAGCTGCTAGCTTCGAAGCCTTGACGAATCCCTGGGGGGAGTGGGCGCCGGTTCCGGTTCGGAACTTTTGTTCAATTTTGCACTTATCTGTTCTGCCGCGGTGTCGCGCAATAAGGATGGGGCCGGTGCAAAGCGAAATGCTGTTGGTCCTCATTCTGGAAGACGAGGTTCTTGTCCAGGATATGGTTCGAGATGCCCTGTCCGACGGTGGATTTGCAACGCAGGTTGTCTCGTCAGGAGAGGAAGCGATTCAGCTCCTCGAAGCAGATAGCACCAAACACCGCGCTCTATTGACCGATATCAACGTTCGCGGTTCGCTATCAGGCTGGGACGTTGCCAAACGCGCCAGAGAGCTTAATCCAGACGTACCGGTGATTTACATGACCGGGGCCGCAGCAGACGAGTGGCCTTCTCACGGCGTGCCGAACAGCGTCCTTTTGCACAAGCCATTCGCGCCCGCCCAGGTCGTGACAGCCGTGTCTCAGCTACTCAACCAGACGCCGTGCCCGCACGCGTAACGTTCTTGCAAACCCTCTCGCTCCAGCGAGCGGTTGACAGGGAGCGGACTCGCGGCCCGAGGGGGTGCACTGGCATCGAGCCTACAGTTTAGAGAGTACACGTAGGGTAGACTCAAACTTTGGACCCGCTTGCTAGCGGCCGTCCCCATTGCCCCGGCTGCCGCGAGTGCGGGCCGCCGTCTGGGATTGTCTTGGTTCGAGGCGGCCCGCCTGCCGTTCTCCCGGACAAAAATGAGCGAGCGACACGGAACTTAACAAGTTTTATTTTATTTAATTTATATATAAACTGATTTAATAGATTAATTATAGGAGGTCCACGCCATGCCCGGCCAGGATGACGATCGCCGCGAATTTCTCAAGACGTGCGGCAGGTTTGCCGCTGTGACTCCTCCCGCCATGACGCTCCTGCTCTCGACGTCTCTCACGACGGCCCATTGCAAAATCCGGCGCCGGACCTGCCGGCCCTCGCGGCAACAACGGCAAAGGCAATGGCGGCGGTGACGGCAGCCCCAATGGGAAGCCCGACAAGGACCGCTGAGTCACCGACACTCGCTCCCCGGGGGAGATGCAATGCAAGCCAGACGCCGCGACGTAGATTGGCACTTCGCCTCTTTCGTGGTGATGCTGCTCTGGCTAGCGTTGATTTGCGCCACACTCCTCGCGGTGCTTTTTGGTAGGCACACCTAAGACGAGTGGACGGACCGGGTTTGCCGGGACACATGGACTTTGATCTAAATCAAACAGCCTCCCGACCCACGTAATTGCCTACGTTGAGCTGCACCGGGAGGAGCAGGGAATGTTCAGTAATCGCCCTACGTGGATGATGCATCTATTGGCTTGTGCAATAGCCGCCATCGGTCTCCTCGCGATTCTTTCGATGGCGCTGGGGCCCTCTTGAGGAGAGCGAACCGGCACCCTGAGGGAGAGGACGGTTCCGTTATCCCAGCTAAATGCACCGATCGAGCTTGCTCGTTACATTCGCGAGAATGACCGAGCAATCGCGACGACTCGAGCGACTTGCGCGGACCCAAGCTACTTTAACAGGCGAGCCCCGCGCAAAGCAGGTTCTGCTTGAGATGGCGGACGAGTATCGCCGTCGAGCCGAAAGCCGACAGCACGCGCAAACCGAGCTGGAGCCATTTCCTGAAGAGTGGTGGGCGTCCCCCTGAGAGTGGACTCTGTCTCTGGCGGTGGAACCAAATTGATCTGTGTTAGTTTTCTTGGATCACTGGCTTAGGCTCTGCCCGTAGGCGCCGGTGGCTGAGAGATGTTCGCGCTCCCGCTGCTGCTAAAGGGAGCCGCGCTGTGTTGAGCACGCTCAAGATCATGAGCGACTACGTCGAACGTCGACGGCTTATCGCATCATACGAAGCAGAGATGATCGCACGATCGCGCGAACAGTTGGCCCGCTCAGAGGCGCTGTTGCGCGCGCCCATCCCGTCGTTGTTCTTGGCAATCACACCTTCATCCCCTGTCCGAAATTGCAGGAGCCCACTTCTCCGTCCTGCGGGAGCGAAGGGGACGCAGACCGGGAACCCATAGGTCGGTTGCCACGTTTTCCCGAGCGCGGAAATCACCGCGTTCCAGGCGAGTCACCGGCTCGCATCCCCCATTGCCCGCGACCTGGTGCCTCTCCTACCTCAGGCGGAGCAGCTCGATGAAGTACCTTCTGGTGATCGTCAGCTTTGGACTGCTCACATCGCCCTCTTTTGCCGATCCCTGGAAGGATGAAAGCGGCAAGGGTCGCTGGGGCTACGATCGTGGACCTTACCGGGCCTACAACTACGATCGCGAATACACGCAAGAGTACCGCCGGGGCCCCTGCAAGATCGAGCGCAAATGGGGCAAGCACGGCGAGTACAAGGAAGAGACCAAGTGCAAGGGCTATCGCGACTGACCTGAGAGGAGCGAGCGCGGAACTTGTGATCCGGTTCACACGCCACGTCTCATTGCGAGCTAGTCTCCGCCGATGGTGACGCCTGACCAGACCCTTGTTCGATGCCCGAGGTGCAAGAACTGGCCGATGCCTCTGCACACGATCTCTTAACCGCGACGAGGCAATTGGCCGACCCAATTCGTATGCATTCACTGCGGACATAGAAAGGAGGGCCCTTTGATCCATCCCGGAGAACGGGATCGCGAGCCAATGTTCTGAGAGGAGTGGCCGGGAGCGGCGGCCAGCCCTGAGGGAGTGCATTGTCGGTCCGCTCGGGGTCGCCAATGTCCCTTACCTGCTAAAATCAATGCTCCGCAGCACGATGCCGGGCGGGATGCCTTCGAACTCGCAGGCACGGTATTTGCTCGCGGCGCAGGCTTCGATGCGGTCTCGCAGGCGGGCGAACTGGGCTTCGCGGTGCTCGGGAGCGACCTTCGGACCGCGTTCAAGATCGTCCATTGCGGTCGTCGAGATTGCGCAACCGATCTCACGCGGGCCGTCCTGCATGGAGAACAGCACGATCATCCGGTCATATTCAAGGCCGATATAGCGGCTGCTGGTGAGGGGCATTTACGAACTCCTGTGCGGTCGGTTCGATCCCTTGTCCCACCTTCGCCATGCCTTCGGCGAGGCAGGTCTCAACCGATACAGGCAGTCCGCCCCCGGCATCACTTCCGCATCTTGCGCGCGTAAGGCGCCCCGAGCGGCCGGAAATTGCCTCAGCTCTCCTCAGACAACCGGGCGAAATCATCGAACAGCGCGGAGACCAGCGCGCGGTGGCGCGTGTCCTCCACCGGCAGGCTTGCGACATAGAGGTTCAGCAAATAGCGCGCCTTGACTGCGGCTTCGGACCAGGACGCGGCGGGCACCGTCATCAGGCGGTGTTCGAGATCGGCCTCGCGCTCCCGCAGCTGCCGGACATTGTTCTCGACCTCGGCCAGCGCGCGGCGCAGGTCGGTGACCTTCTGCGCGGCCATGCCGCGATGCTTATCGAGATCGACCGGGTGGTCAGTCATTGGCGGCGCTCGCGTCCGCCGCTTGCGCGTTCGCAAGATCGACCGAGCCGATCGACAACATCTCCGTGACGCCGCACGCACCTTCGGCGGGCAAGGTGATCATCGTGGCAACGCGGCGATATGCCGAGAAGGTTAGGCCCTCGATCGTCTCCTCGTCCGTGACGATCTCGTAGGCGCCGGCCGGCAACAGGCGCTCGATGGCGCGGATACGGAACGGGCGCTTGAAGTGGACGGTTTCTCGCCGCGAGCGGATGGTCATGCACGCCTGCCTTTCGCAAGTGAAGCCCCAACCGATGCTGGCGGTCGCGACCATGCGCCCTTCGCGCCGCAATAGCCAGCACTATCGGGCCCCGCCGGCAAACAAAGATGTCACAGCGGAGCCATCGCCCGCGCGGCATTTAACGCTCGCTATTGACTCGGCACGGGCTTAGGCTCGCTGCCATCACCGCACATCTCAACGGCTTCGACCGGTGACTGAGGGTCACGTGTGCTCCCGCCGAAGGCCCCGCAGGAGCATTTGATGTCGCGTCTTCGTATCTCCGAATGGATCGTGCCGCCGGTGATCGTTCCGTTGTTTCTACTGCTTCTCGTGTGCGGAGCCGCCATCCTCAATGGCTAGGACAACCCGGGTGCCGTATCTGGTCAGTGGGACCAACGAATACGGAAGCTCCAATCTCGGCCGCGGCAGTGCGGCAGTCGCGCTGCGGTTCGCACGGAAGCTGCTGCGCGAAGGCTACATGGACGTCAGGGTCTGCACCCCGCGTGGACGGGTTCTGCAGCCGGACGAACTCGACGAACTCAAACCGGAAAAGTAGAGCGACATGGCGAAGGGCCAGCAACGTGGCAATCGCGAAGCCAAGAAGCCGAAGAGGGAAAAGACCAAGGTGATCGCGGCGGCGCCGAGCCGCAAGGAAGCCGTTTGGCAGCCGGATTTCAGGCCTGCAAAGAAGAAGTAGCAGGGACCTGACACCCGGCAATGGAGTGTAGTGGTCCTAGCCCCCTTTCGGAACATCGCCCGGCAAATCCTCTCGAGGAGGAATCAAATAGGAAGGACGTTCAGCATGACAATGGCTAGAACAGGTACGTGGAAGGCCGCGCTTTTCCTTGCATCAGTGTTCGGTGCAGCAGCGTCGGCTTTCGCGGCGGAGCCGAACTGCCGTTCAATCGAAAGCACCAGCGCGCGCCTCTCCTGTTACGACGCAGCCTTTCCTCCAAAAGCGAGGAAGCCCTCCGGGACCAGTGCCGACTCATCGTCGGTCGAAAAGGACCCTTTCCTTGCGGAAGAAGCTCGCACCTCAGCGAAGTTAAAAAATATTTGCCGTGGTTGCTGAGTTTCATGGTTGCCGGTGCATTCCAAATAGCTCCAACTTCAGAGGGCCAGTAGGATGACGAAAGAGGACGCCAAAGGTCGTCGAGTGGGCCGCCAGCGAAAGCGTGCTCTTCACCTGGCTGGCACGGTGATAGATGAAAGAGCAGACGCCTCCGCGAGCTCCAAGGTTCAATCGACGAGAAAGCAGCGTCTGCTTGAAGGGCCTGCGGAATTTCGAGCGGACCGCGTTGATCGTTCTAGCCAGAGATCGGGGGGCGACGAGTGATCTAGCCAGCTGCGAAACCCCGGGGCCAGTTTGCAACGGGATGCCCCCTGGCATTCACCGCATCGGGAACAGTCATTGCCGAATGGTGGCAAGGCCGCTCGGCGGCGGCGAACTCTCTCGGCTTGCAGCTTGCAGATAGTTCCCGCCAGAATCGAAACAAAGCGCTCGCTATTGGGCAAATAAAGGCGCACTGTCTCACTACCATCGAGCGGCCCTCAGCATCTATCGGTGGCGTGAACGCAAATTGCGCTCCCGCTCAACCCCAAGCGGAGCGTCAAACATGCCGACTCAACGGTCCCCAGGACAATCCTTGACATTCGAATACCGCCTCGCGCAGGAGGCGATCAACCTCCGCTTACAGGCGAAGGGGATGCCCGCTGGCGTCCGCCGCACGGAGCTTCTGCGAAAGGCCAGGCAGATCGATGCTGCCGGAGAGGTCAACAAGTGGCTGACCTCGCCGGGACTACAGCTGCCATCTTGAATTTGGGCCTCGCTTTTGTCCGACCTGATGAACTTCAGCATGCCACGAGAAGACCAACCTTTATCGGGATTTTACTCTCACCCTCCCGAGGCTGTTAATCCGCCGCCTGCGCTTTTATTTAAGCGGGCGGCGTTTTTCTTTGCGCGCACCGTCAAGGGGCTGATCCCGATTCCTTTGGCTTTCTAGGAACGCCGCTGTGAGAATAGCTTTAAGCTTAATCACCTTTTCGGATCCCTAGGCTACTATCGGCTGAGAGCTGGTTGCTCCCGCCCGCAAGCCGCTGGATGCATATGTGCAAAAAGTGCGACCAGATAAACAACGAGATTGAACAGTTCCGCAGGTTGATAGCACCGGAAATGGACGCGCTTAGCTTGGCGATGATCCGATGCGCAATCGAATTGCTAGAAGATGATAAGGCGGCCTTTAAGTGCCGCGGGAGCGCGCGCAACTAGGTGCGCCCTCCGTTCGCAATCTTAGTCGATGTCGCCTCTTGGCCCGTGGCGGCCAAGGCCGCCCGCCGCCTAGACGTCGGCTGTGAGGGGTAGACCGGGACGCAACCGAGATCAGGCCCAAGACTCGTCTCTCGGCCTGTGCTATCGAAGCCAATGAGAGCAATTTCAGTCACATGTTTGGTCCTGATCTGGGCCACCTCGGCAGCGGCCCAAACGGCGGCGCGACAGCAGCCTCAGCACGGCATTGTTTCGCGGCAGGCTATTGCAGGAATGACAATGAGCTTCTCGTTTCTAAGCTCAAGGCCCTGCGTTAGCCTCTTCGATAATCCAGAAATCCGACTTAAGGACGTTCCGCAGGGAGCGGCTTCAATCCTTGTGCAGCTTACCCAAGCTGATCACGAATACGGCGGCCAGGAAGTGCCCCTGCCAAAGAACGGCATCCTTGCGGCTGGCGCTCTTCGGACGTTCGGACCTTGCAACCCCGGTGTCTACCAATATGAGGTGACCGTTAAGTCGGCTGCTGGGGAAGTACTGGGACGGGCGCGGCAATCGCGTTCGTTCCCCGATGATATCGAATCCAAAGCGCCGTCGAACTAGCTACCCTGCAGGGGAGAACGATTGGCCAGCTATCAAGCCATAGCGGACCTCGCGATTCTAAGGGTTCACTGTCGCTTGCACCCCAGGAGCAAACCCTTTGCTTATAGTTTCGCGACCAATACGCGCGCGAGGACGGCACAGAAGCGGCAAAGTCCGCAAGATCAGCAGCATTGACATGGTAGAGATCGGTCAACCCTCGTACTGACAATCTCATGCAATCTGCATGAGGACGATCAATGGACGACCCCGCCACATTCGAGCAACTGATCCAATTTCGTGCCCCTGCGAACCTGTCAAAGGCGATCGACAGGGCCGCGAGCCAGCGTTGCCAATCAAAATCGGACTACATCAGACAAGCGTTGGTCGACCGCCTCCAGGCGGACGGCGGCTCTCCTCTCGGCGAGCAGCAGTATTGCTTGGTCCGGGGCGGCGAGCTGATCACCACCAGCTTTAAGACCTCCAAGGCCGACATTGACCGCGTTGGCGGCGATGCAGCTTGGCTTCCGATCGAGAACGAGGACACCGAGCCCTTCGACCCCGCCAAGCACTGGCGGTTGAAGCCGCTGCCCCTTCGCCTGGATTCCACGCGCGGCATCGTGGTGCGGACCTATCCCGTCATTGCCAAGTGTCAGGAGCACGCATGACCGGCGTTGCATGGTGGTCCCAGACGGCGGCGAACAACGCGACCTATGACCCCAGTCTGTCGTGGGCTGAGGGCATGGCGCCCAGCAGCGTGAACGACAGCGCACGGGCCATGATGGCCTCCACGAAGAAGTGGGCCGATGACATCGCAGGCGCGACCGTCACGGGGGGCAGTAGCACGGCCTACACGTTATCGACCTTCCAGAGCTTCGACACGTTGGCCCGCCTCAACGGGCAGGTGGTTGGCTTCACGCCGCATGCCACAAATGGCGCGACCGTGACACTCAACGTTGACGGTCTCGGAGCGAAGCCGCTTCGCTCGGCTCCATCCGTCGAACTCCCGGCTGGTGTTATTGTGCAGGGCACTCCCTACGTTGCGGTCTACAACAGCAGCGATGCGGCTTTCTACCTGCAAAACTTCTACGGCAATCCGTACAATGTGCCCATTGGCGGCATCATGCCCTATGCGGGAGCGACCGCGCCCAATTCGAATTTCGTGTTGCCCCATGGGCAGGCGATCAGCCGCTCGACCTATCCCGCTGCCTTCTCGCTGATGGGCACGACCTATGGGAGCGGGGATGGCTCGACCACGTTTAACGTGCCCGATCTTCGCGGGCGCGTCGTGGCGGGTGTCGATACGATGGGCGGCTCGGCTGCCGGTCGGCTGACCGATATAACATCTGGATTTGGCGATGTCCTTGGAGAGACCGGAGGCGCTCAAAGCGTTACACTGACCGCGTCACAAATTCCCTCTATTACATCGACCGTTTCGACCGGCGGCACGCTGACCGGCCAGACCAACAGCTTTCTAGTTGTGCAAAATACCAGCACCACTGGCGGCGGCGGGTTCACCCTAGCAGGCAGCGTCGCGAACCAGAACATTGGTGTCTCTGTCAGCGGCTCGATGAGCGGTTCTGCGACCTCCAACAACACCAGCGGAGGAGCGCACAGCAACGTGCAGCCCACGATCGTCCTGAACTATCTTCTGAGGATCATCTGATCGTGGCACGTAAGGTCAAGAAAATCGCTGCCCCTGCTAAGCAGGTATCAGCGACATCGGCACCAGAGACCAAGGCAAACGTTGCCTATTGCCCTCCTCCGGATGAGTTCGACACCAGCGTACCTGAACTGAAGCATCTGGGTGGGTCCAAGTCAGACCAGTGGAATCTGATGCTCTGCAATCAGGTCATCAGTACCGCCTGGTACGGACGCAATCCGCAGCCCGGCAAGGATCTGGACGACAAGAGGACGGCCATTCTCGCCTTCATGGCGGGAGTGAACCCGAAGGATACGATCGAGGGCATGATGGCAGCCCAGCTCTTCGCGTCTCACGCAGCTGCCATGGAGTGCTATCGGCGAGCGATGCTCCCTGACCAGAGTGTCGAGGGCAAGCAGATGAACCTCACTCTGGCAGCCAAGCTGACGAAGGCCAATGCCGAGCAGGCCGCAGCGCTGTCGAAATACCGCGGCAAGGGTCAGCAAAAGGTCGTCGTCGAGCATGTGCACGTCTACCAGGGCGGCCAAGCGATCGTCGGACAGGTCACCCCAGGGGGGTCTATGAAGAATTTGGAGGCTCAACCCCATGCTATTGGATATGCAGAACGCTCCCCGGTGCGGTGCGAGAACGAGGCGCAGGAACGGGAAGCCCTGCCAGTCGCCGGCAATGCCTAACGGCCGCTGCCGGATGCATGGAGGTCTTTCGCCGGGTGCTCCGAAGGGCAACCAGAATGCGTTCAAGCACGGCCGATATTCCGCGAGTTACATTGCGGAGCGGAGGCGGCTCACGGCATTGGTCCGGCAGATGAAGGACCTTTCCATCGCGCAGGGCGAAGCGTGACCCCTTCCAAATACTAAGCCCTCCCTCTTGATCTCGCCTGCTGGTTGCGGTTGGATACTCGTTGGGGAGGGCTGGGTGATGCGCGTGTTGCGATGTTTGGTGCTGTTCGCCGTCTTGAGCGGGTGCGCTACCAAGTACCAGGAGATGGGATTTACCGGCGGCGTCGCTGCTCAGCAGATCACTGCGGACACATGGCGCATTCAGTCCCGAGGTAATGCGTATACGGGCGCCGCAACCGTTCAGGATTACGTTTTGTTGAAGGCGGCCGAAACGACTCAGTCCGCCGGCGGAACGCATTTTCAGATCGTGAGCGCCGCGGACGCCAGCCGAGCCTCGACCATTGTCACACCTGGCTCCAGCACAACTACGCTCGTCGGAAATCAGGCCTTCACCACGACTTCTCCGGGGAGCGTGGACACCGTCATCAAGCCGGGCCAGGACGTATTTGTTCGAGTGCTGAAGCTGCCGCTTACGACGCCTCCTACGGCGGGTCTCTACTCAGCCGCTGAGATTATCCAATTCGTGGGATCGCGAGTTCAGCGACCGAGCTGACATCGCACGTCCGCACATGTCGCGCTTAATGGTAGTCAAATGATAACGTTGGAATCAGAAGCTCTCTCAAGGGAAGCTTGGCAGTGGTTCGGAATGGGCTTAGGCGGAGCGTTTGTCATTACTATTGCCGTGATCGTCTTGTTTTTCTGGTACAGCGCATATCACGCTGAAACAGAGCAGGATGCGCTCGATCTCGGCTTTCTTGGATTGATTCTTTTACTTGTGACGATCTTTTATTTGGTGGCGTTTTCATTTCTTGTCGCCGCTTCTGCGAAGGGTCTAGACGTCAAGCTGCTTGTTGCTGCGGTCGACGCTTTCGTCCTGATTGGGAGTAAGCTCCTTGCTCCAGAGTTTCTCAGATACCTAAATGAGGAAAAAATCGGAGGGACGACGCAAAGCATCCGAAAGCAGGCTAGGAAGCGCCCGTAATTCCAGCGGCCCTACTCCCGCCTAAAGTCGGACTGGGTCTTGCTCTCCGCTCCCCTGACGAGGACTGTAGCACATGACCTTTAGTAGGAGACGGCGAACGCAATCATTGCTTGCGGTAACGCTCCGGGGTTGTAGACTACCCTCGGGCAGGAGATATGGCGGACAGCCTTGTAGGACTTCGTCGAAATCGAGTGCCCGAAAACGCTAGGGGGCTAGCGAAAAGAGGGTCTAGATGGGGCTGGAAGGACAGGGGCGCGCTGCGCAACTTGAACGGTTCCCCGTGCCGTGCGCGGGCTATTCTGGGACAGAGATCAACCGCTCGCCGCGAAGAGCTGCGATCCTCGAACATGCCGACAGGTTCGCCAGCGAGCGTGCCGATTGGCGCGAGAAGGCAGCCTTCTTCCATCGCGAAGATGAACGCTATCTGCGCTTCCTCATTCCGCCTGGAAGCCGCGTTCTTGAGATCGGGTGCGGTATTGGAGATACATTAGGCTCGCTGAGACCATCTTACGGCATCGGCATTGACTTCAGTGCGGCTCAGCTTTGCATTGCTCGGCAACGGCATCCCGACCTTATTTTCATTGAGGCCGACGTAGAGGACCCCTCCAGTTTGGCCAAGGTGGAGGGGCCTTTCGATTTCATCCTCGTGTTGGATACGATCGGCTCTCTGGACGATTGCCAAGGGTTTCTCGATCGTTTGCATGCCATTTGTAGCCGAGAGACGCGGTTGGTGATCGGCTACTTCTCGCACCTTTGGTATCCGGCATTAAGAGCGGCTGAGGCTATTGGCCTGCGGATGCCGCAGCCTGAGCAAAATGTGCTTTCGCCAGCGGATCTACGCCATCTCTCCTGGCTGGCAGATTTTGATCCCGTCAAATCCGAGCAACGGCTCCTCTCGCCCGTTTCTGTGTTCGGACTCGGTCGATTTGTGAATAGATTCCTGAGCGTACTGCCTGGCGTTCGAGCTCTGTCGCTAAGACACTACCTCGTTGCACGTTCGTTGCGTTGTAAGGGAGAAGGCGTTACGTCCGTCACGATCGTAATCCCCGCGCGCAACGAAAGAGGCAACATAGAACCCGCGGTCCAGAGGATCTCGCAGTTTTGCGAGGATATCGAGATCATCTTCATTGAAGGTCATAGTAAAGATGGCACGTTCGAAGAGATGGAGCGGGTCAAGCAGGCCTTTCCAAGAAAGGACATCAAGGCAGTCCGGCAACCGGGCAAGGGAAAAGCCGATGCTGTCTTCTCTGCCTTCGAGATTGCGCGCGGCGACGTCCTCATGATTCTGGATGCCGATCTGACAATGCCACCGGAGCAGCTTGGTAAGTTCTATGAGACGATCCGGTCGGGTAAGGCCGAGTTCGTCAATGGTTCACGCCTGGTCTATCCGATGGACGAGGGCGCAATGCGCTTCCTTAATCTAATCGCGAACAAGGTGTTCTCTTATTTGTTCTCCTGGCTGCTTAACCAACGCTACACAGACACATTGTGCGGCACCAAAGTTTTGCGCCGCAGCGATTTTCGCCGGCTGAAGGCGGGCCGGACCTACTTCGGCGACTTCGACCCATTTGGCGATTTTGATCTGATTTTTGGAGCATCGAAACTCAACCTAAAATCTGCGGATCTTCCCATTCGTTATGTGGCAAGAAGCTATGGAGAAACTCAGATCTCGCGTTTCCGTCACGGGTGGATGTTACTCCAGATGGTTGCCTTTGCGTTTTTTAAGATCAAAGCAATTTGAGACGGAATCTTGAGGCTCTTTTGAAGTCTGAACAGTTGCCGCCCGACTCGCTTGCGAGGGCCTGGCCTGCTTACAAAGCGCTCGCCTCTATCGGCAGGAGGTGGATGACCAAAGATGCCCTCGACCGCCTGACGCCGTTCGGTTGGCGCGGCGGGCTGGCGTTCATCTTGGCGTTTTCCTTTCTCTCCTTCCTTCTCTGCGGGTACTACGTGGTCTATTGGCGTAATGCCGACATGGACTTCATGGTGATCTACAGCGCGCTTGCCCTCAACGATGGTGCTAGCCGGTCATTTTTCGACCATCCCGCCTACTTGAGTATCCTCTCGGTCCAGACTTGGTTTCGCTTGCTCCATGAGCTTCATCTACTCGATGCCTGGACGCTCTCGGCTATTCCGTCGCCATCTGATCGCAGTGCGTTTGATGCTGCAATGACCAGTGCGGTTCGCGCGGGGCGAATACTTGCAGTGCTTACAGCCAGCGCACTAGTGCTTTGCTTCGCAACACTAGCCCGCCGGATAGTATCGGATAACCGAATTGCCACTTGCGCGGCATTTGCGTTCGCCATCTCAGGTGGCGTTCAAATGCATATGCGCACGCTGCGCAGCGAGATGATCGCGGGTTGCTTTTGTATCCTGGCGTTAATGATCCTGATAATCGTCGCACGCCGTGGCATGGTCTGGCGACCACTCGGGCTTGCGGCTGCGGCATCACTTTGCGTTCTAGGACTCGAGAACAAGGTTCATGCAATCTTGCTCGTGGGAGCCCTACCGGCTCTGGCCCTGCCGTTCGGAACGACCTCGAGCGCGAGCGCCCCATTCTGGCGATCTGGATCAACAGCGTGGCCAGCCGCAGCTATAGCGGCGCTGGCCGCGGCTGGCGGCCTAGCTCTAGCATGGCCGTTGATCTCCAAGGGCTTCGACCCTGCAGTAGCATCTGCTGCCGGCCTTAAACCGTTACTTTTAGGCACGTTCGGCGTTTATCAGATCATCCTACTTGGCTGGATTTACGGCTGTATGATCAGCTTCGCCAAGCTCTGGCAGGTTAGTATCCCGGAAACCGTAGCGTCGATGTGCGCCGTCGCTGCCGGAGCTTCACTCTCCCTGCTGGCGCTCAACATCCAGTACGCCCCCGAGGACCCGGTCATAGTCCTCAATCCACTCGAGAAGATGATGGTCTATGTGGATCTACCGGATGCCGCCGGAAGTCCTCTCGGCGCATTCGGACTGCTCCTATCTGGACTCATCGGGGTCCTACGACGCTACACGTTTATCCTCCATTCCTCGCCTCGTCCTGCCGTATTCCTAACGTGGCTTGTGATCCCTGGGATCGTTTACGCCTGGAGGCATGGAGAGAAGCAAGTAACGTATCAGGCGGGCCTCCTAATGCTTGCGGCCATCGCCATCGACTCGCTGGGTGTGCGCCGAGGGTTAAAGGTAGAGTATGTCGTTTTCACCGATCCTCTCATCATACTTGCGGGTATGTTGCTTCTCGATCGAATGAGGCACCTCCGCTTCCAGCGGTTGGCGTTTCCAATCGGCGCGGCGTTGATCGTCGCGCATATACTGATTAGCCAGGCAGAACCCGTGAAAATCGCTTTGAAGCGGAGTGGACCCGAGAACATATGTGATTGGCGGCATACCTATATGCCCCGGCTTCAGCTGCCCTTTTGCAGTAATACTTCGGAGAGGACTGGCTCTAATTTTGGCTTTGCTGCCATCCAAGTCTCAGGTCCTGCGGTCACAGCTCGGTAGCTTGATCTGACGTGCATCGGAAGGATTGGCCTTCTGAGACACAAGCGAACAGGCAGCTCTGTCAAAGATACAAACATCGAAAAACCGAAGTTTCGCTTGCTCCGTCGGGCAAAACAGGAGTTTATAGGACGCTGGCTTCAATCAAGAGAGGACCAGTGCAATGGCCGGCGGAGTCGAGGCATCTTCCGAACTGTCGAAGATTGCAAAGCTCAATGGCGACTTCAGGAAGAACTACGGCATCCTTCTGGGCGCATTCCTTTACCTGAGGTCGGTCAGCGCCGCGCGCGGGCGGTCTGTTTTTTGGGTCGCCCTGGCGTCCGTGGCGTCGTCGGCCGGCCTGGCGTGGTTGTGGAAGCATGGTTTCGAATGGCTGAGGGGCGGCTCAATTTTCTAGCGGGCCCCTCAAGACTGAACTGCGGCCCGTCCAACCGCTGATGGAGGGCGCTGATCACTGCCGGAAAGGTGGGGCACCTAAATTCACCGAATACCCGCGCCGAGATCCGTACCCGACCGTCTCTCGTCTTGGGCAGATTGGCCGTTGGGAGCAGAAAAAAGTCTTGGATCTGTCCATTTGTGGCTGCCAGCCTGACGACCAGAACAAGATCGGACTTCTTGTACTTGAGCCGCTGCAATTCCCACCGGGGGGCCGGCCCCGGATAGCGCTCGCCGTCGGATACGACCCGCGCCAGGGTGACCGAGATCGTTACGCTGCTGCTTACGGTCAGCAGACGGAGTTCCTGCAGAAACGTGATGCTGCGCCTGCGCTTTTCCACCTCGGTGATGATGTCTCGGGCAACCGATGCGATCAGGCGGTCGGTCCTGGCCGCGGTCTCCCGGAAGCAGTAGCGCGGCTTGGGTTCGAAGCCTACCCGCCTGAACGCCTCCGCCAGCGACCCAAACCGTTGGGCGTAGGTCTTGCTGTGGGGTATGCCCTTCGTCGTCATCATCAGTTTCAGCGACAGGCGCCCCTTCTGGCGGAGCAGGGTACGAAGCCGGTCAAGCATCTGGGCGTCGGTCAGGACACGACCAAACTCGACCTCATTGAGCCGACGCTGCGCTTGGGCGAAGAGTTGTGGGGATATGAGGTGCTTGAAGGCGTTATTGCGGCGAACCCACATTTCCGGCGGGTTGGCTACCTGCTTTTCACCAAGCTTCTGGGAGCGGCGGTTATAAACCAGGTGCCCGGCATAGGCCTCGTTCTTGAGTGTGTTGCTGATGGTCAGCGAGGTCCACGGCTTGCCGCGCGCATTGTGGATGCCGTCCGCGTTCAACTCGACCGCAATCTGGGTTCTGGTCTTCTTCTCGTCGACAAACGCGCTGAAGATGCGGCGGACAACCCTCTGCTCTGTCGCGGGGCCCGGCACGAGCACGGTACGCTGACTTTTCAGGCTCTTGTGTTCTCCGTACTCAAGGACGCCTTTGGGCTTCCCATGCTCGTCGAGCAGCATGCGCCGCAAGCCGTAACCCGCCGGGCCGCCTCGCCAGTAGCCGAGGCTCACGACGTGGCACTGGCCGAGGAAGACTTTCTTTGACAGTTGCTTGCTGAAGTCGGCCGCGGCGACGCGCTTGATATTCTTGAGGACAATGGAAGCGAGGCTGCCGTCATTCTCGAACTCGTCGGCGCAGTAGTGGACGCGGACGCCGGCGCGTTTGCAGATAAACTCGTAGTAGGCGCTTTCATCGACATCTTGAAAGCGTCCCCATCGGGTAATGTCGTACACCAACACACAGTCGAAGTCGGCGCGGCCAAGCTGAACGTCTCGGATGAGATCCTGTAGCCCAGCTCGACCCTGGATGCGAAGGCCGCTGCGGCCAGCGTCGGCGTAAGTCCGGACGATTGTGAGATGTCGCCGCGCAGCGTGTGCAGCGATCGCCGCCATTTGATTTTCAATGGAGTATTTCTGAGCGTCCGTGGACATGCGGACGTATTGCGCGGCTTTCAATCCACGCAACGAGACGTCGGGAGGAAGTACGTTCTTTTGCATGAACCGGGCCCTACGTGTCTGTAGAAGGCAACACTGCCCCGGAGAGGTACAAGATCGGTTTCCGGCAGCGGACCGAGTTGAAACGAATGCGAGATAGACTTTGGCCAGGGCCGAAGAGATTGGAGGGTTAAAATCGCTTTGGCAAGGAAGTTCAATGGCTTGGCGTTTGGTCCGCTGCGGGGGGGAATAGTAACTCGCGGGCCTAGGCTATAAGCTGGCCCGGCAGAAGGGGAGAAGGTTCGTGGCAGGCGGCGAGGATGACAACGAGGAGGATAGGTCTCCTAAGTTGAGGCTCGTCAGCGGCAACCCGAATGCTCGCGCCGATCGACAGATTGAACTGGCCAAAAGCGAAGTCCAGAACGCACTGTCTCAGTTCGCCGCCGCGTTGCTTCGTACGATGGCGGGCAACGACACGGAAGCGGCCTATCTCATCCGTCGTCTGGCTCTCGTCGTGGAGGCGATCAACAAATTCGAGAAACAGGCGGATCGGGGGATGTCCGCCGCGGAGTTGCAGGAGGCACTGTGCTTGCCGCAAGCCGAGATGGATTATGCGGCTGACGATGATTGGCGCTATCGTCGCTGGCGCCGCGAGGACGGCTTCGACGATATCGTGAAGGGCGCGCTCCGCCTGGCGGCACATAAGCTCCTTGGCGAGGATCCGGCCTTCGGCGGGATGCATTCCGAGAGAGTAATCGAGCGGGGCATAAAGACGCTCGAGGAGCTAAGGCGCCCTCCGCCCCCAGCCCGACCACGATCGAGGCAGACAAAGGACTTGGCCGGCAGTTGGGAAGATCTTGTCCTCACTCGAACTGCAGAGAAACCCAAGCGCAGGTTTGGGGAGCGACTGGCGTCAGCGCCCAAGGCCTCTGCCCAAAGGCCGACGCGCCGACGCGCTGGGTTCGATGAAGACGATCTGAAGGAACTTCGAAAGGCGATCAAGGCGAAGGACAACAAGCGCATAGCTGAGCTGACGGCGAAGATTAACCGTCCATCGTTCGAGGATCCAAAATAGCCGGTGCCAGATCAGCGGCGATCGTTGGCCTCGTCAGAGCACGCAGCCGGTCTGCCGCCGGCCTTCATGCAAGTGCGGTATTGCCACGGCTCGGCGAAGCTTCCAACCCAGATCCCGAGGTTGGTCTTCTCTGCACTGCGCTGCGCGTCCTCATACTTGCCCTTGGAGTACTTCGGCCAATCGAGCGCGTGACCGTTGGCGACAAGCCAGTGCCCGATGTCGGGACCCGGCGTTCTGAGCGAGCACGTCGCGACCGTGCGCCCGTACCGGTCTCGATCAACCGCAGAACAGGTCACTGGCCGCTTGATAGTCCAGAACAGTCTTGCGAGCGCCGTCGCGGCAGCGCGTCCGCACTGGTACAGCTTGCTGTCATCGTTCCGACAGAGCTGATCACTCTCCGGGGCGTCGATGCCCCAGAGCCTGATGCGCTGGCCATGGATCTCGATCGTGTCGCCGTCGATCACGCTGGCCTGCCCGGTTATGTCGTCGGCACGGGCTGAGAGAACGGGCAGAACGGAAATTGCCAGCGCGAGCCCGAAAATTCGATTTATTTCGATTTTCAAGATGATTTTTCCACCCTTCAAAAATAGGGGAATCGTGATTTTTCGGGCGAAACAATTCCCTCTTTTATGGAGTGGGTAAGTTCGGCCGATTTATCCAGCCCCAGGAAATGCCCTTTTGTTGCTCGCAAGTCGGAGGGCTGGGGCCCCAAATGGGGTGGGGTACTTCCGAATAAAAAATCAGCGCTTCCGCTTCTTCATCCTCACACCGGCGCCGCCTCCGTTCTCCGGGATGAACTCGACGCCGGCTTTCTCGAGAGCGGCTGCAATTGCAGCAATTGTTTCCTCGGCGACCTTGATTGGTCCACCAGCCTCAGCCCGCTTCAGCGTCGGAATTGAAATGCCAGCAGCCTCGGCCACCTCAGCCTGCGAGAGGCCGGTAAGAGCACGCGCTGCTCTAAGCTGAAAATAATCTGCCAAAGCCTCTTGATCCTTTTAGATCATTGTGTATGATCCTTTTGTATCAAGGCTGATTTCTGAAAGCAACCCAGATGAGCAAGAACACCCTCGCGGTGAGCGGCGGAGCTATGCCTTCGACCTCCCTCACCATCCGCAATCTGATCAACGAAGAAACCGGCGAAGTGAAGGTGTGGGTACTGAAGGGGCTCGCTCGCCGGGAAGCCATGCGGACTTGGGGCGAGATCACCCCGCGGTCCCTGCGAGCCGCGGTCCGCACGGTGGCCGACATGATCCCTGAGATGCTGTGCGCTTGGCGCCAGCGTCACGGCCTGCCCGTCGCAACCACTCTCGTCACCCCCTTCGGCATCGCGCGCGATGGTGTGCGCCGCTCCGCATTCTGACCATGGCACCAACGCTCACCCAATTGCTGGCGGTCTCGAACTTGCTGACGACGGCCGAAAGCGCCGCGCAGTCGGGAGGGCTGCACGCGCGGGAGCATGCGGCCCTGACGGAGGCAATCAGCTTCGTAACACACGTCTTCAGTTCAGCGAGCCGTCGCGTTGACGTGACGTCGCGCTCAGCAAGCCGGAGAGGAGGTGAAGCACTTTAAGGCTTACCTGCACAACCACCCGAGCAAGGGCGGACCACGCTCGGTCAATCACCAGATCCCAAGATTGAGAGAACGACATGAGCAACGCGGTAGCTAATGGCGCCACGGGCGCCGGACTATTTTCATCATCTTGCCCCACGCAGGAAAGCGGGCCCGACGCATGTCAGCCCGGATCAGCGCGGTCAGAACCATCCGCTTGCTCAAGCATTCCTGTGCCCGGGGCAATCAACAGGAGGTCAGTTATGAATATGCTGGTTGGCGCCGCGCTCGCCGGAGAAGCTATCCCACAGGTTAGCTTCTCAAAAGAAGCGCCTGAGGTTGATCCGATCTTCGCAGTGATCGAAGCACACAAGGCAGCTCGCGCCACTTGGATTGGCTGGGTGGACAGGCATTGCGCCCTTGAGCTGGAGTTACCCCAGGACAAGCGACAGTCGCGTGTTAACGTGTGGGACGATGAGATCATTCAAACGGATGATCCGCGATGGATCGAGGCCGAGCGCGAAGTGCACCGGACTTCGGATGCTGAGATGGATGCGGCCTGCGAGCTCGTGAACGTAAGGCCAACAACCAGGGCCGGCCTACTTGCCCTGCTCAATCACGCGATGCTCTACGACACCGATGGCGAGGGCTGGCCCCGTGACCTGATCAGCGACGACGGCAAGCGTACGCGCTCTTGGCAGACCTTTCTGATCGAGAACGTCACGGTAGCCCTGACCATGGGCCTGGGCGAGAGTACCTAACGCAGATGCTTGTCGACCGCCTTTGAACATAGCTGGCTGGGCGAAAAGAACGACCCCAGGCCTGGATCAATGACCCAGGGCTGGGGCCGCTCGGGCTACGGAGATAGCCTGGCGCGCCTAAGCGCACATAGATCCAATTCGGAACTCAGAGGGGCGTTCCTATCTCGCTGCTGTGCTAAATCTTGCCGCAGGGGGTGATAACCCAGTGGCGGCGGACGACGAGCAGCGACCTCGCGAGGCCCAGGACCTAGGGCCGGAAAAAGCCCCAGCCGCTGTCTGGACGGCCGGGGCGTCAGCAGGAGGTATCACCTGTTCTTCGGCAGATGTGCCGGATTCAATCGTCGCGAGAGATTCACGTTCCTAGGTGTGGCGGGTATCGGTATTAAGACGGCGAGCGCTGCGGCGCGAGTAAGCGCGTGGATAGCAACCAAGCACGCCTCAGGCTGTTCACATGCATGGAAGCGCATCTTCTGCAGGTCACCACTGACGATGGCGAGTGCCAATTCTGGTTAGCGGCCGGTACGGAAGAACAGGCCGTTCAGCTGGTCTTGGATGCCATCCCAGAGCGATGGGCCGCTAAGCTGATGCATGGTGGGCTCACCGCCCGCGAGGAAGCCGCAGCACTCGGCCTGATTGTTGGGCTCGTGCCAGGAGAAGCCCGCGAGGTAAGCAGAGGAATTGGGCTTAGCTGATATGTGGCCGCCCGCCGCGATCTCCGAGCCGGAAAACGCAAGCACGGTTCGGGACGAGCAGCTTCCCCCGACAAGGAGCGTCAAATGAGCGAACGACGTGAGCTATATCGCAGCGCCAACGGTGACGCTTGGTTTCTGGGACGCGAGCCGGGCAATGGCCATGCTTTCGTCATTCATCAGCCAAACGCACCTTCTGGCGGCCGACTAACACATATTGAACTCGGCGATTTCTTGCGAAGTGAGCCGAAAGGACCCGAGCACCAGGCCCTTCTGCGCCTGATAGGTACGCTAGTGAACGTGCCACCGTACGCTTAAGGCGCACCACACCAGCAAGGTGTAGAGCCGCCTAGCGCTCGTTTCGCATATACGGGCTGTTCTCTGAGACAAGAAGAAGAGAGGGGTCGGACTTCAACACGGTTCCAGTGTCAACGGCGAACTTCGGCAGGACCGTCGTACAGACACTCGCGATCAGAGCGATTGAAGACAAAGCGCCGATTACAATCCAACGCTCCCTCTGCATGTTAGCCTTCCTGGCAGAGTACGGACGGCAAAGCGAACGCGGGTCCTCAACGAACCGTTCCTATTCTAAGGTGCGGGCGATCGTCGGCCGGCAGGCTCGCGGTCTTGCAGCGGGCGCACTCGACCTCGAGCCAACCAACGCCGCCATCGGGGCACTGGCCGCGATCGTTGGGGAGGGTTGAGCAGGGCCGCCGTAGCTTTCTATGCGGACTGACGAGGCTTCAGCGGTTCACGCTGGCGGGCCCATCACTTCACGCAGCCCATGTCACCTCCAGCCGCTTGGCCATCTCCTCTTTTGCGTCTTGCTTGTAAGCCATCACAGCTCCCGCTCCATCGCGGGATGGCTCCGGTTCTTTACCTTGATCCAATGCTTTTGCCTGCCGCCGCCGTACGGCCGATCACGATGTTTGGAGACCAAGCCCTCCAGGCCCATCCGGCAGGCTGCCCGGAAAAGGTCGGGACCGATCTCGCCCCGCTCGAAGGGCGCCACAGCGATCCCGTCGGGCCGGCGGGCCAATAGCTGCTCCAGATTGGTCTTACGGATGTGAAGGGGCAAAGACCGCAGGTCGTCGCCACCCATCACGAGCACATCGAAGGCATATAGCTGCACCTCGTGGTCGTATTGCCGGCTGTGCAGCGCGTTGAAGTCGCTGATGCCGTCCACCCCAAGGATCACGGCCTCGCCATCGATCACAAAGCGCTCTTGCCGATTCTTCAGCGCCGCCTCGGCAACCCAGGGATAGCGCTTGGTCCAGTCGGTACCGTTCCGCGAGAGGAGGCGCACGCGCTCGTTCTCCCGGATGACTAGCATTCGGTAGCCGTCGTGCTTCACCTCATGAATCCAGTCCGGTCCTGACGGGACCTGCTTACTGGCGGTAGCCAGACAAAGCTCGTAGGCCATACGCATGGGCCGAACATAAGATTTGCCGCTTACTTTACGAGTCGGGAACAAGTGGCAACTTGGACTATTTTGAGTGTCGGAGTTGGGGGAAGCCAAACTCCCCCATTAAGGCCCGCCGGGGCGGCCTCGCCTCTTCTAACTTGAGTTAGCGATCGTCCGATTCCCGTGAGGGAACTGTTCACTTTGTAACACAAGTGATGGTCCCGGGCGGCATTTGAACAGATGCTTGAGCGATGCATCCTCGGTCCGAATCATACCGCTCGCTTGAAGCACTGTGTCGCCACCAGGCGGCCATTACTGCGACGCCAGCCACCAAGCTTGAACTGCTGCAAATGGCTCGCGAATACAAGGCTTTGGCGGAAGGACTGGATCAGCAATCTCCTGCACCTACCAACTTCAGTTTGGAACCAAAGTAGCTTGTGGTAGTTATGACGGCATCACCGGCCGAGGCTCTGCCCGTAGGCGTCGGTGGCTGAGAGACCGATAGCGCTCCCGCCTGCACAGCCAAGGGGAGCGGCCTATGTCGGGCTTGTTCAAGTCGTTGGAATTGCTCAATCGCCATTCGCGCCTCGCCGCGCACGAAGCCGAGATGATCGCGCGAGCGAGAGATGCGCTTGCGCGATCCGAAGCCTTGCTCCAGGAGAGCCCGCCCTCGACGTTCCTCGGGAGGCCGCAGAACCCGCCGCCGAAAGAGTGAGGCCGCTTCAGTTGCCGCTCCCCTTTGATGTAGCTCAAAAAGTACCAGCGTTTGACGGGTGCCATCAGGCCATGCCCGACCCCGACAAACAGACTGAGGGTAAGGAAGCCAAGCCGTCGCGGCTGGAGGAGGCGCGGCGGATCATAGAGGAGTACGCCGCCGACCTACGGGAGATCATCCAGAAGCTACGGCGCAAGATGAACTAAGCCCGCGTCAGTTCGCAACCCGGCCCCCTACGATGGCAAGCCGGGGATTGCCTCGCTCGAAGTCGGGCCTGACATCGGCGCCGCGGGCGCCGCAGCCCTGACACACGAAGCGGGGCTCAATATCAGAAAGCCGCACCTCGTCCGGCCACCGATCCGCGTCCAAGGCAATGTGGTGGCCGCAATGGCAGTAGACGAGGATGCCGCGCAAGCCCATCTGGCGCATCTGGCCGAAAGTGATCTTCATCGGCCGGCCGTCGGGGTGCGTGGGCGTATGGCGTACATTGCGTGGCATCGCGCCATCGAAGCGCGACGCCCGCGAGAGTCAAATTATCAATCCCTGGGCATCGGAACGCGCGAGAACTACTGCGCCTCGTGGGTGTGGAAAGCTAATCGCAAGGCGCGACCGCTAGAGCCTGATGACGCATCGCCGAAGGCTTAGCGGTAAAGACGAGGCTGGCGAATCGGAAGTAATTTTTTGAAATCCCGAAATTTTGGTTGCTCCGTCGGGCAAAACAGGAGTTTATAGGGCGCTGGCTCCAATTGGCAGGACCAGCTCAATGACCGACGAACACAAGCCTACCTCCGAACTGTCGAAGATTGCAAAGCTCAATGGAGACTTCCGAAGGAACTACGGAACGATACTAGGTGCATTCCTATACTTGCGATCTATCAACGCCGCGAGTGGCCGTTCTTGGTTTTGGGGCGGTTTACTAGCAGTTGCCCTCACCGCAGGCGTGACCTGGCTGCAAAAACAGGTGCTGTTCTGGCTCTTCTCAACGTGAGGACTGAGCCTCGCGGCTTTGCCGGAGCTTATCGTAAATGGCGCGCAATACAGAACTTAGTCCATCGTGCCGGTAGTCAGCAAATTTGAGCTCAGACACTCGGAGTTTTCGGTCTTTCGTGAAGGGCAAATTCTTAGTGCCCAACATGAAGTAGTCCATGATGCTTGCGTTAGCCTCCTGCATTCGGATGATGAGAACTTGATCCGCCCTGGGAAACTTTAGCTTTCGAACATGCCATCTTCGGTGACGCCGGCCGTTAAGCGTACCATCTGCTACCGACCACGCGGTTGCGATGCGGACAGCCCGGACCTCGGCCTCCGGCTGGGTCGGCTTCCCAAACGGCCCCTTGCGGGCTCACTGGCTCCCTGTGCCTTGATGTTCGCGCCCATGATCCCGCCCCCCTAGATGACCTCTGGGGTGGAGCGGTCGGGTCGTCGACCCAAGATCTTCGGAAGGTGTACAACTCCGCGAAAATATTTTTTTGCCTCTGTATGGCGTCCCGGTGACTCCTGATGCGTGTTCCTGATGGGGTGGTCCGAGGAATCCGTGATTGCGCAATCGAATCCAGCGGGGCTGGCAAGGGCGTCCAACGGCCATTTGGTGGTCACCATCAAGTGGGTGTCGTAGTCCCGAGTCTTAATGAGCCGTAAATTTGACAACGACCTCTGCAGCGCGCATTTTTGCGGGAATCACGCATTAGTCGATCGTTGCGTCGCTCGGCACCTAACAAATGGAGCGATCCCATGATTTCAGAATTGCCGCCAGCCGCTGACCTCAGTTTGCAGCACGTCATCGAAAATAGTCTCGCGATTATCGAGCGCGAGCCGTTCGCAGAGGAGCGTCGGCGTCAGGTCCTGACGAGCCTGACGGAAATCTTGGATCAGGCCAGCAAGGGTTCTCAGGTCGTCCAATCCAACATGCTCGCTTTCGGAGCGGAGGAGCAGCCGGCTTTCGAGCGCTTCGCGATGCTCTTCCATTACTTGCAACCTGTCGCCGCAGACGTTCCTGCTCTGCTTGAGCGGGCAAAGGCTAACTTGGAAGAGCTGCGGGACCATCACGGCCAGAGCGACCAAGAGAGGGCCGAAACGCTCCATGTTTTGCGGCTGCTTCTTCAGGCCGTTCTCACGGATCGCTGCCTCAAGCCGTTGGTTTCCCCGCGAGAGTATGTTTTTAGTTAGTCCAGCATGAGCATTGCGAGAAATGCTTGCTCTTTCTTTCTGTCGCGATTGAGGGGCGAGCTATCTCGGCTCATTGAATCAACCTATCCGGGATATCACCCGGGCCCAAAGATCTGGCTCGATGTGATTGTTGGTCTTGTCGAGACCGCTCAGGGTTACTTACAAGCCATCGAGACCAATCCGGCCGACGAGAAGAAGCTCTTATTGGACGCGGAAGTACTGGGCGACCAAGCTTACAGCTTGCTCTCCTTGATCTCCGGAGCAGATGCAAGCCAGATCCCGCATCAGATAGTAGATCCCTTCCAGCGCTGGGTGGCTGCGCTTAAGATCAACAACACGATATTCTTTCGCGCAGAACACGCTTCCAACTATGAGTTGGCGACAATTGATTGTCGCGCTATGGCACAAAATCTTAATTCGCCAAGTGCGGGTCTGCTCAAGGCGATCGGCGCAGCAAATTGGCCGATGTTGCGAGTCACAGTGCCCAGTCAGGCGATGGGGATGTTGCCTCACTTTGCCGTCGTTGCGCACGAGCTTGGCCACGCCATTCAAGATCACATCACCCCGGATCTCAGCTCGTTCCAGCCGCAATTTCTCGATTGCATCAAGCGAGTTACAAGCCGCTTGGCTCCGCTTGGCCATAAGTATGGATTGCAAGAAAACATTCTAATTCGGGAAACGCTTCAAAACTGGCTCAATGAGTTCAAGGCCGATGCCGTGGGGCATGTGTTGGTAGGGCCGGCTTTCTTCTTTGCCCTTTTTGGCTTTCTCGAACTCGCCGGTCGCAGCTACGGTCTTGGAAAGACGCATCCGCCTTCTGACCTGCGGAGGAAGCAACTTGTCAGAGAGCTAAATTCTGGCACGCAGTCCTTCCAATCCGTAATGCAGGGCTGTGCTTTGACACCGCTAGTGACTGACTACGCACCGAACGTTCCGAATTGCCCCGCCAAAGACACGCTCTTCAGTGAGATTAGAAAAAGCCATGGTGAGATACAGGCCGCCATATGCGTAGAGCTAATCGAGCTGTTTGACGCGATGGCCCCCACGGTATTTTCGGCCGCGCGGGATTATCTGAAGGGCCTATCTCCCGACCTCGTCTATACTCCGGCTCAGCTCTCAACTGATGTGCAGTTGCACTTGAAGCCCTTGCGGAAATTGATTCCTCCGATTGAATTTCAACACACCGGCAATTGGAAACCCACGTCACTAGCCACGATCCTAAACGTCGGTTGGATTGCCCTGCTCGACTTGCGCGACGAAGACCCTGGGGCAACAGCCGTAGTGCCTGCATCTGAGACGGCTGCGAAGATGGAGCAACTCCATGAGTTGCTGCTGAAGGCGGTCGAGCTTTCTGAGGCTAGGAGGCTGTGGGAGGAACATAAGTGAGTGCACTCTCCACCGAAGCAATAGTTAACCGGCTGAACTCCCCCGATTTGGAAACAAGGCTTGTAGTGAGTCCGCTGCTGGACGTCGCTGGCCAAGCCAAGCCAGGACAATCATCAATTGATGTCCGGCTCGGGTTCGATTTCTGTCTTGTGACAGCATCATCTATCGGAGCCATCAGCGAGTTCGATGGTTTGACGCAACCTCGCCTATTGAAGGAGCTCTATCGAAGGCATTACGTGCCCTTTGGCCGAAGCCTTGTTATTCATCCCCATCAGTTCATGTTGGCCCAAACACTTGAATACCTGCGTTTGCCGGCAGACCTTATGGCCTACGTTGTAGGGCGCTCAACTTGGGGCCGTCTGGGACTAATCGTCGCGACAGCTGTAGGTATACATCCCGGATTCGCCGGCAGCCTGACGCTTGAGCTTAGGAATCTGGGAGAGGCGCCGATTACGCTCTATCCTGGTCAAACCATCGCTCAGCTATTCTTCCATCAGGTGATCGATCAGAACGGCAATCCATCCAAGACCGCCGCCAAAAATACACAGTACGTCGGCACAGTGGATATGGTACCTCAGCGCCTCTCGTCCGAGTTGACCCACAATGTTCTGGAAAAGCTTGTGAGAAAACACAGGTGACTTGACGTCGGCTGCTTACCCAGTGCTTACCCGCCTGGACGCCAGGAACCGCGAATGTCGCGTATCTTCCTGATTTTACTGGCGCACCCGACACGATTCGAACGTGTGACCTTTGCCTTCGGAGGGCAACGCTCTATCCAGCTGAGCTACGGGTGCTAGTCGAGGTTCATTTAGCCGATTGGCGCGGGGCGGGCAACCGCTTCTCGATGGAAGCGCGCTTCAGGCCGATTTGCGCTTGACCGGGTCCGGAACCGGCTTGCCGCCGAGGGCGGCGAATTCGGCCAAAATCCTGTCGGCGCAGATGACGCGGTTGCGGCCGAGGCGTTTGGCGACATAGAGCGCCTCGTCGGCCGCGCCGAGCAGCCGGTCGGGGCCGCCGTCGGCACCGCCGGGAATATGGCTTGCGACGCCGACGCTGAGGGTAACGTGGTCGCCGGCGCCGATCGCGCCATGGGCGATCGCCAAGGCCATCACGGCGCAGCGGATCGCCTCGGCCACCATGCAGGCGCTGTCGCAATCCATGTCGGGGAGGATCAGCGCAAACTCCTCGCCGCCATAGCGGCTGGCGAGGTCGAGCGGGCGCACCGCATGCCGGCTGACGACGTCAGCGACCGCGCGCAGGCACTCGTCGCCGCTCTGGTGGCCGTGCTGGTCGTTGAACAGCTTGAAATGGTCGACGTCGACGAACAGCAGCGCCAGCGGCTTCTGCGTGCGCTGGGCACGGGCCCATTCGCCGAGCAGCATCTGGTCGAAGGCGCGGCGGTTCGCGAGGCCAGTGAGCCCGTCCTTGGTCGCGAGCTCCTTCAGCGCCATCTCGGCGCGCTTCTGGTCGGTGAGGTCGCGCAGAGTCTCCACCACCGCGATCAGGTTGCCGGCCTCGTCGTGGATCGGGCCGGCGTCGATGGCGAGATAGAGCTGGCTGCCGAGCTTGGGCATCACGCACCAGTTCTCCGCGGAGAAGCCGAGCCCGTTGTGGCCGCGCGCGGCATATTCCGAATAATACTCCGGCAACTGCTCGGGCCGGTCGAGGGCGACGAGGTCGGCAAGGCAAGGGCGCTTCGTCTCGTAGAACGCCTGCCAGTGCTTGCTGGTGCCGATCACTTCGGCGGCTCCGACGCCGGTCAGCCGCTCGCAGGCTCTGTTCCAGATCACGACGCGGCGCTTCGGGTCAATCACGAAGGTCGGCACCACGAGGTGCTGCATCAGCCGGACGGCGTAGGAATCGGCGACATCGAGCGCCTTGCGCGACTTCGGCATCAGGCCACCGCAGCCACGGGCAAGCCATCGGAGGGACCGAACAGCTTGCGTACCTCGCTGGCCGGCTTCGGTGCACTGAACAGATAGCCCTGCATCTGCGTGCAGCCGAGCGCGCGCAGCATGTCGCGCTGCGCCTCGGTCTCGACGCCCTCGGCGACCGTGGTCATGCTGCTGGCGGCCGCGATGTTCACCACCGCCTGCACGATGATGGGCGAGCCGCTCGCCTCGGCGATGTCGACGACGAAGCAGCGGTCGATCTTGATCTTGTCGAACGGGAAGCGCTTCAGATAGCTCAGCGAGGAATAGCCGGTGCCGAAATCGTCGAGCGCGATGCGCACGCCGATCGACCGCAACTGGTGCAGGATCGAGAGCGCCGCCTCGTCGTCGCGGATCAGCACGGCCTCGGTGATCTCGAGCTCGAGCCGGCGCGGGTCGAGGCCGGAGGCGGCGAGCGCGCCCGCGATTCGCAGCGCCAGCGTGTCGCATTTGAGCTGCACGGGCGAGACGTTGACCGCGAGGCGCACATGCGCCGGCCAGGTCGCGGCCTCACTGCAGGCGGTGCGCAGCACCCAGTCGCCGAGCTCGGTGATGAGGCCGGTGTCCTCGGCGACCGGAATGAACTCCGCCGGCGACACCATGCCGCGCTGGGGATGGCGCCAGCGCAGCAGCGCCTCGCAGCCGGAGACTTCACCCGAGCGCAGGTCGACCAGCGGCTGATAGTGAATCTCGAAGCCGCCGTTGACGAGGGCTTGGCGTAAATCCTGCTCCATGCTGAGGCGTGCCTTGGCGCAGGCATCCATTGCGGGCTCGAAGAAGCGGTGGGTGCGCCGCCCCTCGGCCTTGGCCCCGTACATCGCGAGGTCGGCGTTCTTGACCAGCTGATCGAGATCGGCGCCGTCCTGGGGCGCCAGCGCGATGCCGATGCTGGCATCGGTGGAGAGCTGATGGCCGAGGCAATGATAGGGCTGCCGGATCGCCTGGTAGATCCGCTTCACGAAGGACAGCACGTCGGCGGAAGACCCGATGTCGGTCTGGATCACGGCGAATTCGTCGCCCCCGAGCCGCGCGATCAAATCGCCCTGCTTGAGACAGCCGCGCAGACGGCCGCCTATCGCCTTCAACAGCTCGTCGCCGACGTGATGACCGAGCGAATCGTTGATGCCCTTGAACTCGTCGACGTCGATGTAGAGCAGCGCAAACTGGCCGCCTTCGGCGACCTTCTCCAGCTCGCATTCGATCTGCTCGCGGAACAGGGCCCGGTTCGGCAGGTCGGTCAGCGCGTCGTAATGCGCCATATGCGCGATCTTCTCGTGATCGCGCCGCCGCTCCGTGACGTCCTCGACGACATTGATGATGTAGCGCGGCTCGCCCGACCTGTCGCGGATTCCGATCCGGGTGGACGTGATGTAGCGCCGTCCGATGCTTGGCGTGGTCCACACGTGCTCGTCCAGGAACAGCCCGTCCGGCGATTGCAGCAGCTTGTCGTCGTCCCGGGTGATGATCCCGGCGGTTTCTGCCGGATAGAGATCGAACGCGGTCTTGCCGACGATCGTCTTGCTGGTTTCGCCGAGTTGTTGCTCGGCCACCTGGTTGGCCAGCAGGTAGCGCCGCGTGCGGGCATCCTTCACGGTGATCCGTGACGGGATATGATCGATGATCTCGCGCAGGAAGGTGTAGTTGCGGTCGCGCTCCTGCTCCAGATTGCGCTGCTCGGTGATGTCCTCGATCGTGGCGACCCAGCCGCCCTGCGCGAGCGGCGTGTTGATGACCTGGAAGGCGCGGCCGTTGGCCAGCTGATGCGTTCTCGTCGAGACCGTGCCTTCGGCGACGACCCTCATGACGTCGGCGCAAAACGCTTCGACATCGCCATCGAATGCGCCGCGCTCCTTGCGATGATACATCGCCTCGCGGATGTGGCAGCCGGGCTTGATGACGTCGTGGGACAGGCCGAACATGTCGGCGTAGCGGCGGTTGCAGGTGACGATGGTGCCGCCCGCGTCGTACAGGATCAGCCCTTGCGACATGTTGTTGAGGGCAGTATCGAGCCGCAGCCGCTCCGCCTCGATCCGCTGCTGGGCCTCGCGGTTCTGCCGGTTGATCTGGCGAATGATCAGATAGAGGATCAGCGCGATCACGCTGGCCGCGAAGCCTGCCGTGGCCACCATGAAGCCGGTTTGCTGCCGCCAGTCCGCAAGTGCCGCTGCCGTGGTATTGGTGGCGATGATGACCAGCGGGAAATGCGTCAGCGACGCAGCCGAGCCGAGCCGCTCCTCACCGGTGACGGGGCTCCTCCCGCGGAGCGTCTGCTGACCGCCTTCGGCCAGCACTTTCTGCATCAGCGGCCCGTCCTTGAAGTTCCGCCCGATCAGCTCCTCGGCGTGCGGATAGCGCGCCAGCATCTTGCCCTCGCGATCGAACAGCGAGATGGCCGTGCCGTCGGCGAGCGCGACCGACGCGAAATATTGCTGATAGCTGTTCGGGTCGATCCGCCGCACCATGGCGCCGAGGAATGTGCCGTCCGCGCCGCGCAGCCGGCGTGCGACGACCGTGGTCCATTTGCCGATGATGAGGCTGCGGACCGATTCCAGGATGACCGGCTCGGCCGCCGGGTTGAACTTGAACGACTGGAAATAGGCGCGCGCGGAGATGTTGATCTTGGGCAGCGGCTGGGCCCGCGACCAGTTGATCAGCTCGCCCTCGGCATCGTAGATCGCGATGTCGCCGAGATACGACACGGAGCTCATCTTGCTGCGCAGCATCTGGTTGGCGGCAGGCCCGGACAGGCGCTCGCGGAACATCGCAGGCGAGGTGATCTCCGGCAGGTTCATCTGTCCGATCAGGTCGGCGGCGACGACGTCGGAATCCTCGAATTGCTGATCGAAATGCCGCGCGATCAGCTTCACCGTGTTTTCGAGCTCACGCTCGCGGTTGGCGAGGGTCCGCTCGCGGAATTCGCCGACCGCCATGGCCGTGACGATGAAAATGCCCGCGACCAGAAATACGCCGCACAAGGTCAGCCACAGGACAGGACCGCGGCGCGCCAAGGCCTCCCAGCCGTTCCTCGCGGCTAGAGACATTCCGGCTGCTACCTTGGCAAAGACCTGGCGCATTCCCCCTCCCTGGAAGAACAGGAATACACCGCACAAATGGCGCAAACCTTAGGAAAACCAGTTACCTGAGCGTTAATCCGGTTGCGTGATGGCGCCGATATGTAGCCGCGCTTGTATCGCGCCGGTTGTGCGGCGCCGCCGCAAACGCGGCGCTGCATCATGAATCATCGGTTAATGCGAGGCGCCGGCGGTCTTCTTGCCGCCGCCATGGCGCAGCCGTCCGACCACGCCGGTCGGGAAGAAATAGACGCTGGCGATGAATAGCAGCCCGAGCCACAGCAGCCAGCGGTCGGGATGCAACAGCCCCGGCAGCAGCGGCAGCCCGGCTTCGTCCGCCGCCTTGGAGGCGACGCCCATCAGCGACTGCAGATAATTCTGGGCAAGGATGAAGATGGTGGCGCCGATGATCGCGCCGTAGATCGTGCCCATGCCGCCGATCACCACCATCAGCAGGATGTCGAGCATGATGGAGAAGCTCAGCGAGGTGTCGGGACCTGCATAGCGCAGCCACAGCGCATTCAGGATGCCGGCGCTGGCTGCGACGAGAGCGGCGAGGCAGTTGGCGTAGGTGAGGTGGAACACGGTGCGGAAGCCGAGCGCCTCGGCCCGGAAACGATTTTCGCGGATCGCCTGGAGCACGCGCCCGAACGGCGAGTTCACGACGCGCAGCAGCGCGAGGATCATCAGGGCCGAGATCGCGAACACCAGGTAGAAGGTCAGGATGCGGCCGTTGATCTCGAAGCCGAACAGGTTCTTGGAGATCAGCACCGTGCCGGGGCGCAGCAGCTCCGGCAGCTGGAAGCTGCGCCCGTCCTCACCACCGGTCAGCCAGGACAGCTGCGAGGCCAGCACCTGGAAGGCCGAGGCGACCGCAAGCGTGATCATGGCGAAGAAGATCGCAGCGACCCGCAGCGAGAACAGCCCGATCGCGAGCGCAAGCAGGGCTGCGAGCGGCAGGCCGGCGACGATGCCGGTGGCGACCGCGGCCCAGTTCGGACCCATGCCGTACAGCGCGATCGCGATCGCGTAGCTGCCGATGCCGTAGAACATGGTGTGGGCGAACGACACCGAGCCGGTATAGCCGAGCAGGAGATCGTAGGAGGCGACGAGGGCTGCGAAGATGCAGATCTTGGCCGCGACGTTCAGTGCCTTGGCGCCCGGGAACAGGAATGGCGTTGCCGCCAGCGCCAGGATGATGACGACGAGAACGAGCGTCAGGACGCGACTGCGCGGCGGATCGCCTGAGAGGATCATCATCGGCTGGTCACTGCATAGAGGCCGCGCGGCCGCCACATCAGAATGGCGACCATCAGCAGGATGTTGGAGACGAGGGCGAGCTTCGGCACCAGGAAGCCGCCGTAATTGGCGACCATGGCGACGAGGATGGCGCCGATGAAGCAGCCGCCGATCGATCCCAACCCGCCGATGATGACGACGATGAAGATCAGGACGGTGAGGTCGTCACTCATGGAGGCGTGCACCTGCTCGCGGTAAAGCGCCCACATCACGCCGCCGAGGCCGGCCAGCGCCGATCCGGTCATGAACACGCCGAGGAACAGGCGGCGGATGCGGTAGCCGAGCGCCTCCACCATCTCGCGGTTCTCGACGCCGGCGCGGATCAGGAGGCCGAGCTTGGTGCGGTTGAGCACGAGCTGGATCGCGATGAAGACGGAAAGCCCGATCAGCATCGCCAGCACGCGGTACTTGGCGATCGCGACGTCGCCGATGATGAAGGAGCCGCGGAGCGAGGCCGGCAGCGGCATCGGGATGATCTGCGGCCCCCACAGCGCATAGAGCGTCTGCTCGGCGACGATCAGGCCGCCGGTGGTCATCAGGATCTGCTTCAGGTGCTGGCCGTAGACGGGAAGGATGAGCACGCGCTCGACGACGAGGCCGAGCGCACCCGACACCGCCATTGAGAGCAGCGCGGCTGGCCCCAGCACCGCGAGGTTCATCCAGAGCGAATCGGCCTGGATGGACGCCGCGAACGGCGCCAGCACCAGGGTCGCGACATAGGCGCCGACGGCGATGAAGGCGCCGTGGCCGAAATTGAGCACGTCCATCAGGCCGAACACCAGCGTTAGCCCTGAGGCCATGATGAAGATCATCATGCCCATGGCGAGGCTCGCGACGGTCAGCGTCAGCCAGGACGAGGTCGATCCGATCAGCGGGATCATCAGCAGCGCGAGCGCGAGCGGCAGCAGGATCGGCGCGAGATCGCGTTTCGGCTTCGGCAGCGGATCGGTTGCGGCAAGGTCTGTCACTGATGCGCCTCCAGGCTCAGGCCGAGCAGCCGCTCCTGCAGCGGCACGTCGGCGGCGAGTGCCGCCATCTCGCCGCGATGAACGATGGTGCCGTTGTCCATCACCAGCACGTTGTCGCCGAGCTCGCGGGCGGCAAAGAAATTCTGCTCGACCATCAGGATCGTGGCGCCCTTGCGCTTGATCTCCTTCAGGCACTCGATCAGCGCCATCACGATGGCGGGCGCGAGGCCCTTGGTCGGCTCGTCGATCAGGAGCAGCTTGCGCGGCTCGACGATCGCGCGCGCAATCGACAGCATCTGCTTCTGCCCGCCCGACAGGCTTCCCGCGCGCGACAGCCAGAAGCGGCGCAGCGCCGGGAAGAAGCCGAAGATCCAATCCAGCTGCTTGTCGTCGAGCGGCGCGTCGCGCGCCGCCAGCACCAGGTTCTCCTTCACCGTGAGATCGGAGAACACGGCCATGCTCTCCGGCACGTAGCCGACGCCGAGCCGCGCGATGTCGGGCGTCGCAAGGCTCTCGATGCGCTGGCCTGCCAGGGTGATCTCGCCTTTCGAGGCCTGCCACAGGCCTATGATGGTCCGCAGCGTCGTGGTCTTGCCGGCGCCGTTGCGGCCGAGCAGCATCGTGACCTGTCCTTCCGCAACGGCGAGATCGATGCCCTGCAGGATGTGATAGCGCCCGATATGGGTGTGCACGCCGGAAAGCTTGAGGAGATCGCTCATGCTGCGCTCCCTGCAGCGCTTTTGGGCGCGACGCCGAGATAGGCTTCCTGCACGATCGGCGAGGCGATCACCTCGGCGGGTGCGCCGTCCGCCACCAGCTGCCCGTTATGCAGCACGATGATGCGGTCGGCGAGCGAGCGCACCACATCCATCTTGTGCTCGACCAGGAGGATGATCTTGCTCTTGTCCTGCTTGAGCTGCGCGATCAGGTTCAGGACGATCGGCACCTCGTCGATGCTCATGCCGGCGGTCGGTTCGTCGAACATGAAGACTTTTGGCTCGAGCGCGATCATCAGCGCCACCTCGAGCTTGCGCTGGTCGCCATGCGACAACGCGGTCGCAGTGACGCCGCGGCGATTGCCGAGCGCGACCTGGTCGAGGATGGCGTCGGCGCGCGCGATCAGGTCGCGGCGCACCATCCAGGGCCGCAGCATGTCGTAATGCGTGCCCGCTGCCGCCTGCACTGCGAGGCGGACATTCTCTTCCACTGAGAGGTTCGGGAAGAGATTGGTGAGCTGGAAAGCACGTCCGAGACCCGCACGGGTGCGCATTGGTGCGGAATGCTCGGTGATGTCGGCGCCGTCGAACAGGATGCTGCCGCCGGATGCCCGCAGCTGGCCCGAGATCAGATTGAAATAGGTGGTCTTGCCGGCGCCGTTCGGCCCGACGATGGCGGTGAGCTCGCCCGGGCGAAACGTGCAGGAGACATTGTTGACCGCGACATGGCCGCCGAAGCGGATGGTGAGGTCGCGGGTTTCGAGGGTGAGCGGCATGGAGAGTCTGGCAAATGATGAAACGAGATAGATCCGCAGGTCACGCTGCGCTCCCTCCCCCGCTTGCGGGGGAGGGTCGGGCAGAGGGCTGTCTCCGCAGGCGAGAACCCCCAAGAGGAAGGAGTCCTCTCCCGGCCTCTCCGCATCCGCCTTCGCCAAGGCTTCGGCGGACAAGAGCGGGAGAGGTGAAGCAAGAAAGCTTACCGCTTGTTCTTGATCGGAACGTTCATGTCCTCGATCTTCAGCTCGCGCACCGGCTCGAGCACGGCCCAGGCGACGTTCGGATCGACCTTGACCTTGAAGTGATACATGCTCTGCAGCGCCTGATGGTCCTCTTTCCGGAACACCATCTTGCCCTTGGGCGTGTCGAACTCCAGGCCCTCCATCGCGTTGATCAGCTTCTCGGTGTCGGTCGACTTCGCCTTGGTGACGGCGGCGACGACGGACATCGCAGCCGCAAAGCCGCCCGCGGTGAAGAAGTCCGGCGGCGCGTTGAAGCGCTTCTGATGCTCGGCGACGAGCCAGTCGTTCACCGGGTTCTTCGGGATCTCATAGAAGTAGTAGGTCGCGCCTTCCATGCCGGGCAGACCCTTATAGGCGGCGAGCGCCGGCAGGATGTTGCCGCCGGTGGAGAGCTCGATGCCGTAGCGCTTCGGGTCCATGTCCTGGAGCTTGGCCAGCGGATTGCCGGCGCCGGCCCAGATCACCCAGATCACCTTGCGGCCCGGCTTGTCCTTCAGCGCGTCGAACAGGCGCTGGCCGACCGCGGTGAAGTCGGTGGTCGAAGTCGGGGCATATTCTTCGGCCGCGAGCGTCGCGCCGGTCTTGGCGAGCGCTTCCTTGAACGCGGCGACGCCGTCGCGGCCGAAGGCGTAGTCCTGCGCCAGCGTCGCCACGGTGACGCCCTGCTTGCCGATCGCGACCGCGTTGGAGATCGCGTCCTGCGAGGAGTTGCGCGCCGTGCGGAAGATGTAGCGATTCCATTTCTCGCCGGTAATCTGGTCCGCGACCGCGGGCTCGACGATCAGGATCTTCTTGTTCTCCTCGGCGACGGGAAGAATGGCGAGCGCCGCGGCCGACGAGGTCGTGCCGATCGCGATATCGACCTTGTCATCCTGATAGGCCTCCGAGAGCGCGGCCTTGGCGAGGTCCGGCTTGCCCTGGTCGTCCTTGGTGATGATGACGATCTTGCGGCCGTCGAGCGTCATGCTGCCCTTGGTGGCGTATTCGAATCCCATCTTCAGGCCGGTCTCGGTCTGCTTGGCGTAGGCCTCGAGCGGACCGGTCTTGCCGTAGATCAGCGCGATCTTGAGATCGTCGGCGAGCGCGGAGGTGCCCGCGCCGAGCGCGAGGATGGTTGTTGTTATGATGAGTGATCGACGCACGATGGTCCCTCCTGATGTAAAGTTTCTGCCAACAGCGATTTGCACAACGTCACGAACATTGCAATTGATCCTTCCGGCGGCGTGCGCCGGCGCGAGAGCATGCATCATTTTTGAGCCTGGCTCGCATTGCGCGCCGCGCCGGCCTCGACCTGGCGCCAGTCCGACTGCGCTTCCTCCGCGCTCTCGAAGATGTGCGGCGCGACGCCGCGCTTCTCCAGGGCTTCGCCGAGCTTGATGCGCAGGAAACCCGACGTGGTGTAGCGCGACACGCCGGAATAGAAGCGGTCGACGAGGCTGCGCACCATGGCCGAATAATCGTCCATCAGTTCCGGCAGGATAGAAAAATTGTCATAATTGACGATGGCGTAGACGCGGCGTCCGAGCGGCGCCAGGCGGGCCTCGACGATGGCGGCGATGGTGTCGATCTCCGCCTTGCTGCGCAGCGGATAGCGCTCGAGATTGACGAAGAACAGGTCCTGCTGCTCGTCCAGCGTGAAGCGCTGGTCGAGCGGGATGGTGAGCAGGCGCTCGCGCAGATCCATCAGGCCGTCGCCGAAGATGCGCGCGTCCATCAGGGCGGGGTCGCGCGGGATCAGCGGCTTGAAGTCCATCAGGCGCAGGATGTCGCGCTCGATGTCGATGCCGGGCGCGACCTCGACGAGCTCGAGCCCGTCCTCCCGGAGCTCGAACACGCAGCGCTCGGTGACGTAAAGGGTGCGTTGCTTGCGCGCGGCGGCAAACGGGCCGCTGAAGGTGACGTGCTCGACATTCTCGACGAATTTGCGCGACGTGGCCTCGTCCAGGATGACGAGCTTGCCGTCCTTCACCGCGATGCGTTGCTTGCCCGCACCGAACGTGCCGACGAAGATCACTTCCTTGGCGTTCTGGCTGATGTTGATGAAGCCGCCAGCGCCTGCGAGCTTCGGCCCGAACTTGCTGACATTGAGGTTGCCGGCGCGGTCGACCTGGGCAAGCCCAAGGAAGGCGGCGTCCAAACCGCCGCCGTCGTAGAAGTCGAACTGGTACGGCTGGTCGATCACCGCCTGCGTGTTGATCGCCGCGCCGAAATCGATGCCGCTCGCCGGGATGCCGCCGATCACGCCCGGCTCCGCCGTCAGCGTGATGAGGTCGATGATCCGCTCTTCATTGGCGACCGAGGCGATCCCCTCGGGCATGCCGATGCCGAGATTGACGACGCTGTTGGCCTTCAGCTCCAGCGCCGCGCGCCGGGCGATGATCTTGCGCTCGCTGATCGGCATCACCGGCAGCGAGGCGGCGCGGACCCGGATCTCGCTCGAGAAGGCCGGATTGTATTGCGTGCCGAAAGTCTGCCAGTGGTTCTCGGGCCTTGACACCACGACACAGTCGACGAGGATGCCGGGAATCCTCACTTGACGCGGATTGAGGCTGCCGGCCTCGGCGACGCGCTCGACCTGGGCGATGACGATGCCGCCGGAATTATGCGCCGCCATGGCGATGGCAAGCGCCTCCAGCGTCAGGGCCTCCTTCTCCATGGTGAGATTGCCGTCGGGATCGCCGGTGGTGGCGCGGATGATCCCGACATCGATCGGGAAGGTCTTGTAGAGCAGGCACTCCTCGCCGCGCAGCGTGATCAGCTCCACCAGGTCCTCGGTGGTGCGTGCGTTCAGCTTGCCGCCGCCGTGCCGGGGATCGACGAAGGTGCCCATGCCGACGCGGGTGATGTGGCCGGGCCGGTGCGCGGCGATGTCGCGGAACAGATGGGTGATGACGCCCTGCGGCAGGTTGTAGGCCTCGATCTGGTTCGCGATCGCGAGCTGCTGCAGTTTCGGCGCAAGGCCCCAATGCCCGCCGATCACGCGCCGCACCAGGCCTTCATGTCCGAAATGATTGAGGCCGCGCTGCTTGCCGTCGCCCTGACCGGCCGCATAGACCAGCGTCAGATTGCGCGGCTTGCCTTGCGTATAGGGCGCATCGCCCTCATGGGACAGATAGAGCTCCTCCAGTGCGATGGCGATCTCCTCGGCAAAGCCGATGCCGACGAAGCCGCCGGTTGCCACCGTGTCGCCGTCGCGGATCAGCATGACGGCTTCATTCGCCGAGACGACCTTGCCCTTCTCGGAATTGCGCAAGTAAGGCAGAGCTGGATGATGGCTCACGGCGTTCCTCCCGCTCCCTGGACCGTAGGCCTTGTTGTGCTTGATCTTATCGCGAAGCGCTGCCCCGGAACAGGTTGCTCCTCGCGAAGGAAAGACGGCAAAGCGGAGAGCAAGGTCCGCGCCAGATCCCGCAACCTCGCGCAAAACCGCTGAAATCTGCGGCAATTGCCTGCAATCTGTCCCGGAAGAGCAGCCGGGTGCGGTGTCCGGAATCCGAGACTCCGGACAGTCCGGTGTCTCGAAACTCAGACGGGCGCCGATCCCGAGGCGAGGCCGAATTTCGCGAGCTTCTTGTAGAAGGTCGCGCGCGAGATCCGCAGCATCCGGGCGGCCTCGGTGATCTGGCCGTTGCTGGCGGCGAGCGCCTGTTCGAGCGTCTGCTTCTCGAACTCGGCCTCGGCTTCGGCATAGGGTACCACCAATCCGGCCGGGCGCTCGGCCGGTGCAAGCCTGACCTCGGTGCCGATGGGGAGAATGCGGGCGACATCCTCGCCGGTCAGCCGCCCGGAATCGCTGAGGATCAGCGCGCGCTCGAGGATGTTGCGGAGCTCGCGGACATTGCCCGGCCAATCGTAACGGGCGAGCGCAGCGAGCGCGCTCGGCGTGATCTTCGCCTTGACGTAGTCGCCCGACGCGCTGATGTCGTCGAGCAGCCGGGCGCAGATGTCGGGGAGATCGTCGAGGCAGTGGCGGAGCGGCGGCAGGTCGACCGAAAGCACGTTGAGGCGGTAGTAGAGATCGGCGCGAAACGCGCCGTCGCTGACACGCTTGCGCAGGTCCACATTGGTCGCGGCGATGACGCGGACGTCGACCCTGGTGATCTTGTCCGAGCCGAGCGGCTCGATCTCGCGCTCCTGGAGCACGCGCAGCAGCTTGGCCTGCAATTGCAGCGGCATCTCGCCGATCTCGTCGAGGAACAGCGTGCCGCCGTCGGCAATGCGGAACTTGCCCTCGCGTCCCCGTCGGTCGGCGCCGGTATAGGCGCCCGGCGCAGTGCCGAAGAACTCCGATTCGATCAGGGTCTCGGGGATGGCGGCGACGTTGACGCTGACGAACGGCTTGTCGGCGCGCGAGGAGGCGTTGTGGATCGCCTGTGCCAACATCTCCTTGCCCGTCCCGGTCTCGCCGGTGAGCAGGACGGTGACGCTCTGCCGCGCGGCTCGGCTGGCGAGCTCCTTGGCGTGAGCAATGGCAGGCGTCGTGCCGACGAAATCGGCGAAGGTGAAGCGCGCCGCACGGGCGTTGGACAATTGCCGCCGCGCCAGCCGCAGATCGCTCTCGAGCTGGGCGACGCGGGCGAGCAGGGGCTTCAGGCTTTCGAGATGATCATAGAGCACGAAGCCGATCGCGCCGATCACCGTCCCGTTCTCGTCCTCGATCGGCATGCGGGTGACGACGAGTTGCTCGCCGCCGAGCTCCATGATGTCGAGCAGGATCGGCTCGCCGGTCTCGGCCACCTTCCGCATCAGGCTGTTCGGGATGACCTCCTCGATCGACCGGCCGATCGCCTCGCTGGCATGGTCGAGACCGAGCGCGGCAAGATATTTCTCGTTGACGTAGACGACGCGCCCGCCGCGATCGATCGCAATCGCGCCCTCGCAGAGCTTCTCCAGCCGCTCGAACAGCGTTTCCATTGCGCGCGCACGGAGATAGGCGGGATCGCTGATCGAGGAGGCGGCGGCAGGCATGAGATACCTCGGGGAGGTCCGCCCCGTGTATTAGCAAAAGTGCAGCGATTTCAAAGGGGGAAATGGGGCTAAACAGGGAATGGCGCTTAAGCCAGTTCAACAATTGCTGTCGTCCCGGGGCGCGAAGCGAGCCCGGGACCCATACCCACAGGAAGAGGTTTGACGAAGACTCGGAGTGGCAGTGCCGCGTCACGCGGCTTTCTGTGGTTATGGATCCTGGGCTCGCGCTTTGCGCGACCCGGGATGACGAGCGTGTGCGCGCCGCCCCTACCTTCGGTACCCGCTCGCCCGCGAATAGCCCTGGCGGTGCTGTTGCGCCGGGCGGCTTGCCACGCTGACCCGCGCCTCGCTCGAGGAGGGCGTTGCGAGCTTCAGCTCCTCCAGGAAGATCGGCCGGGAGAAATAATAGCCCTGCGCGTAGCGGATCTTGGTCGCCGCCTGCAGATAGGCCAGCTCCTCGTAGGTTTCGAGGCCTTCGGCGATCACCGTCATGCCGAGCGCCTCGCTCAAGGATTCGATCGCGCGCAGGATACCCTGGCTGCGCGGACGATTATGAATGTCGGTGATGAAGGAGCGGTCGATCTTGATCTCGTCGGCGGTGATGTCGGCCAGCGCCGAGAGCGAGGAATAGCCGGTGCCGAAATCGTCGATGGAGACGCCGACGCCGAGCTTGCGGAACATCGGCAGGATCTCGTCCTGAAAATGATTCTTGGCGACGAAAGCATCTTCCGTCACCTCGATCATGAAGCGCTGCGGAAAGCCGGTCTTCTCCAGCGCCTGCGCAAAGCTGCGCATGAATTCGGGATTGCCGGCCTGCTTGGCGGCGACGTTGATGCTGATGGTCGCTTCCGGACCGAACGTGTCGTTGATCAGGTCGATCGACTTGACGATCTCGGCGAGCACGAGATGGGTCAGCTCGTCGATTAGGCCGAGCTCGCCGGCAAGATCGATGAACGAGCCGGGCGCCTGGATCACGCCTTCGTCGTCGCGCAGGCGCACCAGGGCCTCGATGCCCTTCACCGCCTGGGTGCGGATGTCGACCTTGGACTGGAAGGCGCAGCAGAAGCGCTTTTCCAGGATGGCGAGCCGCAGCGACTGCTCGACCTTCATCCGCGCCTGTGCCTCGCGCTCCATGCTGGCATCGAAGAAGGCAGCCAGTCCCTTGCCGTTGTTCTTGATGCGGTACATCGCGATGTCCGCGTTCTGCCGCAGCGTTTCGAAGCTGCGTCCATGGTCGGGATAGAGGCTGATGCCGACTGAGGTCGAGGCGAACACTTCCGAATGGTCGATGAAGAACGGCGCGGTCAGCCGCTCCAGCGTCGATTGCATGAATTCGGCGACTTCCTCCTGGCTCTGGACCGGTGACAGCAGCAGCAGGAATTCGTCGCCCGAGATGCGCGAGAGTATGTCGGAATCGCGCAAGTCCCGTCCGAGCCGCTTCGCCAGCTCGACCAGCAGCGCGTCGCCCACGGCGTGGCCGTAATAGTCGTTAATGTGCTTGAAATTGTCGACGTCGAGAAAGGCCAGCGCAAAACGTTCGCCGCTGCGGTCGTGCGCGAGCAGGGCATTGGCGCGGTGCTCGATCACGCGGCGCGAGGGCAGCCCGGTCAGCTCGTCGAAATAGGCCGAGCGGAACAGCTGGTCCTCGAAATTCTTCTGCTCGGTGATGTCGGAGGATGCGGAGATCAGGAGCTCGCGTCCGTCGAGACGAACGGGGCGATGGGTCGTGAGCAGCACCTTTCGCGCGGCGCCGACGTGAAGCGCTTCCTCGGTCACGACGGGCTGCCCGTCGCTCAGGGCCTGGCGGCAGGCCTCGCGCCGCGGCGTCAGATCGGGTGAAGGACGGTTGCCGTCCAGGCCGAGCTGCGCGGCGGCGGCATCGTTGACCAGCAGCAACTCGCCATGCGCGTCCTGCACGGTGAGGCCGGCCGGCAGCATTCTAACGATTTCCTTGAGAAAACCGAGCTCGGCTTCAGTCGCGCCGGAATATTGATTGTCGTTCATAGAAGTCATGAATCTTGTTGTTTCAGCGCGCCTTTGCAATGGGCGCGATCTTCCGCGGTTCCCTCTTAAGTTTGGTTAAGGGGTCAGGAGAAATACGGGGGTGTTTTGGAGAAAACTTGCGACGATCCGACGCGCGCTGGCGATCGTCATTAACGGAGCGTCAACGCGCTCGGCGAAACAGCGAAGTATCCGCGTGGGAGCGATTTCGCCTGCGGCCATCCTTCGAGACGCCCGCCGTGGGCGGGCCCTCAGGATGAGGGCCGGAGTGCGCTGCGCGATATCACCCGAGCACCGATGCCGCTTAGCCTCATCCTGAGGAGACCGCGAAGCGGTCGTCTCGAAGGACGAGGCGCTTGCTCAGGTCGCGCAAGTGCCACACGCGATTGCGCCACCGCGCGGGCAGCAAGGAGCACACCTTACATGTTGCGACGTCTACTCGCTTCGTGGAATTCGGCACTGCATGATGCAATGCAGCCCGGTTTTCAGATACGAGATCTCAGTTTTGCCGTCGAAAGCCGACAGCGCCGACTTCAAGAGCTTGGTGCCGAAGCCGGGCTCCGACACCTTGTCCACGCTCGGTCCTTCGGTTTCGTCCCAGGTGATCGTCAGGCGGTCGTCGGTGATGGTCCATGACACCTGCAACAGACCGCGCGGTGAGGAGAATGCGCCGTACTTGCCTGCATTGGTGGCAAGCTCGTGAAACATCAATGACAGCGTGACCGCGAGCTTGGGCGGCAGGAACAGCCGCTCGCCGTTGAGCGTGAAGCGGACATGGCCGTAAGGCCCGAGCTCGGAGATCAGAAGGTCGCGAATGTCGCAGCCGGCTTTGTCGATCCGCGAGATCAAATCATCGGTTGCGGCCAGCGAGCGCAGCCGCGGATCGACCCGGGCCCAGACCTGCGGCTGGTCGTGCAACACCTGGTGCACCACGGCATGCACCGTCGACAGCTTGTTCTTCAGCCGATGCTGGAGCTCCTCGACCAGCAGCTTGCGATAATCTTCTTCCTCGATCAGGCGTCTGGAAATTCGGCGCTGCTCGGCCAACATGGTGCGATAGTGCTCGACACCCCAGATGGTGATCGCGCACACGGTCCAGTAAAGCGCCAGCAGGACAAACCGCGCGCGATCGGCAAACGCATCGCCGAAATTCAGCGCGATGCCGAGCACGCCGCCGACGAGCGCCGTCACGATGCCGATCCGGAATCCGCCCAGGGCCGCAGCAAAGAAGACGGCCGGGAAGTACGGCGTGAAATAGATGTCGGGACGAACCTGAGCGAGGCCCCAGCGGACCAGGGTTGCAGCCAACAGGCAGACCACCGCAAAGCCGATGCTCAGAGCGAGCGAGGGCGGCGCCGCACCCTGCCAGCCCTTGCGGAACTCCTCGATCAGCTTCCTCATGCCCTGCCCGGTTGCGATAGGCGTTCGACGATCAAGCGGCCCGTGAGGATGTTACGCATGCCGCCCGTTGAAGCATAGCTTGCCTTGTCGGAAGCGGGCAGGAATAGTGACCGCTGCGGCGACGGCGGCGGCCGGCATTCGCCATTTGGCATCAAATCACTCGAAAACAGGAACATTCCATGGGCAGGCTGGACGGCAAGGTTGCGGTGATCACGGGGGCGACGAGCGGCATCGGATTGCGCACTGCGGAAGTCTTCGTTGCCGAAGGTGCCAAAATTGTGATCGCAGGCCGGCGCGTACCGGAAGGCGAGGCGCTGGCGAAGCAGCTCGGGGAAAGCTGCATCTTCCTTCAGACCGACGTCACCGTCGAAGCGCAGATGCAGGCGCTGATCGCGCTCGCGGTCGACAAGTTCGGCAGGGTCGATTGCCTGTTCAACAATGCCGGCGGGCCGGCGCAGACCGGCGGCATCGAAGGCCTCGAGGTCGAGCGGTTCGATGCGGCGATGGCGACGCTGGTGCGCAGCGTCATGCTCGGCATGAAGCACGCCGCACCCTACATGAAGAAGCAGGGCGGCGGCAGCATCATCAACAATGGCAGCATTGCCGGCCGCCTCGCCGGCTTCTCGTCGTCGATGGTCTATGGCGCGGCCAAGGCGGCGGTGATCCATCTCACTAAATGCGTGGCGATGGAGCTCGGCGAATCCAATGTTCGCGTCAATTCGATCTCGCCCGGCGCGATCGCGACCGGCATCTTCGGCAAGGCGCTGGGGCTCTCGACCGATGCCGCCGAGAAGACGCCGGCGGTGATGCGCGAAGTCTACAAGACCGCGCAGCCGATCCCCCGCGCGGGTCTTCCTGAAGATATCGCCCAGGCCGCAGTGTTCCTGGCCAGCGACGAATCCAGCTTCATCAACGGCCACGACCTCGTCGTCGACGGCGCCATGACCGGCGGCCGCAACTGGAGCCAGCAGCAGCAGGGCTATGTGGCCTTGCGCAAGGCGTTCGACCAGGAGGCGTAGCGGATAGTTTCGTGCCCCGGACGCGGTGCGGCGCGAAGCGCCGCTCCGCAGAGCCGGGGCCCATCCATCCGCAGCTTGCCTGTGGCAATCTGGGTCCCGGCTCGCGCTTCGCGCGTCCGGGACACGAAAAGCTACACCGCCTTCACCTGCACCCGCAATCCGTCCCGCGGCTTCGGGATCGGCCACATCTGCCAGTCGGGCTTGTAGCCTGGCGCGAGCGACACTTCGATATTCTCCAGGAAATGCCGCGCGAAACATTTCGCCTGCATGTAGGCGAAGTGCAGGCCGAGGCACATATGCGCGCCGCCGCCGAACGGTACGAAGGCGAAACGGTGACGGCCACGCTGCGCGTCCTCGGTGAAGCGCAGGGGATCGAAGCGGTCCGGCTCCGGCCAGATCTCCTTCATGTGGTGGGTATAGAGCGGGTTGATGCCGATCGCGGTGCCGGCGGGGATCGCAAAACCCTTGAAGCTGAAATCGCGCATCGCGCGGCGCGGCATCGACGGCACCGGCGGCTTGAGCCGCAGCGCTTCCTTGAACGCCATCTCGGTCAGCGGCATCTTCTCGAGATCGTCGAAGCTGGTCGGCGCGCCGGAGGCGAGGCCGAGCGCGAGCACCTCCGCGCGCAGCCGGTCCTGCCAGTCCGGATTGGCGGCGAGCTCGCCGATGAAGGAGGTCAGCGACGAGGTCAGCGTGTCGTGCGCGGCCATCATCAGGAAGCTCATATGGTCGATGATGTCCTGGTCCGACAGCAGCGCGCCGTTCTCATGGGTGGCGCGGCAGAGCTGCGAGAACAGATCGTCGCCACCGTGATTGCCGCGCCGCAGCGGAATCTGCTCGCGGAAATAGGCGATGATGCGCTTGCGTCCCTTCACCCCTCGCGCCATCTGGGTGCCGGGCAGGGGGCGGCGGATCGGGGTGACGGCGGCGGCCACCATGTCGACGAAGGCGCGGTTGATCTCATCGACCTCGGGCCCGATATCGGCGCCGAGGAACGAGGCCGCGGCGAGATCGAGCGTGAGCTGTTTCATCGCCGGATAAAGCTGCATCTCGCCCGGCTTCGCCTTCCACTGCGCGACGCGCGCGGAAATGCCCCGGTCGAGATCGCCGAGATAGGACTTCATCGGCCCGGACTTGAACGCGACCGAGAGCGCCTTGCGATGCAGGCGATGCTCCTCGAAATCGAGCAGCATCAATCCGCGCGGAAACAACAGCCCCAGCACCTTGTCCCAGCCATGGGTCGAGGAGAACAGCTTCTGCTGGTCGAACAGCACGAGCTCGTTGGCCTCGGGCCCGAGCAGCACGACGTTGGTCTCGCCGAAAAAGTGCGTGCGGTAGACCAGACCGTACTTGGCGCCGTTCGCCTCGATATGGCCCTTGGGATCGGCGAGCACCTGAAAGGTCTTGCCGATGATCGGCCAGCCTTCGTCACCGGGAATGTGGGTCAGCTCGTTGCGCCTGGGCGGAGTGAACGGAAGCGCAGGGGCGGCCACATTCTGCATCGACATGACGATTGCTCCGATTGGCTGGCTCCGCGAGCATAGCACGATCCGGCCGCGATGAGCTGCGGTCGTCTTGCGCACAAAATCGTCACTCCCACCGCCGTCGTCCCCGCGGAGGCGGGGACCCATAACCACAGGGAGGAGTTTTGGTGCGAGGCTGGTAGCTCCGAGTCTTCGTAAATCCGCATCCTGTGGTTATGGGTCCTCAGATGCGCAATTGCGCATCATAGCTCGCGCTGCGCGCGCCCCGGGACGACGAGTGGAGTGCCTACCGCTTCGCCGCTTCCTTCTGCAGATCCGGCGCGTTAACGGCGGGAATGGCGACGCGGCCGGGGCCGGTCACTTTCAGCGCCTCGGCGGCCTTCTCATTCTCCATGATCTTGGCCATCACGGCCTGACCCGCGCGCTCGAAGATCGCGCGGTTCTCGATCACGAATTTTTGCGACCTGCGCAGCCCGTCGATATAGCCGTTGATCTCCGGCACAACGTAGCGCGCCACCATGTCCCAGCTCCGGCGGGTGTTTTCCGGATTGGCCCAGTCGTGCACGAAGCCGATGATGGCGCCGACGCCTCCGGAGACCTGCATCACGTTCTTGATGGTCTTGACGAGATCGTCGGGCGTGCCGATGGTGGACGCGGCCCCCTCGACGAAGGCGGTCTTGTCGACGGCCTCGTCGGGCGAGGAGAACGCGGTGAGGCCCGGCCGCTGCAGCGTTCCGACATTATATTCGTTGTGCCAGCGCATCAGCCCGGCGCCGGCCTCGCGGCGGGCTTGTTCGCGCGTTTCCGCGATGTGCCAGGTCAGGAGCACGCGCCAGTCGGCGCGACGCACCGTGGTTCCGTGCTTCTTGGCGGCATCCTCGGCGAACTGCCATTGCTGCTGCAGCGACATCAGGCCCTGCGTCGTCATCGAGCCCAGCGAGATGATGCCGATGCCGTATTTTCCGGCGAGCGTCATGCCGGAGGGCGAGATCTGCGAGGCCACCACGAACGGCATCTCCTCCTGCAGGGGCAGGATCTGCAGCGCGGCGTCGTTCATCGTGAACCAGTCGCTTTTGGCGGTGACGCGCTCGCCGTTGAAGAGGCGGCGGATGATGCCGATCGCCTCGTCCTGGCGGTCGCGCTGCGTCATCGGATCGATGCCGAGCGTGTGCGCGTCGGAGGCGAGCGCGCCCGGTCCGGAGCCGAAAATGGCGCGGCCGCCGGTCATATGGTCGAGCTGCACCATGCGCTGGGCGACGTTGAAGGGATGGTGATAGGGCAGCGACACAACGCCGGTGCCGAGCTTGATCCGCTTGGTGCGCTCGCCGGCGGCGGCCAGGAACATCTCGGGCGAGGCGATCATCTCCCAGCCCGAGGAATGATGCTCGCCGCACCAGAACTCGTCATAGCCGAGCGCATCCAGCTGCTCGACCAGGTCGAGATCGCGCCGGAACTGCAGCATCGGATGCTCCCCGATCGGGTGATGCGGGGCAAGAAAGGCTCCGAACTTCAGGCGCGCCATGGCGGTCTCTCCGGCTGAATTTTCTGTTTGTTGGCCGTGTCAGGCTACGTGCCTGACGGCACGAACGCAATCACGCGATGTCCCGCGCGGTGGAATGCAGGCATGCGCGGTGGCAAGCGAGACGTTGCGTAGTCCTCGCCTCCTTCGCGCTTCATCACGATAACGACACGCGAGCGCGATTGGGCGGGTCCCTTCATTCGCGTTCGACACCTCCGCGAAGCCTCACAATCAGCGCGCGCAGAATTCCTCGCCTCGCTCTTGTCATTTGTGACATTCGTCATGATGGGCGCCGCATTTCCGGCGCGGATACGCCGCGCATCGGCACGAGATTGCGACGTTGCGGTTAATACGTGCGGATTCTTGCAGATTTTCAGCCAATTTCCCGAGATTGACAGCGCACGGTCTTTTTATTTTGCGCCGCAGCAACTATCTGGTTGGGCTAGACGTTGAACGTCGCCCACCAGGAACTTGCCGTGTCGTTAGCCAGAAACATCGATCTGTTGAGACGTCTGCCCCGGCTGGACGGACTGCGCTTCGCCGAGCCCGGCCGCGGTGCAGATGGATCGAGCCCGCTGCAGGAGGTCTCTGGCTTCGGCGACAATCCCGGCGCCTTGCGCATGTTCGCGTTCGTGCCGGCGCAATTGCAGCGGCCGCGCGCGCTCGTCGTCGTGCTGCATGGCTGCGGGCAAACGGCGGCCGCTTACGATCTCGGCGCGGGCTGGTCGACGCTCGCGCAACATTACGGCTTTGCGCTATTGATGCCCGAGCAGCAGCGCATCAACAATGCCAACGCCTGCTTCAACTGGTTCAATCCGGAGGACACCGCGCGGGACAGCGGCGAGCCGGGTTCGATCCGCGCGATGATCGCGCATATGGTGAAGACGCATCGCATCGATCCCAGGCGCGTCTTCATCACCGGCCTGTCGGCCGGCGGCGGCATGACCTCGGTGATGCTCGCGACCTATCCGGAAGTCTTCGCGGCCGGCGCGATCATTGCCGGGCTGCCTTACGGCATCGCCTCGAACTTGCGCGAGGCGCTCGACGGCATGTTTCATTCCCCGGCGCGCCCTTCGCGCGAGCTCGGCGATCTCGTGCGCAGCGCCTCCGATCATCGCGGCCCCTGGCCGAGGGTCTCGGTGTGGCACGGCAGCGCCGACCGCACCGTCAATCCCGGCAATGCCAACGAGATCGTCAAGCAGTGGCTCGACCTGCATGGCCTGCCCGAACTGCCGATGGCCGAGACCAATGTCGACGGCTATCCGCGCCAGGCCTGGTGGGACAAGGACGGCGAGACGCTGGTCGAGTCCTATGCCATCACCGACATGGCGCACGGCACGCCGCTGGGGCTCGCCGACAACGATCAGCGCTACGGCATCGAAGGCGCCTTCCTGATCGAGGCCGGCATCTCCTCGTCCTACCACATCGCAAAGTTCTTCGGCCTCACCGGCTGGATTGCGGACGCCGCGACGACGAAGGCGGAAGCCAAATCCGCCACGAAGCCCGCGACGAAGCCTGCCGCGAAGCCGGCGATGTCGCCCGCACCGCATCTCGCCCGCTCGATCCGCACCGCGGTCGCCGCGGAGCCGGCCGAGCCGCAGGGCGAGAAGGTGCGCGGCTTCGACCTCGGCCAGATCATCACGCGCGCGCTCACGGCCGCGGGATTGATGAAGTAGCCTCGCTGTCGTCCCGGACAAGCGCGCCTGAAGCGCGTGCCGATCCGGGACCCATAGCCACAGGACAAAGTTGGGCACGAAGAGGTGACTCCGAGTCCCCGTAACCACATCTCCCTGTGGTTATGGATCCCAGATCTGCGCTTGCGCTTGTCCGGGATGACAGCGGAGTTTGTAGCGGCGGCTTCAATTCAGCTCCGCGAAAAGCTACCCCGTCTGATCGATCACCTCGACCGGCGTCACGCTGATCTCGCCGCCCGCGACCTTCCGCGTCACCTCCTGGTAGTGCTTGAAGAAGTCGCGCGATTGCAGCGTTTTCTGCGCAGCATCGTCGGCGACGCTGGCGAAGTGGAGATAGCTGCCGTCGTCGCGATGCTTCAGGCAACGATAACCGATCCTCCCCTTCAGCTCCGCATCGGCGTCGATCGCCGCGATGAAGCGGCCGATCTCGCGGTGCCACTCCTCCGTCGTGCCGTTCTTGAACGCGTATCTGATCATGAAGTGCTTCATGTGACGCTCCCTGTTCGTCTTGTGCGTCATCATCTGCGCGCTTGATACGATCCCGCAAGTATGGACAAAATTGATAGTATGGACTTTTTCGCCGTTGCTCCTATCCTCATCGCATAGCGTTTTCGAGCGAAGTGGATACCGGTTCGCGTAAAGAAAACGCGTCAAAACAAGAATCTTCCACGTGGAGGAAACGACATGGCGAAGATGTCTCCCGCGCGCACCTGTCCGGTCGCGGCGTTTCAGAAGATGATCAGCGGCAAATACAAGCTGCGCATCGTCTGGGACCTCAAGGACGGCCCGCGCCGCTACGGCGAGATCAGAAGCGGCTTGCTGCGCGGCGCGTCAGGCAGCGCCGAGATCACCCCGCGCGTGCTCAGCCGCGAATTGAAGGCGTTGACGATGAGCGGCCTGATCGACCGCAAGGATTTCGGCGAGGTGCCGCCGAAGGTCGAGTACCGCCTGACGCGCAAGGGCAAGAGCTTCGTCCCCGTCGTTGCCGCAATCCGCGAGTGGGGCGAGCGCAATCTCGGTGAGGCGACGGCACTCGCGGACGCCGCTGAATAAGCCTACATCTCGCCGGTGATGAACGGATTGGTCATCCGTTCCTGGCCGATGCTCGAGCCGGCGCCGTGGCCGCAGATGAAGCCGACATCGTCGCCGAGCGGCAGCAATTTCGTCTTGATCGAACTGATCAGCGTGGCGTGACTGCCGCCGGGCAGGTCGGTGCGTCCGACCGAGCCGGCGAACAGGACGTCGCCGACATGGGCAAACCGCAGATCCTTGTTGAAGAACACCACGCTGCCGGGCGAATGACCCGGACAATGCAGGATGTCGAACTGCAAGCCGCCGATCGACACGCTGTCGCCCTCGTCGAGCCAGCGGTCGGGCGTGAAATCGCGTCCTCCCGTCATGCCGAAGCGCGCGCCGCTCGCCACGACGTTGTCGAGCAGGAACTTGTCCGCGACATGCGGTCCCTCGATCGGCACCGTCAGCGCATCGCGCAGCTCGGCCGCGCCGCCGACATGGTCGATATGGCCGTGGGTCAGCCAGATCTTCTCCACCGTGACGCCGGTCTGCTTGATCGCATCCAGGATCTTCGGCACGTCGCCGCCGGGATCGATCACCACGGCCTTCTTGGAAGGCTCGTCCCAGATGATGGTGCAGTTCTGCTCGAACAGCGTCACGGGAACGATGATCGCGCCCGCCTTGGCTTGCCGGGATTCTTGCCGGGATTCTTGGCTGTCGTTTTGCTCGGTCATGGCCTCACAATGCCGATTTTTGCCGGGCCGCCAAGCAAAAGATTCGGGCCCGTGCCAGGGAACAACCGTCACACGGCCGTCCCAATTGGCCTGCCAATTTGAACCGGGGCGTTGCTGTCGCGTTCTCCCGCGCAAGGCGTCAGATTTGGGTGGTCTTCGGCATGGCTCACGACAACGAGAATTGGTGGCGCGATGGCATCTTCTATCAGATCTATCCGCGCTCGTTTCAGGACTCGGACGGTGACGGCGTCGGCGATCTCGCCGGCATCCTCAAGAGGCTGCCTTACGTCAAGTCGCTCGGCGTCGATGCGATCTGGCTGTCGCCGATCTTTCCCTCGCCGATGGCCGATTTCGGCTACGACATCTCGGACTATGTCGGCATCGAGCCGCTGTTCGGCACGATGGCCGATTTCGACGCGTTGCTCGCGGCCGCCCACGACAACGGCCTGAAGCTGATCCTCGACCTCGTGCCGAACCACACCTCCGACCAGCATCCCTGGTTCGCCCTGAGCCGGTCCTCGCGCGACAATCCCAAGCGCGACTGGTACATCTGGCGCGATCCTGCGCCAGGCGGCGGCGTTCCGAACAATTGGTTGTCCGAGTTCGGCGGCAGTGCGTGGGCTTTCGACGAGACCACGGGACAATATTACTACCACGCCTTCCTCGCCCAGCAGCCGGATCTCAACTGGCGCAATCCGGACGTCCGCAAAGCGATCTACGACGTGATGCGGTTCTGGCTCGACAAGGGCGTCGACGGCTTTCGCGTCGACGTGATCTGGCACCTGATCAAGGACGCCGAATTCCGCGACAATCCGGCCAACCCGCACTACGTCGAGGGCCGTCCGCCGAACGAAAAAATCCTCACGCAATATTCTACCGACCAGCCGGAGGTGCATGACGTTATCGCCGAGATGCGGCGCGTCACCGATTCCTATGGCGCGCGCGTCTTGATCGGCGAAATCTATCTGCCGCTGCACCGGCTCGTGGCCTATTACGGCAACGATCTCACCGGCGCGCAGATGCCGTTCAACTTCGCGCTGCTCTCGACGTTCTGGAGCGCCCGCTCGATCGAAAAGATCATCGAGGATTACGAAAAGGCATTGCCGCGCGGCGCCTGGCCGAACTGGGTGCTCGGCAATCACGATCGTCCGCGCGTCGCGAGCCGCGTCGGGCCCGAGCAGGCCCGCGTCGCGGCCATGCTGCTGCTGACGCTGCGCGGCACGCCGACGCTTTACTACGGTGACGAGATCGGCATGCACCAGCTCGCGATCGCGCCGGAGGACGTGCGCGATCCCTTCGAGAAGAACGTCCCCGGCATCGGTGTCGGCCGCGACGGCTGCCGCACGCCGATGCAATGGGATTCCTCGAACTTCGCAGGTTTTTCGCAAGCAAGGCCCTGGCTGCCGCTGCCGGAGGACCACATCCGCGAGAATGTCGCCAATCTCGAAGCCGATCCGCGTTCGATCCTCAATCTCTACAAGCGCCTGATCGGCTTGCGGAAGAGCTGCCCCCCGCTGGTCACGGGCGATTATCATCCGATCGCCGCGCAAGGCGATCTGCTGATCTATCGCCGCGCGGCCGGCGGCAAGGCCGTGATCGTCGCGCTCAATCTCGGCCCCGATCCGGTCGCGGTGACCACCAGCGCGATCCGTTTCGGCAGCAGCATCTTGCTGTCGACGTTCCTGGATCGCGAAGGTGAGGAGATCGAAGGCGTGCTGGACCTGCGCGGCAACGAGGGCGTGGTGGTGGCGGCGCCCGCCTGACTGTCGTCCCGGGGCGCGACGAAGTCGCGAGCTATGATGCGCAATTGCGCATCTGAGGACCCATAACCACAGGAAGAAGTTTTGCGACGACTCGGAGTTGCCCGCTTTGCCCCACACGTCTCCCTGTGGTTATGGATTCCGGGCTCGCGCTGCGCGCGTCCCGGAATGACGGGCGGGATGGAATCGGCTATTCTCCCGCCATGGACAACACCGCCCGCATCACACTCGTGCCGCCGCCGGATCGTCGCCAGTCGGAGACGGCGCTGGCGATCGCGCGCGGCACCGCGCGTCTGTTGCGCTCGCTCGGCTTCTCCTGCATCAGCGAATTGCCGCTGCCGTCGGGCCGGCGCGCCGATCTCGTCGCGCTGAACGAGCGCGGCGAGATCTGGATCGTCGAGATCAAGTCGTCGGTCGAGGATTTGCGCGCCGATCAGAAATGGCACGAATACCGCGCCCATTGCGACCGGCTGTTCTTCGCCTTCACGCAGGATCTGCCGTGCGAGATCTTCCCCGATGACACCGGCCTGATCGTCGCCGACGCCTACGGCGCGCACCTGCATTGCGAGGCACCCGAGCACAAGCTCGCCGCCGCCACACGCAAGCAGATGACGGTACGTTTCGCGATGACGGCGGCCTTGCGGATCAACCGCCTGGTCGATCCGCAGGGCCATGCGGATTTCTGGGAGTAGGCTGACTTCGTAGCCCGGATGGAGCGCAGCGCAATCCGGGACAATTGCAGCCCGTCGCGCCAATCCCGGATTACGCTGCGCTCCATCCGGGCTACGCAGTGTCGTAGGGTGGGCAAAGCGAAGCGTGCCCACCAATAAAAATTAATCAGGATCGAAATAGAGAACGTGGGCACGGCGCTTCGCGCCTTTGCCCACCCTATGCGACCGCTACCTCGGCGCGCGCTTCGCCAGGATCCGCTGCAAGGTACGCCGGTGCATGTTGAGCCGGCGCGCCGTTTCCGAGACGTTGCGATTGCACATCTCGTAGATGCGTTGGATGTGCTCCCAGCGGACGCGGTCGGCCGACATCGGGTTGGCCGGCAGCTCGGATTTGTCCGTGTTGGTCGACAGCAGTGCGGCGACGACGTCGTCGGCATCCGCGGGCTTGGAGAGATAATCGATCGCGCCCATCTTCACTGCGGTCACCGCAGTGGCGATGTTGCCGTAGCCGGTCAGCACGATCGCGCGCGCATCCGGCCGCTTCTTCTTGAGCGCCGAGACCACGTCGAGGCCGTTGCCGTCGCCGAGCCGCAGATCCACCACCGCGAACGCCGGCGCCGATTTGCCGATCTGCGCGAGCCCGTCCGAGACCGTGTCGCATGATGTCACCGAAAAGCCGCGGCTCTCCATGGCCCGTGACAAACGCTCCAGAAACGGCTTGTCGTCTTCAACGATGAGCAGCGAGCGGTCGGTCTGTTCGTTCAGGTCGGCAATGGCGTTCAAGGTTGTTTCCTCTCTCCAGCGCATCGACATATGGCGTCGCAATCGCGCGGTGCCAAGGCGGCAAATGGTCGACCCGCCCCGTTGTGCGACGCAAGGTCGCGGCTATCCTATTGTTTCTTCGAGCGTCTCGATAGCCTCAAAACGCTGTCTCGGCCATGTGATCTGAACCACCGCACCATGGTCCGGAAAGATTCGGTTGGTAAACGAGACCTTCGCGCCGGTGCGCTCCAGCAAGGTGCGCGCGATGAAGACGCCGAGGCCGAGGCCGCGCCGTTCGCCGCCACCATCATCCTGGGGGCGTCGCCGCGACAGATAGGGCTCGCCGATCCGGTTGAGGATATCGGGTGGAATGCCCGGTCCGTCGTCGGAGATCACGAGCTCGATATGGTCCTGGTTCCACCAGGCGTTCACCTCGACGGTGGTGCGGGCGAAATCGACCGCATTCTCGACGATGTTGCCGATGCCGTAGAGGATGGCGGGATTGCGCGAGCCGACCGGCTCCGCCGCCGCGGCCACCGCGATCCGCACCTTGATCTCGACGCCGAAATCGCGATGCGGCGCCACCACCTCCTCGATCAGCTCCGACAGCTTCATGTGGTCGAACGGCGCGCCGGTGGGGGAAAGCTGGGTGATCTTGCTGAGGATGTCGCGGCAGCGCTGGGTCTGCTCGCGCAAGGTCTTCAGGTCGGCGGCGATGCTTGGCTCCTTCACCGTCTTTTCCAGCTCGCGCGAGATCAGGAAGATCGTCGCGAGCGGCGTGCCGAGCTCGTGTGCGGCCGCGGCGGCAAGACCGTCGAGCTGGGTCAGGTGCTGCTCGCGCGTCAGCACCAGTTCGGTTGCGGCCAGCGCGTCCGCAAGCTTGCGCGCCTCCTCGGTCACCTGGAACGAGTAGAGGCTGGTGACGCCGATCGCGAGCGCAATCGAAAGCCAGACCCCGACGAGATAGACCGGCGGCAGCACCAGGGGATCCTCGGAATCCCACGGCAGCGGAAAATGGAAGAAGAACAGGATCGACGCGCAGGCCACCGCGAGCAGGCCGAGGCCGAAGGTGAAACGGGCCGGCAGCGCCGTGGCCGAGATCAGCACGGGCGCGAGGAACAGGAACGAGAACGGGTTCTGCAGTCCGCCGGTGAAGAACAACAGGCCGGCCAGCTCGACGATGTTCAGCGCGAGCAGGCCGGCCGCCTGCATCGGCTCCAGCCGCTGCATCGGATTGGCTGCGGTCTGGAGTGCGAGGTTGAGCGCCGCCGAGAGCGCGATGATGCTGACGCAGGGAATGATCTCGACGTTGAACTCCAGCCCCTGGGCCACGATGAAGATCGCGGCGAGCTGCCCCAGCACCGCCAGCCAGCGCAGCCGCAGGATCGTGTCCAGCCGGATATGCCGCTGCGCGTGATGGAAGTCGGAATCGGCAATTTTGGTCATATCGGCCAATGTGGCGGCGCCTTCTAAGGTCACGGACGCCGGGCTGACGGAACCGCCCGGTGAGGAGCCCTTACATCGAGCCTTGCGCTCGCCGATGCAATAGCAGAAGAACGGCCAGCATGACCGAGAATGGCAAGGCTTCAAGTCCGCCGACTGTCGCGGATCGAGATTCGTCCGCGGCAATTGCCGTCGATCACCTCGTCAAGGTCTACAAGCAGACCCGCGCCGTCGACGACATCTCCTTCTCGCTGCCGCGCGGCAGCATCACCGGGCTGCTCGGCGGCAACGGCGCCGGCAAGACCACGACCATCGCGATGATCATGGGCTTGGTGCTGCCGACCTCCGGCCGCGTGCAGGTGCTCGGTCACGAGATGCCGGACGAGAGTGCGTCCGTGCTGGGGCGGATGAATTTCGAAAGCCCCTATGTGGATATGCCGATGCGGCTCACGGTGCGGCAGAACCTCACCGTGTTCGGCAAGCTCTATGCGGTGAAGAACCTCACTGAGCGCATTGCCAGGCTCGCCGCCGATCTCGACCTCGGCGATTTCATCGACCGCGCCAACGGCAAGCTCTCCGCCGGGCAGAAGACCCGCGTTGCGCTGGCGAAGGCGCTGATCAATCAGCCCGAGCTGCTGCTCCTGGACGAGCCGACCGCCTCGCTCGATCCCGATACCGCCGATTGGGTGCGGGCGCACCTGGAGCGGTATCGCCGGGACAACAACGCCACCATTCTCCTGGCCTCGCACAACATGCTCGAGGTCGAGCGGCTCTGCGACCGCGTCATCATCATGAAGCGCGGCCGCATCGAGGACGACGATACCCCCGCGGCGATCATGGCCCGCTACAACCGCACCACGCTGGAGGAGGTGTTTCTCGACGTCGCCCGCGGCAGGGCAAACGGCGCGAAGGAGGCGGTGCGGTGAGGGAGAGCTGTAATCGTAACTTCAATGGAGCGACGTCATTCCGGGGCGCGCGGAGCGCGAGCCCGGAATCCATAACCACAGGCGGCAGCTGTGAGGCGAGACTGGTAAATCCGAGTCTTCGCCAAATTCAATCCTGTGATTATGGATCCCGGGTTCGCGACTACGTCGCGCCCCGGGATGACACTTTCCATCCCGGCCACGGGGTACGGCCATGACCGAGCTCTCCCTCCACCGCGGCATCTCGCTCCACCGCATCGGCGCGATGATCCTGCGCTATTGGTATCTGCTGCTGTCGTCCTGGCCGCGGCTGCTCGAGCTGCTCTATTGGCCGGCGCTGCAGGTCATCACCTGGGGCTTTCTCCAGTATTACATCGCCGAGAACGCCAATTTCTTCGCGCGCGCCGGCGGCACGCTGATCGGCGCCGTCATCCTCTGGGACATCCTGTTCCGCGGCCAGCTCGGCTTCTCCATCTCGTTCTTGGAGGAGATGTGGGCGCGCAACCTCGGCAATCTCATGATGAGCCCCTTGAGGCCGATCGAGTTTCTGTTGGCGCTCATGGTCATGAGCCTGATCCGGCTTGCGATCGGCATCATTCCGATGACCCTGCTCGCGCTGTTCCTGTTTCACTTCAACATCTATGCCCTCGGCCTGCCCCTGATCGCGTTCTTCTGCAATCTGATCTTCACGAGCTGGTCGGTCGGCATCTTCGTCTCGGGCCTCGTGGTGCGTAACGGCCTCGGCGCCGAGAGCATCGTCTGGACCTTGATGTTCGCAATCCTGCCGCTTGCCTGCGTCTACTACCCCGTCAGCGTGTTGCCGGTGTGGCTGCAATACGTCGCCTGGGCGTTGCCGCCGACCTATGCCTTCGAGGGCATGCGCGCGCTGCTGATCGAGCAGACCTTTAGGAGCGATCTGATGATGGAGGCGTTGCTCATCAACGCCGTCCTTTTGGTTGCATCTTTTGGGGCATTCCTTGCCCTTTTGCGCAGCGCAAAGCGGCACGGCTCGCTGCTGTCGGGCGGTGAATAAAGTCACTTTCCCGTGGATTCAGGCTGATTTGGCGGCTTTCGGCACGTAGATGTACGGAACCATGCATTGACGCAATATTACGCATTCGGCAGTATGCTGCGATGCGAAGAGGAATATGACGATGCCTATTGGTGAGTTCGGCGGCGCACCGCCCCTGGCGGCAGAAGGCAGTCCGGCCCTGACGACGCCGATGTACTGGATGTACGAGATGGCGCACGCCTCTCTCAATCCGGCGCGTGCGGTCACCGACGCGACCAAGCTGCTGTTTCAGAACCCCCTCAATCCCTGGTCGCGCACCGAGGTCGGCAAGTCGGTCGCCGCGGCCTGCGAATTGTTCGAGCGCACCACGCGCCGCTACGGCAAGCCGGAATGGGGTCTCAACGACACCGAGGTCAACGGCATCCGGGTCCCCGTCGAGATCCGCTCGGTCTGGGAAAAGCCGTTCTGCAAGCTGCTCTACTTCGACCGCAAGTTCGCCCGTCCGCTGCGCAGTCCGCAACCGCGTGTGCTGATCGTGGCGCCGATGTCCGGCCATTATGCGACGCTGCTGCGCGGCACGGTCGAAGCCTTCCTGCCGGCGCATGAGGTCTACATCACCGACTGGGCCGATGCCCGCATGGTGCCCTTGAGCGAAGGCCGCTTCGATCTCGACGATTACATCGACTATGTCATCGAGATGCTGCATGTGCTTGGCGGCAACACCCACGTGATGGCGGTGTGCCAGCCCTCCGTGCCCGTCGTCGCGGCGGTCTCGATCATGGAAGCGCGGCGCGATCCGTTCGTGCCGACCTCAATGACGCTGATGGGCGGCCCGATCGACACCCGCCGCAATCCGACAGCGGTGAACAATCTCGCCCAGGAGCGCGGCATCGACTGGTTCCGCAACCACGTCATCACCAAAGTGCCGTTCCCGCATCCGGGCATGATGCGCGACGTCTATCCAGGATTCTTGCAGCTCAACGGCTTCATCAGCATGAATCTCGACCGGCACATGGATGCCCACAAGCAGCTGTTTGCCCATCTGGTGAAGGGCGACGGCGATCTCGCCGACAAGCATCGCGACTTCTACGACGAATATCTCGCGGTGATGGATCTGTCGGCCGAGTATTACCTGCAGACCGTCGACACCGTGTTCGTGAAGCACTCGTTGCCGAAGGGCGAGATGACCCATCGCGGAACCCGCGTCGATCCTTCCAAGGTCAAGCGCGTCGCGTTGATGACGGTCGAAGGCGAGAACGACGACATCTCCGGTCTCGGTCAGACCGAGGCGACGCACACATTGTGCAGCGCGATTCCCGATCATCGCCGCGTTCATTACGTCCAGAAGGGCGTCGGACATTACGGCGTGTTCAATGGATCGCGTTTCAAATCGGAGATCGTGCCACGGATTCACGACTTCATGGTTTCGGCTGCGAATCCTGCTTCGTTGCAGGCGCTTGCGGCTGAATAACCTCGAATTTCGGCTTTCCCGTCGAAATTTAGGCCCCTGTCGCGGCCTCCGGCGGGCGCAACTCCACGCCAGATTCGCGGTATTTAGGTAGCTTTATAGGAGTGAGTCAGCCCTCACCCCTTGGGGGTGTTGCATGCGTCCAGCGGGGGCGAAAAAAGCCGGTTCCAACCCCAGTCTGTAGGGTCTCCCGGACGCCTGACCGCTGTATATTGGGCAAATGATTTGTTTTTGCGCCGAGCGCTTCCCATGGCGGCGGTTATGGCAGAATCCGGGCGCCCTCCTGCCCCCCGGACTGACAGACATGGCCACCCGCGCACTCCTTTATCGTAGGCCCCACGAACCGAAGACCCTCGTCATCACCCACGGATCGCAATTTTTTGCGATTCGGCTGCGCCGGCACCGCCGCGCGCGCCGTTACACGCTCCGAATCCATCCGAGCGACCGCGAAGCCATCCTCACCATGCCGCCGCGCGGCACGCTTGCGGAGGCCAAGGACTTCGCACAGCGTCACGGTGCGTGGATCGCAGCGCGCCTCGGCCGCTTGCCGAAGGCCGCACCGTTCCAGCCGGGCACGGTGATACCGCTGCGCGGGACGCCGCATCGCATCGTTCATCGCGCCGGCACCCGCGGCACGGTGTGGACCGAGGTGCGTGACAGCGGTGAGCGCATTCTCTGCGTCGCCGGCGGCCTCGAGCATGTCGATCGGCGCGTCAGCGATTTCCTCAAGCGCGAGGCGCGCCGCGACCTGCAGCGCTCGGCGGAGGTCTACGCGGCCGAGCTCGGGGTCAGGGTCAAGCGCCTCTCGATCCGCGATCAGTCCAGCCGCTGGGGCTCCTGCACCTCGGCCGGCTCGCTGTCGTTCTCCTGGCGGCTGATCCTCGCCCCGCCCTTCGTGCTCGACTACCTCGCCGCGCACGAAGTCGCCCATCTCGTCGAGATGAACCACTCGCCGCGCTTCTGGCGCGTCTGCGGCAAGGTCTGCCCGTCGATGGAGCGCGCCAAGAAGTGGCTCGACACGTACGGGAATGATCTGCACCGGTATGGCGTCGAGGATTAGTTCCTCGCAGATCAGGCCGCGCTCCCAGCGCTGTCATCGCCCGCGAAGGCGGGCGATCCAGTACGCCGCAGCAGCCGTTATGAATCTCGATGCCTCGGAGTACTGGATTCCCCGCCTTCGCGGGGAATGACAGGAGAGAGTGGGCAGGCATCACCGCTCCATTATCGCCACACTTCGCGACGATTGCGCCGCTTGCCTGATTAATCCCGGCGCATCAACCGCTTCGCAGCATCCAGCGCGCATCGCGCCGGACCTCGTCTTCTACTGTGCATGGGGTTGTTTTCGCAGTTTGTGCTTTGAGGCCCGAAGGGTCCCAACCCACAACTACCGATTCCCGCCGAACAGCCGGTCCATCAGCCAGCCATCGAGCCCGGCTGCCGCCTCGGGGCGCACATTGGCGCGCGTCGGAGGCGGCGGGCGATAGCCGCCGGCGTTCGGTTGTGGCGGTGCCGCGGGCGTCGGCGGCGACACCTGCGAGGCCGCCTGCGCGAGGTTCGACAGGCCCCAGCCGCCGGGTGAGCTCGGCAACGCCGCCACCGGCACGCCCTCGTGCGCGGCCTTCATGAAGCGCGACCAGACTTCGACCGGCAGGCCGCCGCCGGTCGCCTTCTTGGTCGGCGAGTTGTCGTCGTTGCCGAGCCAGACGCCGGTGACGAGACTCGCGGTGTAGCCGATGAACCAGGCGTCGCGATAATCCTGGCTGGTGCCGGTTTTGCCCGCCGCCGGCCAGCCCGGGATCTCCGCCTTCTTGGCAGTGCCCGAAACAAGCGTCTCCCGCATCATCGCGTTCATCATGCCGACATGGCGGGGGTCGATGACCTGGTTGCGCTCCTCCGCCTGGCGCATGTAGAGCAGCTTGCCGCTGACTGTCCTGATCCTTGTGACGACATGCGGCGCCACGGCGAGGCCGCCATTGGCGAACGGCGCATAGGCGCCGACCAGCTCGACCATGGAGACTTCGGAGGTGCCGAGCGCGATCGAGGCGTTGGGCTCGAGCTTGGAGGAGATGCCGAGGCGGTGTGCGGTGCGCACCACGTTCTTCGGCCCGACCTCGAGGCCAAGACGGATCGCGACGGTGTTGAGCGACATCGCCAGCGCCTGGGTCAGCGTCACCGCGCCGAAATATTCATGGGTGTAGTTCTCAGGACGCCAGCCCTTGACCTCGATCGGCGCGTCCTGGCGCATGGTGTCGGGCGTCAGCCCCTGCTCGAGCGCGGTCAGGTACACGAACGGCTTGAACGAGGAGCCCGGCTGACGTTTTGCGGTGACCGCGCGGTTGTACTGGCTGTCGGAATAGTTCCGCCCGCCCACCATGGCGCGCACTGCGCCGTCGGGCGTCATGGCGACCAGCGCGCCCTGGCTGACGTTGAACTTCACGCTCTTGGCCGCGAGCTCGTCGATGATGGCGGCTTCCGCCACGCTCTGCAGTTTCGGATCGATCGTGGTCTCGACCTTGATGCTCTCGTCGATCTGCCCGACCAGATCGTCCAGCACCTCGCCGATCCAGTCGGCGACATAGTTCACCGTGCCGGCGCCGGCCGGCTTCACGTTGTAGGAGGGATGGCCGATCGAGGCCTTCGCCTGCGCGTCGGTGATGAACTTCGCATCCGCCATCGCCGCGAGCACGATCTGGGCCCGCGCTTCGGCACCTTCCGGATTGCGGTTCGGGGCAAGGCGGGATGGCGACTTGACGAGGCCGGCCAGCATCGCGGCTTCCGCGACGGTCACGGCCTTCGCCGACTTGCCGAAATATTTCTGCGCTGCCGCCTCGACGCCGTAGGCGCCGGAGCCGAAATAGACGCGGTTGAGATAAAGCTCCAGGATCTCGTCCTTGGAATGCTTGCGCTCCAGCCAGATCGCGAGCTCCACCTCCTGGAGCTTGCGCTGGATGGTGCGCTCCTGGGTCAGGAACAGGTTCTTCGCGAGCTGCTGCGTCAAGGTCGAGCCGCCCTGCGAGACGCCGCGATGAAGCAAATTGGTGACGAGCGCGCGCAGGATGCCGACCGGGTCGATGCCGAAATGCGAATAGAAGCGGCGATCCTCGATCGCGATGAACGCCTTGGGCAAATACGGCGGCAGATCCTTCAGCGCGACATTGGCGCCGGCCATCTCGCCGCGCTGGGCCAGAATGCTGCCGTCGATGCCGACGATCTGGATCGTTGGCGGGCGCTTCGGGATCTCCAGCGACTGGATCGGCGGCAGATGCGCGCCGACATAGATCACGACGCCGATCACCGCGATGACGCCCCACAGGCTCAGCACCGCGCCCCAATAGACCAGGCGGCCGAGACCGAACCCGCCACGCGACTTCGCTCGACGCTTGGCGCCGCTGCGGCCGGCTGGCGCCTTGCGCTCGCGCGGCGGCTCGGTGCCGGCATCCTCGCTCTTGCGCTTGGCGGATGGTTTCGCGGATTTTTTCGGCTTGTCGTCGCCGCCGGGAACGCGGTCTGCCGGGGTGAGCCGCAGATCGGCGAGCGCCGCGGGCAAGCCGAACAGCGGCTCCTTCCGCGCACCCTTTTTCTTTCCCCACGCCATACGCAAAACGCCCGGTCAGCCCGCCCCGCCGAGACGCTAGCGGTCGCTGTTTAAGGCCGGGTTACCCCGGCGTTAACGCACGATTAGGAGATGCGGCATTCGCCGGCCGCAGTTCCGCTTCCGGGGCCGCAAGGCTAGGATCGCTCGTATCAATAAGATGAGGGAGCGCCATGGGCCATATCGATCCGACCAAGGAGATCTTCGCGCAATTCCGGGAGAACGATCGGCCGGGCCCGATCCACATGCTCAACCTGGTGCGCCTGCGCAAAGAGGCGGCCTATCCCGACGGCCGCAAGGCGAGCGGCGCGGAAGCCTATGCGGTCTATGGCCGCGAAAGCGGCCCGGTGTTCGAACGGCTCGGCGGCCGCATCGTCTGGCAGGGCAAATTCGAGCTGATGCTGATCGGCCCGCAGGAGGAACGCTGGGACCATTGCTTCATCGCCGAATATCCAACCGTCGCCGCCTTCGTCGAGATGATCCGCGACCCCGTCTATCGTGAGGCGGTGAAGCACCGCCAGGCCGCGGTGGAGGATTCGCGGCTGATCCGGCACGCCGTGCTGCCGGTCGGGAAGAACTTTGGAGAGATACCGACCTGAACGCCAAGTAGGAGGCTCTCTCGATCGTCATGGCCGGGCTTGACCCGGCCATCCACGGCTTCCTTGACGCCCCAAGAACGTGGATGCCCGGGACAAGCCCGGGCATGACGTCGCAGAGGCAGATGCGTTCTAGCCCGACGGGCCGGTGTCCTCGATGATCGGTCCGAACAGCTCCCAGCGCTCGCCGTTGAACTTCATCATCTGCATCTGCTTGTTGACGCGGTAGTCGTTCGGCCCGGTGTTGATCTTGATGCCGGGCAGCGCCAGGCTCGGCGTGTAGCCCTTGATATTGGTGGCCTGCTTCATGATGTTCGCACGCGTCAGATCGTCGCCGCATTGCTTCAAGACCTGCACCAAGAGCTCGGCGACCGAATAGGCGTAGGTGTTGATGGTGTTGAGCTTGTCACCTTCCGGGAAATACTTGTCCATGAAAGCGAAGAAAGCCTTCACGCCGGGATCGTCCTTCCACTGCGGGTCGCTCGGCTCCTTGCCGTAATTGGTCGAGATGATGCCCTTGGAGATGTCGAGGCCTGCCGGCTTCAGCGTCGCCGAAATCGGGCTCGCATTGATGTCGAGGATGTGCACCGGCGTCCAGCCGAGATCGGCAAGCTTCTTAATCGCCTGCGCCGCGAATTTCGGCGTCGAGGCGTTATAGAACAGGTCGACGCCCATCGACTTCAGCTTCACCACCTGCGAGTCGACGGTGGGGTCGGTCACCTCATACGACACCTCGCCGACGATCATGTTGGCCTTGTCGCCGAGGCCGCTCTTGAGGCCGGCAAGATAGTCGCGGCCCATGTCGTCGTTCTGGTAGAGCACGCCGATCTTGGCGTTGGGGTGATTGGCGAGAATGTATTTTGCGTAGATCCGCCCCTCGGACACATAGTTGGGATTGTAAGCGATGGTCCAAGGATAGTTCTGCGGATCGTTGAAGCGCGCGGCGCCGGTCGAGGCCAGCAGCTGAGGTACCTTCTTGCCGTTGAGGTACTTCTGCACGGCGGCGTTCGCGGCTGTGCCGATCAGCTGAAAGGTGAACAGGACCTCGTCGCCCTCGACCAGCTTGCGCACCTGCTCGACGGTCTTCGGCGGCGAATAGGCGTCGTCATACTGGATCAGGTTGATCTTGCGGCCGTTGATGCCGCCCTGATCGTTGATCATCCTGAAATATGCGGCCTGGGTCTTGCCGATATTGGCGTAGACCGAATAGGCGCCGGAGAACGGCACGGTCTGGCCAATCTTGATCTCGGTGTCGCTTGCGCCGGTGTCGTATTTCTTCTGGGCGAGGGCCTGGCTGGTCGAGACTGCGACGGCGAACGCCGCCGTGGCAGCTAGGAAGGCTCTGCGATTGTTCATGTTGGTTCGTTCCTCCTGACGGAATTTTAGGTCGATGGTCTTTCTCCGTTGATTGCAACGGTCGCCATCGCTGCCGAAGATTGTGGAGGAAGCTTCGCCGCAGCGCAAGGATCGCGGCGCCGCGCCGTAGCGTCTCAGGCGAGAAACATCGCAATCAGCGCGATTGCCGCCGGCAGCGCCTGCACGATCAGGATCCGCGTGCTGACGGTCGCCGCGCCATAGGCGCCGGCCACGATCACGCAGAGCAGGAAGAACACCTTGATCTGGAATGCGAAGGCCGGGTTGCCGTGGAACAGGCCCCAGACCAGGCCGGCCGCGAGGAAGCCGTTATAGAGACCCTGATTGGCGGCCAGCACCCTGGTGATCTCGGCCTTCTCGGGCGAATTCCGAAACACCTTCAGGCCCAGCGGCTTGTCCCAGAGAAACATCTCCAGGACGAGGAAGAAGACGTGCAGCGCCGCGACCAGCGCCACCAGGATATTGGCGATCAGGATCAAGGCGAGCTCCCCCAAAAGCATCAGCTTTCGGGTGGACGTTAGCACGGCCGCCGTGGCAAGTGCGATCGATGTGTTTCGATTGCTGGTGCCGCAATGTCCGCTCGATCAACCAAGGTGCCTGAACGCTTCGGTCTCGACCACCTGGCGACGCCGATCGGGATTGCGCTGCTCGTCACCGATGCCGAGGGCAAGCTGCGCGCGCTCGACTGGGAAGACTATGAGCACCGCATGCGCGATCTGCTGCGCCTGCACTATGGCACAGTGGATCTGCGTGATCAGCCTGCGCCGTCGGACATGCGGACCGCACTCTCGCGCTATTTCGACGGTGATCTCGGTCAGCTCCAGAGCATCGCATGGCGTATCGCCGGCACGCCGTTCCAGCAAAAAGTCTGGACCGCGCTCGCGCAGATCCCCGCCGGCACCACGATGAGTTACGGCGCGCTCGCCGCGAAGATCGACATGCCCAGGGCGATACGAGCCGTCGGCCACGCCAACGGCTCAAATCCGATCAGTGTGGTGCTCCCGTGCCATCGCCTGATCGGAGCGGACGGTTCGCTGGTGAAGTATGGTGGTGGCCTCGAGCGGAAGAGATGGCTGCTGCGGCACGAGGGGGTGGAGATTTGACGCGCAGCTCAGATGCTGTTCGGGTTAATGCGCGGATCCCCCTGTTTCCAGTCAACCCATTCCTCTGCGTCTCGAAGCGAAACAAAGTCGGCGATCGGAATGTCTGTTAGGTCAGCGCGCCGTTCGATCACACGCCATCCGCCCTGTTCGAGGCGCTGGATTATGTAAGATTCGACCGGAAGGTAATCAGTCATTGCGGCTGAGCCTTTTGGGATTGCGAGGCTGGTTCAAGCCGCCGGCTGCACCGCCTTGTCGCCGGCCATCACATGGGTCAGCGCGCTCTTGATCGCGGCCTGGCGCGTCGGCGCGTTGATCTGGGCGCCCAGCAGGTCGGTGACGTAGAACACGTCGCGCGCGCGCTCGCCGAAGGTCGCGACATGGGCCGAGGCGATGTTGAGATTGAGCTTGGAGATCGCGGTGGTCAGCTCGTAGAGCAGGCCGGGCCGGTCGAGCCCGGAGACCTCGATCACGGTGTAGCGATCGGACCATTGGTTGTTGATCGTCACCTCTGGTTCGATCACGAAAGGCTTCGCCTTGCTGCGCACGGTGCGCCGCGCCACCACTTCCGGCAGGCGCAGCTTGCCCTCCAGCACGTCCTCGATCATCTCGCCGATGCGCGTGGCGCGCCGTCCCTCGTCCTCGTCGCGGTCGTACTCGCGCGAGATCGAGATGGTGTCGAGCGCGCGGCCGTCGGTCGTGGTGTAGATCTGGGCGTCGACGATGTTGGCGCCGGCCGAGGCGCAGGCGCCCGCGATGATCGACAGCAGCCAGGGATGGTCGGCGGCGAAGATCGTCAGCTCGGTGACGCCGCGCACCTCGTCGAAACCGACATTGATCGCGAGCTTGTGGCCGGCCTGCTCGCTGGAGCGGACGAAGCGGGCGTGCCGGATCTTGCGCGGCAGCTCGACCTTGAGCCAGTAGGCCGGATAGTGCCGGCCGATATAGGCGTCGAGCTCGTCGTTCGGCCATTCGGCGAAGGCCACGCGGAATTCGGCGTGCGCAGCGGCGAGGCGCTTGCCGCGGTCGACCTCTGAGAAGCCGCCGGTCAGCACCGGCTCGGTCTCGTAGTATAGCGAGCGCAAGAGCTGCGCCTTCCAGCCGTTCCACACGCCAGGGCCGACCCCGCGGATGTCGGCGGTGGTCAGGATGGTCAAGAGCTTCATCTGCTCCACAGACTGCACCACGGCAGCGAAATTCTCGATGGTCTTGCGATCGGAGAGGTCGCGCGATTGCGCGACCGTGGACATCGTCAGGTGCTCCTCGATCAGCCAGGCCACGAGCTCGGTGTCGGCCGGGCTGAAGCCGAGCCGCGGGCAGAGCCGCCGCGCCACCTTGGCGCCGGCGATGGAGTGGTCCTCGGGACGGCCCTTGGCGACGTCGTGCAGCAGCGTTGCGATGTAGATCACCGCGCGGTGCTCGGGCCGGATCTTGCGGAACAGGTCGCTCGCCAGCGCGAACTCCTCGATGCCGCCGCGCTCGATGTCCTGGAGGAAGCCGATGCAGCGGATCAGGTGCTCGTCGACGGTGTAGTGATGATACATGTTGAACTGCATCATCGAGACGATCTTGCCGAAGGCGCGGATGAAGTGACCGAGCACGCCGGTCTCGTTCATCCGCCGCAGCACGATCTCGGCATTGTCCGAGGTCAGGATCTCCATGAACAGCCGGTTGGCCTCGGGATTTTCGCGCAAGCCCGCATTGATCAGGCCGAGCGAGCGCGTCACGTCGCGCATCGCATCCGGATGGAAGGCAAGGTTGTTCTTCTGCGCGAGGCGGAAGATGCGGATCAGATTGACCGGGTCGTGCTTGAACACGTCGGGCGCGGCAACATTGATGCGGTTGTTGTCGACGATGAAGTCGTCGCTGTCGGGGACGCGCCGCTTCACTGCGCTCGGTCGCAGCCGCGCCATCACCCGGCTCAGCACCGGCGCGGGCTTGGCCTGCTGGTCCTCGAGCTTGGCGCAGAGGATGGCGGTGAGGTTGCCGACTTCCTTGGCGACCAGGAAGTAGTGCTTCATGAAGCGCTCGACGTCCTGCATGCCCGGATGCGAGGTGTAGCCGAGACGTATCGCGATCTCGCGCTGGAGATCGAAGGAGAGGCGCTCCTCGGCGCGACCAGAGTAGAAATGCAGATTGCAGCGCACCGACCAGAGGAAGTCGGCGCAGCGGCGGAAGGTGCGATATTCCTGCGCGTCGAACACGCCGCGCCCGACCAGCTCGTGGGTGTCGCGGACGCGGTAGACGTATTTGGCGATCCAGAACAGTGTGTGCAGGTCGCGCAAGGCCCCCTTGCCGTCCTTGACGTTGGGCTCGACCAGATAACGCGACTGGCCGCCGCGGCGGTGGCGCTCCTCGCGCTCGGCGAGCTTTGCGGTGACGAATTCGGACGCGGTGCCCTGCACCACCTCCTTGTCGAAGCGCTCGACCAGCTCGTCATAGAGCGGCTTGTCGCCGGTGAGGAAGCGCGTCTCCAGGATCGCGGTGCGGATGGTCATGTCGCCGCGCGCCTGCCGGATCGATTCGTCGACCGAGCGCGTGGCGTGGCCGACCTTCAGCCCCATGTCCCAGAGGCAATAGAGAATGGCTTCGGCGACCTGCTCGCCCCAGGCGGTCTGCTTGTAGGGCAGGATGAAGAGCAGATCGATGTCCGATTCCGGCGCCATCAGGCCGCGGCCGTAGCCGCCGGTCGCCACCACCGCCATGCGCTCGGCGCCGCTCGGGATCGGCGAGCGGTAGAGATGGCGCGTCGCGGCCGAATACAGGATGCGAATGATCTCGTCCTGCACGTGGCACAGCCGCTCGGCGCAGCGGCGGCCGTGGCGGTCCTTCAGAAGGGTCGCCTGGGCGGCGGCGCGCGCCGCGATCAGCTCCGCCTTGAGCAATAGCGCCATCGCCGTGCGGAACGCGTCCTCGCGCCCCTCGTGCTTCTCGGCAAGCGCATCGACCGCGGCGGTGATCCGCGCGGTATCGAAGCGCTCGTCCACCTGCGGCTTCTGCTCAGTTGCGACGCTGTCCATGTCTTACCGGATATAAGAGGTGACAGGCGCTGTCACGAGACATTCGCAAGGGACGACCGGCGAGTTTCGCCACGCAGATGAATCGGCTTCGATACCGGTATCGGCGCCTGGGGTAACGTCATGAATGTGCTTAGATTTTTCTCTTGGGGCCCGGCTGGTCATGACTGCCTCCACCAATCATGGGCTGACACCAAACCAATCGCGCTCTATACCGCTCGTCGATATCCCCGGGAGAGAACAAGATGGACGCTGCAGAGCTGCGCCAGATGCAGGCCCCGATCAAGGAGCGCTACAAGACCGATCCCAAGGCTGCGCTGATCACGCTGAAGGCCAAGGGCTCCACCGATAGCGAAGGCATTGCGTGCAAGGTCGAGACCGGCCGCGCTATCGCGATGGCCGGCCTGCATCCGGGCACAGGCGGTTCCGGCCTCGAGCTTTGCTCCGGCGACATGCTGCTCGAAGCCCTGGTCGCCTGTGCCGGCGTCACGCTGAAATCGGTCGCGACCGCGATCGAGGTGCCCTTGAAGACCGGCAACGTCTATGCCGAGGGCGATCTCGATTTCCGCGGCACGCTCGGCATCGACAAGGAGACCCCGGTCGGCTTCGCCGAGATCCGCCTGCGCTTCGAGGTCGACACGTCAGCGCCGCAGGACAAGCTCGATCTGCTGCTCAAGCTCACCGAGCGGTATTGCGTGGTCTATCAGACCATCAAGAACGGCCCGAAGGTTTCGGTGTCGATGCAAAGGATGTAAGACGCAGGTCGTCATTCCACCGATTGGTGTCGTCCCGGGGCGCGCCGCTTGGCGCGAGCCCGGGACCCATAATCCCCGGCCGTCGGGATTTTCGGACGGTCGTTGCTCCTAGCTCTTAAGCCACCATGGCCTGTGGTTATGGATTCCGGGCTCGCGCTTCGCGCGCCCCGGAATGACAGATAAAATGTCCCTCGACCTCCACTTCCTCCTCTTCCTGCTCCTGCGCATGGCGATCGCGGCGGCGTTCGTGGTGACGGCGTCGATCATCACCGAGCGCTCCGGACCGGTGATCGGCGCGCTGATCGCGACCCTGCCGGTCTCGGCCGGGCCGTCCTACGTCTTCCTTGCGATCGATCATGACGCCGCGTTCGTCGCCCAGGGCGCGCTGGCGAGCCTGCCGGTCAATGCGGCAACGATCTTGATGTGCCTCACTTACGTTGTGCTGTCGCAGCGGCACACTCTCGTGGTGAGTTGCGGAAGCGCTTTCGCGGTATGGATCGGGATGGCCTCGATCATCCGCCAGTTCGACTGGTCGCTCATGGCGGGGCTCGCCGCCAACCTCATTGCATTCGGGATCTGCATTCCACTGCTCGCGCGCTATCGCCATGCGAAGATGCCGCTGGTGACGCGCCGCTGGTACGATGTGCCGATGCGCGCTGCGCTGGTTGCGACCCTTGTCGCCATCGTGGTTTCGACATCGAGTTGGGTCGGCCCGCGCATCAGCGGCATCATTGCACTCTTTCCCGTGGTGTTCTCCAGCATCATGGTCATCCTGCATCCGCGCATCGGTGGACCGCCGACTGCTGCCGTGCTCGCCAACTCCGCCTGGGGCCTGCTCGGATTTGGCATGGCCATTGCGGTCCTGCACGTTGCAGTCGTGTGGTTCGGCTCCGTCGCCGGCCTGTGCCTCGCGCTCTCAACCTGCATGGCCTGGAATCTGACGCTGTGGGGACTTGGACGGCGCGCCTTGCGTCGTGCGCGGCCGATGCCGTGAGAGACGACGGATATGCGCGACGCGACGTCGCGCGAAGCCGATGTAGCCCGCTCAGATCAAACCGTTGAATGAGCGCCATCATTTCAAGTCCTGCCGTACTGTTCCGGTGTGAGCTACAGCGGCTCCTCGCGCTGACATTACCCCCGTCGAATTCCCGACAGTAAAATTAGAAGTTTGTTCGAGCTTTTGCCGTAAAGAATCATGCTGCTCGCCCGCTTCGTTGCTGTCCGACCATCGCGACGGACCTTCCAATCGGATCTGGGGGAGACGCAGATTGGAATATGTCAGCACTGCTGCACGATCAGTTCCTCGACACTGACGAGCATATCCCCCTTCGGCTCAATTCGAGATGGAGATTTCCTGATGTTCGGCCGTAAATCCCACACTGATGCACAATCGCGGCTCGATGCCATCGGTCGTTCGCAGGCGATGATCGAATTCAATCTTGATGGGACGATCATCACGGCCAACAAGAATTTTCTCGACGCACTCGGCTACCGGCTCGAGGAGATCCAGGGCAAGCATCACTCGATGTTCGTGCCGGCCGACCAGCGCGACAGCGCCGAGTACAAGGCGTTCTGGGCTGCATTGAACCGTGGCGAGTATCAGGCGCGCGAGTTCAAGCGGATCGCGAAAGACGGCCGCGAGGTCTGGATCGAAGCATCCTACAATCCGGTGCTCGACGGCAACGGCAAGACGGTGATGGTCGCCAAGATTGCGACCGACATCACCGCGAAGAAGATCCGCAGCATGACGGACGCCTCCAAGATCGCTGCCATCAGCCGCGCCCAGGCCGTCATCGAGTTCAAGCTCGACGGCATCATCGTCTCGGCCAACGAGAATTTCTGCAAGGCGCTCGGCTATTCGCTCGACGAGATCAAGGGCAAGCATCACAGCCTGTTCGTGGCCGAGGCCGACCGAAACAGCCCGGCCTATCGCGAATTCTGGGCCGCGCTCAACCGCGGCGAATACCAAGCCGGCGAGTTCAAGCGGATCGGCAAGGGCGGCCGCGAGGTCTGGATCCTTGCCTCCTACAATCCGTTGCTCGACGAAAACGGCAAGCCGTACGGCGTGGTCAAGTTCGCGACCGACGTCACCGCGGAGAAGCTGAAGAATGCCGATCTCGCCGGCCAGATCGCGGCGATCGACAAGGCCCAGGCCGTGATCGAGTTCAACATGGACGGCACGATCATCACCGCCAACGCCAACTTCCTCGGCGCGCTCGGCTATTCGCTGGCCGAGATCAAGGGCCGCCACCACAGCATGTTCGTCGAGCCCTCCGAGCGCGACGGTGCCGGCTATCGCGAGTTCTGGGCCGCGCTCAATCGTGGCGAGTACCAGGCGGCGGAGTACAAGCGCATCGGCAAGGGCGGCAAGGAGGTCTACATCCAGGCCTCCTACAATCCGATCCTCGACCTCAACGGTAAGCCGTTCAAGGTCGTGAAATACGCCACCGACGTCACCAAGCAGGTCCTGGTCCGCATGGGCAACGAGCGCGTGCGGGGCATGATGGAATCGGTCGCCGCCGGCTCGGAGGAGCTCAACGCCTCGGTGCGGGAGATCTCCGAGGCCATGACCAAGTCGCGCGAGACCGCGATGGGCGCGGTCGAGCAGGTCGGCGCCGCCGACGCGCAGGCCCAGCGCCTCACCGAGGCCGCGCAGGCGATGAGCGGCATCGTCGAGATGATCAACAACATCACTGGGCAGATCAACCTGCTCGCGCTCAACGCCACGATCGAATCGGCGCGCGCGGGCGAGGCCGGCCGCGGCTTCGCGGTGGTCGCTTCCGAGGTCAAGAGCCTCGCCAACCAGGCCAAGCAGGCGACCGACAAGATCGGCCAGGAGATCGGCAGCCTCAACAGCATCTCCGGCGACGTCGTCAGCGCGCTCGGCTCGATCAAGCAGGCGATCAACAATGTCAGCGAGTACGTGACCTCGACGGCCGCCGCGATCGAGGAGCAGAGCACGGTGACCAACGAGATGTCGACCAGCATGCAGCGCGCCGCCGCGGAAGCCGCGGCGATCGCGGCGCGGGGCTAGGCCGGGCTCGGAATTGCAGGGTGGGCAAAGGTGCGCTCTTTGCGCGCCGTGCCCACCATCTCTCCCCGATCGCTTCATGGAGCAGTGGGCACGCTCCGCTTCGCCCACCCTACGGCACCGTCACTGCTTCGGCAGTTTCGCCTTCAGCGCATACAGAGCATCGAGCGCCTCGCGCGGCGACATCTCGTCGGGGTGCAGCGCCTTCACCGCCTCCATCAGCAGCTCCGCTTCGCTCGGCGGCGCGGCTTCAACGGCGGCGCGCGAAGGGACAGCGAACAGCGGCAGATCGTCCACCAGGGCTCGCGCGGTCTGGCCGCGGTCCTGCGCCTCCAGCTTGGACAGCACCGATTTGGCGCGCGTGATCACCGCCGGCGGCAGGCCGGCGAGTTTCGCCACCTGGATGCCGTAGGAGCGGTCGGCCGAGCCCGGCAGCACCTCGTGCAGGAACACGACGTTGCCCTGCCATTCCTTCACCCGCACCGTGGCGTTGAACATCCGCGGCAGTTTCGCCGCGAGCGCGGTCAGCTCGTGATAATGCGTCGCGAACAAGGTTCGGCAGCGGTTGCTCTCGTGCAGATGCTCGATCGCGGCCCAGGCGATCGAGAGGCCGTCGAAGGTCGCGGTGCCGCGGCCGATCTCATCCAGGATGACGAGCGAGCGCTCGCCGGCCTGGTTCAGGATCGCCGCGGTCTCGACCATCTCCACCATGAAGGTGGAGCGGCCGCGGGCGAGATCATCGGCGGCGCCGACGCGCGAGAACAGGCGGTCGACGATGCCGATCCGCGCGCGCGTCGCCGGCACGAAGCTGCCGATCTGGGCCATCAAGGCGATCAGCGCGTTCTGGCGCAGGAAGGTCGATTTACCGGCCATGTTGGGACCGGTGAGCAGCCAGAGCTGGCCTGCCCCCACCCCTCCCTCCCCCGCCCGCGGGGGAGGGTAGGGTGGGGGCACAGGCGACAGGTCGCAGGCATTGGCGATGAACGGCTCGCCGTTGCGCTTGAGCGCCTGCTCGACCACGGGGTGGCGGCCGGCCTCGATCGCAAAGCTGAGCGAACCGTCGACCTCGGGCCGCACATAGTTCTCGTCCACGGCGAGCTTGGCCAGTGACGTCGCGACGTCGAGCAGCGCAAAGCCTTGCGCCGCGGCGCGCAGATCGTCGCTAATCGCGAGCGCCTTGCCGCAGAGCCGCTCGAAGATCTCGAGCTCGAGGCCGAGCGCGCGGTCGCCGGCATTGGCGATCTTGGCCTCGATCTCCCCTAACTCGGCGGTGGTGAAGCGCACCTGTCCCGCCAGCGTCTGGCGATGGATGAAGGTCGCGTTCAGCGGCGGCGACATCAGCTTGTCGCCGTGCTGGGCGGTGACCTCGACGAAATAGCCGAGCACGTTGTTGTGCCGGATCTTGAGACCCTTGACGGAGGTCGCATCGGCGTAGCGCGCCTGCATCGAGGCGACCACGAGGCGCGAGGCATCGCGCAGGTTGCGCGCTTCGTCGAGCGCCGGCTCGTAGCCCTGGCGCACGAAGCCGCCGTCGCGCTTGATCAGCGGCAGCTGCTCGTCGAGCGCGCTGGCGAACTCGGCTGCGAGGGCGCGCGACGGCCGCTGCAGCGCTGCCATCACCGCCGCGATTTCCTGCGGCGGCTGATCCAGTTCGGAGAGCCGCGTCAGCACCTGGTCGGCGGCGATGATGCCGTCGCGGATGCCGGCGAGGTCGCGCGGCCCGCCGCGGCCGACCGAGAGTCTGGCCAGAGCGCGCGACATGTCGGGCGCGCCGCGCAGGATGCTGCGGATGTCCTCGCGCGCGGCGGGATCGGCCACGAAAGCGCTGACCGCGTCCAGCCGCCGGGCGATGGCGGGCGCATCGGTCAGCGGCGCGGCCAGACGCTGCGCCAGCAGGCGGGAGCCTGCCGAAGTCACGGTGCAGTCGATGGCGTCGAGCAGCGAGCCGCGGCGTTCGCCGGCGAGCGTGCGCGTCAGCTCGAGATTGGCGCGCGTCGCCGGGTCGATCGCCATGGTCGCGCCCGAGGCTTCGCGCGCGGGCGGCGACAGCGGCGGATGCTTGCCGACCTGGGTGCGGTCGACATAGGTGACGGCGGCCGCCGCGGCGGTGGCCTCCAGGCGCGTCAGCTGCGCGAGCCCGTCCATGGTCGCGACGGCAAAGTAGTCGCAGAGCCGCTTCTCCGCGGTGGCGCCGTCGAAGACGTCGCGGGTCAGCGGCGTCACGGCCGGCAGCTCGCGCAAGGTCTGGCCGAGCTCGTTGTCGCCAAAGAGCGCGTCGGTGACGATCGCCTCGTTCGGGTTGATGCGCGCCAGCGTCGCGGCGAGCTCGCCGCCCGAGACCTCGGTGACCATGAATTCGGCCGTCGAGATGTCGATCCAGGCAAGGCCGAAGCGGTCGCCGCCGGCGGACGAGCGGGCGCGCGCGATCGCCAGCAGGTAATTATTGGCGCGCGCATCCAGCAGTGTGTCCTCGGTCAGCGTGCCCGGCGTCACCAGCCGCACCACGCCGCGGCGTACCACGCTCTTGTTGCCGCGCGCTTTCGCCGCGGCAGGATCCTCGGTCTGCTCGCAGACCGCGACGCGATGCCCGGCGCTGATGAGACGATGCAGATAATCCTCTGAGCGCTCGACCGGTACGCCGCACATTGGGATATCCGCGCCCTGGTGCTTGCCGCGCTTGGTCAGGACGATGCCGAGCGTCCTCGAGGCGATCTCGGCATCCTCGAAGAACAGCTCGTAGAAGTCGCCCATCCGGTAGAACAGCAGCAAGCCCTGATGCGCCGCCTTGATCTCCAGATACTGCTCCATCATCGGCGTGACGCGCGCGGCAGCCTCGGCCTGCGGCGCGGGCGTGTCATCGGCGGGCGGAACTTGTATCGGCTGTTGCATCGTCATGGGCGGCGCAACCTACAAAATTTCGGCACCTGCTCCTATTTGCTTTGCCGGGGAAGCGAAGGTTTTCCACGTTGTCCGTGTAGCGCATGCGGCTGCCACATTTTTTGCCGTCATTCCGGGATGCGCCGGAACGGCGCAGGCCCGAATCCATCGGGCCGCACGTCACGCCGACAAATGGATTCCGGGTTCGCGCCAAATGGCGCGCCCCGGAATGACGTCTGCTCCGCGAAACCGTCAATTGACCTGCCGCGGGCGCCCTCCTAAAACTCCGCCGACATTGAAGAATTTGGCCGGATCGCGGCATTCAGGGAGAACAACGATGCGTGACGTCTTTATCTGCGATGCCGTGCGGACCCCGATCGGCCGTTTCGGCGGCTCGCTCGCCAAGGTGCGCGCCGACGATCTCGCCGCCGCCCCGATCAAGGCGCTGATGGCCAAGCACCCCAATCTCGATTGGGCACAGGTGGACGAGGTGTTCTTCGGCTGCGCCAACCAGGCCGGCGAGGACAATCGCAACGTCGCGCGCATGGCGCTGCTGCTGGCGGGCCTGCCGGATTCGGTTCCCGGCCAGACTCTGAACCGGCTCTGCGCCTCGGGCCTCGATGCGGTCGGCGCCGCGGGCCGCGCCATTCGTTCCGGCGAGATCGATCTCGCGATTGCCGGCGGCGTCGAATCGATGACCCGCGCGCCCTTCGTGATGGGCAAGGCGCAGGAAGCCTTCTCGCGCTCGGCCGAAATCTTCGACACCACCATCGGCTGGCGCTTCATCAATCCGCTGCTGAAGGCGCAGTATGGCGTCGATGCGATGCCGGAGACCGGCGAGAACGTCGCCGAGGAGTTCCAGGTCTCGCGCGCGGACCAGGACGCCTTCGCCATCCGCTCGCAGCAGCGCGCAGGCGCAGCGATCGCCGCCGGCTATTTCGCGGAAGAAATCACGCCCATCACCATTCCCGGCGGCAAGGCCGGCCCGATCACCATCGACAAGGACGAGCATCCGCGTCCTGAGACCACGCTGGAAGGTTTGGCAAAACTGAAGCCGATCGTGCGCAATCCCGGCACCGTCACGGCCGGCAACGCCTCCGGCGTCAATGACGGCGCCGCCGCCATGATCCTGGCCTCGGAAGCCGCGGTCAGGAAGCACGGCCTGACGCCCCGCGCCCGCATCCTCGGGCTCGCCTCGGCCGGCGTGCCGCCGCGGATCATGGGCATCGGCCCGGTGCCGGCGACCCGCAAGCTGATGGAACGGCTGGCTAAGAAGATCAGCGATTTCGACCTGATCGAGCTGAACGAAGCTTTCGCTTCGCAGGGCATCGCCTGCATGCGCCAGCTCGGCGTCGCCGATGACGCCGATTTCGTCAATCCGCATGGCGGTGCCATCGCGCTTGGCCATCCGCTCGGCATGAGCGGCGCCCGCCTCGCGCTCACCGCCGTGCACGGCATGGAGAAGCGCGGCGGCAAGCTCGCACTCGCCACCATGTGCGTCGGCGTCGGCCAGGGCGTCGCGGTTGCGATCGAGAAGCTGAATTGAACTCTCTCCTTCGCCTCTCCCCGCTCTTTGCGGGGATAGGCGAAGAGCCCGGGCTCGCGCATTTCTCTCGCGTTCCGGAAAGACAGGGAGAAAATAGCCTGTGATCATCGAGCGCGAGAAGGACGTCACGGCCGCGGCCCTGGCGGTAATGGAGCGGACATCCGATCCGCGGCTGCGCGAGATCATGCTCTCCCTGGTCAAGCATTTGCATGCCTTCGTCCGCGATGTCAGGCTGACCGAGAAGGAGTTCCGCGACGCCGCGGCGATCGTGGCCGAGCTCGGCAAGCTGACCACCGACACGCATAACGAAGTCGTGCTGATGGCGGGGTCGCTCGGCGTCTCCTCGCTGGTGTGCCTGCTCAACAACGGCGATCAGGGCAATACGGAGACCGATCAATCATTGCTCGGCCCGTTCTGGCGGTTGAATTCGCCCCGGGTCGAGAATGGCGGATCGATCGTGCGCTCGGAGACACCGGGAGCCACGCTGTTCGTCAGCGGCCGCGTCGTCGATCAGGACGGCCGGCCCGTCGCCGGTGCCGAGGTCGATGTCTGGCACGCCTCGCCGGTCGGCCTCTACGAGAACCAGGACCCCGAGCAGGCCGACATGAATCTGCGCGGCAAGTTCACGACCGATTCTGACGGGCGCTTTTCCTTCCGCTCGGTGATGATGGTCGGCTATCCCATTCCGACCGACGGTGTCGTCGGCCGCCTGCTCGCGGCGCAGGCCCGCCACCCCTATCGTCCCGCGCATCTGCATGCCCTGATCTTCAAGCCGGGATTCAAGGTGCTGATCTCGCAGGTCTATGATCCCAGCGACCCCCATATCGACAGCGACGTGCAGTTCGGTGTGACACAGGCGCTGATCGGCAAGTTCGTGCGCCACGATACGCCGCATCCGACGGCGAAGGACGCCTCGTTGCCTTGGTATTCGCTCGACCATACCTACCGGCTCGAGGCCGGAGAGGCCGTGCTTCCGCGTGCGCCGATCAGGTAGCAGCGGCCGGCTGCCATGCGCGGGAACGCCGCCAAACCGGCTTTCCCAAATTAGTTATATCCTATAATGATTGGCGGAAGAGTTGACTGGCCGGACCGAAAACGGCCGGGAGGAGTTCGCCAATGACATTCATCTATCCCACCGGCAGCAACGCGGCGCATCCGCTGCCGCTGTCGCCCGACTACAAGAGCTCGATCAAGCGCGCGCCGAACAAGCCCTTGATTCCGATGCCCCATACGCTGTCGGAGCTGACCGGGCCGGTCTACGGCCACGAGACCGTGCGCGAGGGCGACAACGACCTCACCCGCCAGCACGCGGGCGAGCCGCTCGGCGAGCGCATCATCGTGCACGGCCATGTGCGCGACGAGGACGGCCGCGGCGTGCCGAACTCGCTCGTCGAGATCTGGCAGGCCAATTCCTGCGGCCGTTATGTCCACGTCCGTGATCAGCATCCGGCGCCGCTCGATCCGAATTTCACCGGCGCGGGCCGCACCGTGAGCGATGCGTCCGGCTATTATCGCTTCGTGACGATCAAGCCTGGCGCCTACCCTTGGGGCAATCACCACAATGCCTGGCGTCCAGCGCACATCCATCTGTCGGTGTTCGGCCATTCCTTCGTCACGCGCCTGGTGACGCAGATGTATTTCCCGAACGACCCCTTGTTCCCGTTCGACCCGATCTTCAACTCGGTGCCGGACGAGAAGGCGCGGGCGCGGATGGTCTCGTCGTTCGACTTGGAGAATACCCAGCCCGAATGGGCGCTGTGCTACCGCTTCGACATCGTGCTGCGCGGCAAAGACGCCACCCCCATGGAGAGCCATTAAGTGCAAGAGTCCGCGAAGCCCGACGGGATCACCCCATCGCAGACGGTCGGTCCGTTCTTCAAATACGGCCTGACGCCGACCGGCGAGTACGCCTGGAACGACGCGTTCACCCATTCGACGCTGACGCCCGATGTCACCGGCGATCGCATCCGCATCGAGGGCCGGGTGTTCGATGGCGACGGCGTGGCCGTCCCCGATTGCATGCTGGAGATCTGGCAGGCGGATGCGCAGGGCCGCTTTGCCGATCCCCAGGACAAGCGCGCGCTGCCGAATGCGAGCTTCCGCGGCTTTGCCCGCTGCGGCACTGACAAGGACGGCAACTATTCCTTCGAGACCATCAAGCCGGGTGTCGTGCCCGATCCTGCTGGCAAGCCGCAGGCGCCGCACATCCTGGTTGCGGTGTTTGGCCGCGGCATGCTCAGGCATCTCTACACCCGCATCTATTTCAGCGACGAGGCCGGCAACGCCGCCGATCCCGTGCTGGCGCTGGTGCCGGCTGACCGCCGCGCCACGCTCACTGCGGTCCGCGAGGCCGGCAAGCCGGTCTACCGGCTCGACCTGCACCTGCAGGGCGACAACGAGACGGTGTTCTTCGACGTATGAGGGCAGGGCGTGCCGGGGAGGCCTGCTCCTCGGCACACATATCTCATTCGGCGCATCGGAGCCGGTGCTGCGTTGCCGCATCAGACTCGAACGTTGATTTTGCGCGGTTGTGCGTCAGCCTCGCTGACTCAATACCGATGACTTGACGCCTAATCTCCGTATTCATGCGGGGTTCGTGAAATACAATTCCGGCGCGAATCAATTCCGTATTTACCGTAGTCGTCTAGGGTGGCCGCAGTTTCGACGCCGACCTGGATTGTTTCATGAAATTTCGTCTGTCCTTGTCCTCTGCGATCGTCGCGTTTGGCATCGTTCTCGCCATTGGTTTCGCCGCCGTTGTTTCGACCAGCCTGTACGCCCTAAAAGAGCTCAAGGTCGGCGGTCCGCTCTATTCCGACATCAAGCTCGGCAACGACCTCATCGCCGACATCCTGCCGCCGCCCGAATACATCATCGAAGCCTATCTCGAGGCGACGCTGGCCATGCGCGAGCCGGACCAGCTGGCGGCCCACGGCGAACGTCTGGTCCAGCTCCGCAAGGACTACGACGAGCGCAAGGCGTTCTGGGTCTCCTCCAGCCTTTCGGCCGACCTCAAGACCGCGCTGGTATCGAAATCCGATGCGGAGGTGCAGAAATTCTGGAAGGCGTCGGATCAGCTTCTGCCCGCCCTCAAGGCCAAGGACGCGGCGGCTTCCGAGCGCGTCTATGCGCAGCTCAAGGAGGCCTATACCGCGCACCGTGCCGTCATCGACAGCATCGTCGAGAGTGCCAACAAGCGGAATGCCGCCATGGAGAAGCTGGCCGCGGACCGCGACAGCGCGATGCTTTATATCCTCCTCGGCGTCTCCATCGCCGTCCTCGCCTTCGTTACCGCCGGCCTGCTGGGTGTTGCCCTCGGCGTGGTGCGCCCGATCGTGCGCATGACGGACACGATGCAGAAGCTCGCGACCGGCGATCTCGCCGCCGACATTCCGTTCGCCCAGCGCCAGGACGAGGTCGGCTCGATGGCGGGCGCGCTTGTGGTGTTCAAGCAGGCGGCGGTCGAGAACTCCCGTCTGCGCGAGGAGCAGTTGCGGCAGGAGCAGGCGGCGGCGCTCGCCAAGCGATTCGCCCTGCACCAGATGGCCGAAACGGTCGAGCGCGAGACCGGCCGCTCGGTCGATACCGCGACCGCGGCGACGCAGGGCGTGGAGCAAGCCGCCTCCGGCCTCTCTGAGATCGCAAAGTCGCTCTCTGCGCAGTCGCAGGCGGTGGCGGCGGCCTCGACCCAGGCGCTCGGCAGCTCGCAGGCCGTCTCCGCTGCGGCCGAAGAGTTGAGCGCCTCGATCCGCGAGATCACGAGCCAGGTCGCGCGGACCAGCACCGTCACCAAATCGGCCGTCGCCGGCCGCGAGCAGGCGCGTTCGACCATTCAGGCGCTGGCCGGATCGGTGAAGAAGATCGCGGAGGTCTCCGACCTCATCGGCGGCATCGCAGGCCAGACCAACCTCCTCGCGCTCAACGCGACGATCGAGGCGGCGCGCGCCGGCGAGGCCGGCCGCGGCTTCGCGGTGGTTGCCGCCGAGGTGAAGTCCCTGTCCGACCAGACTGCCAAGTCCACCGAGGAGATCGGCCGGCTGATTGCAGAGATCCAGGCCTCGACGCAGGCCGCGGTCGACGCCGTCGAGGCCATGGGAGGCCACATCATCGAGATCGACGGCGTGGCGACATCGGTCGCTGCCGCAATGGAACAGCAGGATGCCGCGACCCGGGAGATCACGCGGTCGATTTCCGAATCGGCCTCCGCCGCACAGGAGGTCTCGGCCAAGATCGGCGACGTCAGCCGCGATGCCGCCTCCGTCAACCAGCGCGCCGCGGATGTGAGGCAGGCGATCGCCGGGATGACGGCCAATCTCGATCAACTGCGCGCGATTGTTGTGCGGACGGTGCGCGACTCGACCGCCGCAGCCTGAGCCGGCGGCAGCCGCTGGTGCCCGGGCATGTGATCGTGCAGTATGACGCGGGACAGGGGCATCGTGGTTCATGACATCTCCACAATTGCCGGCGGTCGTTGAGCCCGCCCGACTGACGGCCGCGCTGCGCCGGGGCGGCGCGCTGGATGCAGGCGCCGTCCGCGAGGTGAAGGTGCTGCATCAGCGCGACACAGTGGTGTCGCATATCGTCAGGCTCGGGCTGCGCTATGTCGGCGAGTCCGCCGGTGCTCCGCAGTCGCTGATCCTCAAGACGCCCAATGCCGCTTTCGCCAAGCGCCTCGCCAATGGCGGCCGGCGCGAGGTGGGCTATTACACGCAGCTGGTGCCGCAGATGCCGCCGGGACTCGTGCCGCGCTGCTTTGATGGGCATTTCGACGAGGACAGCTTCGCCTGGCATCTGCTCCTGGAAGATCTCACCGACAGCCACGAGATCGCGACGGCCTGGCCGGTGCCGCCGTCGCGTGAGCAGACGTTCGCCATCGTCACGACGCTGGCGCGCTGGCATGCAGCCTGGTGGGACCATCCGAGCCTCGGCGAGACCCTCGGCACCTGGGCCAGCGTGGAGGACAGCGCGCAACGCATGGAGACGTTCGCGGGGCATTACGACCGCTTTGCCGATCTTCTCGGCGATCGCCTCAGCGAGGAACGGCGGATCCTCTATCGTCGGCTCATCGATCAGTCGGAGCGGCTGTCCCAGCGTTACCATTCACGCCGCCACCTCAGTATCACGCATGGCGATGCCCATGTCTGGAATTTCCTGCTGCCGCGCACGGGAATCGATGACACCGTGCGCATCTTCGATTTCGATCTTTGGAGCATCGACGTTCCGACGCACGATCTCGCCTACATGATGGCGATGCATTGGTATCCGGAACGCCGGCAGGCGCTCGAACGGCTGCTGCTCAATCTCTACCACGACACGCTGATCGAGAGCGGCATCACCGGCTATTCGCGCGGAGCGCTCGACCGCGACTATCGCTGGGCGGTGCTCTGGCAGATCACGCGGCCGGTCTGGCAGTGGAGCATCAACATCCCGCCGCTGATCTGGTGGAACAATCTGGAGCGGGCGTTTGCGGCCGTGGATGATTTGGGCTGCGAGGAGCTGTTGTAGCGCTGTTGTGTCCCGGACGCGGTGCAACGTGTAGCGCTGCGCTGCGTCCGGGGCCCGAGATCCGCTACTCCATCACCGCATGCTCCGGCCCCGCCGCCTGCTTGCGCAGCGTCGCCTTGGTCGAGCCGATCAGCAAAGCGAGCGGGATGGTGCAGAGGATGAAGAGCATCACCAGCTGGTAGTCGTGCGCGAAGGCGATGATCTGCGCCTGCACGTTGACCATTCTGTCGGCCATGGCGCGGCCGGTGTCGGTCGACAGATTGATGATGCCGCTGACGCCGGGCATCTGCAGCGCGTGGTTGAACGGGTTGATGTGCTCGGACAGGATCGCGTAGGTCCATCGCGTGCCTTGCGTCAATTGCGCGATCACGACGGAAATGCCGACCGAGCTCGCGACGTTGCGCATCAGGGTCAGCATCGCGGTGCCGTCGGTGCGCAGCTCGTTCGACAGTGTCAGGAACGCCACGGTCGAGAGCGGCACGAAGACGAGGCCGAAGCCAAAACCCTGGATGACGCTGACCGTGACGATCTCCGGCACCTGGGTCAGATCGGTCCAGCCGGTCATCTGGAACAGCGAGCCCGCCGTCAGCGTCAGGCCGCAGATGATCAGCGTGCGCGCCTCGATATAACGCATCATGCGGCCGACCAGCATCATGGCGAAGAAGGTGCCGATGCCGCGGGTCGCCAGCAGCAGGCCGGCGGTGATGATGGGATAGCCGATCACGTTCTGCATGTAGGGCGAGGCGAGTGCCATGGTCGAGAACAGGACGAGCCCCATCACGATCATGAACAGGCAGCCGGTGACGAAGTTGCGGTCCCGGAACAGGGCGAAGCGGATGAACGGGGTCGAGGTCGTGAAGGAATGCGCGAGGAAGAAGTAGAACGCGACGGCCGAGACGATGAACTCGGCGAGGATCTCGTTCGATTCCAGCCAGCCCAATTGCTCACCGCGGTCGAGCGCGAGCTGGAGCGCGCCGATCGCGACCGCCAGCGCGGCGAAGCCGAACCAGTCGAATTTGAGGCTGAAATCCTTCCTGGTCTCGTCCATGAAGACGACCAGCCCGAGCACGGTGATGATGCCGAACGGCAGGTTGACGAAGAACACCCAGTGCCAGGAATAGGTCTCGGTGAGCCAGGCTCCCAGCGACGGTCCCATGATCGGACCCATCATCACGCCCATGCCCCAGATCGCCATCGCCTTGGCGCGTTCCTGAAGCGTGTAATAGTCGAGCATGACCGATTGCGACAGCGGTACCAGCGCTGCGCCGAACACGCCCTGCAGCAGGCGGAACAGCACCATCTGGTTGATGTCCTGCGCGAGGCCGCACAGCACCGATGCCATGGTGAACCCGGCCGAGCAGATGATGAAGATGCGCTTGCGGCCGAAGCGGTTGGCGATCCAGCCCACCGGCGCCGTCATGATCGCGGCGGCGACGATGTAGGAGGTCAGCACCCAGTTGATCTGGTCCTGCGAGGCCGACAGCGTGCCCTGCATGTAGGGGAGGGCGACATTGGAGATGGTCGTGTCTAGCGCCTGCATGATGGTCGCGGTCATGGCGCAGATCGTCACCATGTTCCGGCGCAGGCCGGGGACCATCAGGCTGGCATGGGGGCCGGACATCGCGCCAGTCCTTGTCTTATTCTTTATCCTGGCCCGCGGTCGCGGACAGGCCGAGCAGGCCGGCAAGCGACCGCCGATGACCGGTGTCGATGGTGGCGTAGACGCTCATGCCGGCTTTCAGCTTCCGCACATATTTGTCGGTCTCGTCGAAATAGATGCGGATCGGCACACGCTGCACCACCTTGACGAAATTGCCCATGGCGTTCTGCGGCGGCAGGATCGCGAATTGCGCGCCGGTGCCGGGCGAGAGCGAGCCGATCTTGCCCTTGAAGACATGGTTCGGGAACGCGTCGACCTCGAGCGTGACGGACTGGCCTTCGGTGACATAGGTGAGGTCGCTCTCCTTCGGATTGGCGTCGACCCAGGGATGGGCGACGTCGATGATGGAGAACACCGGCGTGCCGGCGGGCACATAGCGGCCGAGCTGAATCTGCTCGACCTGCGTCGCCACTCCATCCATCGGCGCGCGCAGCACGGTGTGGTCGAGGTTGCGCTGCGCGTCATCCAGCTTGGCCTTTGCCTGAGCGTAGGGCGGGAATTGCTCGAGCGGCAGATCAGGGTTGCCGAGCAGCTGGGTCTTTGCGTTGGAGAGCTGCTGCTTGATGTACTGCGCCTGCGCTCCGGCGGTGACCAGTGCGTTGGAGGCGTTGTCGAGATCGAGCTGGGAGCCGAAATTGTTCTTCACCAGCGCCTGCTTGCGCTCGACGTCGCGCTGCTTCAGATCGATGCCCTGCTGGGCGAGGCCCAACATGTCGCCGTAGATCTTGATGTTGGCGACGAGGTTGTCATAGGTCGTGCGCGCCTGCGCGAGCTGCGCCTTGGTCTCCTCGACCGCGAGGCGGAAAGGAACCGGGTCGATCTCGAACAGTTCGTCGCCGCGCTTGACCGACTGGCCTTCCTTGACGATGACTTTCAGGATCTTGCCGGAGATGTCGGGTGTCACCAGCACCTTCTGTGCGCCGACATAGGCATCGTCGGTGCCGACATAGCGGCCCCCATGCAGATAGAAGGTGATGCCGCCGATGGCGACGATGACAGGCAGCACGACCAGGAGCAGGAAACGGCGATAGCGGCGCAGGCCCGCCAGCAGGCGGCGGCGCGGATCGGTGCCGGCCTTCTTGGTCGGCTTGCCGCTGTCGCTCTTCTGCTCGGGCTGCAACTTGACGACCTGATCAGCCATGGCGCTGCTCCTTGCGTGCTTGCTCCGCGCCGGATGCCTGGATCGCGGTTCGCACGTTTTCCTTGATGGTTTCGAGCTGGGTGAGGAGGCGGTGCGCGTCCGCCGGATTGATGCCGTCGAGCGCGTTCGCCGTCAGCTCCGACTTCAGGCCGCTCATGCGGCCGAGCAATTGCCGCCCGGCCTTCTTGAGGTACAGGCGCTTGACCCGGCGATCCGAAGCGTCGCTGCGGCGCTCGATCCAGTCGTTGTCGCAGAGCTTGTCGATCAGCCGTGTCAGCGTGATCGGCTGCATCTCCAGGAGCTCGGCGAGCTCGGACTGCTTCATGCCCTCACTGCGCTCCACCTTGGCCAGCACCGCCCATTGCGCCCGGGTGATGCCGAAGCGCGAGGCCTCCTTGTCGGCATAGACGCGCAAGAGGCGATAGAGCTCACCGAGCGTGAACAGGAAATTCTGGTCGACCGACCCGCGGCTCATGAGCGTCGTCTCCAATAAGCTTGAATATTATAAGCAAGCTTATGATTAATTCACGGACCGGGGGCGCGGTGCTGTCCCGCGGGAGGAGCATGGCTGGCAGCCGGACGGCTCGTCGTGCTTTGGGTTCCCCCGCCGAAATGCTAGAAGACGGCGACATGAGCCTCGCAAAGCCGGCATTCCCCGCGCCCGACCATGATCACGGCCGCTGCACCGCGGACGCGCTTGCGCATGCCGAGGTGGTCTGCCAGCAGCGCGCGCAGAAATTCACGCCGATCCGCCGCCAGGTGCTGGGTGCCTTGCTCTCTAGCCACCGCCCGCTCGGCGCCTACGAAATCATCGACGAGCTTGCCAAGTCGATGGCGCGGCCGGCACCGATCACGATCTATCGTGCGCTCGACTTCCTGATGGCCAACGGCCTCGTGCATCGCATCGAAAGCCGCAACGCCTATCTCGCTTGCGCAGCCCACGACCACGATTCGACCTCCGCGGTGGCGTTCCTGATCTGCGAGCGCTGCGGCCTGGTCGGCGAGATCTCCTCGGCGTCCTTCGCCAATGACCTCAACGCCGCCGCGCGCAGCTCAGGCTTCGCGCCAAAGCTGTCTGTGGTGGAGATCACGGGCGTCTGCACGCATTGTCAGAAAATGTCTTGAAGCAACAACGGCGCAAAGCCGGATTTTTGGGAAGAAATGTCCGCACCTCAAGCCATACCGTCCGCCGGCCGTCCCCTCAGTGCCGGCGCCATCGCCCTGATGCTCATGCTATGCCTGACCTGGGGATTCAACCAGATCGCGGTGAAGCTGGTGCTGCCGGACATTCCGCCGATGCTCCAGGCCACCATCCGCTCGATGGGCGCGCTGCCGGTGCTGTTCCTCATCGGCACCTTTCGCGGCGTCAAATTCTTCGAACGTGACGGCACCTGGAAGCCCGGCCTGATCGCCGGGCTGATGTTCGGCATCGAGTTCGTGTTGATCTTCCAGGGGCTGCACTTCACGTCTGCTTCTCGTGCGGTGGTGTTCCTCTACACCGCGCCGTTCTTTGTGGCGCTCGGCTCCTACCAGGTGCTCGGCGAGCGTCTCGGTGGCGCGCAATGGCTCGGCCTTGCCATCAGCTTTGCCGGCGTGGCGCTTGCGATCGGCGTGCCCCAGCCCAATGTCGATTCGCAGGTTCTGCTCGGCGATCTCATGATCGTCGGGGGCGCCGCGCTGTGGGCCGCGACGACGCTGGTTGCCAAGGGCACGCGGCTGCGCTTCGCCGCGCCCGAGAAGGCCCTGGGTTATCAGGTCGCGACCTCGATCCCGATCCTGGGGCTGGCGGCCTGGCTGTTCGGCGAATCCATCACCCACACTCCGTCGCTGCTGTCGCTCGGCCTGATGGCCTTCCAGGCGATCTGGGTGGTGGGAACCACGTTCACGCTTTGGTTCGCGCTGGTGAAGGCCTATTCGGCCAGCAAATTGTCCGCTTTTACCTTCATCACCCCTTTGTTTGGCGTGGTGGGTAGCTATTTCATCATGCACGACACCCTCAGCCTGACATTCGGGGCCGCAGCGGTCCTTGTAATTGCTGGGCTTTTTCTGGTTAACCGTCCCAGCCCATCAGCTGCGGCGCCGCGTGATGCATTGCTGAACGTCACCAAAACCTGATATTTGGACCGCCATGAACAAGCTCGAAAACCCTCTCGATTCAGACATTGCGGGCCCGGCGCCCCGGCATCGGACCACCCAGGTCAAGGTCGGCAACGTCACTGTGGGCGGCGGTGCGCCGATCGTCGTGCAGTCGATGACCAACACCGATACCGCCGATGTCGAAGGCACCATCGCCCAGGTCGCAGCGCTCGCGCGCGCCGGCTCCGAAATGGTCCGCATCACCGTGGACCGCGAGGAGGCCGCAGCCGCCGTTCCGTACATCCGCGACGGCCTCGCCAAGCGCGGCATCACCACGCCGCTGATCGGCGACTTCCACTATATCGGCCACAAGCTGCTCGCGGCCTATCCGGCCTGCGCCGAGGCCCTGGCCAAATACCGCATCAATCCCGGCAATGTCGGCTTCAAGGACAAGCGCGACACCCAGTTCGCCGACATCATCGAGATCGCGAACAAGAACAACAAGCCGGTGCGCATCGGCGCCAATTGGGGCTCGCTCGACCAGGAGCTTTTGACCAAGCTGATGGACGAGAACGCGGCCTCGCCCAACCCACGCGACGTGCGCGCGGTGACGCGCGAGGCCATGGTGCAGTCGGCGCTGCTCTCGGCGGCGCGCGCCGAGGAGCTCGGCATGCCCAAGGACCGCATCATCCTCTCGGCAAAAGTCTCGGCGGTGCAGGATCTCATCGCGGTCTATCAGGATCTCGCGTCCCGTTCGGACTACGCCATCCATCTCGGTCTCACCGAGGCCGGCATGGGCTCGAAGGGCATCGTTGCGTCCTCGGCCGCGCTCGGCATCCTCTTGCAGCAGGGCATCGGCGACACCATCCGAATCTCGCTGACGCCCGAGCCCGGCGGCGACCGCACCCGCGAGGTGCAGGTCGGCCAGGAGCTCCTGCAGACCATGGGCTTCCGCACTTTCGTGCCGCTGGTTGCCGCGTGCCCCGGCTGCGGCCGCACCACCTCGACCACGTTCCAGGAGCTGGCTCGCTCGATCCAGGATTTCATCCGCGACGAGATGCCGACCTGGAAGACGAAATACCCTGGCGTGGAAGAGCTCAACGTCGCGGTGATGGGCTGCATCGTCAACGGCCCCGGCGAGTCCAAGCACGCCAATATCGGTATCTCGCTGCCCGGCACGGGCGAAGCGCCGGCCGCGCCCGTCTTCGTCGACGGCAAGAAGTTCCGCACGCTGCGCGGCCCGACCATCTCCGCCGACTTCAAGGCGCTGGTGATCGACTACATCGACCAGCGCTACGGCCAAGGCGCCAAGGTGCCGGCTCCTGCGGCAGAGTAGGCGCTCCTCAACATCGGAATCGTAGGGCGGGTTAGCACAGCCTAACCCGCTCTATTTTTTTGCGGGCGCGAGGTGGCGGGTTACGCTTCGCTAACCCGCCCTACGTTGCTACGATGGCTCCCAATCAAGAACGATCGGGAGACACGCCATGAGCTCACTCGCCGGCAAGCAGGGTCCGCGCTATCGCCACACCGCGGACGAAGGCGCGCCTTATGAGACCATCGCCGTCGAAAAGCTCACACCCATCATCGGCGCGGAAATCAGTGGCGTCGATATCGGCAAGCTTGTCGATGGCGATGCCCGCTCCAACCGGCAGATGGACGAGATCCATCGCGCGCTCGCCGAGAACCTCGTTATCTTCTTCCGCGACCAGCACATCACGCCGCAGCAGCATCTCGCCTTCGGCCGCAAGTTCGGCGAGCTGCATTTTCATCCCGCCGCCCCGCATGAGGACGAAGACCCCGCCTTGATGAAGATCTATGCGGACAAGAACTCGCCGCGCGCCAATGGCGAGGGCTGGCACTCCGACGTCTCCTGCGATCTCGAGCCGCCGATGGGCTCGATCCTCTACATCAAGCAATGCCCGCCGCGCGGCGGCGACACGCTGTTCGCCAATATGTACGCGGCCTATGAGGCGCTGTCGGAGCGCATGAAGGCCTATCTCGACGGCCTGACGGCGCTGCATGACGGCGAGCCGATCTATCGCGGCCTCTATGCCAATTATGGCGTTGCCGATCGTCCCTCCTATCCCCATGCCGAGCATCCCGTCGTGCGCACGCATCCGGTCACCGGCAAGAAGGCGCTCTACGTCAACCGCGGCTTCACCCGCCACATCAACGGCATCCCGCGCGACGAGAGCGATGCGATGCTCGCCTATCTCTACCAGCACGCCGAAAACCCGCTGTTCCAGTGCCGCTTCCGCTGGACCGAGAACGCCATCGCCTTCTGGGACAACCGCTGCACCCAGCACCGCGCGATGTGGGACTACTGGCCGCACACACGCTCGGGCACGCGCGTGACGGTGAAGGGAGAGAGGCCGGTCTAATGGGCCGGGCTCGGGAGACCAACATCAATCAGTCGGCTTCGCGCAAAGGAAAGCCCCGGACGCGAGACCGGGGCTTCGTTTGTCGAAGAAGTGCCAAAGTCAGTATTTGGCGACGATCGGGCCACCGAAGCGGTAATTGATGCGGGCGGTGACAATGTCGACATCCTGGCGGATCGTATCACCGCGCGTGACCCCCGGAACGATCGACGAGCTAAAGGTGATGTCGCGATGGCCCATGAACAGGTGATCGTATTCGAGCGCCAGCGACCAGTTCGGCGCGAAACCGAATTCGATGCCGGTGCCTACGACGCCGCCCCAGCGGGTCTCGGTGGCGCGATCAAACACCAAGCCGATGCTGGTGATCACGCCCTCGTACTTGTCGCGGGTGACGGCGGCGCCGCCCTTCACGTACCAGAGAACGTTGTTCCAGCTGTAGCCGACCTGGCCGGTGAATAGGCCAAGCGCATCAACCTCGGAGCGGTTGGTGAAATTGCCGTAGAACAAGCTGGAATTGGAGCCGGTGAAGTCGGCCCAGTTGCCCTGCGCCTCAACACCGAACACCCAATTGGTGGCCTGCCAGCGATAGCCGATCTGACCACCGACGGTGGCGCCGCTCGCATTGTGGCAGCCTTCCCGGAAGGGCGGCGCAACGGTGAAGCCGGCATCGTTGTAGATATCCCAGCACTTGTCGGCCCAGCCACCACCGCCGTTGATGCCGACGTAGAAGCCGCTCCAGTCGTAGATGGGGGCGATTGCGGGTGCCTTGGTGTAGGGTCGGGCTGCAAGGTCAGCGGCCGACGCCGCGCCTGTGAACAGCGCCATCAGAGCGGCGGTTGCGAATGCGAGTTTCTTCATTTGACCCCGTAGACATTCAATGGACGATTCGAATTCAACCCGCCCTAAATACCGGCTAGTTGCGCGTTCGTCCGTCGCTCCGCCGCAACAGTCGCCGACAATCTCCGCGAGCGCGGGAATCGCGCGATTGCCAGTGCCGCATCGCGCAACGACACGATCGGCATTTTCATTTCGTCTCAAATACTTAGCTGCCGACACGATGGTCGGCCTGATCGCCCAAGGCAGGGGGCGCCCTGGGTCAGCCGCGCGTTGACGCTCGGACCTCCCTGCGTCAAGGTGATCAAAAGCAAAAAGCACCGCCGAAGGTCGCGTCATCTTTCGTCTCGAAAGACTACAACTTCCTCACCGAAAGCGGTGCCGGCACCGGCATGCGTGAGCAGCAGCGGAGTAGCGCTTGAGGCACCTGCGGAGCGTCATCGTCGGGCTGGTCGCCTCGATCGTTCTGTCATCGCTTGCATTCGTCACGGCCGGCGAAGCTGCTATCGCGCGCAAGAGTGCGAGACATGAGCCGAAACCCTCACCTTCATTCAAGTGCGAGACGCCCAAATTCCGGATCGTCGTGGATGTCGGCCACACGCCGGACTCCTACGGTGCATTGAGCGCGCGCAACGATCCGGAGTTCGGCTTCAACTTCCGCCTCGCACGGCTCATCACGGCCAAGCTCAAGTCCGAGGGCTTTGCCGCAACCCGCCTGCTCGTCACCGATGGCAAGGCACGGCCGAGCCTGTTCAAGCGCGTCGGCGCTGCAAACGAAGGCCGCGCCGATCTGTTCCTGTCGGTCCATCATGATTCGGTGCCGGACAAGCTGCTCGAGACCTGGGAATTCGACGGCGCAAAGAGCTATTTCAGCGATCGCTTTTCGGGCCACTCGCTGTTCGTGTCGCGGCAGAATCCGCACTTTGCCGCCAGCCTGATGCTGGCCAGGATGATCGGCCGGCAATTGAAGCAGCAGGGCCTGCACTATGCGAGCCAGTACACCTTGCCGGTGATGGGCCGCTACCGGCGCCAGCTGCTCGACAAGGATGTCGGCGTCTACCGCTATGACGGGCTGGTCGTGCTGTCGCGCACGCGAAGCGCCGCCGTGCTGCTCGAGGCGGGCTCGATCATCAATCGCGACGAGGAAATGGAGATGAACTCGCCGGAGCGACACGAGGCGGTCGCACAAGCCGTCGCGGTCGCGATGAGGGAGTTTTGCGAGAGACGGTAGTTGGCCCTGCCGGTTCAGCAGCAGTCATTGCGAGCGCAGCGAAGCAATCCAGAGTCCTTCCGCAGAGGCAGTCTGGATTGCTTCGCTACGCTCGCAATGACGAGGAAGCTACAGCGGCCCGGCTCGATATTCCCTATTCGCCAGGCTCGCCTCCTCCAGATCCAGATCGCGCTCGATCCGCCGCCGCGTCTCGTCGGTGATCTGGCCGTCGCGCAGCAGCTTGTGGATGAATTTGCGCTCGGCGGCGATCAGGTCGCGGGTCAGAGCGATGCCGGCGGCAGAGATGTCGTGACGGTTGGGATCGAGCGAGTCCGGGAGCTGGTTGAAGCGGATCTCGTGGCGGGCGCGCAGCAGCCGCATCACCTCGTCGGAAACCTCTTTTTCCGCCGTGAGCGCGTCGAGCGATTTCAGCGCGGCCTCCAGCGCCTGACGGCGCGCGGCGATCTCCGCTTCGTGCTCGGCGGCATGCTCGTGACGACCGGCTTCGGCGACGCCGAGCCACCGCACGATCGGCGGCAGCGTCAGGCCGACGCCGATCAGCGTCACGAAGATGACACCGAAGGCGACGAACAGGATCAGGTCGCGATACGGAAACGCCTCGCCATTCGGCAGCGTGAACGGCAGCGCCAGCGCGGCGGCCAGCGACACCGCGCCGCGCACGCCGGTGAAGGCGAGCACGAATGGCCATTGCCATGGCGGCGAAGGATCGCGCTCGCGCAGCGACCTGGAGAGCATTCGCGGCAGATAAGTTGCGGGATAGAGCCAGGCAAAACGCGCGATCACGACGATCACCAGGACCAATGCGGTTGCGATGAGAATGTCGTCGAGCGGAAAAGTCTTTGATTTCTCGTAGAGCGCGCGCATCTGGAAGCCGGTGAGCAGGAACAGCATGCCCTCGATCAGGTAGATCACGAGATCCCAGAAGAAGATGCCTTGCAGGCGCGTCGCCGAGGAGATCAGCAATGGGCCGTTCCAGCTGACATAGAGCCCGCAGGCCACCGTTGCGATCACGCCGGAGCCGCCGACATGCTCGGGCAGCCAGTACGAGACATAGGGCGTGATCAGCGACAGCGTCAGCTCGACCTGCGGATCTCCGGACCATTTGCGAAGGCGTAAGGAGAGCCAGCCGACGCCGATGCCGAAGGCGATCTCGCCGGCGACGATGAGGAGGAATTCACCGGCCGCGAGCGGCAGTGAGAAGTGGCCGATGAGGATCGCGGCGAGCGCGAAGCGGTAGAGGATAAGCGCGGTGGCGTCGTTGGCGAGACCTTCGCCTTCGAGCACGACCAGGATGCGGCGCGGCATGTTCAGCCGGCGCGCGATCGCGAGCGGCGCCACCACATCGGGCGGCGCGACGATGGCCCCGAGCAGGAAGCCGACGGTCCAGGGCAGGCCGATCATGTAGTGTGTGGCGGCCGCCACCATCGCCGTGGTGAAGATCACGGCGCCGACCGCGAGCAGCACGATCGGACGCAGGTTCTTCTTGAATTCGCGCCAGCTCATCGCGACGCTGGCCGAGTAGATCAGTGGTGGCAGCACCACCAGCAGCACCAGCTCCGGCGGCAGCTCCACAGTCGGCATGCCCGGCACGAAAGCGAGGCCGACGCCCGCCAGCATCAGCAGGATGGCAGGGGCGACGTTGAAGCGTCGCGCGGCCAGTGCCACGCCTGCCAGCACGGCCAGCAGGATGAGAAAGGTCTGAAACTTCGCTTCCATGATGGTCTGTCTTGACCCGGAAGCGACGGCTAGGTCAATGCGCGGCTCACGCCAGCCGTTCGGCCACCATCCGCCCAATCCGCGCGAACGCGGATGTGATCTGCGCCGCGCTCGGCGTGCCGCCCTGGGTATAGGCCGCGATCAGGATCGGCGTATCCGGCTTCGGCCAGGCGACTGCGATGTCGCCCGAGGCGTCCTTGCCGTTGTTGCCGGTCTTGTCGCCGATCTTCCAGCCTACCGGGAGTCCGCCACGGAGGCGATTTGCGCCGGTCTTGCAGTTCACCATCCAGTCGGTGAGCAGGGCCCGCGAAGCAGGCGACAGCGCCTCGCCCGCGACCAGCCGGCGCAAATTTCCCGCCATCGCTGCCGGCGTCGTGGTGTCCCGGGGGTCGCCGGGTTGCGAGCGGTTGAGCTCGGGCTCGTTGTGGTCGAGCCGCGAGGTGGTATCTCCGAGCGACCGCCAGAATGCGGTCAGCGCGGCGGGGCCGCCGATCCGCGCCAGCAGCAGATTGGCGCAGGTGTTGTCGCTGAGCTCGACGATGGCCTTGCACATCTCGCCGACCGACATCTTGCCGGCCGCGAGATGTTCCCTCGCCACCGGGGCGTATTCCAGCAGATCCGCCTGGCCATAGCGGATCATGGCCGCGAGTTGCTCCTCGCCGCGATCGACCCGCGCCAGCACGTTGGCTGCGAGCGAAGCCTTGAACGTCGAGCACATCACGAACCGTTCGTCGGCGCGCCAGGCAAGCTTCTTGCCGGTTGCGAGATTCTCCGCATAGAGCCCGATCCGCCCGCCGCTCTCGCGCTCGTAGGATTCGAATTCTGATGGGGCATCCCCGGCGAGCGCAGGGGAGGCGGCCAACCAGGCGAATGAGGCGAGCAGGGAGCGGCGGTCGACAAGCATGGTCATTTCCAGGCGAGCAGGGGTGGGAGATGGAGCGGACGCTGCATCCGCGTCGTCATTGCGAGCGCAGCGAAACAATCCAGACTGTCTCCGCGGTGAGATTCTGGATTGCTTCGCTGCGTTCGCAATGACGGAGAATTGGATAGCGAGTGCGTCCGAATTCGGGCAGCAGGACGGCGCCCGTCACTCCCTCAAATCATATCGGTACGACTTCGACACGATCTGCCAGCCGTCGGCGAGCTTCATCGCCACGAGATAGTCGGTGAAATAGCGCGGCGGCAGCTGGCAGCGCACCTTGATGAACGCGGTCTTGTCGTCCGACCGGTCGATGGTGACGATGAAATCCTCGCGCGGCTTGCCTTCGGCCTTGGCCGAGGCGCGCTTGCGCACGCGGTCGAGCCAGTCCGGCACGGTCAGAACCTGGAGCTCGCCCTTTTCGACCCAGCGCAGATCGGCGGAGGGATGGAAGATGGCGCCGAGCTTGTCGGCGTTGCCCTCGTAAAGTCCGTCAAAATAGGATTGCACGACGGCTTCGACGCTCGACCGGTCCTGGCTCATGGGTCGTTCCTTTGCATGATGGCTTCGGGCCAACTTAGTCGTACACGTTGAAATGCGCTATGGGTGTGTCAGCGATTTGCGCGAAGGCGTCACGATGGCAGAATCAGAAAATTCGAACGCTCGCATTCTTGTCGGCGAATGCTTTTGCCGCGCCGTGCGCTTCGAGGTGGCCGACGCATTCGCCTATGCGATGAACTGCCACTGCTCGAACTGCCGGCGCACCACCGGTGCCGCCTTCAAGCCCTTCGCCGGCATCCGGCAGAACAGGCTTCGCATTGTCAGGGGCGGCGACCTCCGGATGATTTTCGGCGACGACACCACCCATGACGCGCATTGTGGCCGCTGCGGCTCGCTGCTCTATTCCCGGGTCCGGGAAGGAGAGTGGGTCCACGTCGCCATGGGAACCCTGGTCGATGCCCCCTCCATCCGGCCGAGCGCCCATATTTTCGTCGGCTCGAAGGCGCCCTGGCACGAAATTACGGACGATCTGCCGCAATATCGGGAGCACATCGGGGTTGTCTGACGGAACCCGGTCCGCACCGCCGTCCGTTGGCGAACCGCGACAGCGCTGGCGCGACAAACAAAAGAGGTCGTACGGCCTGCCGTCGGGGTCCGCTTCGTGACCTCCATCACAAGCGCCGGCGGAGGATGTTGCTAAAGCGGTCCCAAAGGGCCGGACGGCCCGGAACCATCGGAAGTCGTGTCATGCGCAGCTTGTTCAGACTTTGTCCGCTCTTCGTCGCCCTCGGCCTGATGTTCGGCGCCGGGCCGGCTGTTGCCGGAAAGCGGGTGGCGCTAGTGCTGGCCAATTCGGCTTATCAGCACGCGCCCTCGCTCGCCAATCCCGTCAATGACGGGTCCGTGATGGCCAAGACCCTGAAGGAGGCCGGCTTCGACGTCGTCGACTCCCGGCACGATCTGTCGGCGCTGGAGACACGGCGCGTGCTCCGCGACTTCGCCGACGCGACCCGCGACGCCGAAATCGCCGTGGTCTACTACGCCGGCCACGGCATCGAGGTGGAGGGCTCGAACTATCTGATCCCGGTGGATGCCAAGCTCGAGCGGGACACTGACGTCTTTGACGAGGCGCTCTCCCTCGACCGTGTCCTGGTCGCGGTCGAGCCCGCCAAGCAATTGCGTCTGGTGATCCTCGATGCCTGCCGCGACAATCCGTTCAGCAAGCGGATGAAGCGCACGGTCGCTTCGCGCGGCATCGGCCGCGGCCTCGCCCAGGTCGAGCCGTCCAGCCCAAACACGCTGATCGCCTATTCGGCCAAGGCCGGCTTCACCGCGCAGGACGGCGACGGTGCCAACAGCCCGTTCACCATCGCGCTGTCGAAGCATCTGACGACGCCGGGCCTCGACGTCCGCCGCGCCTTCGGCTTCGTGCGCGACGATGTGCTGAAGTCCACCGGCAACAAGCAGGAGCCGTTCGTCTACGGCTCGCTGGGTGGCGAGGACGTGCCGCTGGTGCCGGTCAAGCTGGCGCCGGCGGCGCCCGTAGCCAATCCCCAGGCCGATATCCGCCGCGACTACGAGCTCGCGCTCCAGGTCGGCAACCGGCCGGCGTGGGAAGCCTTCCTCGCCCAGCATCCCGACGGGTTCTATGCCAGCCTCGCCAAGCTCCAGCTCGAGAAGATCGGCGCGGAGCAGGCGCATGCGGCGGCGATCGCGAAAGCGAAGCAGGCCGAGGCCGAGCGCGACCGCCTTGCTGCGCTCGGCGCGCAGAAGGATGCGCAAGCCAGGGCCGCGGCCGATGCGAAGGCCGCCGAGCAGGCGCAGCTTGCCGCGCAGAAGGCCAAGGAGCAGGCCCAGCAGCAGGCGGCCGCCGCCGAGCAACAGCGCGTCAACCTCGCCGCCACGGTGCCGGGGGTTGCGCCGGGCAACACCACGAGCGCTGCCGGGACCAACGTCGCCGCGCTCAGTCCGACGACCGCGCCGGCCGATCTCAACCGCTCGGTGCAGAGCGAGCTCGGCCGCGTCGGCTGCTTCTCCGGGCAGGCCGACGGCAATTGGAATACGTCCTCGCAGCGGTCGCTGTCGCAGTTCAACCGCTATGCCGGCACCAAGCTCGACGTGAAGGTGGCGAGCACCGACGCGCTCGATGCGGTCAAGGCCAAGCCATCACGGGTCTGCCCGCTGGTCTGCGAGCACGGTTTCAAGGCCGAAGGCGACAAGTGCACCAGGATCGTTTGCGGCAACGGCTATGTCCTGAACGACGACAATGAATGCGAGAAGAAGCGCGCGGCCAAGCCCGCGTCAAAGCCCGCGACCTCGCGACGCGACGACGGCGAGGACCGCCCCGCGCGGCAGCGGGCCGGTGCTGCTGCGGGTGGCTACGGTGCAGCCGCGGCGGCTGGCGCGGGCCGTGCCTCGAGCGGCAGTGGTCAGATCTTTTGCAACGCTCTGCTCTGCCGGCCGGTCAGGCCCGGTTGCCGCCTCGTTTATCGCGGCGGCGGCGGCCCCCACGTCGACGCCAATGCCGAGGTCTGCAACTGAAATGGCACGGCTTTCCTGACCACTAGAGCATGATCCGGAAAAGTGTGAAGCGGTTTTCCGAAAAGATCATGCTCGAGGCAATAACCTAAAGCGCGATGACGATTCATCCTGATCGCATCGCGCTTTAGCTCAGTTCTTCCGCTCGGCCACGAAACGCGCGGCGGCCTGCAAAATTGCGGCGCGGTCGCCGAAGATCGAGACGGCGCTGTCGGCGCGCGCGAGCAGGTCGCGCACGCGCTGCTTGGCGCCTTCGATCCCGAGCTGGGTCACGAAGGTGGTCTTGCCGAGCGCGGCATCGGCGCCGGCCGGCTTGCCGAGCGCGGCCGCATCGCCCTCGACGTCGAGCAGATCGTCGGCGATCTGGAAGGCTTCGCCGAGCGCGCGGCCGTAATCGTCGAGCGCCTGATATTCCGCCTTCGAGGCCTGGCCGAGGATCGCGCCGGCAATGCAGCCGTAGCGCAAGAGCGCGCCGGTCTTCATCTGCTGGATACGGGCGACGTCGATCGGCTCGTTGCCGCCAAAGCGGCCTTCGCCGGCGAGATCGAGGATCTGGCCACCGACCATGCCGCCGATGCCGGCGCAGCGCGCCAGTGCACGCGTCAAGAGCAGCCGCACATTGGCGTCGCGATGGACCTCGTCGCGGGTGATGATGTCGAAGGCGAGCGTCAGGAGGCCGTCGCCGGCGAGGATCGCGGTGGCGTCATCGGTCTGCTTGTGCAGCGTGGGGCGGCCGCGGCGCAGGTCCGAATTGTCCATGGCCGGCAGGTCGTCATGGATCAGCGAATAGCAATGGATGCATTCGAGCGCGGCGCCCACGAGCAGGGCCGCCTCGCGCGGCACGCCGAACACGGCGGCGCTCTCGACCACCAGGAACGGCCGCAGGCGCTTGCCGCCGTTCAGGCTCGAATAGCGCATTGCGTCCATCAGTCGCTTGGGCCGGGCGATTTCGTCATGCAGGATGTCGTCCGACAGCAGGCGCCGGAGCAGGGCTTCGGTGTCATCAGCGGTCTTGTCCAGACGTTTGGCGAAATCGGACGGGGACGTGCCGGTCATCAAGAAGGGCTCCAGAACTGAAATTCGGCGGGACAATCCTTTATGCGCCCGCGCCAGTCAATCGTTTGGAAGGCCTAAAAAGTGCTGGAAAAGGCCCGAATTATCACAGACTTAATGCTCCAGCCCGTGGCCGCTCGTCAGTTCGTGCCGGAAAGGTCGATTTGCGCATCGTCAAAATCCTGCTGGTGGCGCTCGCGCTCGTGGTCCTCGCACCCTATGTGATCGCGCCGTTCTACCGCACCGGCCACCCAGTTTCGACGCTGATGGCCTGGCGCAGCCTGCGGGGCGCGCCGATGCAGCGGGAGTGGATCGATCTCGCTGATATGTCGCCCTCTCTGCCGCGCGCGGTGGTGGCGGCCGAGGATGCCCATTTCTGCAAGCATCACGGCATCGATTGGGGGGCGCTGCGCGAGGCGATCGACGACGCCAGGGAGGACGGCACCGCCTTCCGGGGCGCCTCCACCATCACCCAGCAGGTCGCGAAGAACCTGTTCCTGTGGCAGGGGCGCGACTTCGTACGCAAGGCGCTTGAATTCCCGCTGGCGCTTTGGATCGACCTCGTCTTGCCCAAGCAGCGGATTCTCGAAATCTACCTCAACATCGCCGAGCTCGGCCCGCAGGGGCAGTTCGGGGTCGAGGCGGCCAGCGCCTATGCCTTCGGCAAATCGGCCGAAAGCCTCTCGCCCCGCGAGGCGGCGCTTCTGGCCTCGATCCTGCCGAATCCGGTCAAGCGCAGCGCCCGGACCCCGGGACCGGGCGTCCGGCGGCTGGCAGCCACCTATATGGCGCGGGGGCAGGCGAGCTCGCTTGCGACCTGTTGGCGGGAAAATCGCTGATTTTTGACCCGTTCCGGGCGCATTTTCCGGCCCAAGAGCCTAGCTTTACGGCCAGCCTTCCTCTATAAGCGCGGCCTTGATCGGCACTCAGCTCGCCTCGTTATTTGCGGGTGCTGAGCCGTCCCTTCGCGGACGATGCCCTGATGACACCAATCCCTAGAGGATACTGAAATGGCCGTTCCGAGAAGAAAAACCTCGCCGTCGCGCCGTGGCATGCGCCGCTCGGCGGACGCCATCAAGAAGCCGACCTATGTGGAAGACAAGGACTCCGGCGAGCTCCGTCGTCCGCACCATCTCGACCTCAAGACCGGCATGTACAAGGGCCGCCAGGTCCTGAAGAAGAAAGAGTCCTGAAGCCAGGATCTTTCTCGGGCGGGAGATCGGACCCGCCCGATTCGGCCAACCCATGAGATAGACGGTGATGGCGGCGGAGCGGATGCTTCGCCGCTGCATTGTTCTGTCCGGATATCTTGATCGAGAAGGCATCAAGCCGATGGTCGGTTTCCCGCTGCTCCTGATTCCGCTCGCGGTCTACAACATCATCGCCTTCCTGATGCCGACCGTGTCCTTCACGGACGTGCTGTTCAAGGTGCCTATGGTGTCCGGAGAGGTCTGGCCGGTCACGCTCGCCGATCTCCTGCTCGCGCTCGGCATCGTTCTGCTGCTGCTCGAGGTGGTCAAGGGTGCGCGGCCGGGCTCGAAATTCCTGATGGATCATTTGCTGTCGCTGATCATCTTCGGCGCGGCCGCTGCCGAATTCGTGATGTGGCCCAAATTCGGCAACTCCACCTTCTTTCTGCTGGTGCTGCTGGCGATGGCGGACTTCTTCGCTGGCATCGCCCAGCGCACGCGCCGCCGAGTCACCTATGTCGCCGAGACCACGGTGCCGGCCCCTCGTAAGGCCAAGCGCAGGGCCGAAGCGCCGGCGGAAGACGTGGAGTCCGAGCGCAAGTTCGAGCCGGTGATCGCGCCGCAGCCGGCGCCGGCCGCACCTACCGCGCAATCCGTCGCCGAATCCGTGCTGATGGATCACCCAGCGCCCAAGCCCGTGCAGGGCGCCCCCTCGCCGGAAATTCCCTCGCCGCAGCTGCAGCCGGGGAACGGCACGCCGTCTTCCGACACGCCGCCGCGCTGATTTCTCTGAATTGGCTCGCATCTCACCGCCGCGGCAGTGTGCTCCCTTGCCCCGTTCTTACGGGGAGTGGGTTGGGGTGAGGGGCCTCTCTCCGCGGATGCGATAGCCGCGGGACCTGTACCCCCTCACCCGGATCGCACCGGACGATGCTTCGCATCGCCGAGGCGATCCGACCTCTCCCCGCAAGCGGCGAGAGGTAAGAAGCGCGCTCTCACTTCAATCAATCTTAAGCTACCTGACGCGTGCGCGCGCTGACGGTTCCGAGCGGGCGCTTGCTGCCATAGGCCATCAGCGCATCCTCGGAGGAGGCGCGGCGGAGCCGGCTCGTTTGCGGCAGCTGCTCGGCATTGGCGATCAATTGTGTGACGAAGCTCGGATCGGGGCGGGGCAGGGGCACCTTATGGACCCACCGCAACGTCGGCATCAGCGGCACCAAGGCCGTGCCTGTGCCGTTGTCCGCCGCGTCCGATCGATCAGTACTCAACATCGCAATCACCGTTGATCCGGCGAGACTGTCGCGTTTCGAGACGCGGGGGCCGTCGCGAGTCCTGTACTCGCAAGGCCTATGCCGGCCGGGCCGGTTTGGTTCCGACGCCTTCGGAAACGTGGTTTCCAAATTGTTTATCAACTTTGCCTAGGTTCGGCAGCGAATCTGGCTCTATCCTGTGCCGGCTCAGGACTTCTCCACTGTCCCGAAACGAGGCGACTTTGACCCCTGGATTGCCGCAAGCCTCCGACATCCTGGCCGCGCTCGGTCAGGCCGTGTTCGCCTGGGACATCGCCAGCGATGCCATCGTCTGGGGTGAGCAGGTCAGCGCCGTTTTCCCCGGCATTCCCGCCGAGCGGCTTTCGACCGGCGCCGAATTCGCCAAGCTGATCGAGCCCGCGCAAACGCTGCGGACGGCGGCGCTGGCACTGACGTCCCCGGTGCACGGCGCCGACGGCACCCCTTACCGAATCGAGTACGGCGTGCGCATGAGCGCCTCCGATCCCGTGATCTGGATCGAGGAGACCGGCCGCTGGTTCGCAGGTCCCGACGGCCGTCCCACGCGAGCGATCGGCTCCGTCCGCATCAACAATGAGCGCCACGCCCGGGACGAGGAATTGAGCAGGCTGGCCCGGCTCGATCCGCTGACCGGCGAGCTCAACCGCTCGCATCTGATCGCGGCGCTGGCCGAGGCGATCGAGGAGACCACGCGCTTCCGCTCGACAGCGGCCTTCATGCTGGTCGGCATCGATCATCTCGCCCGCGTCAACGATGCTTTCGGCTTCGACGTCGCCGACGCCGTGATCCTCGACGTCGCCAAGCGCATTCGCGCGCGCCTGCGCGGCGGCGACGTGCTGGGGCGCTTCTCCGGCAACAAGTTCGGCCTGATCCTGAAGAACTGCACCGTCGACGACATGAACGTGGCCGCCGAGCGCTTCCTCGCCGGCATCCGCGACGAGGTGGTGCCGACCAAATCCGGTCCGGTCTCGGTCACCGCCTCGATCGGCGCGGTCAGCCTGCCGCGTTATGCCCGCAACACCGACGAGGCCGTCAACCGCGCCCATGAGACGCTGGACGCCGCCAAGCGCCGCCGCTCCGGCTCGTTCGCGGCCTGGCGTCCGGATGCCGCGCGCGACGCACAGCGCCGCGTCAACATCCGCGTCACCGACGAGATCGTCACCGCGCTCAACGAGCGCCGCATCAGGCTCGCCTATGAGCCCGTCGTCTCGGCTGTCTCGCGCGAGCGCGCATTCCATGAATGCCTGGTGCGGATGGACCAGGGCGACGGCCAGGTGCTGCTCGCGCCCGACATCGTGCCGGTCGCCGAACGGCTCGGCCTGATCCGCCTGGTCGATCACCGCGTGCTCGAGCTCGTGGTCGCCGAGCTCGCGGCGGCGCCCGACGTCTGCCTCAGCCTCAACATCTCGCCGGATACGACCATGGATCCGGACTGGTGGGCGGGGATCGAATCGCTGATGCTGGCCCATCCCGGCGTCGCCGAGCGGCTGATCGTCGAGATCACCGAGACGGTCGCGATCCAGGACATCGACGACGTCCGCGCCTTCGTCAGCCGCCTCAAGCATTTCGGCAGCCGCATCGCCATCGACGATTTCGGCGCCGGCTACACCTCGTTCCGCAATTTGCGCAAGCTCGGCGTAGACATCGTCAAGATCGACGGCGCCTTCGTGCAGAACATCACCCATTCCGCCGACGACCGCGCCTTCGTGCAGACCCTGATCGACCTCGCCCGCCGCCTCGACATCAAGACCGTCGCCGAATGGGTGCAGGACGACGAAGCCGCAAACATGTTGCGCGACTGGGGCTGCGACTACATCCAGGGCCGCCTGATCGGGCTGGCTTCGGCGGAACGCCCGTGGGGCGTGCCGCCGGACAGCGCGCTGCCTGCGGCGGGCTGAGATGGCGTAGGGTGGGTTAGCCGAAGGCGTAGCCCACCACTTTACGATCCGCGTCGAGAGAGAAGCGGTGGATTACGCCTTCGGCTAATCCACCCTACAGACTACGAGATCTTCTCACGCTCCCTCGTCCAGCGCCACAAGCTCGCGCTTCTTGCGCAGCGACGGCAGCAGCGGCGCGATCAGCAGCACCAGGGCAAACACAAGACACACTGCCGAGATCGGCCGCTGCACGAAGGTCCAGAGATCGCCCTGCGACAGGATCAGCGACTTGCGCAAATTGTTCTCCATCATCGGACCCAGCACGAAGGCCAGCACCAGTGGCGCCGGCTCGTAGCCGAGCTTGCGCATGAAATAGCCGATGATCCCGAACGCGATCATCACATAGACGTCGAACACGTTGTTGCTCGAGCAGTAGACGCCGAGGATCGTGAACAGGATGATCAGGGGGAACAGGATGTTGTAGGGCAGCTTGAGCAGCTGCACCCACATGCCGATCATCGGCAGGTTCAGGATCAGCAGCATGACGTTGCCGATATACATGCTGGCGACGATGCCCCAGAACAGGCCGGGGTTCTGCGTGATCATCAGCGGGCCCGGCTGCAGGCCGTGAATGACGAAGGCTCCGAGCAGCAGCGCCATCACCACGTTCGGCGGGATGCCGAGCGTCATCAGCGGAATGAAGGCGCCGCCGGCTGCGGCGTTGTTCGCCGATTCCGGGCCGGCGACGCCCTCGATCGCGCCGTGGCCGAACCTTTCAGGGGTCTTCGACAGCCGCTTCTCCAGCGCGTAGGACGCGAATGACGAGACCACGGCGCCGCCGCCCGGCAGGATGCCGAGGAAAAAGCCGAGGATGGTGCCGCGGCCGACCGGACCGGCGCTCGCCTTCCAGTCCTCCTTGCTCGGCAGGAGATGGGTGATCCTGGTGTTGATGACGTCGCGCTTGATCGCCTACTCGGTGTTGAGCAGCACCTCGGCGACGCCGAACAGGCCCATCACCACGGGCACGAGGCCGATGCCGTCGATCAGCTCCATGCGGCCGAAGGTCAGTCGCGGCTGCGCGGTGATGCTGTCGAGCCCGATCAGCCCGAGCACGACACCGATGCACGCCATCAGCAATGCCTTCGGCATCGATCCCTGGGTGAGGAAGGTGAGCACGACGAGGCCGAGCACCATCAGGCTGAAATACTCGGCCGGGCCGAAAGCAATGGCGAGACTGGCGAGCTTCGGCGCCACCAACATCAAGGCGACCAGCGCAAAGGTGCCGGCAGCGAAGGAGCCGAACGCGGCGATGCCGAGCGCGGGGCCCGCACGGCCCTGCTTCGCCATTTGGTGGCCGTCGATGCAGGTGACGACGGAGGCCGCCTCGCCGGGGATGTTGACCAGGATCGAGGTGGTCGAGCCGCCATACATCGAGCCGTAATAAATGCCGGCCATCATGATGATGCCGGATTCCGGCGTTCCCGACAGCGTCACCGGTAGCAGTAGCGACATCGCCGAGATCGGGCCGATGCCGGGCAGCACGCCGACCAGCGTGCCAATGAACACGCCGATGAAGCAGTAGAGCAGGTTGATCGGCAGCAGCGCGACGCCGAATCCATGTGCCACGTTGACAAGCGTATCCATGGGGGTCAGCCGATCCCGAACAGGCCTGACGGCAACTGGATCAACAGCAGCCGCTTGAGCACCCACCACATGCCCGAGGGCACCAGCACCGCGATCGGAATCGCCAGCGTCCAGCGCACCGGATCGATCAGCCGCAACAGCAGCAGCATCAGCGGGATCGATGACAGCAGGAATCCCAGCGGCTCCAGCGCGAACGCGAATGCAGTGAGGCAGGCGATGAGGACAAGCGGCTTGCTCCAGCGCACGTTCTCCCAGCGCGAGGCCAGCGTCGGCCCGCCCTCGGTGATCGCCGAGACGATGATCGCGCTCGCGAACACGCACATCAGGATGCCCGTGTAGAACAGCACATAGCCGGAGCCGGGATCGTTGATGGTGCCGAGCCTGAGCTTCAAGCCCGACCAGATCACGAAGCCGCCGAGTGCGAGCCCGATCAGCCCGCCCCAGAGTTCGGAGTTGCTGAGGCGGAGCTTGACGTTGGTTGGATCGTTCATCGATTCTCTCTCGTGCCCCGGACGCAGCGCAGCACCGCAAGTTGCGTTCACGCACGTCTTCGACGTGCTATGGTAGGTGCGCTGCAAAGCCGGGGCCCATGCGTGTGGGCGAAGAAGATGGGTCCCGGCACTGCGCAGCAGCGTTGCACGCTGCAGCGCGTCCGGGACACAAGCAGCGCGGTCTTACTTCTTCGCGAGCCCGAGCGTCTCGATCACCTTGCGCTCGGACTCCGTGACCTCGACGATGAATTTCTTGTAATCCTCCGTGTTCTTGTAGTTCGGCACCATGTCGTATTTGGCCAGCGTGGCGACCACCGCAGGATCCTCGACCGCCTTCTTGAATGCGTCGTGCAGCTTGGCGACGATCTTGGGATCCATCCCTTTCGGTCCTGCAATGCCGAACGGGGAATCATAGACCATGGGATAGCCGAGCTCCTTCAGCGTCGGCACGTCGGGATAGTTCGGCGAGCGTGCGCCGGTCCACACCATCAGGAGCCGCAGCTTGCCGGCGTCGACCAGCGGCCGCCATCCCGTGGAATCAGCCTGCAGCATAGTGTGCTGTCCCAGCACGGCGGCGTTAGTCTCCGCGCCGCCCTTGAAAGGGACCTGCGTCAACTTGATGCCGGACATCGCGGCGATCTGCTCCATGCCGATATGCAGCGAGGTGCCGGCGCCGGGCGTGGCGTAGGTTACCTTGCCCGGATTCGCCTTTGCGAACTCCACCACGTCCTTCCAGCTCTTGAACTGCGATTCCGCGCTCGTGGTCACGCCGAAAGTGTAGCCGGTGAGATGGACGATATAGGTGAAATCCTTTGCCGGATCCCACGACACCTCCTGCATCAAGGGCAGGCGAAACACGGTGATCGGGATCTGTGAGATGGTATAGCCGTCCGGCTTCGCCGCCGCGGCCATCGTCGCCGGCCCGACCGTGCCGCTGCCGCCGGCCTTGTTGTCGATCACGATCGGCTGGCCCAGTACCTTCGAGGCGCTGTCGGCGATCGCGCGCATCGAGAGATCAGTCGATCCGCCGGCCGGCCAAGGCACGATCAACGTGATCGGCTTCGTTGGATAGTCCTGCGCATTGACCGCCGTGGAGAGCAATAAGCCCATGACGGCGTGCACCGCGGCAAATGCAATCGTCTTCAGCCCGTATCCCGACATCGAAAGCCTCCCTCGCGGCGGCCTCTCTGGGGGCGCCGTCTCTCGTTGCGAGGCGATTGTTCCTGAATTTGACGGAGAAGAAAAGCGTGTTGCGCGCATCGCTGTGCGGCCGTCGGTCAGCTAACGCCGACAGAGCCGACCTCTGCGACAATTCGTCGTTTGGCCGCGTGCCGAGAGGCGGAATTTGAGCGGCCGAAGCGGTCAGGCCACCCGCCGGACCGTGTTCAGCTTCTCGATGGTGCGACCGACTTCTGAGGCGAGACACGGCTTGCCGAAATAATAGCCTTGGACCGCGGTGCAGCCGCATTCGCGGACGAAGTCGAGCTGTTCCTCGGTTTCCACGCCCTCCGCCGTGGTCTCGACGCCGAGCACGGAGCCGAGGCTCGCGATCGTTCTGACGATGGCAACGCTCTCCGGGCTTTCGCCGAGCGTGCCGACAAAGGAGCGGTCGATCTTGATGCGGTCGAATGGAAACTTGCGCAGATAGCTCAGGGAGGAATAGCCGACCCCGAAATCGTCGAGGCTGACGCGCACCCCGAGCGCGCGGAGCTGGTGCAGGATGTCGATGGTCGCCTTGCTGTCGTCGAGCAGCGCCGTCTCGGTGACCTCGAGCTCGAGCCGCTGCGGCGGCAGGCCGGCTTCCGCAAGCGCGCTCGTGACCATCGCCACCAGGCCGCGGGAGCGGAATTGCACCGGAGACAGGTTCACCGCGACGGTGACGCCGGGCCAGGACGCGGCGGTGGCGCAGGCCGTGCGCAGCACCCATTCGCCGATCGGAACGATCAGCCCGTTCTCCTCCGCAATCGGGATGAACTCGGCCGGAGAGACGAAGCCGCGCGAGGGATGCTTCCAGCGCAGCAATGCCTCGAAGCCGGTGAGCTCGGAGGAATCGAGCCGCATCTGCGGTTGAAACACCAGGTGGAATTCACGCCCTTCCAGCGCGCCGACCAGGTCCTGCTCCAGCGCGTGCCGGCTGCGCGCCTGTTCCTCCATCTCGGGCTCGAACAACTGATAGGCTCCGCGCCCCTTGGCCTTGGCCTGGTAGAGCGCGAGGTCGGCGCATTTCATCAGCTCATCGGCATCGAGTCCGTGGTCGGGCGCGATCGCGATGCCGACGGAGACGCCGACATGGATCGACTGGCTTTCCAGCGGCGGCGGATGACCGATGATCTCGACCAGGCGGCGGGCGAGCGCCTCGGCCGATTGCGGCTGCGGCCCGCGCTGGAGCACGGCGAACTCGTCGCCGCCAAGCCGCGCGACGGTGTCGTGCTCGCCGACATTCTCCTTGAGGCGCGCCGCGACCCAGCGCAGCAGGCGGTCGCCGGCGGCGTGGCCGAGGCGGTCGTTGACGGTCTTGAAGTTGTCGAGGTCGAAGCACAGCACGGCCATGGCGCCGCCGGCGATCGCGACCTGGTTCAGCCCCTCGCCCATCTTCTCGCGGAACAGCGTGCGGTTGGGCAGGTCGGTGAGTGAATCGTGCCGCGCCATGTGCGCCACCCGGGCCTGGGCCTTGTGGCGCTCGGTGACGTCCTCATAGGTCACGACCCAGCCGCCATGCTCCATCCGCTTGTGGTTGAGCTTGATGATGCGGCCGTCGTTCAAATGGCGGTGCAGCGTGTGCTCGCCCTCGCGCAGCCTCTCGACGTAGTCGGCATAGAGCTTGGCGCCGGTCATGTTCGGATGGATGCCGAGCTCGCAGGCGTGCTCCATGATGTCGCGCATCGAGACGCCTGGCTTCACGGTCTCCGGCGACAATCCATACATCTCGATATAGCGGCGGTTGCAGACGATCACGCGCAGGCTGGCGTCGAGCATGCACAGGCCCTGGCTCATGTTGTTCAGGGCAGCGTCGAACCGGCGGTACTGCTCGCTCAGCTCCTCGATCGCACGCTCGCGCTCGGTAATGTCCTCATAGGTGGCGACGAAGCCGCCTTCGGCCAGCGCGCAATAGCGCACCGAGATCACCGTGTCGTTCGACATGCGCCGGCGCATCGGCGAGGAATCACGGCTTGCGATCCGCGCGCGGGCGGCTTTGAGGATCTGCTGCGGGCTGTATTCCGGGGAGAACGCGCCGTTCGCCATGGATCGCTCGATCAGCTCGGCGAGGTGTGTGCCGGGGCGGGTCTCCTCCGGCGACAACAGGTAGATCTTGAGGTAGGTGGAGTTGCAGACCCGAAGCCGCATGTCGCTGTCGAAGAAGGCGAGCCCGTGGGCCATGTTCTCCAGCGCCGCATCAAGGATGAAATTCTGCTGCCGCAGCGTTTCCTCGTATTGCAGCCGCTCCGTGACGTCCTCGTGCACCGTCACCCAGCCGCCGTCGGGCAGGAAGCGGGAGACCGCCTGCACCATCCGTCCGTCGTAGCGCATCACCAGCAGCGTCTTCGGCTTCCTGCTGCGCACGTCCTCCAGCCGGCTCTGGTAGAATTCGTCGTCCGACATGCCCGGCAGGTTGCCGCGCGACATCCAGTGCTCGATCACCGTGGAATGCGCGACGCCCGGCTTCACGATCTCGGGGTCGAGGTTGTAGAGCTTCAGGAACCGTTCGTTGCAGACGACGACACGGCTGTCGACGTCGTACATGATCAGTCCGTGCGACATGTTGGCGAGCGCGTGCTGGCTGCGCTCGGTCTGCACGAGCAGTTCCGCTTCGAGCCGGGCGAGGCGGGTGACGTCATCGCAGATCGTCATCCAGCCGCCGCCGGGGAGCGGCTTCAGCTCGAGCGACATAACGAGGCCGCTCGCCAGCATTTGCTCGGTGCGGAACGGCTTGCCCGCGGCGATCTGCGCCATCCGCCTCGAATACAACGCGTCGAGCTGGTCTTGCGGAAAGTTGCCGCGGCTTGCGCTGTGCGCGAGCACCTCGCGATAGCTGGTGCCGATCCGCACGATTTCGGCCGACATGTCGAACAGTCTGAGATAGCGCTGGTTCGTCAGCACGATCCGGTTGTCGGCATCGTAGACGCAGACGCCCTGTTCCATGTGGTCGAGCGCAAGCTGGCTCAGCGCGACGAGGGCGCCTGGGCCCTGCTCACGGCCTGTACCAAGCTCGCTGTCGCGGGTCGACATCATGGGGTCGGCGGGGCCTCGGCCAGCAATAGACTTAATGCAACCTAATTCAGCCGCCGAGGCTAGCGAACAGGCCGGAAAATTCCCTTAAGCGCTGTAGTTTACGGAGGATGACCGGCGATGGTGAGCGCACGCGTAAACGGCCCGCTGCCAAGGCAATAGGCCGTAGCTCCGGACGAGCGCGGCGATATTCCCGCTCCGCTCGTACAGATTTACAGCGCCGGGCGTTGCTCTACGGCCCGTACAGCACGAGCTCCGTGTCGGTGAGGTCGCCGAGCTGTGGCTGGTGCGGGCCCCTGAAGTATTTCCGGCCGCGCCGCTCGGTGTAAATGCCGACGAGACCGGGAACCGGACCGTTGGCATCGACGGCCACCGCGATCTTGCCGAGCCGCAGCAGCAGCCGTCCGATGCGGCCGGCGCATTCGGCAAATTCTGCGGTGCTCCGGCAATAGATCAGCTTCATGGCGGGCGGTGCGATGAAACCGCGGCGGATGCGCACCGGTTGCAGGATGAAGGGGAAGGTTCCCTTCGGCGTGCGGCACACCAGACTGAGGCAATTGTAACGCGCATGTCGCGTCAAAAGCTCGGTCTCCGCCTCGGAAAGCCCCTTGATCTCCTTGGCGTGCGGCGGAATGACCTCGATCTCGTTCCAGCGCGGGACGCGCGCTAGCGCAGGGACCGAGAAGAATATGCCGCGGCAATAGGCGCGAAAGCCCTGCGTCTCGATGATTGGCCAGGTCCACTGCGCCGGGCTGATGTTGAAATAAGTGACGTGCTTGTGCCGCTGGGCGATCTTGGTCAGCAGCGGCGCGTAGTTGCGGTAGGCCGGGTCGACATACCAGCTCGACAAATTGCACCGGATGGCGGTCTCTTCGCCCTCCTTGCGTGAGGTGTAGATCAAGAGCAGCACGCCGACCGGCCTGCCGTCGTCGTCGAGCATGTAGCCGAAGCGCGGATAGCCCTCCGGCGCGGCCCGGAAGGCCTGCCGGCGCAGACCCTGGATCCAGTAGTCGCGTGAACGGCCGACGAAGCCGCGCGTCAGCAAGTCCGCGATCCTATCGACGTCGGACTCGGTGATCTCGCGGCATCGGACCTTGGTATGGATCACGCTCGTCTTGCCCGTGGAAATGGTCGGCCTCGTGAGGTCTATCGTTTCAGCATGATCTTCTCGGAAAACCGCTCCGCACTTTTCCGGATCATGCTCTAGCGCCAGCCTTCGCCATGGGCCTCGGCCGCGACAGGCGGCTGCAGGCTCAGGACGTCCCGCACCTTGGCGGGCCAGGCGGAAAGATCGGTGCCGTGGGTGTGGAACATGGCGACGGCCAGGCGGTCCATGCCGAAGGCAACGCAGCCGGTGTGCGCCGGCTCGCCGTCGGCGTCCTGGATTCCCCAGGTCGTACCGAAATGCTCGCGGTGATAGTTGAAGCTCATGCACGCCGTCGGCTGCTCTTCCGAGCGCAGCGGGATGAGCAGCTCGAACTTGAGCTGCTGCTGCTTCTGGCTCACCGCCTTCATTTGGCCGACCCGGCCGAAGAACGGATCGCTGGCATAGTCGACGCGGAAGCTGAGGCCGAGGTCGGTCGCGATCTTCTGCGCGCGCACCATCCAGCGCTCGCGGAAATCGGCGACGTTGTCGGGGCTGCCGATGCAGACATATTCGCGCATGCGGAACGATTGCAGCCGGTCAAGATGCTTCGACGGCTCGCGGCGGAAGCAATCCGCGGCAACGTCGAAGCGCAGCCCGCCCTTCGGCAATTGGCCGCGGCTCGCCGCGATCGGATAGACCGGATAGCAGGCGGCCGGCGACAGCACGAGATCGGCCGGCGACAGCGAAGTCGTCCAGTCGCCGCCGGCATCGAAGCGGCTCACTGCGGCGTTGATCTCGCGTTCGGTGCCGTGCAGGCCGCAGACGCAGCCGAGCAGGTTCGGAAAGCTCTTGAGATAGCCGGACTTCTCCAGCTGGGAGCGGCTCATCACCGGCGGGAAGCGCATCACCTCGGTGCCGGCCTCGCGATAACCGGTGATCAGCGCGGCGAGCTTCTCGACGATGCCCTCGTAGAGCGCGGTGCGGGCATAGACGCCGTCGGCGCCCATGCGGTGGAACAGCTTGTCGGCGAGATGATCGAGCGGATCGATCATTTGCGGGGCGGTGGTGGGCGAGTCGGGGAGGACGGCAATATTCATGGTTCGATGTCCTGCTATCTCAAAATTGTTCTTGTTGAATCGGCCGCGGAGGTACGTCAGTCGCGAAGGCTCGCCGGCACCCCGCTCATCAATGTCGATGTCGCGGCATTGGCCAGGATCCGGTCGTTGTTGATCATGATCGGCGACGACAGCACGTCGCGGAGGTGACGGCCCATGGTGAACTCGCCGTCGTTGCGATAGCCGGCAAGTCCCGCGGTGCGCATCGCGTGCATCACGGTCTCGACCGCGAGCTCGGAGGCCTGCACCTTCAAGAGCGTGATCGAGGACTGGAAGTCGAGCGAGCTCAGAGCACGCTCGTCATGCTCGACGCGGGCGAAAGCGTCGATATTGGCTGATATCAGCGCGCGCAGCTTGGCCAGCGACATCTTGGCGGCGGTGAAGTGCGCCGCGGCCGGGGGCATCTGTCCGCCGGACGAGCGGGCCGCCTTGCGGATGAAGGCCTGCGCGCGCGTCACCGCCGCAGCGGCGATGCCGGCCCAGGCCGACGACCAGCACAGATGCGCGAACGGCGTCATGGTCTGGGCGTGGATCTTGTCATAGGATTCCGGGAAGATGCGGTCGGCGGGGCAGTCGACCTTCAGCTCGAACCCGGTCGAGCAGGTGCCGCGCATGCCGAGCGTTTCCCAGCCCAGCGTCCGCTTCAGCGAATAATCGTCCTTGGCGAGCGCCAGCAGCACCTGGTCGGAGGCGGCGGCTTCGGTGGCGCGGCGGGCGATGGTGACGAGGCCATCGGCTTCGGCGCCGTAGGAGATCACGGTGGCGTCGCGCACCAGCGAGACGGTATCGCCGGCATGGTCGACCGCAGCCGCGCTGGCGCGGATGTTGCCGCCGTTCTGGCCTTCGGTGGTGGAGGAGGCGAGCAGCCACTGGTCGCGGGCGACCCGGCGCATCATGGTCTCCATCCAGGGGATGCCATGGCCGTGCCTGATGACGCAGGCGACCTTGGTCTGGTGCATCGCGTAGATCATCGCCGTGGACGCGCAGGCGCGTCCGAGCGTGTAGCAGATGTCGGTGACGTCATGGATCGAGGCGCCGAAGCCGCCGAACTCGACCGGAATCATCACGCCGAGCAGCTTCTGCTCGCGTGCGACGTCGAAAGCCCGGTGCGGGAAGCGGGCGTCGCGATCGACCTCGTCGGCGTCGGCCGCGGCCGCTGCGGCGGTCCGGGCGGCGCGCTCGATCAGGGAGGGACCCTGCTCGAGAAAGCTCGCCTGCATTTCGTCGACAGTGAGGACTGCTTCACGCACGTTCATGCTCGTCCGCCTCCGGTTTGCCGTTCGAGATCGCCGGCATCATTCGCGATGCCGCTTGAGGCGATCCTCCAGCCATCTTTGCTTGTGAGACGAGGCTACGGATTTAATTCAAATTCGTCGATGAAATAGAGGGTAAACAAAACCCAATTCCGAACGAACAGTTAAGGCCCGGTTGTTCGCATCACCGGATTCTCCGGCATCGCGTTAGGACTCTGGAAGAAGGGCTGGATTTCCGACAATCTGAGTCATCGTTTACTAAGAATCGCGAAGTATTGGTGCCGCCCATTGCAGGACCGGCAGCCCGCACCCATCGTAGCCGGCAGTCCGGTCCGCCTCCGATAGACAGATGGGAATTTGCCGATGCAGGCCTTTGATACCGTTTTGCGCAATCGCATCATCAAGCTGGTGAAGGGCATCCTCGAACAGAATTCGCTCACCGCGAACGTTACGCCTTCGGCCAAGCTCGTCGATATCGGCCTGACCTCGATGGACATGGTCAATCTCATGCTCGGCGTCGAGGCCGAATTCGACTTCACCATTCCGCAGTCCGAGATCACGCCGGAGAATTTCCAGTCCGTCGAGACGCTGGAGCGGATGGTCGCGATGCAGCTCCAGCCGGCGACCGCGGCTTAACAGGGGCGCATCTCCCCCCGTTCCAAATCCGCCGCAAAACTGGCATAGCTTAACCATGTCACATTTGGCGGACAGGGTGGAGCAGGCATGACGCAGGCGGTATTGGGCATCATCGGCGGCTCGGGCATCTATGACCTGCCCGGCTTAGAGGGTGCGCGCGAAGAGGTGATCGAGAGCCCCTGGGGCGAGCCGTCGGCTCCTTTAAGGCGTGGCTCCATCGCCGGCCTGCCGATCGTGTTCCTGCCCCGGCATGACAAGGGGCACCGGCTGTCCCCCTCCGACATCAATTATCGCGCCAACATCGACGTGCTGAAGCGCGCCGGCGTCACCGATTTGATCTCGCTCTCGGCCTGCGGTTCCTTCAGGGAGGAACTGCCGCCGGGCACCTTCGTTCTCGTCGACCAGTTCGTCGACCGCACCCATAAGCGCGAGAGTTCGTTCTTCGGCCGCGGCTGCGTCGCGCATGTGTCGATGGCGCACCCGGTCTCGCCACGGCTGCGCATCCATCTGGCGGCCGCCGCGGAAGCCGAAGGCATCGCGATCGCGCGCGGCGGCACTTATGTCTGCATGGAAGGGCCGCAATTCTCCACTTACGCCGAAAGCATGACCTACAAGACGCTGGGCTACTCGGTGATCGGCATGACCAATATGCCCGAAGCCAAGCTCGCCCGTGAGGCGGAGATCTGTTACGCCACCGTCGCAATGGTGACGGATTTCGACTGCTGGCATCCCGACCACGATGCGGTCACTGTGCAGGACATCATCCGCGTGCTGAATTCGAACGCCGACAAGGCGAAGGCGCTGGTGGCGCGGTTGGCCAAGGATTTTCCGCGTGAGCACGAGCCGTGCCCGATCGGTTCGGACCGTGCGCTCGACACCGCGCTGATCACGGCGCCCGAGGCGCGCGATCCCGAGCTCCTGAAGAAGCTCGATGCGGTGGCCGGGCGCATCCTGCGAGCGTGAGACGCAAGACAAACGAAAAGGCAGAATGCCATGAAGGTCGACGGCAAGCATTTCCGCAGCATCTGGCGCGAGCGCGACGGCTGGTCGGTCGGCGCGATCGATCAGCGCCGGCTGCCGCATGAATTCGTCATTGCGCGGCTGACCTCGTGTGAAGATGCGGCCGTTGCAATCAGGGACATGCTGGTGCGCGGCGCGCCGCTGATCGGCGCCACGGCCGCCTACGGCATGGCGCTCGCGATGCGCGAGGACGCTTCCGACGCCGGGCTGCAACGCGCCTATGACACGCTGGTCGTGGCGCGGCCGACCGCGATCAACCTGAAGTGGGCGCTGGACGAGATGCGCGCGGCGCTCGCGCCGATCGATCCGGCGGAACGGGCGGAAGCAGCCTATGCACGCGCCGACGAGATCGCCGAGCAGGACGTCGAGATCAACCGCGGCATTGCCGACAACGGCCTGAAGCTGATCGAGGCGACCGCGGCGAAGAAGCCGGGCGAAGTGGTCAACGTGCTGACCCATTGCAACGCCGGCTGGCTCGCCACCGTCGACTGGGGCACGGCGACGGCGCCGATCTATCTTGCGCATGAGCGCGGCATCAAGGTCCATGTCTGGGTCGACGAGACGCGTCCGCGCAACCAGGGCGCCTCGCTCACGGCCTGGGAGCTCGGCCATCACGGCGTGCCGCACACGGTGATCCCGGACAATACCGGCGGGCACCTGATGCAGCACGGCATGGTCGATCTCGCCATCGTCGGCACCGACCGCGTCGCCGCCAATGGCGACGTCTGCAACAAGATCGGCACTTACCTGAAGGCGCTTGCCGCGCATGACAACGGTGTGCCGTTCTACGTCGCGCTGCCGTCGCCGACGATCGATTTCGCCGTTCATGACGGCATCCGCGACATCCCGATCGAGCAGCGCAGCGGCGTGGAGGTCACCGACATGACCGGCCGCACTGCCGATGGCCGGCTGGAGACGGTGCGCATCGTGCCCGAAAACTCGCCGGTCGCGAACTACGCCTTCGACGTGACGCCGGCGCGGCTCGTCACCGGTCTCATCACCGAGCGCGGCGTGCTGAAGCCGGATCGTGCGGCGCTGGCCGCGGCGTTTCCGGAGCGGACCTCTGCTGCGGCGAAGTAGATTTGGTTGGGCGATATCTCGCCACAACCGTCATTGCGAGCGCAGCGAAGCAATCCAGACTCCCTCCGCGGAAAGACTCTGGATTGCTTCGCTGCGCTCGCAATGACGGCGTATGTCGAACTACCCCAGCTTCAGCCCCGTCGCCGTCTCCAGCTCCGCGATCGCCTGCGCCCCCCTCGTCACCTTGATCGTGGTCATGCCCATCTGACGCGCCGGCTTCAGGTTGACGCCGAGATCGTCGAGATAAACGCAATTGTTCGGGTCGACCTTCAGCGTCTCGACCATCATCTGGTAGATGCGTGGATCCGGCTTGCGCAGACCGATCTTGGCGGATTCGATGACGTGATCGAACAGCACCATGACTTCGGCGATGTAGAGAGAACGCCCCGTCATGCTGCCGATCGCGTTGGCCGGCAGATTGTTGGTGATGCAGCCGGTCTTGAATTGCGCCTTGATGCGCTTCAGGGCCTCGACCATCTCCGGGCGCAGATCGCCCTGCAGCAGCGGCAGCACGTCTCGGCCGCGCACCTCCGCACCGAGCGCGAGCGATTCGGCGGCGAACAATGCGTCGAACGTCTCGATGTCGACCTCGGCGCGCTCGAATTTGGCCCAGGCGTTTTCCAGATGATTGGCGGCGTTGGTGCGCCGGATGATATCGGCGGGCAGGCCGCGCTCGGTCTCGAACCGCGTGAACGCCTCGAAGGGCGAGCTCGTCAGCACGCCGCCAAAATCAAAGATCACCGCCTCGATCGCCAATGTCCTGCCCTCGTCAATTGCTTTCCAAGAGGGCTAGCATGCGCTATCGGCAAGAGCCAGTCCGAAGCAATCGCCCGCCTTCATCGATGCCGATGCGTGTTCCCATGAAGAAGCTCGCCACCCTCATCGCAGCTACGCTGCTGCTCGCTGCGCCCGCTCACGCCATCGTCGGCGGCGGCACGCCGCAAGCCGATGGCGTCGCCCGCGCCGTCGTCACCATCGTCGGATCGCGCGGCAATTTCTGCACCGGCAGCCTGATCGCCCCGAGGCTGGTGTTGACGGTCGCCCATTGCGTGCAGCCCGGCGCGGATTACAAGGTGGTCGATCGCGGCGGCGACGGCCAGCCGCAATTGCTGAACGTGCGCACCGTCGCGATCCATCCGAACTTCAACATGCAGGCGATGCAGGCGCATCGCGCCACCGCCGACGTGGCGCTGCTGCAGTTGGAAATTCCACTGAAGGGAAAATCCACGGTGACGGTCGGCATGCCCACGATTCCAATTCAGGTCGGCAGTCGCTTCGTCGTCGCCGGCATCGGCGTCACGGTTCTCGGTGATGGCAAGAGCGGCGGCACCACGCGCGTCGCCGGCCTCGTTGCGACCGGACAGCCCGGCACGCTGCAGATCCGTCTGGTCGATCCCGTAACCAACGGTGTTCGCGGCGGAATTGGCGCCTGCACCGGCGATTCCGGCGGCCCCGTGTTCGAGGACAGGTCGAACGGTCCCGTGCTCGTCGGCCTCATCAGCTGGTCGACAGGACCGAACGGCGCCGCCGGTTGCGGCGGCTTGACCGGCGTGACGCCGCTGACGCTCTATCGCGACTGGATCTTGCAGACCGCGCGGAGCTGGGGTGCGGCACTGTGATTTGACCGCGACTTGATCTATGTCATTTTGAAGCGGAGGCGCGGCGGGTGATCATGCCCGTCGCGGAGGAAACGCGCCGTCCAATCAAGGACGGCCACAAAGACAAGCAAGGCATAGAAGCAACAATGAATGTCGCTGTTCGCAGTCACCCCACGGCCAAACAGGCTTCTGAACATTTCGACGTGCTGATCGTCGGCGCCGGCATCTCCGGCATCGGTAGCGCCTATCACATCCAGAAGCAGCTGCCGGGCACGAGCTACGTCATCCTGGAGACGCAGGAAACATTCGGCGGCACCTGGAGCACACATCGCTATCCCGGTATTCGCTCCGACAGCGATCTCCACACTTTCGGCTACAGCTTCAAGCCTTGGGTCGGCCCGCCGATTGCGACCGCCGAAGAGATCCTCTCCTATATGAAGGAGGTGATCGACGACAACGATATCGCGCGGCACATTCGCTACAAGCACAAGATCAATTCCGCGAGCTGGTCGAGCGAGCAGAATCTCTGGACCATTGACGCCGTGACGACCGACACCGGCGAGCCCAGGACCTTCACGGCGAACTTCCTCTGGATGTGCCAGGGCTATTATCGGCATTCCGAAGGCTACACGCCGGAATGGAAGGGCATGGACCGTTTCAAGGGCCGCATCGTCCATCCCCAGACCTGGCCCGACGATATCGACCTCACGAACAAGAAGGTCGTCGTGATCGGCTCGGGCGCAACCGCGGCAACACTGGTGCCGAACATCACCGACAAGTGCGCCCATGTCACCATGCTGCAGCGCTCGCCGACCTATTTTCGCCTCGGCCGCAACGCCATCGAGATCGCGGAAGAGCTGCGCCGGTTGCAGGTCGATGAAGCCTGGATCCACGAGATCGTGCGGCGCAAGATCCTGTTCGAGCAGGATGCGTTCACCAAGCTCTGCGTGTCCAAGCCCGAGCAGGTGAAGAAGGAGCTGATCGGCCAGATCAGCGCCGTGCTCGGTCCCGACTACGACGTCGAGACCCATTTCACGCCAAAATACCGGCCGTGGCGGCAGCGCATCGCCTTCGTGCCGGATGCCGATTTGTTCAAGGGCATCGCCAGCGGCAAGGCCTCCGTCGTCACCGACGAGATCGAATGCTTCGTCGAGAATGGCATCCAGCTCAAGTCCGGCAAGCTGCTTGAGGCCGATGTCGTCGTCACAGCGACCGGCTTCAATCTTGCCGCGCTCGGCGATATCGCCTTCGAGATCGACGGCAAGCCGCTGGCCTTCGGCGACACCGTCACCTATCGCGGCATGATGTTCACGGGCGTGCCGAACATGGTCTGGGTGTTCGGCTATTTCCGCGCCAGCTGGACGCTGCGCGTCGATCTCGTCGCCGATTTCGTTTGCCGGCTGCTCGGGCACATGAAGGCGAAGGGTGCAAAGAAGGTCGAGGTCAAGCTGCGACCTGAAGACCACAATATGCCGATCCTGCCCTGGATCGATCCGGAAAACTTCAACCCCGGCTACATGATGCGCAACATGAACCTGCTGCCCAAGCGCGGCGACAAGCCGGAATGGCAGCACAGCCAGGATTACTGGACCGAGAAGGACGAGATTCCGAAGACGGACCTGGACGACAAGGCTTTCGTCTACAGTTGACGATGCCGATGTAAGGCGAGGTTAGCGATCGCCACTGTCGTCCCGGGGCGCGAAGCGAGCCCGGGACCCATACTCCCAGGCGGTGGTTATAGAGCGAGCTGGTCACTCCGAGCCTTCGCCAAACTACTCCCTGGGGTTATGGGTCCCGGATCGGCGCTCCGCTTCGCTGCGCTTGTCCGGGACGACACCATTTGCTCGGTTGGCAGCGCCTCAACTCATCTACACCACGCTCAAGAATTCCGCCGCGTCGCATTCGCGGCGATCGCGGCCGCGGCGGTCCGGTTCTCGACGCCGAGCTTGGCGTAGATCTGCTCCAGGTGCTTGTCGACGGTGCGCGGGCTGAGGCCCAGAATTTGCGCGATGTCGCGGTTGGTCTTGCCCTTGCTGAGCCAGGCCAGCACCTCGCCTTCGCGCGTGGTGAGGCCGAGCTCGCTGGTGAATTCGGGCGGCAGCGCGGTGCCGGCTTCCTTGGACAGCCGCAGCAGGAATTCGTTCGGCGCGGTCTCGCCCATGTAATAGAAGCGGAGCTGCGGACTATCGGGCAGCGACGCGGCCTGGGATTTCGAGCCGCTCTTGGCCTTCGCCTGCTCGAGCCATTGCAGCAGCGTCGGCGGCAGCACGAAGTCGTCGGTCTGCGCGCCGTGATGATCGGATAGCAGCTTCTGCGCCTGCGGCGTCGCCCACAGCACGCTGCCCTGGCGATTGACCGCGAACAGGAAACGGCCGGAGACGTCGAGCGCGGCGCGCGCGCTCTGGGTCAGCCGGGCATTGCCGAGATGGACCCGGATGCGCGCCAGCATCTCCTCGATCACGATCGGCTTGGTCACGTAGTCGACGCCGCCGGCTTCCAATCCACGCACGATGTGCTCGGTTTCGGCCAGACCCGTCATGAAGATCACCGGGACATTGGCGAGACCCGCGTCGCGCTTGAGCCGGCGGCAGGTCTCGAAGCCGTCGATGCCGGGCATCACGGCATCGAGCAGGATGATGTCGGGCGTGATCTGGTCGATGATTCGCATCGCCGCGGCGCCGTCGAGCGCCACCATCACCGTCATGCCGGCGCTGTCGAGCGCGTCGGTGAGCAGCCGGAGCGTCTCCGGGGAATCGTCGACGACGAGCGCGACGTCGCGCTTCTTCGATTCAATGCTCATAAGCATGCAACGTCTTCAATGTGTCCATGTACTGGTCGAGATCGAAGCGATCGACCAGCGACCGCATCTGCGCGACGAAGTCGGCATGCTCGGGGTGCTCGCTGCCGATCTCGTCCAGCTTCAACTGGATGCCCTTGACGTAGCCGATCTGGCCGAGCCCGATCAGCGCCTCGATGTGCCGCAGCGGCGGCTTCGATCCGGTCTCCGGATGCCAGAACGGCACCGCGACCTCATGCGAGCCGTATTGCCATTCGATCTTGAGAAGCTGGCGAATCGTCGCCAGCAGCCGCGGGATGTCGATCGGCTTCATCAGGTAGCCGTCGTGGAAGGGCTGCGCCAGCGGCGTGCCATGAGCCTCGAGCGCGCTTGCCGACACCATCAGGATGCGGGCCTGATGATGGCCGCTGGCGCGCAAGGCCTCGGCGACCGCCCAGCCGTCCATGGCAGGCATCGAGATGTCGAGCAGGAACAGATCGGGCCGGCAATGCTGCGCCAATGCGAGGCAGCCGGCGCCGTCGGGTGCGCTGAGCAGGATGAAGCCGAGCGGCGTCAGCACCTCGCGCAGGAGGTCGCGATGCACGGGATCGTCGTCGGTGACGAGGATGGTCTTGCGCGGGCCGTGATAGCCTGAGACCGGCGCCTCCACCGGCGCGATCCGCTGGGGATTGGCGACCTCCGAGAGCAGGATCTTGACCCTGAAGGTCGAGCCGGTGCCGACCGTGCTCGTGACCTTGATGTCCCCGCCCATCACGCCGGCGAGCAGACGGCTGATGGTGAGCCCGAGGCCGGTGCCGGTCTGCGGCTGCGACGCGCCGAGCGCACCCCGCTCGAATGGTGCGAAGATGCGTTCGAGGTCGTCGCCCTGGATACCCGGGCCGGTGTCGATCACCTCGAACTCGGCGACCGGGCTGCGGTAGTGCACCACGAACTGCACGCTGCCGGACTGGGTGAACTTGATGGCGTTCGAGAGCAGGTTGATCAGCACCTGACGCAGCCGCTTCTCGTCGGCATAGACCACCCGCGGTAGCGTCGGCGGCCGCCTGAACACGAAGTCGATGCCCTTGGCGGCGGCCTGGAGGCGGAACATGCCGACGAGCTGGTCGAGGAACTCGCTCAAGCGCACCTCGTCGCGCGACAGATACAGCCGCCCCGCCTCGATCTTGGAGATGTCCAGGATGCCGTCGATCAGGCCGGAGAGATGGTCGGCGCTGCGGCGGACGACGCGGACTTGGTCGCGCGGCTTGGCACCAAGGCTCGTATCCTGCTCGAGCAGTTGCGCATAGCCGCTGATCGCATTGAGCGGCGAGCGCAGCTCGTGGCTCAGCCCGACCACATAGCGGCTCTTGGCGAGGTTGGCGGATTCGGCGACCTCCTTGGCACGCTGGAGCTCGGCATCGGTGCGCTTGTGCGCGTCGATCTCCTGGATCAGCAGCGCGGTCTGCCGCCGCGTCTCGGCCTCGGCGGCGCGGCGGCTCTGCTGCGCCAGCACGAACAGCCACGCCACCACGCCGATGATGATGCTGAGCGAGAAGAACACCTTCCACAGCACGTCGGACACGAGCTCGTTGTCGCCGTGCACATTCGCCGACGTCTGTAGATAGATGAGTCCCAGCACCAGGGCGATCAGCCCGGCGGAGACCACGAACACGCCGATATAGTGGCCGACTTGCGAGTTGATCCGGGCGTAGATCGGCTGCGGCATCAGCCGGCCCAGCGTTTCCGACACCTGCGCCTGGAATCTCGCATGCGGCTTGCAGAGATCGTGGCAGCGCGCGTCCAGCGAACAGCACAGCGAGCAGATCGGGCCGGCGTAAGCGGGGCAGGAGGCCATGTCCTCCGGCTCGAACGAGTGCTCGCAGATGCAGCACTGGATCGCCTCGATGTTCTGCCAGCTCCGCTTCGGCTTGCGCGCGATGTAGTATTTGCCGTCGGTGGCCCAGGCGATCAACGGCGCCGTGAGGAAGGCCGCGGCGAGCGCGATGAAGGCCGACAGCGCCTTCGCGGTCGGCCCGAACAGGCCGTAGAAGGCGCTGATCGAGACGATGGTCGCGATCGTCATCGCTCCCACGCCGACCGGATTGACGTCGTAGAGATGCGCGCGCTTGAACTCGATCTGCTGCGGCCGCAGTCCGAGCGGCTTGTTGACGACGAGGTCGGCGACCAGCGCGCCGACCCAGGCGATCGCGACGTTGGAATAGAGCGCCAGCGTCTGCTCCAGAGCCTTGTAGACGCCGATCTCCATCAGCAGCAGGGCCACGACGACGTTGAAGACCAGCCAGACCACGCGCCCGGGATGGCTGTGGGTCAAGCGCGAGAAGAAATTCGACCAGGCGATCGAGCCGGCATAGGCGTTGGTAACGTTGATCTTGACCTGCGACAGGATCACGAAGGTGCCGGTCAAGGCCAAAGCGAGGTCGGGCTGCGACAGCACATAGCGGAATGCTTCGAGATACATGTGCGCCGGCTCGGCGGCTTCTTCGGGCGGCACGCCGTGGCTGAGTGCGAAGAAGGCGAGGAACGAGCCCGCCAGCAGCTTCAGCGCGCCCAGCACGATCCAGCCCGGCCCCGCGCTCATCAGCGCCATCCACCAGGAGGCCCTGGAGGCGCGGCGGTCGCGCGGCAGGAACCGCAGGAAGTCGACCTGCTCGCCGATCTGCGCCACCAGCGAGAACACGACCGAGGCCGCAACGCCGAACAGCAGGAGATCGAAATGCCCGTTGAGATCGCCGTGCTCGCCGGAGAACTTGTGCCACTCCGCAAAGGAGCGCGGGTTGTGCCAGGCGATCGCGGCAAACGGAATGATGTGAAGGATCACCCACAGCGGCTGCGTCCACAATTGGAAGCGGCTGATCAGCGTGATGCCGTAGGCCACCAGCGGGATGATGACGACGGCGCTGATGAGATAGCCCACCGGCCGCGGAATCCCGAAGCACATCTCGAGTGCCGACGCCAGGATCACGGCCTCGATCGCGAAGAAGATGAAGGTGAAGGAGGCGTAGATCAGCGAGGTGACGGTCGAGCCGATGTAACCGAAGCCGGCCCCCCGCGTCAGCAGGTCGATGTCGATGCCGCATTTGGCGGCATAATACGCAATAGGCACCCCGCAGCCGAAGATGATGATGGAAACCACGACGATGGCGGCAGTCGCGTTGGTGACGCCATAGTTCAGCGTGATGGTCCCGCCGATCGCCTCCATCGCCAGGAACGAGATCGCGCCCAGTGCCGTGTTGGCGACGCGGGCGGCGGACCAGCGCCGCGCGCTCTTGGCGGTGAAGCGCAGGGCGTAATCTTCCAGCGTCTGGTTGGCGACCCATTGATTGTACTGGCGCCTGACGCGGTCTATTCGCTGCCGCCCTGCCACTTAACCCCACTCCCGATACGGACCCGGACCCCTCGCAAATTCCGTACCAGAAGCCTACGTCGGCATTTTGCGGTGCAGTATACGCGATCTTGCGTATGCGTGGGCTGCATAAATTCGAGCCATCCTCACGGGCACCAATCGCGTGTTCTCGAACAAAAGTGGGGTGCTCATGTCAGACGAAGCAAACAAGGGCCTGTTGTCGCCGCTGCGGCGCAAATTATTGATGGGAATGGCCGCGGTCCCGGCCATCACCATGCTGCCGCGCGGGTCATTTGCGCAGGCGCCGGCGACCTCGGCGGTCAACACCACGGGTCTGGCCGTCACCGACACCGAGGTCACGGTCGGCATCCTGCATTCGGCGACCGGCACCATGGCGATCTCCGAGACCGGCTCGATCCAGGCCGAAAAGCTTGCGATCGAGCAGATCAACGCGGCCGGCGGCGTGCTCGGCCGCAAGATCAAGTTCATCCAGGAGGACGGCGCATCGGACTGGCCGACCTTCGCCGAGAAGGCGAAGAAGCTGCTCGTCAACGACAAGGTCGCGGCGATCATGGGCTGCTGGACCTCGGCCTCGCGCAAGGCGGTGCTGCCTGTCGTCGAGCAGTATAACGGCATGCTCTACTACCCGACCTTCTACGAAGGCCTCGAGCAGTCCAAGAACGTCATCTACACCGGCCAGGAAGCGACCCAGCAGATTCTCGCCGGCCTGAACTGGATCGCCAAGGAGAAGGGCGCCAAGTCGTTCTTCTTCATCGGCTCGGACTACATCTGGCCGCGCACCTCCAACAAGATCGCGCGCAAGCACGTCGAGAACGTGCTCAAGGGCAAGGTCGTGGGCGAGGAATATTATGCGCTCGGCTCGACGCAGTTCAATTCGGTCATCAACAAGATCAAGCTGACCAAGCCGGACGTGATCTTCACCGACGTCGTCGGCGGTTCCAACGTCGCCTTCTACAAGCAGCTCAAGGCGGCCGGCATCGATCTCTCCAAGCAGGCACTGCTGACGATCTCGGTGACCGAGGACGAGATCGACGGTATCGGCGGTGAGAACATCGCGGGCGCCTATGCCTGCATGAAGTACTTCCAGTCGCTCGACAATGCGAACAACAAGGCTTTCGTCTCGGCGTTCAAGAAGATGTGGGGCGAGAAGACCGTGATCGGAGACGTCACCCAGGCTGCCTATCTCGGCCCGTGGCTGTGGAAGCTGACGGTCGAAAAGGCCGGCTCTTTCGACGTCGACAAGATCGCCACGGCTTCTACGGGTGTCGAGTTCAAGGGCGCGCCGGAAGGCTATGTGCGCATCCACGAGAACCATCACCTCTGGTCGAAGACCCGGGTGGGGCGCGCCAAGCTCGATGGCCAGTTCGAGCTGATCTACGAGACCGCCGATCTCGTCGAGCCGGATCCGTTCCCGAAGGGTTACCAGTAAGAAGCGTTACCGGTAAGTCGCGGCGCCCGTCGCACCCCCTCAAGGCAAAACCGCTCCCTGGCGTGGATCGCAAGTCCATGCCTCAAGCCCCCGCGTCGCGAACCTGCTCGCGACGCGGGACCCTTTCCCGACGGAGGACATGGATGTTCGGCGACTATTCGATTGGCGACCTCGGCTCGATCTTCGTCATGCAGGGGTTTGCCGGACTGATCCTGTTCTCCGTCTACGTCCTGATGGCGCTCGGCCTTGCGATCATCTTCGGCCAAATGGGCGTCATCAACATGGCCCATGGCGAGTTCATGATCCTCGGGGCCTACGTCACCTGGATGACCTCCAATCTCTTCCAGGCCTATTTGCCGAGCCTGTTCAGCGGCTACTTCTTCCTCGCCATGATACTGGCCTTCCTCGCCTCGGGCGCGCTGGGCATGCTGGTGGAATGGGGGTTGATACGGCACCTCTACAAGCGCCCGCTCGATACGCTGCTCGCCACCTGGGGCCTCAGCCTGATGCTGCAGCAGGCCTATCGCTCGGTGTTTGGCGCGCGCGAGGTCGGCGTCGAGCTGCCGCAATGGATGCTGGGCTCGCTCCGCGTCACCGACAGCATCGAGGTGCCGATCAACGGCGTCTTCGTGATGTGCCTCACCGTGCTGATCACCATCGCCGTCGCCTACGTCCTCTACATGTCGCGCTGGGGCCGCCAGGTGCGCGCGGTCGTGCAGAACCGCATCATGGCCGGCGCGGTTGGCATCAACACCGAGAAGGTCGACCGCTACACCTTCGGCCTTGGCTGCGGCATCGCCGGTGTCGCCGGCAGCGCCTTCACCATGATCGGCTCGACCGGGCCGACGTCGGGCCAGCTCTACATCGTCGACACTTTCCTCGTCGTCGTGTTCGGCGGCGCCGCCAGCCTGCTCGGCACCATCGCCTCGGCCTTCTCGATCTCGCAGACGCAATCGACGCTCGAGTTCTTCATGTCGGGCTCGATGGCCAAGGTGCTCACGCTGCTCGCCGTCGTCGGCATCCTGATGCTGCGGCCGCAGGGTCTGTTCGCCCTCAAGGTCCGCAAATAACGAGAAGCAGGTAAGTCATGATCATCAACTCACGCTTCTTCAATCGATCCGAACTGATGGGCTTCATTGCGCTCGCCGCCGTGCTGTTCGTGATCCTGCCGCTGACGCTGGACGTGTTCCGCCTCAACCTGGTCGCGAAATATCTGACCTATGCCTTCGTCGCGATCGGCCTCGTGCTGTGCTGGGGCTACGGCGGCATCTTGAGCCTGGGGCAGGGCGTGTTCTTCGGACTCGGCGGCTATTGCATGGCGATGTTCCTCAAGCTCGAGGCCTCCAGCGTCGAGAATACCAAGATCCAGTCGACGCCCGGCATCCCCGATTTCATGGACTGGAATCAGATCACGGCGCTGCCGTTCTTCTGGCAGCCGTTTCACAGCCTCACCTTCACCATCCTCGCCATCATCCTGGTCCCCGGCCTGTTCGCTCTGATCATCGGCACCGCGATGTTCAAGCGCCGCGTCGGCGGCACCTATTTCGCGATCATCACCCAGGCCGTCGCCGCCATCCTGACCATCCTCATCGTCGGCCAGCAGGGCTATACCGGCGGCATCAACGGCATGACCGATCTGCGCACGCTGAAGGGTTGGGACATCCGGCCCGACCACGCCAAGATCATCCTGTACTTCGTCGAGGTGGTGTTGCTGTTCGCTTGCATCGGCATCGCGCAGTTCATCCGCCTGACCAAGCTCGGCCGCATCCTGGTGGCGATGCGCGAGCAGGAGGACCGCGTCCGCTTCTCCGGCTACAGCGTCGCCAATTTCAAGATTTTTGCCTTCTGCATGGCCGCGGTCTTCGCCGCGATCGGCGGCGCCATGTTCGCGCTCAACGTCGGCTTCATGTCGCCGTCCTTCGTCGGCATCGTGCCGTCGATCGAGATGGTGATCTACACCGCGGTCGGCGGGCGGATGTCGATCTTCGGCGCGGTCTGGGGCGCGATCCTGGTGAATTTCGCCAAGACCAGCCTGTCGGAATCCTTCCCGCAACTCTGGTTGTTCGGCCTCGGCGCGCTGTTCATCGCCGTCGTGCTCGCTTTCCCGAACGGCTTGTCCGGGCTCTGGGTCGATTACGTGCAGCCGCGCATCGACCGGCTGTTCGCCTCGCGCAAGCCGAAGTCTGGCTGGACCGACAATTCCGTCGCCGACGGCGCGCCGGCAGAGTGAGGAGGCGATCATGCTCATCGGTCACCAGCCCAAGGACTTCCTGCTCGCGGTCTCCGGCCTCACCGTCTCGTTCGACGGGTTCAAGGCGGTCAACGATCTCTCCTTCTATGTCGAGGAGAACGAGATCCGCGTCATCATCGGCCCCAACGGCGCCGGCAAGACCACGGTGCTCGATCTGATCTGCGGCAAGACCAAGGCGACCTCGGGCTCGATCCAGTTTCGTGGCAAGGAGCTCACGAAGATGAAGGAGAACGAGATCGTGCAGACCGGCGTCGGGCGCAAGTTCCAGACGCCGTCGGTGTTCGAGGATCTCACCGTATTCGAGAACCTCGAGATCTCGTTTCCGCGCGGCCGCACCGTGTTCGGCTCTCTGACCTTCCAGCGCGACCAGCTGGTGAAGGAGCGGGTCGAGGAGGTCGCGGAGATGATCTTCCTCAAGGACAAGCTCAACACCTATGCCGACGAGCTCAGCCACGGCCAGAAGCAGTGGCTCGAGATCGGCATGCTGCTGATCCAGGATCCCGACCTCTTGATGCTCGACGAGCCCGTCGCCGGCATGAGCGTGTCCGAGCGCGCCAAGACCGCCGAGCTGCTCAACCGCATCATCAAGAACCGTTCGGTGCTGGTGATCGAGCACGACATGAAGTTCGTCGAGGACATCGCGCACAAGGTCACCGTGCTGCACCAGGGCCAGATCCTCTCGGAAGGGACGATGGAGAAGGTGAAGAACGATCCCAAGGTCATCGAAGTGTACCTCGGTCACTAGCGCATGATCCCGGAAAGTGGCGTCCGGTTTCCGGACAAGATCATGCGCAAGAAGCAAGGAGCACGCTGATGCTGGCTATTTCCGATCTCCACGTCGCCTACGGCCAGAGCGAGGTGCTGCACGGGCTCAACGTCAAGGTCGCGGCGAACGAGATCGTCGCGATCATGGGCCGCAACGGCATGGGCAAGACTACGCTGATGAAGTCGCTGATGGGCATCCTGCCGGCTAAAAGCGGCTCGGTGAACATGGATGGCGCCGAGCTCGGCAACCTCAAGAGCTTTGAGCGCGTCGCCAAGGGTCTCGCCTATGTGCCGCAGGGCCGCATGATCTTCTCCACCATGACGGTGAAGGAGAACATCGAGACCGGGCTCGTCGTCTCCGGCGGCTCCGAGGTGCCTGACGACATCTACGAACTGTTCCCGGTGCTGCTGGAGATGAAGGGCCGCCGTGGCGGCAATCTCTCCGGCGGGCAACAGCAACAATTGGCGATCGCGCGCGCGCTCGCCACCAAGCCGAAGGTGCTGCTGCTGGACGAGCCGACCGAAGGCATCCAGCCCTCGATCATCAAGGAGATGGCGCGCACGTTGAAGCGCATCCGCGACGAGAAGGGGCTCTCGATCGTCGTTTCCGAGCAGGTCCTGAGCTTCGCGCTCGACATCGCCGACCGCGTGCTGGTGATCGAGAACGGCGAGATCGTGCGCGATGATCCGCGCGATGCCGTCGATGCCGCGCAGGTCTCGAAATATCTGTCCGTCTAACCAACCGTGTAAAAGGGGAGCATCTCGATGCCAGAGACATTGATCAAGGTCGATCTCACCAAGTCGGCCTATGAAAACGACATGGTGCACAACCGCTGGCACCCCGACATCCCGATCGTGGCCTGGGTCAATCCCGGCGACGATTTCATCATCGAGACCTATGACTGGACCGGCGGCTTCATCAAGAACAACGATTCCGCCGACGACGTGCGCGACATCGACCTGTCGATCGTGCACTTCCTCTCCGGCCCGATCGGCGTCAAGGGCGCCGAGCCCGGCGACCTTCTCGTCGTCGACCTGCTCGACGTCGGTCCGCTCAAGGAGAGCCTGTGGGGCTTCAACGGCTTCTTCTCCAAGCAGAACGGCGGCGGCTTCCTCACCGACCACTTCCCGCTGGCGCAGAAGTCGATCTGGGACATCAAGGGTCTCTACACCTCGTCCCGGCACGTGCCCGGCGTCAACTTCGCAGGTCTCATCCATCCCGGCCTGATCGGCTGTCTGCCTGATCCCAAGATGCTGGAGACCTGGAACAAGCGCGAGGCCGAGCTGATCTCGACCAACCCGACCCGCGTTCCCGGCCTCGCCAATCCGCCATTCGCGGCCACGGCCCATGGCGGCCGCGCCAAGGGCGAAGTCAGGGCCAAGATCGGCGCGGAAGGTGCGCGCACCGTGCCGCCGCGGGAGCATGGCGGCAATTGCGACATCAAGGATCTCTCGCGCGGCTCGAAGATCTACTTCCCGGTCTACGTGCCCGGCGCGGGCCTTTCGATGGGCGATTTGCACTTCAGCCAGGGCGACGGCGAGATCACCTTCTGCGGTGCCATCGAGATGGCGGGCTGGCTGCACCTGAAGGTCGAGGTGATCAAGGATGGCATGTCGAAATACGGCATCAAGAATCCGATCTTCAAGCCGTCGCCGATCACGCCGAACTACAAGGACTATCTGATCTTCGAGGGCATCTCGGTGGACGAGGCCGGCAAGCAGCACTATCTCGACGTCCACATCGCCTATCGTCAGGCCTGCCTCAACGCCATCGAATATCTCAAGAAGTTCGGCTATTCCGGCGCCCAGGCCTATTCGATCCTCGGCACCGCGCCGTGCCAGGGCCACATCTCCGGCGTGGTCGACGTGCCCAACGCCTGCGCCACGCTATGGCTGCCGACCGAGATCTTCGACTTCGACGTGATGCCGTCGGCGGCCGGACCCATCAAGCACATCACCGGCGACATTCAGATGCCGATCTCGCAGGACAAGTGACGCCGCGCTCCCTCTCCCCGTTCTCACGGGGAGAGGGTTCGGGGTGAGGGGCTGTCTCCACACGCACGGTGGCAGCGAGTTGTGTTGAGCACAGAAGTGGGATGATGCGATGCCGGTCTACGAATATCTCTGTGACGTCTGCGGTCCCTTCAAGGACCTGCGCCCGATGGCGGAATGCGACGATCCGCAGAGCTGCCCACACTGCGAGACGATGGCGCCCCGCGTCATCCTGACGGCGCCGAACTTCTTCTTCATGCCGGCGGAGAAGCGCAAGGCGCACGCCGTCAACGAGCGCAGCACGCACGCACCGCAGACGCTGGCGCAATACAAGGCCTCGCACGGCCCGGGCTGCGGCTGCTGCTCCTGGGGCAAGACCGTGAAGGACAAGAGCGCAGCGGATAGGACAAAGCCGGCGCGGCTGGTGACCAAGACCAGGAGCGGTGCCAAGGGCTTTCCGACCGCACGCCCTTGGATGATCAGCCACTAACCCACGCCAGCATCAGACAACAGGAGCGCTCCACATGCTTCACGGTGACATCTCCAGCAGCAACGACACGGTCGGCGTCGCGGTGGTCAATTACAAGATGCCCCGCCTGCACACCAAGGCCGAGGTGCTCGACAACGCCCGTAAGATCGCCGACATGATCGTCGGCATGAAGGTCGGGCTGCCCGGCATGGATCTCGTGATCTTCCCGGAATATTCCACGCAAGGCATCATGTACGATGCCAAGGAGATGTACGAGACGGCCTCGATGGTGCCGGGTGAGGAGACCGCGATCTTCGCGGAAGCCTGCCGCAAGGCCAAAGTGTGGGGCGTGTTCTCGCTCACCGGCGAACGCCACGAGGAGCATCCGCACAAGGCGCCCTACAACACCCTGATCCTGATGAACGACAAGGGCGAGATCGTGCAGAAGTACCGCAAGATCATGCCCTGGGTGCCGATCGAAGGCTGGTACCCCGGCAATTGCACCTATGTCTCCGAGGGGCCCAAGGGTCTGAAGGTCAGCCTGATCATCTGCGATGACGGCAATTATCCGGAGATCTGGCGCGACTGCGCCATGAAGGGCGCGGAGCTGATCGTGCGCTGCCAGGGCTACATGTATCCGGCCAAGGAGCAGCAGGTCATGATCTCCAAGGCCATGGCCTGGGCCAACAACGTCTATGTCGCGGTCGCCAATGCCGCCGGCTTCGACGGCGTCTATTCTTATTTCGGCCACTCCGCGATCATCGGTTTCGACGGCCGCACGCTCGGCGAATGCGGCGAGGAGGATTACGGCATCCAGTACGCGCAGCTGTCGAAGCATCTGATCCGCGACGCGCGCCGCAACGGCCAGTCGCAGAACCATCTCTACAAGCTGGTTCACCGCGGCTACACCGGCATGATCAATTCCGGCGACAGCCCGCGCGGCGTCGCCGCGTGCCCGTATGATTTCTACAAGAACTGGATCAGGGATCCCGAAGGCACGCGCGACATGGTCGAGGCAATGACCCGCTCGACGCCCGGCACCGAGGAATGCCCGATCGACGGCATTCCGAACGGGGCGGCGGCCGGCAATTACTGAGCCGTCGCCGATTCCGCCTTACCCTCCCCTGGAGGGGGAGGGTTGATCGCGCGTAGCGCGAGCGGGGTGGGGTGATCCCTCCTCTCGGGCGCTGTTGGATGGGGAGAGACCGTCACCCCACCCCGTCTCACATTTCGCTACGCTCCATGTGAGCCGACCCTCCCCCTCCAGTGGAGGGTAAGAAAGAGGCGTTACCGCTTCTGCTCGGTGGGCCTGCGCGGGGGCCGCGGCGGCGCCGGCGTGCCGCTCATCTTGTTGGCGGCCTCGCTGACGTCGAGCAGCGAGCGGCGAATGTCCTCGAGGTAGGCCGCCGACTTCTTCTTCATGGTGCGGGCAAGCTCGTGCAGTCCCTGGATCTTCTCGAACAGCTCGTCGGCCTTGCCGTCGACGAAGCCCGGCACCGCGCCCTCGATCTTGGCGACCGCCTTGTCGAAGCCCGCAAAGGCGCTGTCGACCTTGGCCATGACCGAATCGATCTCGGCGCCCTTGCTCCTGAGGTCGGCGGTATAGGTCTCGAACGTGTGCAGGCCCTCCTTGATTGCGGGGGCGTTGTTCACGATGGTGCGGTCGACGCTGTGCAGGGTTTCGACGATGGTTTCGGCGTCGCTGAGATCGGCCGTCAGCACCGGGATGCCGTCCGCGTCCAGCGGCACCGGCGGTGCAGAGGGGGCGCCGCCGATGAGTGAGATCACGGCAATGCCGGTGAGGCCCTGGAACTCGATTCCGGCCACGGTGTCCTTGCGGATCGGCGCGGTGTTGTCGAGCATGACGAGTGCCACGATCCTGCGCGGACTATCCAGCTTGATCGACAGGATCTGGCCGGCGGGCACGCCGTCGAAATTGACCGGCCCGCCGCGGCGCAGCCCGCTGGCGGAGCCGCCCTCGAACACCACGCGCAACTGGCTGCGGCTCTGGATGGTGCGCCATTTCTGCGCGCCGAGCAGGCCGCCGAACGCCACGGCGATCGCCGCCAGCGTTGCCGTTCCGATCACAAGATTGCTCGCGCGTGCCATGCAGGGGCGATTTTACGGCCAAAGCGGGGAAGTTGGAAGGAGCCCGCGATGTTACGTAGGGCGGGTTAGCGAAGCGTAACCCGCCACGATCTCTCGTACGCCTGGGGATGAATTGGTGGATTACGCTGCGCTAATCCACCCTACGGCACGGCGCGACGTCAATGCCCGGCCGCCCGCTTTGCCGCAGCATTGTTCAGCACGATCAGGGCATCGACGGCCACGCCCGTCCTGGTGTTGATCAGGAACGGGTTGATGTCGATCGAGGCGATGCGATCGCCCGCATCCGCGATCAGGTTGGACAGCCCGACCAGCGCCTTCACCGCCGAGGCCTCGTGCAAGACCGGCCTGCCGCGATAGCCGCGCATCTTGACGCCGGCCTTGGTGCGGCCGATCAGGAGCCGTGCCTCGCTCTCATCCAGCGGCGCGCCGGCGAGCGCGACGTCCTTCATCAGCTCGATATCGATGCCGCCGGTGCCGAACAGCACGACCGGCCCCATCTCTGCATCGAGCGAGGCGCCGACGACGAGCTCGAGCTCGGCCTTGACTTGCTGTGCGATCAGGATGCCGTCGAGCTTCGGCTTGCCCTTGAGCTTCGCCACCCGCGCGGTGATGTCGGCGAACGCCTTCTTTACCTCGGCTGCGCTGTTGAGGTTCAGCACCACGCCGCCGATGTCGGACTTATGCAGGATCTCCGCACTGACGAGTTTTGCCACGACCGGAAAACCGATCTGCTTGGCAATCTTGACGGCGTCCGCCGCAGTCTGCGCGATCGCCTCCTTCGAGATCGGGATGCCATAGGCCTTGAGCAGCTTCTTCGAGGCGACCTCGTCGAGCGCAGCACCGGTCGCCGATTTCAACGTCTTCTCCAGCACGGCGCGGGCGGCGGGTTTCGAGCTCGAGACGATATCGGGCACCTCCTTGCGCAGCTTCGCATAGGCGAGCAGCGACTTGATCGCGGTCACCGCGCGGTCCATGCCCTGCATGACCGCGAGATGCGGCAGCGACTTCCGCAAGCCCTTGGTGTATTCGGTGAAGCCGATCGACATCGCACTGATGTAGATCACCGGCTTGCCCGCCTGGCTCGCCATCTCGTTGACGATACGCAAATTGCGCTCGCGCAGCTCGTGCGGCGCCTTCGGCAGCTCGGCATCGACGATGACGATGTCGATATCGGGGTCGTCGATCATCAGCTTGATCGACTTCATGTAGACGGAGGGATCGACCACTGCGGCGAAGCCGGCATCGAGCGGATTGCCGACGATCGAGCCGGGGCCGAGCATCTTCGCCAGCTCCGCGCTGACATGCGGGCTCAGCGGCGTGAAATTCAGGCCTGCGGCATAGAATGCGTCGATCAGCATGCCGCGCTTGCCGCCGGACAGCGTCACAGCGGCGAGCCGGTCGCCTTTCGGAACGGCCGCGTGCACGAAGCACTCGGTGGTCTCGATCAGCTCGTCGAGGCCGCCGACCCGGATCACCCCTTCGCGCGTCGCGATCGCGTCGAACGTCTCGATCGAGCCGGCGAGTGCGCCGGTATGGGCCATCGCCGCGGCGCGGCCGCCTTCGGAGGCGCCGAGCTTGAGCGCGATCACGGGCTTGCTCGCCGCGCGTGCCGCCTTGCAGGCATCGCGGAACGCCTTGGTGTTGCGCACGCCTTCGAGGTAGACGACGATCACCTTGATGCTCGGATCCTCGGCGAAGTAGCGCATCAGATCCGGCGTCTCGAGCCCGGCCTCGTTGCCCGTGGTCACCATGTAGCCGACGCCGACACCCCGGTCTTCCAGCGTCTGGCGGATCGCCATGACGATCGCGCCGGATTGGCCGGCGATCGCCACCGCGCCCTGTTCCATGGTGACGATGCGATCGTCGATATTGGTGAAGAGCTTTTCGCCAGCGCTCAAATTGCCGAGGCAGTTCGGACCCGTGACCGCGAGCCCCGTCTCGCGCACCGCAGCGTGCAATTCGGCAGCGAGCTTCTGGCTTTCGTCATCCTGCAGCTCGCTGAAGCCGGAGGTGACGATGGTGGCCGACCGCGCGCCGGCTGCGGCGGCGTCGCGGATCACCTGCACGGCAAAGCGCGCAGGCACCAGCACCAGGACGTGATCGGGCTTCTCCGGAAGACTCGCAAAATCCTTGTAGCAGGGAGCGCCCCAGACGGTATCGCGCTTGGCGTTGACCGGATAGAGCCCGCCTTCGAAACCATATTTGATCAGATTGTTCCAGATGCGCTCGGCATAATTGCCGGGCTTGTCGGTCGCGCCCACCAGCACGATGTTGTGCGGGTGCAGCATTGCGTGGATGCCCTTGACGATGTCGCTGGCATCGGGCGGCGGAGACCATGGACGTGATGCGGGCGCAGCAGACACACGGGCTTCCATGGCGTGACCTCACCTGTTGTTCTTATTGGTGTCGCGTCACTCTGTTCTATGGCGAGTCCTTTGGCAACTGTGTGGCTGGTATGCCGTGTGGTGGAATGAAGCGCGCACCGGTGCGTGTCAGTCCGATCGGCGATCTAGCCGTCGGCGCCAATCAATGTCGCATGCACGATGTAGCGCTCGGGGCCGGATGTGACGGCATCGAATGGCCAGCAGGTCGCGAGAACAAGCTCGAAACCCTGTGCCATGGGATCGATGCCGGATGCATCGAAGCGAACCACGGCCGAGGAATCCGCGCGATAGCGAAAGTGTCGACCGTCACTGCGCGTGACATCGATGACGTCGCCAATGGCAACATCCTTCAGGAAGCGGAAATGAGTGTCGCGATGGGCGGCATAGACGGCGATCCCGCGTTCGCCCGCATCAGCCGTGTGCTGGATATGACCGGGCCCGAAAGCGAGCGCTTGTCCGCTCGTGCCTTCCAGCACGATGGCGCTGGCACCGATCCGCTTCACCTCGATCCGCGCGACCGGCCAGGTGTCGGCCCAGGACCAGGGCTTTACCGCCTGTCCCGTGGCAATGCTCCGGTCGAAGGCGCGCTCCAGCAGCACCTGCGCCAGCCACGCCTTGGCATGGATATAGGCGCCGTCGCCGAACAGGAAGAGGCCGACAAGCGCGAGGACCGGCGGAGAGATGAAGCGGGGCATTGTGTTTCGTCTCTCGTCATTGCGAGCGAAGCGAAGCAATCCAGACTGTCTCCGCGGCGGCAGTCTGGATTGCTTCGTCGCTTCGCTCCTCGCAATGACAGTGAAAAAAGGCGCGCGCGGCCGTTTGGAGGGGACGGGCAGCCGCGCGCGCTAACAGAGGAGTTCGGGGGAGCTCCTCTCTCAAGCGGCGTCGGTGAGCAAGGTCCGACGCCGGTTGAACACGAACAGGATCAGGGCGAGCACGATCAGGATGAAGCCTGCGATCATCTTCAGCTCGGCCGAGGTCGCGGTCTTGGGCAGGCGGATCGCATCGGGCGCAGCAGGCATAGGCCGTCGCGTTGCCGGCTGATTGCGCGCATCGGCATGGCGCTCGTGCAGCTGCGTTGGCGTCAGATGCGGCCGCTCGCCGAACACCTTCTCGAAATCCCAGCCCGCGGGCAGGTTGATCGGCAGCTCGCTGAGCTTGAGCGGTTCGCCTTCGGGACGGCTTGGCGTCTTGTCGACCGCGACGAGGCTGGTCAGCCGAGTGACGATCTGATGGTCGAGCGCCAGCGCCAGGATCGCCTTGTCAGCTTCCTCCGGCGTCATCTCGCGCAGGGTGCGCGCGACCTCCGCATCGGCGATCTTCCGCCTGGCCCAGAGCTTCGACAGGCCCTTGCCTTCGGCTGCGTTTTGCAGCGGCAGCGTCACCGACCATGGGCGGCCGCCGACGCGGCCCTTGATCTCGAGCGAGCCTGCGAGCTTGTCGAGCCTCGCCGCCAGCACCAGGGGCTCGTCGCGATAGACGTCGGGAATGATCGCGGGGCTGACGTCGGCATTGGCCTCGGAAAACCTTGCGGTGAGGCCGGTCACGGCCGGATTCTCCAGCTTGGCGAACAGGCCGCGCATGCGCTCCTCCACCTGCTCGGTGGAGCCGATATGGGTGAAGGCGCCGCGGCCGAGCTCGGCGGCACGGGTCATCAGATAGGTGTTGGGCGCCGACCCGATGCCGACCATGAACACGCGCGAGCGGCCGCGCATCGTCGTGATCGCATCGAACAATTGCTGCTCGTTGCCGATCGCGCCGTCGGTCAGGAACACGACCTGGCGGACCATGCCGGTGTCGAGCCTGTCGGCCAGTGCCGCGCGCATCGCCGGCACCATCTCGGTGCCGCCGCGCGCCTGCAAGGCGCCGACGAAGGAGGTCGCCTCGCCGATATGGGCGGCATCGGCCGGCACGGCGGCCGGAAACAGCATGTCCATGGTGTCGTCGAAGCGGATCACGTTGAAGCGGTCATTCGGCTGCAGGCGTCCGAGGGCGTAAAGCAGGCTCGCCTTGGCCTGCACGATGGACGTGCCGCCCATCGAGCCGGAATTGTCGATCACGAACACGACCTCGCGGGGCAGCGGCTTCTGCGTCGCCTGCTCGGCGCTCGGCGGGGTGACGAAGGCGAGCAGGTAATCGGCATCGCCGATGTGCTCGCGGAACAGTCCGACCGATGGCGCTGTCTCGGCAGCCGGCTTCCAGGTCAGCTCGAAATCACGGTCGGCGGGCACGGCACCGTCGGCGAGCGTCACCACGCGCGTCATGTTATCAGGGCTTTCCGTCTTGACGTTGTGATGGTGGCTCTTGACCTCGCCGAGCGCAAAGCCGGCCTGCAGGCGCACAATGATGCTGGTCGGATTGAGCGGCGCATGTTTGGCGGGATCCAGCACAGGGGGCGAGATGCGCTCGCGATCCGGCACCGGGTCCAACGACGTCGCGCCCCAGCCCGAGCCGTCCTTGCGGAAATCGACGCTCTGGATGATCGGTGCGGGATTGTAGCGCGGCCCGACCACGAGCGGCAGGCGCAACGAATATTCGTTGCCGACTTGATGCACCGGCTCCTGGTACTCGATCTGCACCAGCACGGTTTCGCCGGGACCGATATTGGCGACCGAGTTGGTGAAGATGTTCGGCCGCTCCTGCTCGGTGAGCGCGGCCTTCTGGCCGGCGCGGCGCGCCTCCTCGTAGATCACGCGCGCTTGCTGCCGTTCCTTGATGTCGCCGATGATGACGCGGTCGCCGACCACCATCTTCAGTGTGTCGACGGCGCCGCCGGCCGCGAGCGGATAGACGTAGGTGGCCTCGACCCAATCCTTGGTCGGGTTGCGAAATGCTTGCGTGACGCGGGCGCGCAAGGTCGGGCCCGACACGGTAATGTCGATATCGGTCCCGAGGCGAATCGCCTCCGTGGTAGTGCCGTCCTCTTTCAGTAGCAGGCTGCCCGACCGTGCTTCGCCGGGCTGGAGCAGGCTGGCCTGTTCGGTCGTCGCCGACCAGCTCGCCCCGAAACTCACCAGCAGGGCCAGGAAGGCGACCAGCATCACGGCGATGCCCTGCGCCAGAAGGAACAGTCCGACCTTGATGAGGCGGCTCAACAGCGGGTGGTCGTCGCCGTCGGCCGTGTCGTAGGCGTTCATTTGGCTTGCTCCGAAGCATGTTTGCTGGTCCTCAGCATCCGCCGGCGGGGCGGGATTTCGCGAGCAGAATGATCGGCAATGTTCCGCCGCGGCCGGCCCAGGCTCGCTTGAGCCGGGGCGGTCATGTGCGGTTTTGTGCTGGTTTGTCCGCCCTGCTAGAGTGACCGGCCTGGAGCGGGGCTGACGATGCAGATGCAGGACAAACTCACGGACAAGCAGCTTTCGGACGAGCAGAGCCGCGAGATCGCCGAGACCATTCGCGAGGAGCTCGCCCGGCGCCGGATGTCGCGGCAGGCGCTGGCCGAGCAAGCCAAGCTCAGCCTGTCGACGCTGGAGAAGGTGCTCGGCGGCCGGCGGCCGTTCACGCTGGCGACGACAGTCCGGCTGGAGCAGGCGCTCGGCGTTTCCTTGCGCAAAAATGTCGTCGCGGCGGCGCCTCCCGCCGCAAACGACGTCGCGCCCGACAGCCTCGGCTCCTATGCCCATCGCGCGGTGACCTGGCTCGAGGACGTCTACATCACCCTGCGGCCGTCGTTCGGCGACAAGGATGCGATCTTCGCCTATCGCACCGAGATCGCCTGGGAGCCGAAGCTCTCGTCGCTGGTCTTCCGCGAGGGCGATCGGACCGATGCCGCCTACGAGCATACCGGCGAGGTCGCCGTTCCGCATCAGTCCGGCTTCATCTACCTCGTCATCATCAAGCACGGCCAGCACCGCGTGATCACGGTGTCGCGGCCGACGGTATCAGGCGAGATGTACGGCATCATCTCGACGCTGCGCGCCGGGCCCGGCTCGCAGCTCACGCCGATCGCCGCGCCGATCGCCTATGTGCCGCTCAGGAATATCCCAAAACCTTCCTTGGGCCGGGTTGCGCCCGAGGATCCCAACCACGCCTTGTATCGAAAGCACTTGCGCCGCACGGTGGAAGAGCCGTTTGCGCTGTTCTTGACGTTGTGACAGCAATCCGCTGGGGGTGCGTTGCTGGCTTGTTCGAAGCGTTCGCGCCGATCAGCCACTCCGCGCAAGTGAACGGCGCAGGTTACAGCCATGGTGGCCGGGACGAATCCGGTCGAGGCAAGTCTCGCGATGAAGAGCCCGTTCTATACCGCCGAGCACGACGCGTTCCGCGACGCGATGCGGCGGTTCGTCGAGAAGGAGATCGCGCCCTTCGCCCATGAATGGGACGAAGCGGGCGAATTCCCGCGCACGCTCTACCGCAAGGCGGCCGAAATTGGCCTCTTGGGACTTGGATTCCCGGAAGAATATGGCGGCATCGCCGCCGACCAGTTCATGAAGATCGTGGCGAGCCAGGAGCTTGCGCGCGCCGGCGCAGGCGGCGTCAGCGCCAGCCTGATGAGCCATACGATCGGCTCGCCGCCGATCGCGCGGGCCGCACGCGCCGAGGTGAAGGCGCGCGTGCTGCCGCAGGTGCTGGCCGGCGAGAAGATCTCCGCACTGGCGATCACCGAGCCGGGCGGCGGCTCCGACGTTGCCAACCTGAGCACGCGCGCGCGGCGCGACGGCGATCACTACGTCGTCAGCGGGGAGAAGACTTTCATCACCTCAGGGATGCGTGCCGACTACCTGACGGTTGCGGTGCGGACCGGCGGCGAGGGCGCCGGCGGCGTCAGCCTGCTCCTGATCGACGGCGATACGCCCGGACTGTCGCGCACCAAGCTGAAGAAGATGGGCTGGTGGGCCTCCGATACCGCGACGCTGTATTTCGATGCATGCCGCGTGCCCGCCGCGAACCTGATCGGCGAGGAGGGCCAAGGCTTCAAGATCATCATGCAGAACTTCAACAGCGAGCGCATGGGCATGGCCGCGAGCTGCACCGCCTTTGCGCGGGTCTGCCTCGACGAGGCCATCGCCTACGCAAAGGAGCGCAAGACCTTCGGCAAGCCGCTCGCGCAGCACCAGGTCATCCGCCACAAGATCGTCGACATGGCGCAGAAGGTGGCGGCATCGCAAGCGATGCTGGAGATGCTGGCCTGGCGGCTCGAGCAGGGCGAGAGCCCGGTCGCCGAAATCTGCATGATGAAGAACCAGGCGACGCAGACCATGGCTTTTTGCGCCTCGGAAGCCGTGCAGATCTTCGGCGGCGCCGGCTTCATGCGCGGCATCAAGGCCGAACGCATCTATCGCGAGGTCAAGGTCAACGCCATCGGCGGCGGCACCGAGGAGATCATGAAGGATCTGGCCTCGCGGCAGATGGGTCTTTGAACGCTCTCTCCTCGCGTCATTCCGGGGCGCGAGCGAAGCGGAGCGATCCCGGAATCCATAACCACAAGCGGAGGTTATGGATTCCGGGCCCGCGCCAAGGGGCGCGTCCCGGAATGACGAGGCTGAGAGAGAATGTTATTCACCGCCGACCACGACGACATCCGCCGCTCGCTACAAAGATTCATCGCCAACGAGATCAATCCGCACGTCGACGCATGGGAGAAAGCCGACATCTTCCCGGCGCACGAGTTGTTCAAGAAAATGGGCAGCCTCGGCTTCCTCGGTCTGAACAAGCCAGTCGAATTCGGCGGCTCCGGCCTCGACTATTCCTACGCGCTGATGATGGCGGAGGAGCTGGGCGCCATCACCTGCGGCGGCGTGCCGATGGCGATCGGAGTGCAGACCGATATGGCAACGCCCGCACTGGCGCGGTTCGGCTCGGATGAGGTGCGGCGCGAATTCCTGGCGCCCTCGATCTCGGGCGATTACGTCGCCTGCATCGGCGTCTCCGAGCCCGGTGCGGGGTCGGACGTCGCCTCGATCAAGACCCAGGCGCGCTCTGACGGCGACGATTACGTCATCAATGGCGGCAAGATGTGGATCACCAACGGCACCCAGGCCGACTGGATCTGCCTGCTCGCCAACACCGGCGACGGCCCCGTTCACCGCAACAAGTCGCTGATCTGCGTGCCCATGAAGGCCAAGGGTGTCACTGTCGCGCGAAAACTCGACAAGATGGGGATGCGCTCCTCCGACACCGCGCAAATCTTCTTCGACAATGTCCGCGTGCCCAAGCGCAACCGGATCGGCGAGGAAGGCCAGGGTTTTACCTACCAGATGATCCAGTTCCAGGAGGAGCGCTTGTGGGGCGCGGCCGCCTGCCTCAAGGCGCACGAATACATCATCGACCAGACCATCGAATACACCCGCAACCGCAAAGCCTTCGGCAAGTCCATCCTCGACAACCAGGTCGTGCACTTCAAGCTCGCGGAGATGCAGACCGAGGTCGAGCTCCTGCGCGCGCTGATCTATCGCGCCGGCGAGCAGCTGGTCGCCGGCGAGGATGTGACGCGGCTCGCGACCATGGCCAAGCTGAAGGCCGGGCGGCTCGGCCGCGAGCTCACCGACGCCTGCTTGCAATACTGGGGCGGAATGGGCTTTACCAACGAGACGCCGGTCAGCCGCGCCTATCGCGACAGCCGCCTGACCTCGATCGGCGGCGGCGCCGACGAGGTCATGCTGATGGTGCTGTGCAAGATGATGGGCACGTTGCCCGGCAGCAAAGGAAACGCCTGATGATCACGCTGTATCATTGCGACGCCGCGCGCTCGTTCCGTCCGCTCTGGATGCTGGAGGAGATGGGGCTGCCCTATGAATTGAAGATGCTGCCGTTCCCGCCGCGCGTCTTCGCCAAGGACTATCTCGCGCTCAACCCGCTCGGCACCATCCCCTTCATGATCGACGGCGAGACCAGGATGACGGAATCCTCCGGCATCTGCCATTACCTCGGCATCACATACGGCCCGACGCCCTTGATGGTCGGCCCTGAAGATCCCGCCTACGGCACGTTCCTGAACTGGATGTACTTCAGCGACGCCACGTTAACCTTCCCGCAAACGCTGGTGCTGAGATACACCCAGCTCGAGCCGGAGGAGCGCCGCAACCCGCAGGTCGCCACCGATTACGCGAAATGGTTTCTGGGGAGACTGCGCGCCGTCGAGGCAGCGACCGCGAATGCCGAAACATTGTGCGCTGGCCGCTTCACCGCCGCCGACATCGTCATCGGTTACGCGCTTCGGCTCGCGAGCAATATCGGGCTTGCCAAGGATTTCGGGCCAAACGTCGCAGCCTATTGGTCGCGTCTGCAGCAGCGCGAGGGTTTCAAGCGCGCGGTTGCTGCGGAGCAAAAGGCCGGGCAAGAGCAGAATGTCGCGCCGAGGGTGAGGGCGTAAGGGAGGCTGTCATTCCGGGGCGCGGAAGCGCGATCCCGGAACCTCGAGATTCCCCGGTTCGCGCTATTGCGCGTCCACGACGCGCCATGTCTTTTGACAGCGCTACCCTACCGTGACAGCGCCCAAATTTCCGCTAAGGTGACCACCGTCCGCAGCGGCCAGAGAGCCGCGCGAGGAGGAACCCAATGGAATATAACGGTCGCGAATCCGACCACCTGATGCTGATCACGCCGGAGCGGGTGTTTTATGCGGGCCTGCTCGGCCGTCCGCGCAAACGGACACCCGGCTGCTGCCATGTCTATGTCGCGGTGAAGGGCAATCTGCACCTGACTATCGACGACGTTCTCGCCACCGGCGAGCTGTTCGTCACCCTGCCGAACCAGCGGCACTCCATCGCCAGCGACTATCGCACCGTCATCAGCGTGACGCTGGAGCCGGAAAGCATGGCGGATGGCGTGATTGAAGCCTTGGCCGCGCGCCTGACCGGACCCGATCAGGCCGCCTATGCCCGCAAGATCCTCGCCGCCTACGCCTTGCTGCGTCAGCGCCGCTATGGCGACATCACCACGGCCGAGTTCGACGAGATGTGCTTTGGCGAGGCGCTGCCGCGCCGCGTGCTGGATCCGCGCGTGATGCGTGCGGTGGCCCGCATCGAGCGCTTCTCCGGTGAGCCGGTGACGGCGGATACCTGCGCCGCTGAAGCTGGCCTCTCGGCCTCGCGCTTCCTGCACCTGTTCAAGGAGGAGACCGGCATCTCGTTCCGCTCCTTCCGCGCCTGGAAGCGCGCGCGGTATCTGCTGCACTTCGCCAACCAGGACCTCAACCTCGCCCATCTGGCGCAGGACATCGGCTATCCCGATTCCACGCATTTCAGCCACTCGATCCGCCGCTTCTACGGATTGAAGCCGCGGGCGATCTTCGTCGGCTCGCGCGATCTTGCGATCTACCGCAGCACCGAGACCGTGCGGATGGCGGAGGCTTCGTAGGGTGGGTTAGCCGATCAGATGCGCGAAGCGCAGCTGCTCGGCGTAACCCACCTCGTCAATTTCCACGGAGGCAGACAGTGGTGGGTTACGCCTTCGGCTAACCCACCCTACGAAAGCTCGTCTTTTCCCAGCTTCTCCGCGCAAGAAGCCGCATGTCGCGCGTCTCATGATCGCAAGCGTTGAATTCTCAACGTGCGAGACATTGAACGCATGAGCGACAAGACCGTCATCACCTGCGCGCTGAATGGCGTGCTCACCGACCCCAAGCAGCACAACGTGCCCGTGACGCCCGAGCAGATGGCGCGCGAGGCCAGGGCTGCGTTCGAGGCCGGCGCGTCCATCATGCACATCCATCTGCGCCAGCAGGCGCCGGGCAAGGGACATCTGCCGTCCTGGGAGGTCGCGGTCAGCAAGGAGATCCAGCAGGCGATCCGCGAAGCCTGCCCGGGCGTGATCATCAACCACACCTCGGGCGTGTCGGGGCCGAATTACTCAGGCGCGCTCGACTGCATCCGCGAGACGAAGCCCGAGATTGCCGCCTGCAATGCCGGCTCGCTGAACTACCTGAAGGTGAAGGCCGACAACAGCTGGGCCTGGCCACCGATGATGTTCGACAATTCGGTCGAGAAGGTGAAGGACTATCTCGACGTCATGAACGCGGCCGGCACCATCCCCGAGTTCGAATGCTTCGACGTCGGTATCGTCCGCTGCGTCGGCATGTACCACCAGGTCGGCATGTACAACGGCCCGCTCGAGTACAATTTCGTGATGGGTGTCGCCTCCGGCATGCCTGCTGATCCCGAACTGCTGCCGATCCTGATCAAGCTGAAGCGCCCCGAGGCGCATTGGCAGGTCACCGCCATCGGCCGCGAGGAGATCTGGCCGCTGCACCAGCGCTGCGCCGAGCTCGGCGGTCATCTGCGCACCGGCCTCGAGGACACCTTCTATCTCGCCGACGGCAAGAAGGTGACGTCGAACGGCCAGCTGATCGAGGCCGTCGCCGCCTGCGCAAGGCGCGCCGGCCGCGAGATCGCGTCACCGGCCGAGGCGCGGAAGATCTTTGGGACGAACAGGTAAGGTATCGCCTCACCCGTCATTGCGAGCGAAGCGAAGCAATCCAGAATCTCTCCGCGGATGCAGTCTGGATTGCTTCGTCGCTTCGCTCCTCGCAATGACGAGCAGGATCAAGTCATGTCCATTCTCGAAAACACCATCTTCCCCGGCAGCGCCGCCTACCAAGCCAACCGCGACGGCATGCTCGGCCTGATCGACCGCATGCGCGCGCTCGAGGAGCGCACGCGCGCCGCGTCCGCCGCGGCCAAGGACCGCTTCCACAAGCGCGGCCAGCTGCTGCCGCGCGAGCGCGTCGCGCTGGTGCTCGATCCCGGCGCGCCCTTCATCGAGCTCTCGACGCTGGCGGGCTACATGTTCGACGTGCCGGATGCGAGCAAGAGCGTGCCGGGCGGCGGCGTCATCGCCGGCATCGGCTTCGTCTCGGGCATCCGCTGCATGGTCAGCGCCAGTGATTCCGGCATCGACGCCGGCGCGCTGCAGCCTTACGGCCTCGACAAGACGCTGCGCGTGCAGGAGCTCGCGCTGGAGAACAAGCTGCCTTACGTGCAGCTGGTCGAAAGCGCCGGCGCCAATCTGCTGCGCTACCGCGTCGAGGATTTCGTTCGCGGCGGCAACATCTTTCGCAACCTGGCGCGGCTGTCGGCGGCGGGCCTGCCGGTCGTCACCGTCACGCACGGCTCCTCCACCGCGGGCGGCGCCTATCAGACCGGCCTCTCCGACTACATCGTCATGGTCCGCGGCCGCACCCGCGCCTTCCTCGCCGGGCCCCCGCTGCTGAAAGCCGCGACCGGCGAGATCGCGACCGAGGAAGAGCTCGGCGGCGCCGAGATGCATACGCAGATCTCCGGCCTCGGCGATTACCTCGCCGAGGACGATCGCGACGCATTGCGCATCGCGCGCGAGATCATGGCGGCGCTGCATTGGGAGCGGCCGGGCAAAGCGTCGGCGCAGTTCAAGCCGCCGCGCTATGACCAGGACGAGCTGCTCGGCATCATGCCGATGGACCACAAGCGCCCGGTCGACATGAAACAGGTGATCGCGCGCATCGTCGACGATTCCGATTTCACCGAGATGGCACCGAGTTACGGCCCGGCCACCGTCTGCGGCCATGCCCGCATCGAGGGCCAGGCCATCGGCATCATCACCAACAACGGCCCGCTCGATCCCGCCGGCGCCAACAAGGCGACGCATTTCATCCAGGCCTGCTGCCAGACCCGCACGCCGATCCTCTATCTCAACAACACCACCGGCTACATGGTAGGCAAGGCCTATGAGGAGGCCGGCATGATCAAGCACGGCTCCAAGATGATCCAGGCGGTGACCTCGGCGACGGTGCCGCAGATCACCATCTATTGCGGCGCCTCGTTCGGTGCCGGCAATTACGGCATGTGCGGTCGCGGCTTCCATCCGCGCTTCTGCTTCTCCTGGCCCAATGCCAAGACCGCGGTGATGGGCGGCGAGCAGGCCGCCGAGACCATGGCGATCGTGACCGAGGCCGCTGCCGCGCGCCGCGGCAAGCCGATCGAGAAGGACAAGCTCGACGCCATGAAGGCGCAAATCATCGGCGTGTTCGACGGCCAGATGGATGTGTTCTCGACCAGCGCCCGCGTGCTCGACGACGGCGTGATCGATCCGCGCGACACCCGCGCGGTGCTATCGGAGGTGCTCGCGATCTGCCGCGAGGGCGATGCGCGCACGCCCCAGCGCATGCAGTTTTCGGTAGCCCGCCCATGAGGAACGGATCAGTGCAGCACCGGCCGTTCTTCAAGGTCCTGGTGGCAAACCGCGGCGAGATCGCACTGCGCGTGATGCGCAGCGCGCGAAAACTCGGCCTCGGTGTCGTCGCGGTCTATTCCGATGCGGATCGCGATGCGCTCCATGTGCGCGAGGCCGACCAGGCCGTGCGCATCGGCGAAGCCTTGCCGGCGCAATCCTATCTCAACATTCCCGCGATCATCGAAGCGGCCAAGGCCAGCGGCGCGGATGCCGTTCACCCCGGCTATGGCTTTCTCGCCGAGAACGAGGCGTTTGCGCGCGCCTGCAAGGATGCCGGCCTCGTCTTCATCGGCCCGTCGCCGCAGGCGATCGAGGCGATGGGCAACAAGGCAGGCGCCAAGGAGATCATGAAGAAGGCCGGCGTGCCCATCGTGCCCGGCTACCAGGGTGCTGAGCAAGGCGACGAGGTCATGTTCGCCGAAGCCGGGAAGATCGGCTTTCCCGTGATGATCAAGGCGGTCGCCGGCGGCGGCGGCCGCGGCATGCGGCTCGTCACTGACGCGGCATCCTTCCCCGAAGCCCTGCGCAGCGCGCGGTCGGAAGCGAAAGCCGCGTTCGGCGATGCGGCCGTCATCCTCGAGCGGGCGATCCAGAACCCGCGCCACATCGAGATCCAGGTGTTCGGCGACAGCCACGGCAATGCCATCCATCTCGGCGAGCGCGATTGCTCGGTACAGCGGCGACATCAGAAGCTGATCGAGGAGGCGCCGTCGCCCGCCGTCACGCCGGAGCTTCGCGCGAAGATGGGCGAGGTCGCGGTGTCAGCGGTGAAGGCGCTGCGCTATGAAGGCGCCGGCACGCTGGAATTCCTGCTCGATCAGAGCGGCGCGTTCTACTTCATGGAGATGAACACGCGGCTGCAGGTCGAGCATCCCGTCACCGAGGCGATCACCGGGCTCGATCTCGTCGAGCTGCAGCTGCGCGTCGCGCGCGGCGAGCCGCTGCTGATCAAGCAGCAGGACATCAGGTTCTCCGGCCACGCCATCGAGGTGCGGCTGTGCTCGGAAGATGCCGCGCAGGATTTCATGCCGCAGTCCGGCCGCATGGCACGCTGGCAGGTGCCTGAGGGCATCCGCGTCGAGCACGCGTTGCAACCGGGCTCGGAGATTCCGCCGTTCTACGATTCCATGATCGCCAAGCTGATCAGCCATGGCGCCAATCGCGAGGAGGCGAGGGGACGGCTGATCGTTGGCCTCGAGCAGCTTACGGCCTTTGGCGTGACGACCAATCAGGCGTTCCTGTTATCGTGCCTGCGTCATCCCGGCTTTGCCAAGGGTGAGGCGACGACGGCTTTCATCGGCGCCCATCGCAACGAGCTGCTTGCGCCGCGTGCGGACGCGGCATTCAAGATCGCGCTGGCAGGCCTGCTGCTCTACGTCACCAATCCGCGCGCGCCGTCGTGGCAGGGCGGGCGGAGTCTATCGGCAACGTTTCCGCTCCCGGCGAAAATCGACATCGGCGGCGATGCGCACGAGCTCGACATCACGCGCGAACGCGACGGCAGCTACACGGTCATTGCTGACGGCTGCCAGGAGAAGTTCGACATCGACCAGCTCGATTCCGACGCCGTCCGCTTCCGCCACGCCGGCGTGATGGACAGCGCAAAATTCCTGCGCGATGGCGATCGGCTCTATCTGCAGCATCGCGGCATCCCGCTCGCGGTGAATGATCTCACGCTAGCCGCACCGCAGGCCGCCGCAAGCAATGGCGGTGACGGCAAGGTCCGCGCCGCCATGAACGGCCGCGTGGTCGCCGTCCTGGTCAAGCCCGGCGACCGCGTCACCGCCGGCCAGCCGGTGCTGACGCTGGAAGCGATGAAGATGGAGCACGTCCACAAGGCCGGCATCAACGGCGTGGTCAGCGCGATCGACGTCGCCGAAGGCGAGCAGGTCACGACGGGCCGCATCGTCGCGGAGATCGGGGCGGGTTAGCGCCACAAACGCGGTCTCGTAGGGTGGGCAGGCACGCAGCGCCGTGCCCACGAATGTCGATCATAAGCGGAATGGTGGGCATGCTTCGCTTTGGCCACCCTACGGCTGTGGCGGCCGCTCACGTTCAAAAAACAAAGTAATTTCAAGATCTTGCTTGTTGCGCAAATCTCGCGGCAATTTCGCATTGAACATAGTTCATTTTCAAGCTACCAATATTGAACGATGTTCAATATCTGGAGCTATTTCATGCTGCGCGCGCGCGACCAAGCTCAACCGGCCAATGCACTGGTCCCGCCAGTCGTTCGCCGACTCTCGTACGCCCCCCTTCAAACCGGCGAGAAATATCTTATCGGTGCGCTCCTCGTCCTGACGCTCACCGCGCTTCTGGCGCCCACGATGCCCGCCGCCGCCTGGCACATCCCGCATTTCGTCGATAGCCGCACCTTCCTCGGCGTGCCCAATGCCGGCGACGTGCTGAGCAATCTCGCCTTCCTCGCGATGGGCGTCTGGGGCTCGGAACGGCTGCGTGCCCGCCACGATGCGCCGGTGGGTGCGAACTGGTTCCTCGTCGGCCTGATCCTCACGTGCCTCGGCTCGGGCTTCTATCATCTCGACCCCGACGTGCCGCAACGGCTCATCGCCGATCGTCTCGGCATGGCGGTCGCGTTCGCGGGCTTTCTGGGCATCGCGGCCAGCGAGCGCATCAGCACGCGCGCAGGCGAAGCGGTGCTGGTGCTGACGATGATCGCGGGCCTGTTGGCGGCCTGGGTGGCACGCGAGAATCTCACGCCCTGGGTGGTCGTGCAGTTCGGCGGCATGGCGCTGGCCGTGGGCCTCGCGTTCACACGCCCGCGACCCGGCGCGCTTGGCGTGCCGCTCGGCGGCGTGATCGTCTTCTATGTGCTGGCCAAGCTGTTCGAACTCGGCGACGTGACCGTGTTCGAAGCGACCGGCCACATGGTCTCGGGCCATACGCTCAAACATCTCGCCGCCGCGCTCGCGGCCTGGCCGGTGATCCGGGCACTGGGGTCTAGGCCGTGTACGCATTAAGCGGCTGGCCGTCGACTGATGTCCGCTTAAGCCCCAACACCAGCAAAGAAGCAGCAATCTTCCAATGTAGCTGAAGGGCCACATGCGGACTCATGCAGCGCAGCATCATTCAATCACCTCGTCAGCCGTCGCGAGTAGCGCGGTTGGAATATTCAGACCGAGAGCTCGAGCAGTCTTAAGATTGATCACCAATCGGAAGCGTTCCGGCTGCTGGATCGGGAGTTCGGCCGCTTTCGCGCCCCGCAGCAGTTTTGCAACATAGCCGGCGGAGCGGCGATTGAGGTCAATGATGTCAGGGCCATACGCGAGAAGGCCACCTTCGACCGCTTCTTCACGCCAGTGATACACCGCCGGAATGCGGTTTTGCGCGGCGAGCTCGATGATCTTGCGCCGGTTGGCGAACCCGATGGGGTCCACAAGCACGAGCAGGCCCTGAATATCCTTCGAAGCTATGGTCTGGAAAGCAGGGCCTATGTCCTCCACCGAGCGTTTGAGCACCGGAAGTATCTCGACCTGCCGGTCCGCGGCGGTTTTCTGGAAGTCGGCCATCAGCCGTGCATGATATTGGTTGTCGGGGTCGAGGAGCACCGCGAACCGCGACGCCAGTGGCAGTAACTCCAACAGAAGCCCGAAATTCTTGCCGCTGCTTGCGACCCCGGTCAGTCCCGTCACGTTTCCACCCGGCCGCGCAAGACTTGCCGCAAGGCCGACACCGACCGCGTCTGCGGTGGCAGTCACGATGGGGATCGTGCCGGTGACTGCCCTGGCGGCAATTGCCTCGGGCGTGCTGGACGCCACAATCACCTCGACTTCGAGAGCCACCAGCTCGGCGGCAAATCTCGCCAGTTGTTCCCGGTCATTCTTCCAGAACCGGCGCTCGATGATGATGTTCGCGCCCTCCACATATCCCATCTCGCGGAGTCCGCGATCGAAGGCTTCGATACGTTGGTGCGGAACTGACGCCAGGAAACCGATGCGAGGCATCTTCTTCATGAGTTGATGGGCGGGCTGCGCGATCAAGCTGCGCGGCCAAACGGCACCGATGGCCCCGATCAGTGCAATGAACTCCCGCCGCTGCATGTACCCTCCAAGGACCACGCCTGGGGATGACTACATTAGCATTTTGCCATGGGACCGTGTGATCGACGGAGGTATGCCGGATTGAGATGGGCCGTTTGGGTTGAATAAGTCGAAAATAACGTCACAGCAAGAACCTCGCTGAATTAGGTCAGAGCGAGTGATGAAGTTCTCGCCTTCAACCCAACTATGCTCTCGGAGCTTTCGCAGAAAAGCATCGAGCGTGCGTTGTACCAACTCCCGGCTCGGAGCACTTAGATAAACAATTCGATAGACACGTTCCTTTTGCCGGGCGCGCGCGGCAACTGGCCAAATTGCGGCCAGTCCGCCGAGGGTCGACATGAAATCGCGTCGCCTCATGACTAGCGCCTCCAAACAGCGGAGCATTATGGGGCGCAATCAGGACCGAGGATAGGGTAAATGAGTCCGCAATGGGTCGAATGCAGACGGTCGCGGTCGCGCGGCAAGGTCGCTACGGGCCGACATCGGGCGTAGAGCCTTATTCGATCACCTCGTCCGCACGGGCGAGCAGTGATGGCGGGATTTCGATGCCTAAGGATCGCGCGGTTGCTGAGTTGAGAACCAAACTGAACTCCGTGGGCTGCTGAATGGGCAAATCCTCCGGCCGAGCACCTCCCAAGATTCGTGCGGCGTAGATGCCGGCTTTTTCAAAGTTTGCGACAAGGCTCGGCCCGTAGCTCATCAGGCCACCGGCCGCCGGAAATTCGCGGAATTCATAGGACGCCGGAAGCGAATGACGATCGGCCAATGCGACAAGTTGCGCACGCAGGTTGAAAAATATCGCATCGTTGCTGACGAGGACCGCACCGACTTGGGCGCTAACAAGCTGCCTGAAAGCTGGCTCTAATTCATCCTGGTTGCGCGCCTTGGCTACTTTCAAGGTCCGCCCGGTCGAACGGGCAACTTCGTCAATTTCCTGAAGCAAGTCTTGATTGTCAGGGTTCACCAAAAATCCGACGGTAGCCTTTTGCTGGAGCAGCTCCTGGATCAGTTCGAGGCGCTTTAGGACAAGCCTCGCTGTCATCATAGATATGCCCGTGGCGTTGCCCCCGGGGTGAGCGAAGCTCTTTGCCAGTCCGAGCTTCACGGGGTCTGACGCGATTACGAATACGATCGGAATGGTTGAAGTTACTTTCCTTGCGGCGAGCGCAACCACATTGCCCCCTCCGATGATCAGCGCTGGATTGAAATGCAAGAGCTCCTGAGCGAGCTCCGGAAGCCTACTGTGGTTTCCTCGTGCCCACCTACGTTCTATCGTAACGTTTTTGCCAACTACGAAACCCCTCTCCGCGAGACCTCTTTCGAATGCTGCGTCATAGGGACTCGCAATGTCAGGGGAACCCACGGACAACACACCGATAACAGCTACCGCTGAACGTTGCGCGCTCGCCGTCAGCGGCCACAGAGGTGCCGCGCCGACAAGAAGCGTGATGAACTCCCGCCGTCTCATGTGCGCTCCTAAGCTCTCTGGTGACGGCATCGTAGCCGTTCAGGCGAGCTCATTGAAAGTGGCCAAGGTCAAAAGTGTTGCATCCGCGAACCGCCGCAGACTTCTGTCTCCCCAGCTCCACGAAGCGAGAAGCATTTGTTCCCGCTCCTAGAATTGCAATATGGCAAGCCAATTTGCGACAGCATTACTGCTACACATTCGCTGGGATTGCTGACCATGTCATTGTTTAAGGAGATCAGAGACCCTGACGATGCTCACGTTCCGGCGTCAGGCACGTGCAACCGCAAGAATGAGTTTCGACCCGGGCGGTTGAGGGGTTGGAGTGCAGGCTCAGACTTCTGCTACGGGTCAAAAGCGGTGCTCGGAGGGCGAGGTCCCAATGGTCGGCTGAGGGCCACAAGCGGACATCAACGGGACGATGCAAGAGCACATGGCGGATTTTCGGTTGCCATGATCCGGCCCCGCGCTGGGGAGCACGGAGCGTACAGAACGCTGGCTTGAGGTTGAGGCAATTGGTCCAATCTTCTGATCCATCTTGAAACAAGATCAAGCCTCTCTAAGTCTCACGCCGGAGGGCTCCTCCGACCTCTTTTGGAAAGGATTGCTTGTAACCGTCGAGGACGACGATGATGACTCTGGAAGAAAAGCTCGCCCGCTTGCGCACCCACCGCAATAGCATTCACCGCTACCACCGGCTGCTCAAGACCCGCCTTTCCGATCTGGAGCGCGAGTACATCGAAAGCCGTCTCTCCGAGGAACGGGCGGCGCTGGTAAGCCTCGCGCGCACGCCGTTCCCCATTCCTTTTAAAATGCCGCCGCCAGAGCAGCAGCCGCAGACCTTCAAGCCTGAGGTGACCTGAGCTTGCCGTGGGCATCAGGAGGTCGCTCCCGTGCGACAGCGGCCCATCAACGGCGTCGAGCCGGAAAGAACCGAGGATGACATTACGCGTGAGCTGCTCGGCCCCAGGGGCGTTCCGGGCGGTCCCGATCCCGCCCGCATGGTCCCGCAGGTCGAGAAGAACACGCCAAAGCACATAAGGTGGAGAAACCCCGAGCTCCCGCGATGAACCGAGCGCCAGAAACCGGAACCTTGTTGATCTGGTCAAGGGCAGAGAGGCGGAACGGGTAGTGGCAAATCACCGTTGCTCCGAATTGCGGGGCGCCTTTGATTGCGGTGCAATGATGCAAGACGCTCAGAAGTACATCAACATTGCCGCTCTAGTCGCGCTCGCTGGTTGGCTTGGTCTCTGTTTCAAGATGGGCTGGTACTGATGGGGCGGCTTACGCCCGGAGTAGACCACATCGGCCCCAGCCTGGAGGTTTTTCCGGATCGAAAAACGAGCTGGGACCGAGAGGTCTGCCGTTGGATGGCAAACGCAGCTTGGTCCCAAAAATCATGCCCCGTGGCATTCAAATTTGGGAATCCGACGCAAACGGAATGCCCGATGAACCTAGCCCCGGAGCAAGGCCTTTCCATCGGCACTTTCGGAATTTGGCGCCGGGAGTAAGCCGTCCAGCAAGGCTAGCTCGAGCTGCGGCACTTACGGCTGACCCAAGGCCGACTGCGCTGAGTAGCTGCCGGCCCCAGGTCCTCACCGAATTTCGTCCGCGTCGGCTGGACAGGTTTTTCCGATAACGGCGAAGCTATGCCACGAGCCAAACGATCCAGCTTCTCAGCTACCGGTGGTCAGCCGCGGCGGGTTGCGGGACATAATCCAGAGCTCGATCGCTGCCAAGATTGCGACCGCCGCGCCGATGATCACATGCACGGTCATCGCGGTGGTTCCCTGGAAGCCCAATACCCAGGGCGATACCAGTGCCCACAAGCCGACGACGAGGTTCAGCCACTCCTCCCACACCGCGAACGCCGCCAGCGCCGCGACCGCAAGGATCGCGATGGCGATACCGGTGATAACGGCGTTCTGAGAGACCGTCCCCGCATCGAAACCGAATATCCAGGGCGAAACGAACAGTATCGCGCCGAGGATCAGGTTCGCAACGTCACAAAACTTTGCGTTCGTCCAATTCCCTTCCCAATTCTGCATGGCACCCTCCATTGGAGGTTTCGATGCCAAATCAACCGCGTAATCGCCGAGCCGGTTTCCATCGCGGCCCGCGGCATAATGGCAACGGAGAGGCGGACCCGCCGCGCCGGTGCTGTCCTAGGCTGTGTGCTCATTAAGCAGCTGACCGCCTGCGGTCCCAACCTTAACAGCGGCGGGAAAGCGGACGGCTCCGGAGGTCGCTGAAGGGTCAAAAATGCGAAGAACTCAGGTTGAGCAAATCTGGACCGCTCTGCCGCGATAAGCAGACCTCTGTGAGACGCAGCGCAACTTCGCAGATGGACCAAAGCCTGAATTTACGAACTTAGTCACTATTGGCACGCGCCAGCAGGGACGTTCGAAGCCCTTCTTCGATTGACACGATCTGACTGTTCTCTCCACTTGGCCAATTGTCGGTTAGAGGCTTGAAGTCGTCGCCGCCCATCCTAAGTTCAGACGCTGCCGGCTGTGTCCGGCAAAACGAAACTCATGCGAAGGATTGAGAAGCCCGCTTGCGCGGGCATAAGTCGAGGGAAGTCACATGAGAAAGCTTGCTCTTGCAATCGCCGCGGCAGCAACGCTCCTCATCGGAACCGTTGCGCCGGCCTCGGCCCATTGGCGGGGCCATCATCATCATTGGGGCGGTCCGGGCATCGGTCCGGCCGTCGCGCTCGGCCTGTTCACCGGAGCGCTCGCCGCCGCGGCTGCACCTCCGGTCTATTATGCGCCGGTCTATGGTCCGCCGCGATACTATTATGGCCCCCGCTATTATCGGACCGTCCGGTATTATCCGGCGGCATATCCTTACTGGTATCCCTGGTGAGCTGATGCAAAGGCCCGGCCTGCAACCGGGCCTTATCGCTGCCCGGCATCTCGATCGCCTGCGTACGGCGCTGCCGAGCTCGCGTTTGGGATGACTGGAACCGATTGCAGCAGGAGAAGTTCTGTCGTGAACATGCAGGTCCGGAGGCGCACCGGGCCCGAGCGAGCGCGCCAAATGCGCCTCGACGCTAGCCCGGCCCGCGTAACACGATCGGATCTGGCCTCCCCATGAACAAGAATGCCCGTTTCAATATCGGATACGCCATCGCCGCAATTTTCGCGGTCTTCCTGATTCAGTATCTGATCTCGGCGGCGAACCAGATCGCAGTGATCCCCTACAGCGAATATCAGCAATTGCTGCGCCAGGGGAAAGTCGAGACGGTCGGCATCTCCGACCGCACCTTGCAGGGCACGCTGAAGGAGCCGCTGTCCGGCGGCCAGAAGCAATTCGTCACCACGCGCGTCGACCAGGACGTCGCCCAGGAGCTCGAGAAGCACAACGTCCGTTTCACCGGGCAGATCGAGAGCACGTTTCTGCGCGACCTGTTGTCCTGGGTGATGCCGGTTCTGCTGTTCTTCGGCGTCTGGTGGTACATCGGCCGCCGCATGGCCGAGGGCGGCGGGATCGGCGGCGGGCTGATGGCTATCGGCAAGAGCAAGGCCAAGGTCTACGTTGAATCCAACACCGGCGTCACGTTTGCCGACGTCGCCGGCGTGGACGAGGCCAAGGACGAGCTGCGCGAGGTTGTCGATTTCCTGAAGAACCCGACCGACTATGGTCGCCTCGGCGGCCGCATGCCGAAAGGCGTGCTGCTGGTGGGGCCGCCGGGCACGGGCAAGACCTTGCTCGCCAAGGCCGTGGCCGGCGAGGCCAGAGTGCCGTTCTTCTCGATCTCCGGCTCGGAGTTCGTCGAGATGTTCGTCGGCGTCGGTGCGGCGCGGGTGCGGGACCTGTTCCAGCAGGCGCACGAAAAGGCGCCGGCCATCATCTTCATCGACGAGCTCGATGCGCTGGGCCGCGCCCGCGGCATCGGCCCGTTCGCCGGCGGCCATGATGAAAAGGAGCAGACACTCAACCAGCTGCTGGTCGAGCTCGACGGCTTCGATTCGCGCTCCGGGCTCGTCATCCTCGCCGCCACCAACCGGCCCGAAATCCTCGATCCCGCCCTGCTCCGCGCCGGCCGCTTCGACCGGCAGGTGCTGGTCGACCGCCCCGACAAGAGGGGCCGCATCGAGATCCTCAATGTGCACATGAAGAAGGTGCGCCTCGCCGACAATGTCGATGCAGACGCCGTTGCCGCGCTCACCCCTGGTTTCACGGGAGCGGACCTCGCCAATCTCGTCAACGAGGCCGCGCTGCTGGCGACGCGCCGCGCCGCCGAGGCGGTGACCATGAGCGATTTCAACAATGCGGTCGAGCGCATGATCGCAGGCCTGGAAAAGCGCAACCGCCTGCTCAACCCCAGGGAACGCGAGATCGTCGCCTATCACGAGATGGGGCACGCCCTCGTCGCGCTCTCACTGCCGGGGACCGATCCCGTGCACAAGGTCTCGATCATCCCGCGCGGCGTCGGCGCGCTCGGCTACACCATCCAGCGGCCGATCGAGGACCGCTTCCTGATGACCAAGGAGGAGCTGGAAAACAAGATGGCGGTGCTGCTCGGCGGCCGCGCCGCGGAGCTTATCGTGTTCGGGCACTTGTCGACCGGTGCGGCGGACGACCTGCGCCGCGTCACCGATATCGCCCGCAGCATGGTGACGCGCTACGGCATGTCGGAGCGTCTCGGCAGCGTCTCCTATGAGCGCGATCCCGGCAACTTCCTGGCCGGCCCTGACCGCCCCTATCCGACGCGCGAGCGCGACTATGCCGAGGAGACCGCGGCCGCGGTCGACCACGAGGTGAAAACCATCGTCGACCAGGTGTTCCAGCGCACCCAGGGCATCCTGACCACGCGGCGGCCGATCCTGGACCGCGCCGCAAGGAAGCTGCTCGAGAAGGAGACGCTGGAGCAGAGCGACATCGATGCGCTGATCCGGGAAATGCCCAAGGAAGGGCTGCGGGCGATCTAGGGCCACTCACGCGGCGCGCTTGCGCCTGATCTCGGCGGGAAGCTCGATCATCCACGTGTCCGGCGGCGAACCGTTCGAGATGAGCGGCGCGGGCGCGCCGTCGCGCTTCGGCGCCTCGATCCCGATGCCGGGATCGGTGCTTCTGGCGTGCCATTCGATCAGGAGATGGCCGGCCACCAACATCAAGCCGGCGCAGAACAGCGCAAGAGCCGCGCTCACGAGATCACGATAGTCATCCATCCCACGAACCAAACATGCGTGCAGCCTCATCGGCGCCTGCGTGGACCAGATTGGAATGAAGGCTCCGCGTTTCAAGAGCCTGTCTGCAGCGGCAAAGGCATACGGCAATCGCAATTTCCGTCACGACCGTTCACGCTGGAACATTCCGGCCATTTCCAAATTCTAGTGGCGCCCACCGGCCTGAGGCGTCTGGGTGCCATGATCGGGCTCAGCGGATCAGGTTCGCGGTGGTCCAACCATCTTGCTCTAACGAGGATTTGGCCATGAAACCTGACTGCGCTCGGACCGCGCCGCTCTCGGCGCTTCACTCAGATTATCGCTTGGATCGGCAAGGCGCCCCTGATCGGGGCGAACGGTGCTCGTGAGGGAGGGCGCGATGTTGGTTGCCTCACTTCCTGCCCTTCACGGGGAAAGCGGGCTATCCCGCTATCTCAAGGAGATCCATCGTTTTCCGCTGCTCGAGGCATCGGAGGAAGCCGACTATGCGAGGCGATTGCGCGATAGCGGCGATCGTGACGCCGCCTATCGGCTGGTGACGAGCCATTTGCGGCTCGCGGCGAAGATCGCGCTGCAATATCGCCGCTATGGCCTCGCCATCGCCGACCTCATCTCGGAGGCCAATGTCGGGCTGATGCTGGCCGTCAAGCGGTTCGATCCCGAGAAAGGCTTCCGGCTTGCGACCTATGCCTCCTGGTGGATCAAGGCCTCGGTTCAGGAATACATCCTGCGATCATGGTCGCTCGTCAAGCTGGGCACCACTGCTGCGCAGAAGAAGCTGTTCTTCAACCTGCGCAAGCTGAAGAACAAGCTTGGCGTCGCGGAGGATGGCGATCTCCGGACGGATCAGCTGACATCTATCGCCAAACATCTCGACGTCAGGGAAGCCGACGTCGCCGAGATGAACGGCCGGCTGCGCGGCGACATCTCGCTCAACGCGCCGATCAGCGTCGAGACGGAAGGCGACCAATGGCAGGACCGGCTCGTGGATCCCTCTCCCGATCCGGAAAGTCTGCTGCTGGACGCGGCCGACCGTGAACGCACCAAGGCTGCCCTCGCCGATGCACTCGCTGCGCTGTCACCGCGGGAGCGCAGCATCGTCGAGGCGCGATATCTCGGCGAGCCGCAGCAGACGCTGGATGCGCTCGCCGGCAAGTTCGCCATCTCGCGCGAGCGCGTCCGGCAGATCGAGCAGCGCGCGTTGCAGCGGATCAAGGCGAAGATGTCCGCGCGTCTCGATGAGGCGCGCCTTGCAACGTCGCGTTAGGCGAGCGATGAAGAATGCTGATCGGCCAAGGCCGATCAGCATCCTCTGCAGATATCGGGGACAAGACGTTCGGGCGAAAACTCCCGGCTCCTGCGCTCGGTCTGGCCGGACTTCTCAGGATTGCTCCGAGACGCTCCGACGGAACTGGTCGCAAGCTGCCGGGCGGGCTCGGCCGAGCTCCGCATCTCGGCGCGAGGCGTGTCGGCCTCCTTGGCCTGAAGCCCATTGGCCATGCCCAACACAGCGACGGCGAGGACAATGCCTCTCATCTGATGATCCTCCTTTCGCGTGAGCGATGAGTGGCTGAACGATGAGGAGCGGCCTCGCCGGCCGCTCCCCCATTTCAGCTCGTGGCGGGCTCCGGCTTGTCTCGATCAGGCGGCGTGAGGTCGAGCCGGATCCCGGATGGCCCGAGGACTGGCAGCAATGTGTCCACCTTCATGGTCGGGCTGCCCCGATCCCAGCTCGACCACGGCATCGTGTCCAGGTACGGGATCGGCGGCAAGGCGAGCCGCTCGAAACTGTCCGCAGTCTTGGCGGCAGGACCGGGGCTTTCGGCGCCAAAGGCCGCAAAGGGCACCAGCGAGAGGCCAGCCCCAACGGCCAAGGCGGCGAGCCGCCGCAACGTTTTCCGAGTGGTTTCCCCGCGAGCGGAGAAAGCACGATCCTTGATCATTTCATCCTCCTTTCGTTCGAGAACACAGTCACAGATCCATGGCAAACGAGCCCGGCCGCTCGGCCAGGCTCGCCCGTCCTTAGAAGTCCATCGCGGGAGCGCTCGGCGCTTCCGTCTTCTTCGGCTTCTCGGCCACCAGCGCTTCGGTCGTGATGAGCAGCGAGGCCACCGAGGCCGCATCCTGCAAGGCGGTGCGGACGACCTTGGCAGGATCGATCACGCCCGCCTGCACCAGATCCTGGTACTCGCCAGTCGCGGCATTGAAGCCCCAGGTGTAGGTCTGGTTCTCGAGCAGCTTGCCGACGACGACGGAGCCGTCCTCACCCGCATTCTGCACGATCTGCCGCGCCGGGACCTGGATGGCGCGGCGCACGATGTCCACGCCGGCCTTCTGGTCGGGATTGGCGGTCTTGACGCCGTCGAGCGCCTTGAGCGCGCGCAGCAGTGCCACGCCGCCTCCCGGCAGGATGCCTTCCTCGACCGCGGCCCGGGTCGCATGCAGAGCGTCGTCGACGCGATCCTTGCGCTCCTTGACCTCGACCTCGGTCGCGCCGCCGACCCGGATCACCGCGACGCCGCCGGCGAGCTTGGCGAGGCGCTCCTGCAGCTTCTCGCGGTCGTAGTCCGAGGTGGTTTCCTCGATCTGCGCCCTGATCTGCTGGCTGCGCGCCTCGATGTCCTTCTTGGCGCCGGCGCCGTCGACGATCGTCGTGTTCTCCTTCTCGATCACCACTTTCTTGGCACGGCCCAGCATCTTCACGGTGACGTTCTCGAGCTTGATGCCGAGATCTTCGGAGATCACGGTGCCGCCGGTAAGGATCGCGATATCCTCCAGCATCGCCTTGCGGCGGTCGCCGAAGCCCGGCGCCTTGACGGCTGCCACCTTCAGGCCGCCGCGCAGGCGGTTGACGACCAGCGTCGCCAGCGCCTCACCCTCGACCTCCTCCGCGATGATCAGGAGCGGCTTGCCGGATTGCACGACCTGCTCCAGCAGCGGCAGCACGGCCTGCAGGCCCGACAGCTTCTTCTCGTGGATCAGCACATAGGGATCTTCGAGCTCGGCCTTCATCTTCTCGGCGTTGGTGACGAAATAGGGCGAGATGTAGCCGCGGTCGAACTGCATGCCCTCGACCACTTCGAGCTCGGTGTGCAGGCTCTTCGCTTCCTCGACCGTGATCACGCCCTCATTGCCGACCTTCTGCATCGCATCCGCCAGGAAGCGGCCGATCTCGGTGTCGCCGTTGGCCGAGATGGTGCCGACCTGGGCGATCTCGTCGTTAGAGGTGATCTTCTTGGCGTGCGACTTGAGGTCGGCGACGATCGCATCCACGGCAAGGTCGACGCCGCGCTTGAGGTCCATCGGATTCATGCCGGCCGCGACGGCCTTGGCGCCCTCCTTGACGATGGCCTGCGCCAGCACCGTCGCCGTGGTGGTGCCGTCTCCGGCGAGATCACTGGTCTTCGAGGCGACCTCGCGCACCATCTGGGCGCCCATGTTCTCGAACTTGTCCTCCAGCTCGATCTCCTTGGCGACGGTGACGCCGTCCTTGGTAATGCGGGGAGCGCCGAACGATTTCTCGATAACGACGTTGCGTCCCTTTGGACCGAGCGTGACCTTCACCGCATTCGCCAGTGTGTCGACGCCCCGCAGCATGCGCTCGCGGGCCTCGGTCGCGAACTTCACGTCCTTGGCAGCCATGTTGTTAAACTCCTTTCCGTTCGATGACTGTCAGCGTTACGCCGCCTTCTTCAGCGTGCCGGCCTGCTCGGCCACGCCGAGAAGATCGCTTTCCTTCATGATCAACAGCTCCTCGCCGTCGATCTTGACCTCGGTGCCCGACCACTTGCCGAACAGCACCGGGTCGCCGACCTTGACGTCGAGCGGCACGAGCTGGCCCTGCTCGTTTCGCCCGCCCGGCCCCACGGCGATGATCTCGCCCTGCTGCGGCTTCTCCTTGGCGGTGTCGGGAATGATGATGCCGCCGGCGGTCTTCTCCTCGGCATCGATGCGACGCACGAGCACACGGTCGTGCAACGGGCGGAAATGCATGCACATCCTCCTTGGGTAGGTTCAGCGATGTCCAAAATCCGGGTCCGGAACCGGCCCCCGGGCGGCAAACGACCTAGGAATACGCGGATTTCTAGTCAAGAGGACCTGCAAAAATTTTTGCGCTACTTCAAGGTTCTTGTCCGGATCCTTTGGATGTGCCGCCGTCCCTGTCACGCCTGCTTGGCGGGCGAGGTGCATCGGCTTGGGCCCGCAAATCTCGAGAGCCGCCCTTACTGGTCATTTCCATGTGAGGATGATCCCATATAGCCCCTTGAGGTCCGCTTTGGGTCAAAAGCGGTAACGCTCTGCCGAGCAGAAGATTTCCGCTCCTCCCTCAGGAGCTGACATTTCTTCTATGAGCCCGCCTTAGCGGCCTCGCCCCGTCCCGTCATTGAGCAGACACGCCACCTGATGCCCGTCTCCGGCATCCACCAGCGCCGGCCGCTGCGTCTTGCACCGCTCCATCGCAAACCGGCAGCGGGTGTGAAATGCGCAGCCCGACGGCGGATTGACCGGGCTCGGCACGTCGCCGTCGACCAGCGGCGCGAGCTTCTTCGCCAGCGGGTTGGCGACCGGCACCGAGGCGAGCAGGGCCTGGGTGTAGGGATGCCGGGGATTGCGGAACAGCTCGTCCTTGTCGGCGATCTCGACGATGCGGCCGAGATACATCACGGCGACGCGGTGGCTGATATGAGCGACCACGGCGAGGTCGTGCGCGATGAAGAGATAGGAAAAGCCGTGCTGCCGCTGCAGGTCGATCAGAAGGTTGATCACCTGCGCCTGGATCGAGACGTCGAGCGCGGAGACCGGCTCGTCGCAGACGATCAGGCGTGGCCCCAGCGCCAGCGCGCGGGCAATGCAGATGCGCTGGCGCTGACCGCCGGAGAATTGATGCGGGAAATTGCGCATCTGGTCAGGCCGCAATCCCACCTGCTCGAACAGTGTTGCGACCCGGGCTTCCAGCTCCTTGCCTGTGGCAAGTCCGTGCACGGCGATCGGCTCGCCAACGATGTCGCCGGCGGTCATGCGCGGATTGAGCGAGGCGAACGGATCCTGGAACACGATCTGCATCGAGCGGCGATGCGGCCGCATCGCCGTTTTCGACAGATGCGTGATGTCCTCGCCGTCGAGACGGATCTGGCCCGAGGTCGGCTCGACCAGCCGCAGCACGCTGCGCGCCACCGTGGACTTGCCGCAGCCGGATTCGCCGACGAGGCCGAGCGTCTCGCCGGTGCCGAGCGCGAACGAGACGCCATCGACCGCGTGCACGGTGCCAACCTGCCGGCGCAACACGCCGGCGCGCACAGGGTAGTGCTTCTTGAGGTCGGTGACTTCGAGCAGCGCCTCGGTCATGCCACCTCCGCGACTTCTTCGGCGCGCCAGCAGGCGGCCAGATGCCCGCCGCCCCAATCGGCCAGCGGCGGATACTCGGCCTCGCAACGCTTGATGGCGAGCTTGCAGCGCGGCGCGAAGGCGCAGCCTTGCGGCAGCCGCACCAGCGATGGCACCGTGCCGGGGATTTCGTTGAGCCGCGCCTGCGCAGCGGCGCCGGAAGCCGGCACGGCCGGGATCGAGGCCATCAGCCCGCGCGTATAGGGATGCTTCGGCGCGGCGAACAGCGCCTCGACGCTGGCTTCCTCGACCTTCCGCCCCGCATACATCACGATCACGCGTTGCGCGGTCTGCGCGACCACGCCGAGATCGTGCGTGATCAGCACGAGCCCGGTGCCGAGCTCCTTCTGCAGGTCGAGGATCAGCGCCAGGATCTGCGCCTGGATGGTGACGTCGAGCGCGGTGGTCGGCTCATCCGCGATCAGGAGCGCCGGCCGGCAGGCCAGCGCCATCGCGATCATCGCGCGCTGGCGCATGCCGCCGGAGAGCTGGTGCGGATATTCGCGCGCCCGCCGCGCCGGCTCGGGGATGCGCACCAGCCGCAGCATCTCGACCGCGATGCCTTGCGCCTCTTTCGCCGAGATATGCCGATGCAGCCGCACCGCCTCGACGATCTGGTCGCCGATCCGCATCACCGGATTGAGCGAGGTCATCGGCTCCTGGAAGATCATGGAGATGCGATTGCCCCTGACCGCGCGCATCTGCGCCTCATCCAGCGCCAGCAGGTCGGTGCCTTCCAGCGAGACGGAGCCGCCGACGATCCGGCCGGGCGGATCGGGCACGAGACGCATCAGCGACAGCGCGGTGACGCTCTTGCCGCAGCCGGATTCACCGACGATCGCCAGCGTCTCGCCGCGCCTCACGCTGAAGGAGAGGTCGTCGACCGCCTTGAACAGGCCGGAATTGGTGAAGAACACCGTCTTCAGGTTTTTCACGTCGAGCACGAGATCGGTCTTGTCCGCCATCAGCCGCGCTGCCTCGGATCCAGGATGTCGCGCAGGGCGTCGCCGAACAGGTTGGCGCCGAACACTGCGAGGCTGATCGCGACGCCCGGGAAGATCACCAGCCACGGCGCGGTGCGGACATATTCGGCGGCGGATTCGGACAGCATGCGTCCCCACGACGGATAGGGTTCGGGAATGCCGAGGCCGAGGAAGGACAGCGAAGCCTCGGTCAGGATGGTCGAGCCGAGCTGCGCCGTCGCCAGCACGATCAGCGGCGCCAGCGTGTTCGGCAGCACATGGCGCAGCGCAATTCGCATCTCGCTCATGCCGATCGACTTGGCGGCCTCCACGAACGGCTGTTCGCGCAGCGCCAGCGTGTTGGCTCGGATGACGCGCGCCACCGTCGGGATCAGCGGAATGGCGATGGCGATGATCACGTTCGGCAGCGAGGGCCCGAGCGCGGCTGTCATCACTAGCGCCAGCACCAGGAGCGGCAGCGCCTGCAGCACGTCGGAGACGCGCTGGAACACCAGATCGAACCAGCCGGAGAGATAGCCCGAGGTAAGGCCGACGATCACACCGATGGTGCCGCCGAGCACGGTCGAGCCGATGCCGACCGCGAGCGAGATCCGTGCGCCGTGGATGATGCGGCTGAACACGTCGCGGCCGAAGGAATCGGTGCCCATCCAGTGCGCCCAGCTCGGGCGCGCCAGCGCGCGGGCGGAATCGACGGTCAGCGGATCATAGCGCGCAATGACATCGGCGAAGATCGCCGTCAGCACGAACAATGTCATGATGACGAGCCCGGCCGCGCCCAGCACGTGCCGCTGCGCCATGAACAGCACGCGCCGCCAGCCCCCGGTCGCATGCGCCCCGGCCCGCCTCAGCTCAACGTCGAAGTCGATCGCGGCCAAGCTGATCTCCTAATCCGTGTACCTGATCCGCGGGTCGAACACCGCGTAGAGCATGTCGACGGTGAAATTGGCGAACACCACCACGACCGCGATGAACATCACGAGGTTCTGCACGATCGGATAGTCGCGCCAGCGGATCGCCTCCACCAGGAAGCGCGCGACGCCGGGGATGTTGAACACGGTCTCGGTGACGATCAGGCCGCCGATCAGGAACGCCGCCTCGATGCCGATCACCGTGATCACGGGCAGGATCGCGTTCTTCAGCGCGTGGTGATAGTTCACCGCTGCCTCGGATGCGCCCTTGGCGCGGGCGGTGCGGATGTAGTCCTGCCGCAGCACCTCCAGCATCGAGGAGCGCGTGATGCGCATGGTCAGCGCCGCGCTGCGGAAGCCGACGGCGGCGGCCGGCACGGCGTAGGTCGCGAACGCCTCGAGCCAGGTCTTCGGATTGGGATTGAAGATCGGCATCTGCCCGAACATCGCCACCGACGCTGTAAGGATCAGAAGGCCGAGCCAGAACGAGGGCAGCGACAGCCCGCTGAGGCTGACGACGCGAAGCGCGTAGTCGAGCTTCGTGCCCTGCTTCACCGCGCTGATGACGCCGAGCGGAATGCCGATCGATGCCGAGAACAGCAGCGCGAGGCCGGCGAGCTTTGCCGTGATCGGAATTCGCGGCAGGATCTCCTGCAGCGCCGGCTTCTCCGAGACATAGGAGAAGCCGAAATCGCCGCGCATGAAACCGCTGATCCAGTGCCAATATTGCACGATCAGGGGACGGTCGATGCCGAGCTCCTTCTCCAGATTGGCCTTGTCGGCGGGATCGACATAGCCGGCGGCGGCGAACAGGATGTCGACGATGTTGCCCGGCACGATGCGCAGCAGGAAGAAGATGACGACCGAGATCCCGAACAGGGTCACGAACATCAGGAACAGGCGCCGCACCAGATAGGCAAACATGCACCGCCCTCCGCGCCAGCCGTTAGCGTTGCGTTACTTGTCGAGCCACACATCCTCGTAGCGGAAGCCGTTGTAGGAGCTGTTCGACATGATCGTGACGCCCTTGACGTGCGGGTGCCAGCAGGTGCCGGCGCGGGCATGGAAGATGATCGGGCGGGCGACGTCCTCCTGCAGCTTCTTGTCGATGTCCCACACCAGCGGCCTGCGCTTTCCGATGTCGGTCTCCTGCGACTGCACGTCGAACAGCTTCTCGATCTCCTTGTTGCAATAATTGGTGTAGTTCCGCTCCGAGCCGCAGGCATAGTTCTCGTAGAACGACTGGTCGGGATCGTCGACGGCATTGCCGGTCAGGTTGAGGCCGAGCATGTAATCCTTGCGCGCGACCTTCGGGAACCAGTTCGCTGTTTCCACGACGTCGAGCTCGCCGTCGATATAGATGGTCTTGAGCTGGTCGATCAGGATCACGGCGGGGTCGCGATATTCCGCGATGTTGCGCGTCGAGACTTTCACGGCGAGGCGCTTGTCCGGACCATAGCCCGCCTTCTGCATCAGCTTCCTGGCTTCCTCGCGGTTGGCGTTGATGTCGCGGCCATAGCCCGGAATGGTCTCCAGCCTGTCCTTCGGCATGCCCCAGAGGCCCTGCGGCGGCGGCAGCATGGTGCCGCCGATGTCGCCCTGGCCTTCGAACAGGATGTCGACGAACGCCTTGCGGTCGAGCGCGAGCGCCATCGCGCGGCGGATGTCGATGTTGTCGAACGGCGCGGAGGTCGAATTGACGATGATGTTGGTCGAGACGTTGGTCGGCTCGACGACGCAGGTGGCGTTCGGCGCCTGCGACTTGATGTCCTTCAAAAGCGGGATCGTGATGTGCGTCGGAAAGGTCATGTCGAACTTGCCGGCGACGAAGGCCAGGATCGCGGTCGAGCGGTTGGTGATGATGGTGTATTCGATGCCGTCGAGATGGGGCAGGCCCTTCTTCCAATAATTGGGATTGCGCGTCAGCTTGATCGATTCATTGGCCTTGAACTCGACGAATTTGAACGGCCCGGTCCCGATCGGATGGGTGCGCATGTCCGCCGGCGAGACATGACAGGGATAGACCGGCGTGTAGCCGGAGGCGAGCATCGCCAGCAGCGAGGGCTGCGGCCGCTTCAGGTCGAAGGTGACCTCGAACTCGCCGTTGGTCGTGACCTCGTTGACCTCGCTGTACCAGGCCTTGCGCGGATTCTGCCGCAGCTTCTGCTGCGACTTGCCCATCAACAGATCGAAGCTGCATTTGACGTCGGCCGAGGTGAACGGCTTGCCGTCGTGCCATTTCACGCCCTGGCGCAGCTTGAACGTCAGCTTCTTGTTGTCGCTACTCCAGGACCAGCTTTCGGCGAGGTCCGGCCGCAGCGTATCGGGGCTGTTCTGCGCGATGTGCTGATCGTAGATGAGGAGATTGTTGAACACCCCCATGAAGGGAATGTTGATCGAATAGGTCGCGCCTTCGAGGATCGAGGCGTTGGCCGGACTGTCGCGGTGATACATCCGCAAAATGCCGCCCTGCTTGGGCTCGCCGGCGAGCGTGGCAGTTGAGGCCGTCAGCACAGATAACGCCGCCATTGCGGCGAGCGCCCACACGCTCCGCATGCTCATCCTCCCTGGACCTCGGCCTTTTGCGGCCTGTTATCCCGACGATAGCGAGGCGCGTGCAGCGAGGCAACCCGCAAGGCCAGCTGCGCTCTCGACAATTCGGATGACGGAATATCTCGGGCGCTTGTCTCGCGATGTGAGAGTGCAGGTGCGAAGACGCGATTCCTGTGAGAGTTTGCGCGAGGTCGCCTCAACAACCTCCGCTATCATCCCGGACAAGCGCGCCCTCAGCGCGCGCCGATCCGGGATCCATAGCCACAGGGAGGAGTTTGGCGAAGACTCGGAGTTGCCAGCCCATGCCGCAACTCCTTCCTGGGGTTATGGGTCCCGGGCTCGCGACTTCGTCGCGCCCCGGGAAGACAGTTGCGTGTATGGCGCTTGCTTGCGCACCTTACGTAGCGGAAACCCTCACACGATTCGCGAGACCTTGTTCCCCCAGTACCGGTCCCGCAGCAGCCGCTTGTACAGCTTGCCGGTCGGCAGCCGCGGCAATTCCTTTTCGAAATCGACCGAGCGCGGCACCTTCTGCCGCGACAGCGACTTTGCGCAGAACGCGATCAGCTCCTCGGCGAGCGCCGGCCCCGGCTCCACGCCGGGCATCGGCTGCACCACCGCCTTCACCTCCTCGCCGAGATCGGCATTGGGTACGCCGAACACCGCGGCGTCCGCCACCTTGGGGTGGGTGATCAGGAGGTTCTCGCATTCCTGCGGATAGATGTTCACCCCGCCGGAGATGATCATCAAGGTGGCGCGGTCGGTCAGGTATAGGAAGCGGTCGGCATCGACATAGCCGACGTCGCCGACCGTGCTCATGCTCCCATCGGCAGAGCGCGCCTCCTTGGTTTTCTCGGGATCGTTGAAATATTCGAACGGCGTTGCCGTCTTGAACCAGACCTGGCCGGGCGTGCCGGTCGGGCATTCCCGCATGTTCTCGTCGAGAATGTGCAGGTCCCCGAGCAGCACCTTGCCGACGGTGCCGCGATGCGCCAGCCATTCCTCGCTGTTGCAGGCGGTGAAGCCGAGGCCTTCGGTGGCGCCGTAATATTCGTGGATGATCGGTCCCCACCATTTGATCATCTCGTCCTTGACCTGCGGCGGACAGGGCGCGGCGGCGTGGATGGCGATCTCCAGCGAGGACAGATCGTAGCGGGCGCGCACCTCCTCCGGCAACTTCAGCATGCGCGAGAACATCGTCGGCACCAATTGCGTGTGGGTGATGCCCCATTGCTCGACCAGCTGCAGGTAACGCTCGGGATCGAAGCTTTCCATGATGATCACGGTGCCGCCCATGCGGATCGTGAGGTTCACGGCCGCCTGCGGCGCCGAATGATAGAGCGGCGCCGGCGACAGGTAGACCATGCCCTCGCGGTAGTGCCAGAGCCTCAACAGGAAATCGAACAGCGGCAGATTGTGCTTCGGCTTCTCCTCCGGCAGCGGGCGCAGGATGCCCTTAGGTCGTCCCGTCGTGCCGGAGGAATAGAGCATGGCGGTGCCGAGCCACTCGTCGGGAATCGGCGTTGCCGGCAGGCCGGCGGTCACCTCCGATAGGCCAACGATGCGCTCGCTCTCGCCCGGGCCGTCGGCGACGATGCAGAGCTTGATGTCGGGACAAGCCTCGATCGCCTCGCGCGCGATGGCGAGCTTGGCCATCGACGTGATCAAAATCTTCGACTGGCTGTTGACGAGCAGATAGGCGAGCTCGCCCGGCGTCAGGAACGAGTTGATGCAGGTGTAGTAGAGCCCGGAGCGCTCGCCCGCGCCGCAGGCTTCGAGATAACGCGCATTGTTCTCCATGAAGATCGAATAATGGTCGAGCCGCCTCAAGCCGTGCTGGCGGAACAAGTGCGCCAGCCGGTTGCTGCGCGCCTCCAAGTCGCGATAGGTGACGGCCTCGCCGGTCGCCGCCATGATGAAGGCGGGCTGCAGCGGACGCAGGCGGGCGTGGTGACCTGTGTACATCGATCCTCCGGATGTCGATCAGGCGGCAAGCAGCAGGATCTCGCGCACATCGGCGGGGCCCTCGATCTTGCGCGGGTTGCGCGGAATCCAGTTCGTGCGCATCGCGGCTTCCGCAATCGCATTGAAATGATCCGGCGCGATGCGCACGTCGGCGAGGCTGCGCGGCATGCCGAGGGAGCGGATGAAGGCATCGAGCACGTCGGCAGCATTGCGGCCGGGATAGCCCATGGCAGCCGCGACGATCATCTGCCGCTCGGCGTTGTCGCGCGCATTCCAGCGCATCACCGCCGGCAGCATGACGCAGGACGTGTAGCCGTGCGGCACGTCGTATGCCCCGCCCAGCACGTAGCCGATGCCGTGGCTCGCGCCCATGGGCACGCCGGCGGCAAGTGCGCCCATCGACAGCCAGGTGCCGATCTGCGCGTCCATCCGCGCATCGAGATCGCTAGCGTCGGCCTTCACCCGCGGCAGCGCGTCGGCGAGCATGGCGAGGCCCTTCACCGCCTGCGCATCGGCGTAAGGATGCGTCTCGCGCGAGCAGATCGCCTCGACGCAATGGTCGATGGCGCGGATGCCGGTCGACAGGAACAGCCATTCCGGCGTGTGCACGGTGATGGCAGGATCCAGAATGGTCGCGCGCGGCACCGCGAGCGGATGCCGCAGCATCTGCTTCACCTGCGCGGCGCGGTCGGTGACACCAGCGATCGATGAGAACTCGCCGCCGGCGATCGTGGTCGGCACGCTGACCTGCCGCACGATTGGGGCCTTCATCTCGGGCGCAACGCCCTTGTGCACGCGGATGCGGTCGATGCCGGCGATATCGTCGATGCCGTTGGCAAGGCAGAGCTGCACCGCCTTGGCGCCGTCGGTGATGGAACCGCCGCCGATTGTGACGATCAGATCCGCCTCCGCTGCTCGCGCCGCTTGTGTCGCCGCGATCACCGCCTCGCGCGGCGTATGCGCCGGCATGGCGTCGAACAGGCCGGCGCAGCGGGAGCCGAGCGCCTCCCTGATTTTCGTGATTTCGTCGGTCTGCCGGTTCAGCGTCCCCGACACCATCAGGAAGGCGCGGCTTGTTCCGAGCCGGTCCATCTGCGCGACGATGGCCCCGGCCGCAGGATGGCCGAACACGACCTCCTCGATCGCGCCGAACACGACACGTCCCTGGTACACGCCTGTCCTCCCCGGACAATTCGTTGTTGTTGTTAGGGACGCAATCTAGCCGACCCCGCCACGTCAGTCATGCGCGAAGACGCTGACCGTTTGCAGCGCAAGGGGCGGGGCTGTTGAAGATGAGATGTGGCGGCGGCCAGCGCGCACGCCTCGTCCTTCGAGACGGCGCTACGCGCCTCCTCAGGATGAGGCTCATCGGCGCCGGTGCCCGTCGAGAACTGCCGCCGCGGACTCCACCCTCATCCTGAGGAGCCCGCTTAAAGCGGGCGTCTCGAAGGATGGCTGCAGGGAAAATCTCTCCAAGGCGAGTCCTTGCCAAAAAGGCAGGGCCAGCAACCGGCCGCTATTCCCTCAAAACACCACGCCCACGCGCGTGCCGCGCTTCCAGGCGATGCGGCAGCGCTTCTTGGTGTTGACATGCAGCAGCTCGAAGCGATCGGGGATCGCCACCTGGCCGCCGAGATCGACGCAGGCTCCGCCGGGCGAATAGTCGATCAGCGTGCACGGGATCACGGGCGCGCGCGGGTCGGTGATGATCTTGGCCTGGCGTGACACCAGGCCCGCGGGCTTCACACGGACAAACTTGCGCGGATGCATTGGCACGTCTCCTCCAACTCCGCAGGTCGCGGCGGCTGATCTGTCCCAATCATGGAAAAGAGTTGATGCGATCCCCCTAAGCCGCGCCCGAGAATTTTAACGAAAAGTGTCAGCGAAAGGCAAAAGCAGCGGTAGCGGAGTGCGCTTCCCCTCTCCCCTTGTGGGAGAGGGTGGCTTCGATGCGAAGCATCGAAGCCGGGTGAGGGGTTCTATCCTCGCGAACGGTCCCACGCGCGGCAACAACCCCTCATCCGGCGCTTCGCGCCACCTTCTCCCACAAGGGGAGAAGGGAAGTCACCCCGTCACCCCCTCCACCTCCGCCCCCAGCTCCACCCCCGGCGGCACCGGCATCGGCACCGTCACATAATCCTTCGGCAGGTTCACCGGCCGGTAGTCCGGCTCCACCGTCATGCGCTTCAGCACGCTCTCATGCACATGTGCGCCTTCGGGGATCAGGCGCGGCTCGCCATCGGGGATGTAGAAGCCGAAATAGACTTTCCGCGCCGGCCATTCCCGGTACTTCGCGCGCTTCGGCAAGAACTCCAGCACGCGCCAGGCCGCCGTCATGGAATCGTGCAGCATGCCGCTCTTCCCGGTATAAGCGGGCTCGACGTAGGTGAACGGCGAGTTCTTGCGCTGGACGCCCCAGGCGAGCTGGTTCACCGTGCGCGGGTTGAACCTCAGCCCGGCCTTCTCGGCCTCGTCGATCATCCACAGCAGCGGATATTTGGACTCGCCGCTCTCGGCCTCCGGATAGCCGCCGCCGACGTCGCAATGCACGCCGGCGAACCACACCTGCATGATGTCCTGCGGCACCTTCTTCTCGTCAGGCACGTAGCGGTTGCTCCAGAACTCCTGCGGCTCCGCGTAGGGCTTCAGGCGGAACATGCGCCGCCGCTCGTCGATCGCGATCGCCTGCCGGAAGATCCTGATGCTGGGGTCGCGCAGCGTGAAGGCGAGCTCCTCCAGGCTCGGCCAGTAGAAGCGGTCGGCGCGCGGCACGATCACGCTCGCCACCGTGTCCCAGACGCCGACGAAATGGATGGTCGGCCAGCGCGTCGAGGTGATGCGCGCGAACTGCGCGGCGAGATCAAATTCGTCCTTCGGCAGCGGCCCGCTCTCGTCGAACACGATGTTCTTGATATCCTCGACGTCGTTGCCGCGCCCGCTGCCGGAATATTGCTTGTAGGCGATGAGGCCGCTGCCGGCGAGGTTCGCCTGCTCCGGCGAGATCAGACCGATTTTGTGGATCAGCCCCGCCAACACGCGCACCGTGTAGGCCCCGCGCGAGAAGCCGAGCAAATAGATCCTGTCGCCGGGCGCGTAGTGCTGAACCAGGAAGCAATAGGATGACAGCACGTTGTCATCGAGCCCGTAGCCGGTGGCGAGCCCCCACACCAGCTTGATGTTGGCCTTCCAGCGCCCCCACGTCGACGGCTCCGTCATGGTGCCGACCCCGGGATCGTAAAACACCATCTGCCTGGGCTGCGTCTTGTCCGTCTTGCGCAGGCAGCGATAGAGCTTCAGGACGTTGGAGATGTTCTCGCTGATCTCGTTGCCGGTGCCGTCACAGCAGATGACGAGGTTTTTGCCGGCGGGCTTGTGGTCGGCGGTGGCTGCGGACTCCATGGGATGCGCCTCCGAGGGATGCTACCCGGGCGAGTATAGCGGAAAATGGGTGGCAGCGAGGGGAGGAAGGAGACGCCGCCGGCATGCAGCCCCAATGGCAGCATTCTGTTGACATTAACCTCTTGTTAACCATGCGGTTGCCTAATGTTGACGATGGGGGATCACCATGTCGGCCCATGTGACGCGGCGGAAGTTGATGCCTGTTTCGGCCGATCCGGCCATCCGGTCGGTGGCGAGGCTGGCGGTTCGCGCCAGGGCCGTCCTACAGGGCAGAACGCCTGTCCTACGGAGCAAAGCCATGTTCGCAAGGGACGACTTAGTGGACAATCTCAGCCGCGATCTCGATCGCGCGCGTGGAAGACGCGATGCGCTCGCATCCGAAGCCACGACCCTGACGGCTCAGATCGCCGAAATTGAAGCCCGCCTTTCTGAGGAGAAGAAAAGGCGGGAGCGTGAGCGCGTCCTGAGCGAGATCGAACTGATCAAGACGCGAATCAAGCAAGCCGCCGGAGCGTTTGCACCTGTCGTGGACGGTCTCTCCAGGGCGGTCGAATCGGCGGCGGCCGTTGTGCCCGAAGCGCGCGAGCTCAATAGTTTCCTGGTGTCGGTGGCGACCGAGGTCGACAGCGTGCTCGATCCCCTGTTGCGTGAACTGGATCAGCGCGCGGATGCAGTGCGATCCGGCCACGCGGCGCTGGACTTGCCGAGTTCGGCCGTTGAAGCCCCGCCCATCGAGCTGCCGAAGGACACCAACGAACGCCTGCTTCGCTTTCCGGCCTGGCTGTCCCGCGACAAGGAAACGGACAAGAAGGAAACAGCAGAGAAGCCGCACTGCACGGCGGCGTGAAGCATCGGCGCGCTGTGCACGCTCTACCCTGTCATTCCGGGGCGCGCCTCTTGGCGCGAGCCCGGAATCCATACTCACGATGGTGGTTATGGATCCCGGGCTCGCGACTTCGTCGCGCCCCGGGATGACGAGCCGTTGTTGGGCTCGCTGGTTGCCGAGCAGGTAACTCCCCCGACCCGCTCAGTTGGCCGCGCGGCGCAAGAAGGCCGGAATATCGAGAACGGCCTCGTCGGGCGCATTGCGTGCAGGCGCGCGGCCGTAAGCATCGAGCGGCTGAAGCGCCGCCTGCCGCGCATGGTCCAGGCCCGGCCTGGCCGGTGGGCCCACGGGGTGGTGCGGCTGCGGGCGGAGCGGCGGGTTTCCCGCTTGCGGCAGGGGGGCACTGCGCTCGATGCGATCGGCGATGCGACGGCCGTCGTTGCGCAGCCTGCCGGCGAGCTGGGTGAGGGCGGTTTCCACCGGGTGCGCCTGCGCCGGATCGAGATTGTCGATCCCGGTCGCCACCACCGAGACGCGGACGATGCCCTCTAAGCTTTCGTCAAAGGACGCGCCGACGATGATGTTGGCGTCCGGGTCGGCCTCGTCGCGAATGCGGGTCGCGGCTTCGTCGACCTCGTACAGCATGAGATCCTTGCCGCCGGTGATGGAGATGATGAGGCCACTGGCGCGCTTGATCGAGGGATTCTCGATCAGCGGATTGGAAATCGCGGCGACGGCGGCGGCGAGCACGCGCTTCTCGCCGGAAGCCTCGCCCCGTCCCATCATGGCCTTGCCCTTCTCCTTCATGACGGAGAGGACGTCGGCGAAATCGAGATTGATCAGGCCCTCCTTGACGATGAGGTCGCTGATGCAGGCCACGCCCGAATAAAGCACCTGGTCGGCAAGGGCGAAGGCATCGGCGAACGTGGTCTTCTCGCTGGCCACCCGGAACAGGTTCTGGTTCGGGATGATCAAGAGGGTGTCGACCGTCTTCAGCAGCTCCTCGATGCCGGCTTCGGCAAAGCGCATGCGGCGCTGGCCCTCGAAGTAGAACGGCTTGGTGACCACGCCGATGGTGAGAATGCCGAGCTCGCGCGCGATTCTGGCAACGACGGGTGCAGCCCCGGTGCCGGTGCCGCCGCCCATGCCGGCCGTCACGAACACCATGTGCGCGCCGGTCAATTGCTCGCGGATCGTGTCGATCGCCTCTTCGGCTGCGGCGCGTCCCAGTTCCGGCTGCGAGCCGGCGCCGAGCCCTGCGGTCACCTTCGTGCCGAGCTGGATGAGGCGCTTCGCCTTCGACATCGCCAGCGCCTGCGCGTCGGTGTTGGCGACCACGAACTCGACCCCCTGCAGCCCGGCCGCGATCATGTTGTTGACGGCATTGCCGCCGGCGCCGCCGACGCCGAACACGACGATGCGGGCCTTCATTTCATGGATATCGGTATTGCCAGTCATTCTTCCCTCGCGATTGCTCCGGCAAGCCGGGGACTAAAGAAAGTCTCGCGTGCTAGCTGCAAGCATGATCCGGAAAAGTGCGAAGCGGTTTTCCGAAAAGATCATGCTCGAACAAAAAACTGGAGCGCGATGACGATTCATCCCAATCTCATCGCGCTCTAGCCGCACGGTCTGCTTGCACGATGAAAGCGGCCAGATGGCCCAACCGGCGCGCCGCGTATCCCGCGATCGTCCCGCCAGGGCGGCGATCGCTCTGCAGCGCCGTCACTTCGTCTTCCAGTCGTGCCGCCCATGCATTGGCGGCCTTGGTCTCGGCGGCCGCCTGCGTCAGCTCGACGGCGAGGCGATCGGCGCGCTCGCGCTCGCGCTCGAACACGGCCCTGTAGGCGATTGCGACGGATTCGAGCCGCGCGATCTCCGCCTTGAAGACCTCGGTCTTGACGGCCTCGATCCTGGCCAGGGAGGTCGCGATGGGATCTGCCCGGCGGGCTCGTCGCGGGCGCGGCGTGTAGCGGAGAGCGGCGAGATCGACGCTCACCACCGCCTTGCCGTCAGCCGACCGCGAGCGCGGCAACCGCCGACGCCGCGCCACTGCCCGCGCGGCCTCGCGCGAGACATTGAGGCGGGCACCGAGATCGGCATACGTCAACAACTCAACGCACATCCGCGCTTCTCCTGGAGCGAACCGGGAAGGGATTTCGAGCTAGTGATGGCTGGACGATTGCAGCAGGCTAGGGTGCGTTGGTTAATGGACGGTTAACGGGCGCGCGAGCTGTTTACGGGTGGCGCTGCGGTGACGGCCGCCGGAGTCGAAGGCGCCATCTGTCGCGGCGAGGGCTTGTCCGTCTTGCGCAGGCAGCAATGGAGCTTCAGGACATTGGAGATGTTCTCCGAGATCTCGTTGCCGGTGCCGTCACAGCAGATGACGAGGTTCTTTGCCGGCGCCCTTGTGGCCGGAATTGGCTGCGGTCTCCATGGGATGCGCCTCCGGGGGATGCTACCGGGGCGAGTATAGCGGAAATGGAATAAGAAGTACCGTTGGTTTTCTTGGAGTATCGAGCGGACGCTCCGCGCTCCATCCACTTGTTGTGAAAAGGATTGTTAGTCGGTCTTAAGTAGCCTTTATCTGCTAAAGCTGTTCGGTTACAACCCTGAGCTGAGGCGAATTCTGGGGTACTCAATTGAAAAAGTCGGTAGCTAAGAGGCGGTCAGTGCCCGCGCTCAAGGTGAATCAGTGGCTCAGTGGCTGGGACAAAATTCCGTTCTCGGCAAAGCTGCATCGCTCGAAACCGCAGCCTCACTTCTACATATTCTCTCTTCCTGCGGTCGAGTTGAGGGCGCTATGCGGGATCTCAAGGCGTGACGCGTCGAAGGTGAAAGATCGCGCTTTGGATCTGGGCATCCAGCGAAGACACGAACCAGAGAGGTCCGAGGAGATCGCACAGTTTGTGGACTTTGGATACCCGTGGTCCACTCTGAGCGAAAGCAGACGGAAGTCCGCGGACTTCAACGACATGAGAAAGCCGGGGTGGCTGCCTACAGCTATCGTCATCAATATTTTGAAGCCAGGCGACAAGAGGAATCTCGAAGCCGAGGTTGCGCCGGACGATTCCGTTGACGTGCGCTCTTCCGATAGCGTTGCCGAATTGATGATGCCCTATCAGGAGTGGAGCTCGTCTTGGACTCCTAAGTTGCTACCACCCTTCGAAGTGATCGATGGGCAGCATCGTCTTTGGGCATTCGATCGAAACGCTGATCCTTCTTTTGAGCTTCCAGTAGTGGCCTTCCATGGGCTGGACGTGAGCTGGCAGGCGTACCTGTTCTGGACCATCAACATCAAGCCAAAGCGCATTAATCCAAGTCTTGCATTCGATCTCTATCCGCTACTGCGCGCTGAGGACTGGCTTGATAAGGCGGAAGGACATTATGTCTATCGGGAGACGCGCTCTCAGGAACTGACCGAGGCGCTATGGTCAAATCCGGATAGCCCCTGGTACGACCGCATCAACATGTTGGGCGAAAAGAAGGTCAGGTGGGTTACTCAAGCTGCGTGGATTAAGTCTCTCATGTCCACCCTGATACGACCTTGGCATGGAAGGCGTGAAAACCCGGGAGGTCTTTTTGGGTCGCGAATGCAGGAGGGTGACGAAGTTCTTGGCTGGAGCAGAGCCCAACAAGCGGCTTTCCTGATATACTGGTGGATTCTACTGCGCGAGGCCGTCCTCAAGTCATCGAGTGATTGGGCGAAGAAGACAATTAACGCGCAGAAAAAATTGCGAGCAGATGATGCTGAGTCGGCTCCATTTTACGGGCCGCACTCGCTATTGACTACCGATCAAGGGGTTCGTGGCGCGCTGCACGTGCTCAACGATCTATGCTTTTTAGCGGCTTCAAAGCTCGAACTTCGTTCATGGCAAGTGCAGGCGAACGCATCGGCGAGTGATGCGGAAGCTGTATCGGAAGCGGTTGCTACGTTGCCCAAACAAAAAATGGCGGCTTTTCTCAAGTCATTGGCTAGTGCTCTTGCTGGGTTTGATTGGCGTACGAGCAGCGATCCGAGCGTCACAGAGAACGAGCGTCGCGACAAATTGGTCTTCCGTGGAAGTAGTGGGTACAAAGAAATTCGGATTCAACTTCTCGAGCACCTCGCCAAATCTGGAGGTGAAGTTGGCCAGCTTGCAAAGCGATTGGTGTAATTGATGGCCATCGAGCAAGCAGATCAAATTACACTGAGTAGATTGAGGCGAGAGGACGTCGAGAGTACCCTCGAAGGTCTTGGTCGCTTTATGGCCAAGTCGTCCTGGCTGGGCCCCCAGAATCGTTACGCTGTCGATCCTATTCGAGAGATTGGAAACGACGTACGTGTTGGTCGCGTTCAAAATCCTAGCCAGCTTGCCGAGCTCATCGTGGCGAGTGGGTTGCTACACTGCGCAGATGGGTGGAGCTATCTTGGACGAGCAATTTTGGCCCTACTCCGTGGGGATCCTCACAGAGCGCGTCACTTGGCCTACTATGCCGAGCTTCGGGCCGCTACAGCTCTACTAGCTACAGAAGGCGTTGGGGTTTTTAATGGTGATCATTTTGCAATCACCAGTTCGAATGTTGCGTCCTTCCTCGATACGAAACAGGGCACGCATCATTTCGCTTGGAACTGTCTTGAATTCTGGTCTGAGCAAGGTACGTCCGCTAACTTATTTGCAAACATAATTCGGCCGTATGGCATCAGCCTTGAGAATTGGTTCGCGCCTATCGGTGGTGCAGGAAACTTCGCCCCACATGCTCGCAAGTGGTTCAAGCAGTGGGGGATGGATCTGCGGATTTTCCCCGACGATCATCGAGCGAGAAATATTTCAAGCTACCAACCGGACGGATTGCCAAAGTTCTGGGAGGTTGGGGGGCACAGCGCGCTTGAATTTGTAAAGAGCCTTTGGGAAGCGCTAGAGCCCTCGCCAGTTTGCCGCTTCGACAACATCGACTCCCATTTGTTGAGGGTTACCCTTGAGGCTCAATTTACGTCAATTACGGCCAAGAGGCCCGACAAGGCGCGCCCGAGGTTCAGGAAGTTTGTTGAGCCGGTAATTCAACATCAAGGCCTGTCGCCGGAGGCAACAAGCCAGTGGCTTGAATTCATGTTTAGGGAGGTGAGTCCCTCTGATCTCGAGATCTTCAAATTCTCTCAGAAGTTGCCGGATGATATGGCATTCAGTGCGTTTGCAGTGATGTCGCGAGCGACTTTGTTGCTCAGGGCAGCATCCGGCTCGACGTCGCGGTTGTTTCAAGCCGCGAATCATCCAATAGATTCCTTCAAATTTTGGTGGGCAAAGTTCGGAGTCGCGAAGGGACTATGGGATGGGGATAGGGATGCCGACGAGTTACAGGATCTTTGGGAAGATATCCGAGACGCCTTGAATGAAGTTGAAGCTTTTCAAGCTGGTAATTCCAAAGCAACCCAGACCTACTTTCGGATGGCCCAAGATGTGGCGAAGGCGGTTATTTCTTTGGGAAGCTGCGAAAGAGTCGCGCTCTGGAGTATGGCAACCTGACGCGGTCGACTAACACTTCATGAAGTACATGGGCTCCAAGAGAGCGATGCTCCGGAACGGGTTAGGCGAGGTGCTTAGCCGCGAACTCTATGGTGTTGGGAGATTTGTTGATCTGTTCACGGGGTCCGCATCGGTGGCTGGTCACGTAGCGTTGAATTATGATGTTCCAGTTTTAGCTTCCGACCTTCAGAACTATAGCGTCGTTCTCGCCAATGCGATCATTGCGCGACGACAGTCTTTGGATAGCGATCGAATTTGGCGGGCATGGTTTGCCCGGGCCAATGAACGAGTTCGTGGGCTCGGCGCCGTGCCAGCGCTGGATGGGCGAGTTACGCGGCAAATTGTTGAGCGGCACCGCGATTGGTGTGAGGCCGCTGAGGATGTTCCGCTAACTAACGCATATGGAGGGCACTATTTCAGCGCCCGCCAAGCTGTCTGGATCGACGGTTTGCGCGCTACTGCTCCAAGAGGAAGCGCGCGTGACGTTGCTCTCGCATCATTGATCGGAGCTGCCAGTTTTTGTGCTGCTAGCCCTGGACATACCGCGCAACCGTTTCAGCCAACAAGGACGGCCAAGCGATTTTTAGCAGAGGCCTGGTCGAGAGATCTAGTGCAGAGAACGCGGTTAAATCTGGATGCGCTTTGCACTCTAGTTTCTAAGCAAGCAGGCGAGGCGGTGCAGCGCGATGCAAATCTGGTGGCGGCAAATTTGACTGAGAAGGATCTCGCGTTTCTGGATCCGCCCTATTCTGGAGTTCATTACAGCAGATTTTATCATGTGCTTGAATCTGTCGCGAATGGCAGAGCGGGCCAAGTATCTGGCGTCGGACGCTATCCTCCGGAAAGACTTAGGCCTCGGTCCAGCTACAGTGTGCGATCGGAGTCCACGGAGGCGCTTAAGCGACTGCTTCGTACGATCGCAGGGCAGGGTGCAAAGGCAATCTTAACATTCCCTAATCACGCGTGCTCGAATGGTCTCTCCGGTTCTCTCATTTCAGACATTGCGTCAGAGGAGTTTCGGGTGGAGTGCAAGGTTGTTCAAAGTCGCTTTAGCAGCCTTGGTGGCACGAGCGATCAACGCGGAAATCAGGCGGGCCGAAACGCCCGTGTCGATGCGCAAGAACTCGTTTTGATACTGAAACCAAGGTGAGCGGAAAGACCTATGCCGGCTGCTTAACGAGAACCACGACAGTCGGGAGGACGCCCAAAAACAAAAACGGCCGGATCTTCCGATCCGGCCGCTACTCAAACTCTACTGGCTAAGCCTACGCCACGCGACGCAACTTAGCCCCCGCCCGATTCTGAAAAATTTCAGCTCGCCTGCTTGGCAGGCTGGGTGTCGCCGACCTTCTTCTGGATGGCGCGCTTCAGCTCGACGGCGCGCGGGGAGAGCGCGTCAGTGTTGGCCTTGAGCAGGTAGGCATCGAGGCCGCCATTGTGGTCGACGCTCTTGATCGCGTTGGTGGAGACGCGCAGGCGCACGTTGCGGCCGAGGGCTTCCGAGATGAACGTCACGTTGACGAGGTTCGGCAGGAAGCGGCGCTTGGTCTTGATGTTGGAGTGGCTGACCTTGTGGCCGACGAGGGGGCCCTTGGCCGTCAGTTCGCAGCGGCGAGACATGGCATAAATCCTTTAGTTCGAACCCCCAACGAGTGCGGCCGCCATTTCGGCGCCACTGGGGCAAATTCTTTCGTCCTTGCAGGGAGCGGGCGGACGTATAGGGGGGAAGGGGCGGGACGTCAAGGCGACGGGCCGTTTTTGGCCCGTCGTCCCGGGGCGGGCAGAGCCCGAACCCGGGATCTCGCGCCCCAGCCTCGGTGTCATCGCCCGCGAAGGCGGGCGATCCAGTACGCCGCGGCGGCGCGGCTGACCAGAGGCGCTGCGGCGTACTGGATGCCCCGCCTTCGCGGGGCATGACGGCGGAGGTGGGGAGAGCTCGGAACGCCCCCGTTACCGCCCGATCACCAAAACGGCAATGATTGTCGCGCCTTACCATCACATAAAGGGCGTATTCGCCGTCGAAGAGTCCGGTGGAGTTCCCGGGGCTGCACGCCCCGACACATTGTTTGCCGCCGGTTTTGGCTTAAGTAACAGCACATCGCGCTCTGATTGGATTGTTTCGTGCCGACAACGCTTCATTTCGCGCAAGTCTTGCGCTCAGCCTGTCTGTGTCGGGGCGTCCGCTTGGACGTCCCCTTGGCCGGCCGGCTGATGGCGCTTTGTGGCCTCGCGGCGGTGCTGGGCCTGGCGTCCGGCGCAGCGCCCGCGGCGGCGCAAGGCAAGCTCGAAGCGCAATATGAGGCGACGCTGGCGGGCATTCCCGTCGGCAAGGGCGCCTGGAACATCGATATCCAGGACGACGTGTTCTCGGCGGCGGCCGCCGGCGGCACCACCGGGCTTTTGAAGTCGTTCACGGGCGGGTCCGGCACCGGCGCCAGCCAGGGGCGCGTCGTTGGTGGCGCGCTGGTTGCGACCGGCTACCAGGCCTCCACCACCACCCAGAAAAAGACCGAAGAGATCCGCATCACCCTCGACAAGGGCAATGTGAAGGATTTTGCCATCCTGCCGGAGCCGCCGGTCGATCCCGATCGCATCGTCGTCACCGAGGCGCACCGCCGCGGCGTCTGGGACCCGATGACCGCTTCGCTGCTGCGCGTGCCCGGCACCGGTGATCCCGTTTCGCAGGACGCCTGCCACAGCTCCGCGCCCGTGTTCGACGGCCGCATGCGCTACGAGCTCAAGCTCGATTTCAAGCGCATGGAGACCGTGAAGGCGGAGAAGGGGTACAAGGGCCCGGTCGTGGTCTGCGCGATCTATTTCGTGCCGATCGCCGGCTACATCCCCGACCGGCCCGTGATCAAATACCTCGCCGCCCAGCGCAACATGGAGATCGCGTTCGCCCCCATCGCCGGCACGCGCATCCTGGTCCCGTTTTGGCTGAAAGTGCCGACCCCGCTCGGCCCGGCCATGCTGGAAGCCACCAGCTTCATCACGTCGCCCCAGCCGCCAAGGGTCGCGAAGACGCAGTAGGCAAGGAGGCCGCACCGCTCTCTCCGCCGTCATTCCGGGGCGCGCCCCTTGGCGCGAACCCGGAATCCATCAGGCCGCAGAGACGGTTGCGCGATGGATTCCGGGCTCGCGACTGCGTCGCGCCCCGGAATGACGAGCGAAATGGGAGCCCAAAAGCGCGCCCTAATGATTTCAACGACTTACCTACTGTGCATGGGGTTGTTTTCGCACTCTTTGTTTGGCCAGCCCCGCCGCAGTGAATCCATTTGACTCCTCCCCGATTCTGATTCGACTCGAGCCCATCCCCAGCTTTAACCAACCCGCGCGCTTGTGCGCTCCCGCAAAACTCCATCTAGTGCACGACCAAGACGAGTCCCGCGACATGTTGCGTGAACGGAACGGGACTCACAGGGGAGTCAGCGATTCGGCCGCGATTCGTTCTAGAGTCGTTCCGAAGCTTAAAGCGAACGGGAAAAGCGTCGCAAAGTGAGACAGTTGCGCGGGATTTGGGGCGGGCGTTTTCACGCCCGCGGTGTGCCCCTCACCCTGAGGAGGCCGCGCAAGCGGCCGTCTCGAAGGGCGAGGGGCTTGGCTCGCCCAGCAGCACCAGCCGGGCCTTCATCCTTCGAGACGCGCTGACGCGCTCCTCAGGATGAGGAACGAAGAGCCAGCCCCCTCTCCGCCCCGGATAGCACTGACATTCGCCCAAATCGCCATTACCTAATCCGATAGACATGGCTTTTTCCTCCTCCCCCTTCGCCTCCGAGCGCGCCCCCGGCGCGGGCGTCACTGCGGTGCTCGGTCCGACCAATACCGGCAAGACCCATCTCGCCATCGAGCGGATGCTGGCGCATCCCTCGGGCATGATCGGCCTGCCACTGCGCCTGCTCGCGCGCGAGGTCTACAACAAGATCGCCGACAGAGCCGGCGAGGCCAGCGTCGCGCTCGTCACCGGCGAGGAGAAGATCAAGCCGAAGAATCCGCGCTATTGGGTCTCGACCGTCGAGGCGATGCCGCGCGATATCGACGTCTCCTTCCTCGCCGTCGACGAGATCCAGATCGCCGCCGATCTCGAGCGCGGCCACGTCTTCACCGATCGAATCCTCAACCGCCGCGGCCGCGACGAGACGCTGCTGTTAGGTGCCGCCACCATGCGCCCGATCATCGAGCGCCTGTTGCCGGGCGTCTCCATGATCACGCGGCCCAGATTGTCGCAGCTCGAATTCGCCGGCGACCGCAAGATCACGCGCCAGCCGCGCCGCACCGCGATCGTCGCGTTCTCGGCCGATGAAGTCTATGCGATCGCCGAGCTGATCCGCCGCCAGCATGGCGGCGCCGCCGTGGTGCTGGGCTCGCTCTCGCCCCGCACACGAAACGCGCAAGTCGCGATGTTCCAGAACGGCGACGTCGATTATCTCGTCGCCACCGACGCCGTCGGCATGGGCCTCAATCTCGACGTCGACCACGTCGCCTTCGCCTCCGACCGCAAGTTCGACGGCTATCAGTTCCGCCGCCTGACGCCGGCCGAATTCGCGCAGATCGCAGGCCGCGCCGGCCGCGCCACCCGCAACGGCACCTTCGGCACCACGGGCCGCTGCGCGCCGTTCGAGCCCGAGCTCGTCAACGCGCTGCAGAACCACACCTTCGATGCCGTGAAGGTGCTGCAATGGCGCAATTCCAAGCTCGATTTCTCCTCGCTCGGCGCGCTCCAGGTCTCGCTGAACCTCGCCCCCGGCCACGAGACGCTGACGCGCGCGCCGATCGCCGAGGACATGCGCGTGCTCGATCACGCCGCCCGCGACGGCGAGGTGCGCGATATCGCGCATGGCAAGGCTGCCGTGGAGCGGCTCTGGGAAGCCTGCCAGGTCCCGGACTATAGAAAGCTGTCGCCGGCCGCCCATGCCGAGCTGGTGACGACGCTGTACGGCTTCCTCATGCGCAAGGGCTGCATTCCCGATGCCTGGTTCGAGTCCCAGGTCACCCAGGCCGACCGCATCGACGGCGACATCGACACGCTGTCGGCCCGAATCGCCCAGATTCGCACCTGGACCTTCGTCGCCAACCGCCCGGACTGGCTGAAAGACCCGGAACGCTGGCAGGGGATCGCGCGGGAGGTCGAAAATAAATTATCGGATGCGCTCCATGAACGCTTGACTGAGCGTTTCGTTGATCGCCGGACCAGTGTATTGATGCGCCGCCTGCGGGAGAACACGAGCTTGAATACTGAAATCGGCAAGACCGGCGAAGTCATCGTCGAAGGCCATGTCATCGGCCGCCTCGATGGCTTCACCTTTGCACCGGATGCGGCGGAAGCCGGCTCCGATGCGAAAGCCTTGCAGGCTGCAGCGCAAGCGGTGCTCGCCGGCGAGATCAACGCGCGCGCCGAAAAGCTGGGCAATGCGCCGGACGAGCAGTTCGTGCTCACGTCCGAAGGCATCATCCGCTGGACCGGCGATGCCATGGCGCGCCTTGCCGCCGCAGACGAGGCGCTGCATCCGCGCATCCGCATCATCTCGGACGAGCGCCTGACCGGCGCCCCCCGCGACAAGGTGCAGGCGCGGCTCGAGCTCTGGCTCAAGACCCACATCGAAAAGCTGCTCGGGCCGATGTTCGAGCTGTCGAAGGCCGAGGACGTCACCGGCATTGCCCGCGGCATCGCCTATCAGCTGGTCGAGGCGCTCGGCGTGCTCGAGCGTCCGAAGATCGCCAGCGAGCTGAAGGATCTCGACCAGTCCTCGCGCGCCGTCTTGCGCAAATACGGCGTCCGCTTCGGCGCCTATCACATCTATTTCCCCGGCCTGCTCAAGCCCGCCGCGCGTGCGCTCGCCGCACTGCTCTGGGCGCTGAAGCAGGACAATGTCGATCTCTCCGCGCTCTCGGGCGCGCAGCATCTGGCCTCCTCGGGGCGTACCTCGTTCCCGGTCGACAAGGCGCTGCCGCGCGATGCCTATCGCGTGCTCGGCTACAAGCAGGCCGGCGAGCGCGCGGTGCGCGTCGACATTCTGGAGCGCCTCGCCGACCTGATCCGCCCGGCGCTGGCGTGGCGCGAGAATTCGCCGGGCGAAAAGCCCGCCGGCGCGTTCGACGGCCGCAGCTTCGTGGTGACGCAGGCGATGACCTCGCTCACCGGATCTGCCGGCGAGGATTTCGCCTCCGTGCTACGCGCGCTCGGCTATCGCATGGAGAAGCGCCCGCCGCTGCCGCCGAAGCCTGTGGTCGCCGAGCAGGTCGTGACCGAGCAGATCGTCACTGAGACCGTCGCGGCCGAGACGCCGCCCGCTGAAGGCAGCGCGGAGACCTCGACCGAGGCTGCAGCGGAAGCCGTTGCCGGCCTGTCGGCTGAGACCCCGGCCGCTGAGGCTACGGCCGAAGCCGTCACCGTCGAAGACGCGCCCGGCATGGAGCCGCACGACGACCCCGCTCCTGCGGAGGCTCAGGAGGAGCCGGCGCTGGAAGCGTCTCCGGAAGCGCCCGTCACGCCCGAGGACGCCCCCGGAATCGCGCCGCCCGCAGAAGAGGCTGCGACGCCCGCCGAGGCTGCCGGCCTCGAAGCGGCTGCCGCCGAGACCGCCGCGACGGAAGCTGCTGCATCCCCCGATGCTGCCGCGCCTGAGGCAACAGTCGCACCGGCCGAGCCTGAGCTGGTCGAGGTCTGGCGCCCTGCCGGTCGTCACGAAGATCGCAAGCCGCGCCACGAGCGCCATCGCCATCAGCGTCACAACAACCAGCGTCCGCGGCCCGGCGCTGCACCCGATGCAGCGAGCGCCGCGCCCGGCGAAGCCGCCGACGGCGCGAAGCCGGGCCATCGTCATGGCGGCGGCCATCGCCGCGATGGCGGCCGCGACTTCCGCAAGCCGCGTGAAGGCGGCGAGGGTGGTGAGCGTCGCGACGACCGCAATCGCAGCTTCCAGGGCAAGGGGGACCGCGACAAGGATCGCGATCGCAACCGCGACAACAAGAAGTTCGGCGGAGATCGCGACAAGGGCCGCGACAATCGCGGCCGCGACCGCGACAAGGGCCGCGACCGCCGTGATCGCGAGTCGGGTCCCTCGCTGCGTCCCTACGCCTCGAGCGCGAACCCGCGCGAGCGCGATCGTCCGATCGATCCGAACTCGCCCTTCGCCAAGCTCGCCGCGCTGAAAGAGCAGCTGGGGCGGAAGGAGTAATCCCACGACGACGACCGAGCGGCAGCGCATCGACAAATGGCTGTGGCACGCGCGCGTGGTGAAGGCGCGCACCTCCGCGGCCGAGCTCGTCGTCACCGGCCATGTCCGCGTCAACGGCGTGCGCGAGACATCGCCGGGCCATGCGATCAAGCTTGGCGACGTCCTCACCATCGCGCTCGATCGCACCGTGCGCGTGCTGAAGGTCACCGCCTTCAACGAGCGCCGTGGCGATGCCGCCTCGGCTCGCGTGCTCTACGAGGAGCTCGGGACGCGCAATTAATTGCGCTTTCTATTCATTTCTTGGTCGATCAAACACACAAAGCCGTCATGATCGGGCTTTCCCGACCTTGCGGCGCCCGGCCATCCGCGCTAGGCAAGCCGCGACTTCTAAAAGAGCTTTTCGGAGCGTTGGATGACTTACGTCGTCACTGAAAACTGCATCAAGTGCAAGTACACCGACTGCGTCGAGGTCTGCCCGGTCGATTGCTTCTACGAGGGCGACAACATGCTCGTCATCCATCCCGACGAGTGCATCGATTGCGGCGTGTGCGAGCCGGAATGCCCCGCCGACGCCATCAAGCCGGACACGGAACCGGGCCTCGAAAAGTGGCTCCAGGTCAACGCCGACTACGCCAAGAGCTGGCCGAACATCACCCAGAAGAAAGAATCACCTGCCGACGCCAAGGAATTCGACGGCATGGAAGGCAAGTTCGAGAAATATTTTTCTCCGAACCCCGGCTCTGGGGACTAATTCGCGCCCAAACTTAACCCTAATAGCGGCGCTGCCGCCGAAAACCAGCCCTCAAGACCCCTAAATCATTGATTTTTGCGGGAAATGTGCTATATTGGGCACATTAAGCCGAACCCCGTCAGCCCCGTTGGCCCCTCTGGGTTCCCGTGAAACCAAATGTCGAACAGGGGCGTGGCAGTTTCCGCGCGCAGGCTGTGTCACAGAAAACGCGTAAAAAGAGTACTTCAGCGAGGGCTTCCCATAAGGAGGCCAAAAAAGTCGCCGCGGCCAGCCGTAGCGCATCCAAGGGTCGGACCGCGACGAAGGCGCCGGCTGCAAAGTCCTCGAAGAACAAAAGAAGCGCAATGCCTAACAAGACTGCCAAACCGGCCGCGAAAGCGACCGCTGCCAAGCCTGCTGCCGCCAAGCCTTTGAATGTCAAGCCTGTGACTGCCAAGGCCCCCGCTGCCAAGCCCGCCGCGACGAAGGCCCCTGTTGCCGTTGCGCCCGCCAAGGCTCCCGTCGCCGCCAAGCCGGCTGCCAAGCCCGCGGCTGCGCCGAAGGTCGAGGAAAAGAAGGTCGTGACCCAGCGTCAGGGCTTCAAGGCCAACGAGTTCGTGGTCTATCCCGCTCACGGCGTCGGCCAGATCCTGGCCATCGAGGAGCAGGAGATCGCCGGTGCGAAGCTCGAGCTGTTCGTCATCAACTTCATCAAGGACAAGATGACGCTGCGCGTGCCGACCGCCAAGGTCGCCAATGTCGGCATGCGCAAGCTGTCCGATCCGGCGCTGGTCAAGAAGGCGCTGGAAACGCTCAAGGGCCGCGCCCGCGTCAAGCGCACCATGTGGTCGCGCCGCGCCCAGGAATACGAAGCGAAGATCAATTCGGGCGACATCGTCGCGATCGCGGAAGTCGTGCGCGACCTCTATCGCTCGGAATCGCAGCCCGAGCAGTCCTACTCGGAACGCCAGCTCTATGAAGCGGCGCTCGACCGCCTGTCCCGCGAGATCGCGGTGGTGCAGCACTCGACCGAGACCGAAGCGGTCAAGGAGATCGAGGCGCAGCTCGCCAAGAGCCCGCGCCGCAATGCCAAGGCGGAAGCTGCCGAGGGCGAAGCTGACACGGATGCCGAGGGTGATACCGACGATACCGATGGCGACGACAGCACCGTCGCCGACGAGGCCGCGTAAGCCGGCACCGAACGCAAGCAATCAAAAGCCCGGCCGTTTGGCCGGGCTTTTTGTTTGGCTTCCTGAGGCCGCGGGAGTTCGGCTCTACGCGCCGCGCGGCTGGGTCCAGATCGCGATCGGCTGCTGAATGCCGCGGACCGCCCGCGCCTCTCGCGCTTCCAATGACTGAAACGTTGCGGCTGCGCCGCCCAGCTCGGCCTTCGCCTGGCTGACGAGGTCGTCACTTGCCACCAGCGCGCAGCCCAGGGTGCGGGTCAAGGCCTCGAGACGGCTTGCCACGTTGACGGTCGCGCCGATCACGGCAAATTCCAGACAGGTCTGCCCGAGGTCGCCGAGCACCACCGGCCCATAATGCAAGCCAAAGCTCACATGCAGCTTTGGCTCGCCTGACGCTGCCCGCTGATCGTTCCAACTCTCCGCCGCCGCGATCATCGCCTGGCCACATCGCAGCGCGTTGCTGGCGTCGTGCTCGCCGGCAAAGGGCGTGCCGAACGTTGCCATCAATCCGTCCCCGAGATATTTGTCGAGCGTGCCGCTATGGCGGAAAACCTCCTGCTCCATCAATCCGTGGAATTCCCGCAACGTCCGCACAACCTCCTGCGGCGAGCGTCCATCGGCAAAGGCCGTGAAGCCGACGATGTCGACGAACAGCACCGCGACGTGTTGCGTGCGCACCTGCTTCAACGGCTCGTCCTGTTTCGACAATTCCGCCACGACATTCGGTGAAAAGTAGCGCGCGAGGTTGCCGCGCTCGCGCTCCACCGCGGCATGCCGGATCAAGAGGACGTTGCTGCGGCGGACCGCGAGCGCCAAGGTCACGGCCACGATCATGAAGACGACGATCTCCTGGACGCGAACGTGGAACACGATCTCGCTCGGCGAGATCATCGCAAACAAGCGCTCATCGTTGCCTGTTGCGGCCGCGATGCGGGCCGTCAGCGCAGGATCGCGATCGGGTTGCCACCAGACCCAGGCTATGCCGACAATCCAGAGCGCAGCTGTCCAGATGCCGACCGCAATGACGGTCCGCCAAGTATAGGCCAAAGTGGCGCCTGCGAGCAGGACGAAGAAATAGATGAAGTTGCCGGAATGGTACTGCATCGCGACCGGCCAGTGCGAGGCTCCGAACGGATTGGGAACCACGATGAGGCAGGTCAGCAGCGCCAGGTCACAGAACAGGAGTGCCAATTCCGGCCGTGACAGGCCGACCCGCCCAACCCGGACCTGGGCCCAGCCGATCAGTGCGAACAAGCCGAGCAGCGCCACGTAGTAGAGCTGCTCCCAGGCGGGGTTGATCACCATGATCAGGCAGCCAATGACGACGAGGGCGACATAGCGCGCCCGCACTGCGAGTTGCAGGCCCTCCCGCTTGGCGGACGTCAGCGCGGCCTGTGCGAACTGAACTGTTTCGGCATCGCGCTCGCTCGGCGCGGGCGAATGCGCAGCCGGCAGGTTGAAGCGCTCGACGAGCATTGTCACGGCAGTCTCCTCGCTTGGGCCTTCAGCCGCTGGTTCGCTGCGCCCTTGCCGAGACGCTGATTTCGTTCCGGCGGCCTTCTCCGTCAGCCGCCGCCGCAACCGACGTCCACCAGTCCCCCAAAGCATCGATCAAGGGCACGAGCGCGTGACCGGCGGAGGTCAGATCGTACTCCACGCGCAGCGGATATCCGCCGAATTCCGTGCGGCTTACGATACCGGCGTCTTCCAGCTTGCGGAGCTCAAGCGCGAGCATCCTGTGTGAGATGGTCGGATTGTCTCGGCGCAAGTCGCTGAAGCGCTTGGTGCCCTGCTTCAAATAATAGATCAGCAGCGTCGGCCAGCGACCGCTCAGAATCTGCATCATTTCCTCGATCGGACATCTCGACACGAGATCCTTCATCGGCGCCTCCAGGTTACAAAAAAGTTCGTAATTTACTTGATGCGGCGAGCGGCTAGGGTCGCATCACCGCTGCGCAGCGTGATCATCAGAAATCACGGAGAATGGATCATGGACCCAATTCTACTCTACGGCTTCCCGAAGGGAAGCTCCATGGGGCTCGTTGCTGCTCTCGAATGGCTGGGTAAGCCATATCGGCTGTGTCGGGTCGATATGATGGGCGAGATGCGAAGCCCGTCATACGCCCGTATCAATCCGCGACACGAGACGCCGGTCTTCATCACCGAGCGGGGTGAGGTGCTGACGGAAACGATGGCTATCGCGGCCTGGTTAGAGGCCAGGGACGTCGAGCGGCGGATCAGCTTCGATCCGCTGTCGCGGCAAGCCGATCGCATGCATCAGCTCATGGCGTTCGTGAATACCGGTTTCACCGCCGCCTTCGCGCCGCTGTGGGCCGCATTGGAAGCCGAAGCCATGGAGCCTGCCGCGAAGTCGGTCCTGCGCGCCTTTGGTACAGCAAGGGTCATCGAGCGTCATGACAAGCTCGAAGCGATGATCGAAGCGCAACAATTCCTGCTCGGGGAGCGGCCGACCCTCGCCGACGCCGTGCTCGTCGGCGTCGCACGCTGGCTCGACTTCCACGCGGTCGCGGAGAGGAGCCGCTGGCCGAAGCTGGCAGCGCTGCGAGCTCGCCTCGAAGCCGATCCCGCGGTCCTCTACGCCACCGCTCTGGAGGACGGCGACTCGCATCGGGGAACGGGATCGTGCACCGGCCACGTCGCGTTGACCGAATTGATTGCGCAGTTCGGCAAATAGGAAGGCAGGAGGAGCCTCGATGCGCTCCTACTTCACCGGGCGCTTCTCGAGCTTCCTCGCCAGCGTCCGCCGGTGCATGCCCAGCCGGCGGGCCGCTTCCGAGATGTTGAAGTCGGTCTCGATCAAGGTCTGGTGGATGCGTTCCCATTCCAACGTCTTGATCGAGGTCGGCCGCGAATCGAGCGCGACCTCGGCGTTGCCTTCGGCCTTGTGGAAGGCGGCCTCGATGTCGTCGGTGTTCGACGGCTTTGCCAGATAGTGGCAGGCCCCTAACTTGATCGCCTCGACCGCGGTGGAGATGCTGGCAAAGCCGGTCAGCACCACGATCAGCATGTCCGGGTCATGCGTGTGCAGGAGCTCGACGCAGGCAAGGCCCGAGGCGCCGCCGAGCTTGAGGTCGACCACGGCATGACCGAAAGAGCGTTCCTCCAGCACCTGGCGCACCTCCTCGATCGAGGCGGCGAGTACCACCTCGTAGCCGCGGCGCTCGAACGAGCGCTTCAGCGTGCGGGCAAAACCCGCATCGTCCTCGACAACGATCAGCGAACGGTCAGGCGTCAAAATTCCCTCCGATCGCCAATGTTGCGAGCGGCAGCGTGAGGCGCACCGTGGCGCCGCGCTTCCTGTGGTTCTTGGCGCTCACGGTGCCCCCCAATTTGCGCACGACGTTCACCACCAGGAACAGGCCGAGCCCGCCGCCGGCGCGACCCTTGCTCGACTGGTAGGGCTTCCCCAACTGCGCCAGCATCTCCGGCGCAAAGCCCGGGCCGCGGTCGGAGATCGACAGCACGAGATTGTCGCCCTCGCGCTCGGCGACGAGCTCGACCCACTCGCGCGAGACCTCATAGGCGTTGTCGAGCACGTTGAAGATCACCTGCTTCAGCGCGACGTCGGAGACGATTGCGACGTCCTCGCCGAAGGTGTTGACGAAGTAGAGCGTGCGGGCGGAGCGCGCATTGCGCCATTCGTCGACCAGCGCGGTGACGAAGGCCGTCACCGTCGTCGGCGAGGAGCCTTCGCCGCGCGCTTCGCCCGCCGACACCAAGATGCCTGTCACGATCGACTTGCAGCGCTGCAACGAGGTTTCCATCTCCGCGAGGTCCTCGGCAAGCTCCTGATCGGCGGCAAGATCGGGCATGCGGCGCCAGTCGCTGAGGATTACCGAGAGCGAGGCGAGCGGCGTGCCGAGCTCATGCGCCGCACCGGAGGCGAGCAGGCCCATGCGCACGATATGGTCCTGTTCGGCGGCATGCTGGCGCAGCGCCGCCAGATGCGCGTCGCGCTCGCGCAAATTCCTGTTGATGCGGGTGACGAACACGACGAGCAGCACGGCGTTGAGCACGAAGCCCAGGAGCATGCCTGTTACGGTGAGCGTATAGGTCTCGCTCAACGGATTGGGCGGCAGATCGAGCGGCCGGTAGGCCAATGTCAGCCAGACGAAGCTGGCGCAGGTCAGCGCCACCAGCGACCACGTCGAGCGGGCATCGAGCAGCACCGCACCGAGCGTCACCTGGAGCAGGAACAGCGAGGTGAAGGGATTGGTGGCGCCGCCGGAGAGATAGAGCTGCGCGGTCAGCGCGGCGACGTCCAGTATCAAGGCGACCAACAGCTCGTTGTTGGTGATCGCAGCGCGATGGCGCACCCAGACCAGGCTGGAGACGTTGAGCAGCACCAGCGCGCCGATCACCGCGCCCATCCGCTCCAGCGGCAGGGGGATGCCGAGGCCGAAATGCACGGCACCGATGGTCACGATCTGGCCGACCACCGCGGTCCAGCGCAGCTGGATCAGCAGCGCCATGTTCTTGCGGTTGGTCTCGTCCTCGGTCGGCATGGTGCCGATCAGCTCGCTGCGCGCGTCGGCCTGCGATTGCAGCGTGACGGCTTGCCCGTCACGCCCAAGCGTCTGGGAAAGCGTTTTCCCGTCGTCAGGTCGGCTCGACGATCGTTCCAGCATCTGATCCCGTCCTGCGGGCGTCGGCATCCGAGCCGCCGGCCTTGTCGTGGACGAAGCGCTTGCGACGGAACAGCCCGCCGCCGAATATGACGAAAAGTCTGCCGGCCAGCATGAAAGCCAGGGCAAACCACGTCAGCGCGTAGATCAGGTGGTTATTGGGAAAGCGGATCACGGTCAATCCGCCGATTGGGCCGCCGGCGATTTGTGATCCGGCGTCGGCGTCCACGAAGAAGGGCGCGACCTCGCGAAGACCGCGCGCCGCCGCGATGGCGGCGACGTCCCGCGAGTACCAGCGGTTGTGCTGGGGCACGTTGGTCCGCAAGAAGCCGCCCTTCGGCTCGGTGATGCGCAGGAGGCCGGTGATCTCGACCCGACCTTGCGGATTGCCGTCCCGGCGCGTCGATGCGTCGCGGCGCTCGGACGGCACGAAGCCGCGATTGATCAGGACCAGCATGCCGTCGTCGCGCGCAAGCGGCGTCAGCACCCAATAGCCGGGGCCTTCCTCGGTGACGGCCTGAACCAGCGTCTCGCTCTCATGCAGGAAGCGCCCGCTGAGGCTGACGTGCCTGTATTCGTCGCTTGCGGCGCTGACGGTGGACCACGCCGCGGGCGAGGGGATCGGCTGAGCCGGCGCGTGGACGCGCTGCTCGATCCGGTCGATCAGCGCCAGCTTCCAGGCGCGGCGCTCGATCTGCCAGACGCCAAGCGCGATCAGAAGCACGAAAGCAATGAGCGACAGGATCGTGAGCCACAAGGACGGCGACCGCGCAGCCTCGCTGCGCGCATCTCCGTCCTCACCCGTCACGGTCCCGGTTTTGCTCACTTCATGCCGCTCATCTGGTGCATCGGCATCATGTTGCTGTTGAGGTGGCTCATCACCCACAGCGACCCCGACAGCGCGATCACCACCATCACGATGGTGAAGATCAGCGCCATCATGGTCCAGCCGTTCTCGGACGTCGTGTTCATGTGCAGGAAATAGACCATGTGCACGACGATCTGCACGATTGCGAAGGCCATGATCACCAGCGCGGTGATCTGCTTGCTCGGCAGCGCGCCGCTCATCACCAGCCAGAACGGGATCGCGGTGAGCACGACCGAGAGCACGAAGCCGAGCATGTAGCCCGAGAACGTGCTGTGGGCGTGGCCGCCCTCGTGGTGGTGGTCGTGCGCGCCGGCTGCGTGGGTATCGGTGCTCATCGCAGAACTCCCAGGAGATAGACGAAGGTGAAGACGCCGATCCAGACCACGTCGAGGAAGTGCCAGAACATCGACAGGCACATCAGGCGGCGGCGGTTGGCCTCGATCAGGCCGAATTTTCCGACCTGCACCATCAGCGTCACCAGCCAGATCAGGCCGCAGGTGACGTGCAGGCCGTGGGTGCCGACCAGGGTGAAGAAGGCGGAGAGGAAGGCGCTGCGCTGCGGCGTGGCGCCCTCGTGGATCATGTGGGCGAACTCGAAGAGCTCGATGCCGATGAAGGCGAGGCCGAACAGGCCGGTGATCGCGAGCCAGATTTGCGTCTGCGCGACCTTGTTCTGCTGCATCGTCAGCATCGCAAAGCCGTAGGTGATCGACGACAGCAGCAGCATCGAGGTGTTCACCGCGACCAGGGTGAGGTCGAACAGGTCCTTCGGCGCGGGGCCGGCGGCATAGTTGCCGCCGAGCACGCCGTAGGTGGCGAACAGGATCGCAAAGATGAGACAGTCGCTCATCAGATAGATCCAGAAGCCGAGCGAGGTGCTCCAGCCTTCCGGATGCGGATGCTCGTCGGCGAGGTAGAAGACCGGTTCGCCGGTCTGCGAGGGATGAACAGCGGCAGTCATTTACTTGGCTCCGGCGAGCAGCTTGGTGCGCGCGTCCTCGGTCCGGATGACGTCGTCAGCCGGAATGTCGAAGTCGCGGTGATAGTTGAAGGTGTGGCCGATCCCGACGGCGAGCATCGCGATGAAGCTCAAAGCGGCGAGCCACCACATGTACCAGACGAGGGCAAAGCCCATCGCGGTGGCGAAGCCGGCGAGGATGATGCCGGTGCCGGTGCTGCTGGGCATGTGGATCGGCTTGAACCCGGTGAGCGGACGCTGATAGCCGCGCCGCTTCATGTCCCACCAGGCGTCATTGTCGTGAACGACCGGGGTGAAAGCGAAGTTGTAGTCCGGCGGCGGCGAGGAGGTCGCCCATTCCAGCGTGCGTCCATCCCAGGGATCGCCGGTGACGTCCTTGAGCTGGTCGCGCTTGAGCAGGCTGACCGCGAACTGCATCAGCATCGCGAGGATACCGATGAAGACGAACACGGCACCGATCGCGGCGATGACGAACCAGATCTGCAAAGACGGATCGTCGAACACGCGCAGGCGGCGGGTCACGCCCATCAGGCCGAGCACGTAGAGCGGCATGAAGGCCAGGTAGAAGCCGGTGACCCAGAACCAGAACGACATCTTGCCCCAGAACGGATCGAGCTTGAAGCCGAACGCCTTCGGGAACCAGTAATTGATGCCGGCGAACGCGCCGAACACAACGCCGCCGATGATCACGTTGTGGAAGTGCGCGATCAGGAACAGGCTGTTGTGCAGCACGAAGTCGGCCGGCGGCACCGCGAGCAGCACGCCGGTCATGCCGCCGATCACGAAGGTCAGCATGAAGGCGATGGTCCACATCATCGGCAGCTCGTAGCGGATACGGCCGCGATACATCGTGAACAGCCAGTTGAACATCTTCGCGCCCGTCGGGATCGAGATGATCATCGTGGTGATGCCGAAGAACGAGTTGACGCTGGCACCCGAGCCCATCGTGAAGAAGTGGTGCAGCCAGACCAGGTAGGACAGGATGGTAATGACGACAGTGGCGTAGACCATCGAGGTGTAGCCGAACAGCCGCTTGCCCGAGAAGGTCGAGGTGACCTCGGAGAAGATGCCGAATGCCGGGAGAACCAGGATGTAGACCTCGGGGTGGCCCCAGATCCAGATCAGGTTCACGTACATCATCGGGCTGCCGCCGAAATCGTTGGTGAAGAAGTTGGTGCCGACGTAGCGGTCGAGCGACAGCAGCGCGAGCACCACGGTCAGGACCGGGAAGGAGGCGACGATCAGCACGTTGGTGCAGAGCGAGGTCCAGGTGAACACCGGCATCTTCATCATGGTCATGCCGGGGCAGCGCAGCTTGACGATGGTGCAGATCAGGTTGATGCCTGACAATGTCGTTCCGACGCCGGCGACCTGCAGCGCCCAGATGTAATAGTCGACGCCGACGTCGGGACTGTAGCCGATGTTCGACAGCGGCGGGTAGGCCAGCCAGCCGGTGCGGGCGAATTCGCCGATGAACAGCGAGGCCATCACCAGCACCGCGCCGCCGACGGTCATCCAGAAGCTGAAATTGTTCAGGAACGGGAACGAGACGTCGCGCGCGCCGATCTGCAGCGGCACGACGTAGTTCATCAGGCCCGTGACCAGCGGCATCGCCACGAAGAAGATCATGATCACGCCGTGGGCGGTGAAGACCTGGTCGTAGTGATGGGCGTTGAGATAGCCTTCGGAGCCGTTGAACGCGAGCATCTGCTGGCCGCGCATCATCAGCGCGTCGGCAAAGCCGCGCAGCAGCATCACGATGCCGAGGATCATGTACATGATGCCGATGCGCTTGTGGTCCACCGTGGTGAACCATTCGCGCCAGAGATAGCCCCAGAGGCGGAAATAGGTGAGGCCGCCGAGCAGCGCGGCGCCGCCGAGGGCGACCACCACGAAGGTGCCGACGACGATCGGCTCGTGCAGCGGCAGCGACTCGAAGCCGAGCCGGCCGAAGATGAGCTTGAGAAGGTCAGGAGACATGCGCGTTCTCTATTAGGAATCTGACTTCAGGAATCGGACTTGGGACGCTGTCCGAGGAAGAAGGACGACGACTTCAGCGGCGTGAACGACGGCCGCTTCAGGCCGGCGCCGGTAAGCGGCGCTGTGTCGATGGGGGCCGTGATGGATGCGGTAGTCTTGCCCTGCGGCGCGTCCGGCGTGCAGGTGCCGGCGACGAAGCTCGGCTCGGGTCCGAGCGCGGTGCCACGGCGGGCGTATTTGTCGTAGGCCAGTGGCAGCGTGTTGTTCAGGCCCTGATGGCCGTTGCCGCCCTTGCCGTCGATCGCCATCATCTCGCTCTGGCACATCTTGCCGGTCTCGACGCACATGTTGAGGATCAGGCGGTAGAGATCGGCATCGACGGTGCCCCAGCGCCGCACCGGCTCGTTCTGGCTGGGCTTCTCCAGCTGGAGATATTCGGCGCGGCCGAGCGAGCCGCCAGCGGACTTGGCTTGGGCGATCCAGGCGTCAAAACGCTGGTCGTCGAGGCCCTTGAAATTGAAGTGCATGCCCGAGAAGCCGGCGCCGCTATAGTTCGCCGAAAAACCCTTGTAGGTGCCGGCGTGGTTGACGACGGCGTGGAGCTTGGTCTCCATGCCCGGCATCGCATAGATCTGGCCGGCGAGCGCGGGGATGTAGAACGAGTTCATCACCGAGGACGCAGTGATGCGGAAGGTGATCGGGCGATCGACCGGAGCTGCGAGCTCATTGACGGTGGCGATGCCGTAGTCCGGGTAGATGAAGAGCCACTTCCAGTCGAGCGCGACGACGTCGACCTCGAGCGGGGCCTTGGACTTGTCCACGGCGCGCTCGGCATGAATGCGGCCGAGGGTGCGATAGGGATCGAGCAGATGCGTGCCCATCCAGGTCAGCGCGCCCAGGCAAATGATGATGAGAAGCGGCGCCGACCAGATCACCAGCTCGAGCTTGGTCGAGTGATCCCAGTCCGGCTCGTAGCGGGCCTCGGTGTTGGACTGGCGGTAGCGCCAGGCGAACAGCACCGTCAGCGCCATCACGGGCACGACGATCAGCAGCATCAGGACGGTGGAGATGATGACGAGGTCGCGCTGTTGCGCTGCGATATCGCCGGCTGGCGCCAGCACGACATAGTCGCAGCCGCTGAGCGCAGCAGCCAGAGGTAGTAGCGCCAGGATCTTGAGACGAGACACGGGCCGAGCCTTATGAGAATGAGTTTCCTTCGCGGGGCCAAGGGGTAGCTGCGGCGCAACAATGGGGACATTGGACAATTTGTCCAATGTTGCAGTGCGGGAGCTTGCGCCAGACAGGGTCAGATTGCCTGGCTCCCCGCCGGGCGGTCAGCTTTGGTTTTCAGGACGTTAAGGGCGCACGAATGGCGACGGCACAGACCCCCGCAATGGCAAACCTCCACACGGGCGAGCACGGCCACGACCAGGCCAGTCCCGGCGAGATCGCCATCGGCGTCATCATCGGCCGTACCTCGGAATTCTTCGACTTCTTCGTCTTCGCGATCGCCTCGGTGATCGTGTTTCCGCGCCTGGTTTTTCCGTTCGCGAGCGAGCTGACCGGGACCCTCTATTCCTTCATGGTCTTCGCGCTGGCCTTCATGGCCCGGCCGGTCGGCACCGTCATTTTCATGACGATCGACCGCGAATACGGCAAGACAGCCAAGCTGATCTCGGCGCTATTCCTGCTCGGCACCGCCACCGTCGCGCTCGCGTTCCTGCCCGGCTATCAGGAGATCGGCGTCGCCGCGATCTGGCTGCTGGCGCTGGCGCGCATCGCGCAGGGTCTGGCCTGGGGCGGCGCCTGGGACGGCATGGCTTCGCTGCTGGCGCTGAATGCGCCGGCCTCGCAGCGCGGCTGGTACGCGATGGTGCCTCAGCTCGGCGCCCCGCTCGGGCTGATCGTGGCGAGCGCGCTGTTCGCCTATTTCGCCGGTCTCCTCTCGGCCGATGACTTCTTCGACTGGGGCTGGCGCTATCCGTTCTTCGTCGCCTTCGCCATCAATGTCGTCGCGCTGTTCGCGCGTCTGCGTATGGTGACGACGGAAGAATACGCCACCCTGTTCGAGACGCGCGAACTCCAGCCGGCGCGGATCTCCGAGACGGTCGCGCGCGAAGGCCAGACCATCATGCTAGGGGCCTTCGCGCCGCTGGCGAGCTTCGCGCTGTTTCACATGGTCACGGTGTTCCCGCTGTCCTGGGTGTTCCTGTTCACCCACGAAAGCCCGGTGCGCTTTTTGATCATCGAGATCGTCGCCGCCGTGTTCGGCGTCGCGGCGATCGTTGCGTCCGGCATCATTGCCGACCGCGTCGGGCGCAAGTCGCTCTTGATGGGATCGGCGATCGCGATCGCGGTCTATAGCGGCTTCGCGCCGCAGCTGCTCGACGCCGGCGCGTTCGGCGAGACCATCTACATGGTGATCGGCTTCATCCTGCTCGGCCTGTCCTTCGGCCAATCCTCCGGTGCGATCGCCTCGAACTTCCGGCAGGCCTATCGCTATACGGCCTCGGCGCTGACGTCCGACATGGCCTGGCTGTTCGGTGCCGGCTTCGCTCCGCTGGTCGCGCTGCTGCTCGCCACCAATCTCGGCGTCATTGCCTCAGGCGCGTATCTGTTGTCCGGCGCGTTCTGGACCCTGCTAGCGCTCTGGCTCAGCGGCCAGCGCGAGGCGGGCGACATGGACGCCGGGCGCTGATCGTTCGGCGCATGCAGATGGGGCAAAGGCGCTGCTCGCGCCATGCCCATCTCAGCCCTCCCGCTGCCTCAGCAACGCTTCCACATCCAGCCGCTTGGTGAACATCGCGAGCTTCCCGTCAGGCCCGAACGGCCATTGCTCCCGCGGCTTGTCCCAATACAGCTCCACGCCGTTCTGGTCGGGATCACGCAGGTAAAGCGCCTCGCTGACGCCATGGTCGCTGGCGCCATCGAGCGCAATCCCGGCCGTGAGCACCCGATGCAGCGCATCCGCCAGCGCAGGGCGCGTCGGAAACAGGATCGCGGTGTGATAGAGCCCGGTCGCATCAGGCGGCGGCGGTGAGCCGCCCTTGCTCTCCCAAGTGTTGAGCCCGATGTGGTGGTGATAGCCGCCGGCCGCGATGAAGGCCGCCCCCGAGCCCATCCGCTGCATCAGCTCGAAGCCGAGCACGCCGCAATAGAAGCCGAGCGCACGATCGAGATCGGCGACCTTAAGGTGGACGTGGCCGATCCTGGTGCCGGCAGGAATGGTGGGGCTTTGCGACATGTGAATGCTCCCTCGAAAACATGCACGTAAGCCCCGCTTCGAGCCAGTGCTACGGCCAAACTCGAAACCCATCGTTTCTGAATGGGAAACTAAGCCAGCTCCGACACCTCGCCCTCGGGCAGGCCGAACTCGAACGTGTTCAGCGTCATCGACACCAGCGTGTAGTAGCCGCACAGCCCGATGACCTCGACGACGCCGCGCTCGCCGAGCAGCTTGACCGCTTCGTCGTAGAGACCTTTCTCGACGCCGTGGCCCTCGTGCAGCGACTTCGCGAGATCGTAGATCATCTTCCCCATGGGATCGTCGAAATCGGGGGTGCGGCGGTCGCGGATCGCATCGATGATCTCGCCCTTCATGCCGCCGGCGAGCGCGAGGCGCTTGTGCGCGTACCATTCGTAATGCGCGGTCCAGTGCCGCGCCGTCACCAGGATCGCGATCTCCGACAGCTTGGCCGGGAAGATCGTGTCGAAGCGCATGACCTCGCCGAGCCGCGTGGCGTGCCGGGCCATCTCGGGACTATTGAGCCAAGCCATCATCGGAGGCGGCGGCTTGCCGCGCTTGCCGGCGATCGACTCGTCATAGGTCTGCCGCTGGCTCTCGTTCATTTCGCCAGGCGAAAGAAGTTTTAGGCGCATTGTCGTTTCCTCTTTGTTTTCAAGGCTCGCTGTGGCCGCGACTATAAATGATAAGTGGTTGAATTCCGCGGGGGCTTGGCCCAGACTCGCTGTCAACAATTCGAATGTTGGGTGATGGAAACGACCAATGACCGATCTCAAAACCAGCGATTCTGAATTCGCCGATCTCGAAACATTCCGCAACGAGACCCGCGCCTGGCTGGAGGCCAATTGCCCGCCGGAGATGCGCAAGCCCGCAACGTCCGATGCCGACGTGTTCTGGGGCGGACGCAACGCGAAATTCTCGTCCGAGCCGCAGCGCATCTGGTTCGAGCGCATGCGCGACAAGGGCTGGACCGTGCCGGATTGGCCGCGGGAATATGGCGGTGGCGGCTTGAGCGCGGCCGAGCACAAGGTGCTGCGCGCCGAGATGGCGCGGATCGGCGCCCGGCCGCCGCTGTCGAGCTTCGGCATCTGGATGCTCGGGCCGGCGCTCTTGAAGTACGGCAACGAGGCCCAGAAGAAGGAGCATCTGCCGAAGATCGCCGCGGGCGAGATCCGTTGGTGCCAGGGCTATTCGGAGCCGAACGCCGGTTCCGACCTCGCTTCGCTCCAGACCCGCGCCGAGAGCGATGGCGACGACTTCATCATCAATGGCCAGAAGATATGGACTAGTTACGCCAATTACGCCGACTGGATCTTCTGCCTGGTCCGCACCGACCCGGCCGCGAAGAAGCATGACGGCATCAGCTTCATCCTGTTCGACATGACCTCCAAGGGCGTCTCGACCAAGCCGATCCTGCTGATCTCGGGCTACTCGCCGTTCTGCGAGACCTTCTTCGACAATGTCCGCGTGCCGAAGTCGCATGTCGTCGGCACCATCAACCGCGGCTGGGACGTCGCGAAATATCTGCTCCAGCACGAGCGCGCGATGATCTCGGGGATGGGCGAGCGCGGCGTCGGCCGGCCGCTCGGCCAGATCGCGGCCGATTCCGTCGGCACCGATGGGCAGGGCAGGCTCGACGACGCCATGCTGCGCGGGAAGATCGCGCGCTTCGACGTCGATGAAGCCGCGCTCGCTGCCTGCGCCGAGCGCGCGGTCGATCTCGCCAAGGCCGGGCAGGCGCATCCGGCGTTCTCCTCGGCGATGAAATATTACGGCACCGAGCTCAACAAGCGCCGCCACGAGATCCTGATGTCGGCGGGCGGCGTCGATGCGCTGGAATGGGAGAGCGAGCGCTCCAGGCAGGGCGCCCGCCCGCGCGCCTGGCTGCGCACCAAGGCCAACTCGATCGAAGGCGGCACGTCCGAGGTCATGCTCGGCATCGTCGCCAAGCGCATCCTGGATCTGCCGGGGGCGTGAGGTTTCCGTCATTCCGGGGCGCGACGAAGTCGCGAGCCCGGAATCCATTCATCCTCCCCCTCTGCCGCCCGATGGATTCCGGGCCTGCGCCTGCGGCGCATCCCGGAATGACGAGACAACAGAGATTTCGAATCGGAAACACGCACATGGCCCTCGTCCTCACCGAAGAACAATCCATGCTCCGCGACTCCGCGCGCGGGCTGATCAGCGACAAGGCGCCGGTGTCGCACCTGCGCCACTTGCGCGACAGCAAGGACCCCACCGGCTTCTCCAAGGATCTTTGGCATTCCTTCGCCGAGATGGGGTTTGCCGGCTTGCTCGTGCCGGAAGAGTTCGGTGGCAGCGGTCTCGGTTTCGCCGAAGCCGGAATTATCATGGAGGAGATTGGCCGCACCTTGATGCCATCGCCCTTCCTCGCGACGTCAGTGGTGGCGGCATCAGTGCTGACCCGCGGCGGCAATGCCGCGCAGAAATCGGAATATCTGTCGAAGATCGCGAACGGCTCGCTGCTCGCGACGCTCGCGATCGACGAGGGCGCCAAGCATCGCCCGCTGCAGACCAGCCTCAAGGCCGCGCGCGCCGGCAACGGCTTCAAGCTCTCCGGTGCCAAGGCGCTGGTGATCGACGGTCATGTCGCCGATCTCCTCATCGTCGCCGCGCGCACCGCGGGCTCTGCCGGCGAACGCGAGGGCCTGACGCTGTTCCTGGTCAACCCCAAGGCCAAGGGCGTTGCGATCGAGCGCACCATCATGGTCGATGCGCACAATGCGGCGCGGATCGAATTCGCCAATGTCGAGGTCAATGCGGACAGCGTGCTCGGCGAGGTCGACCAGGCGGCCGGCCTGCTCGATGGCGTGCTCGACATCGGCCGCGGCGCGGTCGCCGCCGAAATGGTCGGCCTTAGCGACGAGGTGTTTGGCCGCACCGTCGAGTATCTGAAGAGCCGCAAGCAATTCGGCAAGCTCATCGGCGAATTCCAGGCGCTGCAGCATCGCGCCGCCGAGCTCTACATCGACATCGAGATCACCCGTGCCGCCACCATGAAGGCGCTGCAGGCGCTCGATGCCGACCTTGCCAAGGCCGCACCCGCCGTCGCCGTCGCCAAGGCGCGCGCCGGCACCACCGCCACGCGGGCGGTGCAGGAAGGCGTGCAGATGCACGGCGGCATGGGCATGACCGACCAGTTCGACATCGGCTTCTTCATGAAGCGCGCCCGCGTCTGCGAGGAGTTGTTCGGCGATGCGAACTATCACACCGAGCAGTTGGCCAGGTCGCGTGGTTATTGAGATGCTCTCGTAGGGTGGGTTAGCACTGCAGAAGCGCGAAGCGCATCTGCAGTGCGTAACCCACCATCTTCGTCCGGCAAACGCGGAAGCATGGTGGGTTACGCCGAGCAATTGCGCTTAGCGCAATTGCAAGGCTAACCCACCCTACGACGTTCGCCGGAGGCACCCCTTACCGCATCGGCGGTGCGTACTGCACGCCGCCTGCGTTCCACAGCTGGTTCATGCCGCGCGGGATCTTCAGCTTCGACTTCTCGCCGATGTTGCGATCGTACATCTCGCCGTAATTGCCGACGTGGCGGATGATGCGCGCGGCCCAGTCCTTGGTGAGGCCGAGCTGCTCGCCGTAGCGGCCTTCGGTGCCGACGAGGCGCATCACCTCCGGCTTCTTCGACTTCAAGGCCTCGTCGATGTTCTCCGAGGTCACGCCGAGCTCCTCGGCGTTGATCATCGCGTAAAGCGTCCACTTCACGATCATCATCCAGTCGTCGTCGCGCTGGCGCACCACGGGGGCGAGCGGCTCCTTGGAGATCATGTCCGGCAGGATCATGTGGTCGCCGGGCTTCGTCAGGTTCAGCCTGAGAGCATAGAGCTGAGAAACGTCGGCGGAGAACGTGTCGCACTTGCCGGTGTCGTACGCCTTCACCACGTCGTTGAGGTTATCGAACTTCACCTCTTCATACTTCATGTTGTTGATGCGGAAGTAATCGGCGACGTTGAGTGTCGTCGTGGTTCCGTTCTGCACGCAGACCTTGCTGTCTGCCAGGTCGAGCGAGGTCTCCTTGTTGCGCGTGCGCGGCACCATGAAGCCGACGCCGTCGTAATAGGCCACGGCCGGGAAATACAAATCGTAGTCGAGCTCGCGCGCCATGCTCCAGGTCGTGTTGCGCGAGAGGATGTCCACCTTGCGGCTCTGCAGCTCCTTGAAACGCTCGTTGGCGTCGAGCGGAACGAACTTCGCCTTGCCGGGGTCGTTGAAGATCGCAGCGGCCACCGCGCGGCAGAAATCGACGTCGAAGCCGGTCCAGTTGCCCTTGTCGTCGGGGATCGAGAAGCCCGGCAGGCCCTTGTTGACGCCGCACAGCACCTCGCCGCGGCGAACCGTGCGCCTCAGGGTGCGGGTGTCGTAAAACTCGTAAATGATCGCGCCGATGGCGACCAGCACGGCGATGGCGACCCCGATCAGCAGGCCGCCACGAAAAGTGCGCATCATGTTGCTCTCTCGAAAAATCGGGAAAAGGAATCAGGCGAGGACGGAGTGCATGATCCGGATCCGGACGACCGCGTTGGCGCAAGGCACGCTGCGGCCGTCCGAAGCAATCATGCCGGGATCATGAACCTTAGAGCTCGGGCTTCTGCCGGATGACCACCTTGGTGCCGACAGGGACGCGATCGTAGAGGTCGGCGACGTCGGCGTTGACCAGGCGGAAGCAGCCGGACGACACCTTGGTGCCGATCGTGTCGGGTCGGTTGGTGCCGTGGATGCGGTAGACGGTGGTGCCGAGATACATGGCGCGGGCCCCCAGCGGGTTGCCCGGGCCGCCGGCCATGAAGCGCGGCAGATAGGGCTGGCGCTGGATCATCTCCGGCGGCGGTGTCCAGTCCGGCCACTCCTTCTTGTTGGTGATGGTCACCAGCCCCTGCCACTGGAATCCGTCGCGGCCGACGCCGATGCCGTAGCGGATGGCGCGCCCGCCGGGCTGCACCAAATAGAGGTGACGCTCGGCCGTCGAGACGATGATCGTGCCCGGCGGCTCGGTGGTGCGGAAGTAGACCACCTGCTTCTGCCATTCCGGCTCGAGCTGGTATCCGTCATCGGCGATCAGGCCCGGCTCGTCGCCGCGGTCCGGCTGCTGGGCGAAGGCGTGCGGTGTGGACAGGGCCAGTCCCATCGCAGCCACGAAAACCCCGGTCAGGCGACGAAAATCCGTCATTCAAGCTCTCCCCGCTGCCACACAGCGCAAATCATTCGGAACCATCAAACCTGAGGGGCAAGTTCATGGCAAGTTGATGGCGCGCCGTCCTGGCATGTCACGAGAATGCTTTGGTTTTTTGACGGGCTCGGCGCAATGCCACGAACAGGGGATGGCGCGAAAAGCAGTGATTGCGACATCCTCGCCGGGAAGGTGCCCGAAGCCGCGTTCACAGATGCCGTCATGCCCGGGCTTGTCCCGCCTGCGCGGCCGAAGCCGCTTCGGCGAGGCGAAGGCGGGACAAGCCCGGCCATGACGATGTGAAGCTTCCATGCCCAATCTTCCACACCCCAGTCAGATCTTGTTGCTCCCCGCCGGGATCCCGAGCCGCCGGACGATCTCCGTCGCCACGGCGCGGGCTTCGACGCGCGAGCCGATGCGGGGGCTGCGAAACCGCCGCCCCGAATGCAGCCGGATCACCACGATGCAATGCTCGTCCTCGGAGCGGCCGCGGCGCTCGACCGTGATCGACTTGACGTCGGGTCCGGTGATTTGGTCGGCGCGCAGGCTGCCGTCGCCCCACAGGCGCTCGACGCGAATATCGTTCGGTCGAATGACCCAGAACGCGCCGGTCGCAAGGTTGGCATAGCGATAGATGGTGAATGCCGCGATCGCACCCAGCGGCAGCAGCAGGATATCGACATGGCTCGGCGAGAGGCCGCGCCACAGCTTGTAGGCATAGGGGGCCGCGGACAAAGCCACCGCGATCAGTGCGACGATGCGGATCTCCCGTGCAGGAAACGCCTCGAGAGGCTCGCCGAGATGCATCTCGGGATTGCTGGCATCGAGCGGGTTGCTCGGCGCCTCGACATTGGGAACGTCGAAATGCGCTGCGATCCACGCCACGGTGTCGCGGACATGGGTGACATCGGAAATCGGCGGCGAGGTCAGCCGCTCGCCCGAGGCCAGGGTGAAGACGAGCTGGAAGCGGGCCTTCACCCGCTTGCTGCCGGGGACCTGCAGCGCCGTGATCTCGTCCTTCCCGACGAGGCGCGTCCTTAGTTTTCCGAACGGCCGTTGCCGGCCGATCAGGATCTCGTCCGGCGTGATGATCCACACCACCGCCGGCGCCATCATGATGCCGACGACGAATCCGGCTCCCACCAGCAGCGCCACCGTCGATATCGTGATTTCCAGGAGGTCCTGCGTGAACAGACCCGGCGTGAAGCAGAGCGCAACGGCAGCCGCACAGCCGGCCACGACCAGCCGCTGCGCGATCGAGGAACCTTCACGAAGGCGGATGTCGGTGCTGGTGGTCGCGTCCATTGCGGGGGCTGATTGCGTCGGTTGCGAAACTCCACGGACGGCTCCGTGGAGTCAAGCAACAAGGGCGACAATTGAAGCCCGCCGCGCGATGACCGTGCGGCGTCAGCTGCTCGCGTTCAGCAGCTTGGCCACCGTGCGGTCGATCTCGTCATAGCTGCCTTCGCCCGCGTGCTGGAACACGATCTTGCCGCTCTGGTCGACGATGTATTGCGCCGGCCAATATTGATTGCGATAGGCGCTCCAGGTCTTGGACTCATTGTCCTGCGCCACCGGATAGGTGATGCCATGGCGCTTCAGCGCGGCCTGCACGTTGGCGGCGGAGCGCTCGAACGGGAATTCCGGCGTGTGCACGCCGACCACGACGAGGCCTCGATCCCGGTACTTGGCGTAGAGGCCGGTGACATGCGGCAGCGTGTTGACGCAGTTGACGCAGCCATAGGTCCAGAAATTGACCAGCACGACCTTGCCGCGGAGATCGGCGATATGAAGCGGCTTCGAGTTGAACCAGTTGGTGATGCCGGTGAAGTCGGGCGCGGCCAGCTGGTTCGCGGCGGCGGTGACGACAGGCGCGGCGCGTGCGGCCTCGTCGCAGATGCCGGGGATGACGGCGCCGGTCACTGTGATGCCGATCAGTGCAGCAGACAGTGCGAGCAGCTTGAGAGTCATGGAAAGCGTCCTCCGGTGAAGATGAGGTGGGATCACAGGCCGATCTGGCCGGTGGGGTAGAAGCCGGTGAGCCACGCCACGATCAGCGTGTCGTATTGAAAATAGGCGGCGACCGCGAAGCCGATCACGACGACGCCAAAGCCCTGCTGCAGCCGCGGTGAGATCCGGGCCAGGCTGCGTACGCGCGTGGTCGCGGCCTGTCCGCCATAGGCTATTCCCAGCATCGGGATCGCAGCGCCAATGGCATAGGCGACCAGCAGCGTGCCGGCCCAGGCAACGTTCTTCGACGTCGCCACCAGCGTCAGGATCGAGCCGAGCACGGGCCCTGCGCAGGGCGTCCAGACCAGTCCCAAGGTGGTGCCGAGGATCAGCCCACCGAGTGCGCCGTCGCGCTGCGTGGCGCCGATGTTGCCGAGATCGAGCCAGCCGTTGATCCGGAGCGACAGCCATTCGAACGGCGCCGGCCACAGCATCAACAGGCCGAAGCCGAGCAGCAGGACCGCTGCCGCCTCGCGCAGCACGTTCGGATCGAAATCGAAGGCCCGCGTGATCGCGCCGAGCGCCAGCGCGACCACCGAGAAGGAAAAGACGAAGCCGAGCGCGATCATCGCGGGTCGCAGATGCCCCGCGCGCCCGATCGAGGCACCGAGCAGGATCGGCAACATCGGCAGTGTGCAGGGCGCGGCGATGGTGAGGATGCCGGCGAGGAGAGCAAAGAGCAGGTCGAGCATGAGGCACTCGTGAGGGAGGTCACGAGGGCTGTTCGCGTGCGGTGGGACGGTCGTTACGCAGCGTCACGGCTTCGTGACGGGGGCTGTTGCTTTGCAGAGCACGGTGGCCGCGGGCTCCCGCCTCTCCCGCTTGCCGGAGAGGCCGGCGCACTCGCAGAGTGCGGCGGGTGAGGGTTCTTTCCTCTGGGGGGAGTGCCCCGTTGCGGAAACACCCTCTCCCCAGCCCTCCCCCGCAAGCGGGGGAGGGAGCGCACCGACCGCGGAGCCGGCAACCACTCAGGCCCAAATAAAAACGACCCGGACGGGGCATCGTCCGGGTCGCTGGAGGTCTTGGGAGGTTTAACGAAACCGTATGGGAGCTTTATAGAAGGGAAGTTTTTCCGCCTGATGTTGTCGTTTGTTTCAATTGTTTCGTCAGTGGTAACGCTTCCGTGTCCGGGGAGAGGGCCAAAACGGAGGTCCTATCCCCTTGAAAACATTGTTGTTAAGCGGCGAAACGGTCGACGCCGGCGCCCTTAAGCAAATCGGCGAGTTGCTTGCGCGCATAGAACATCCGCGTCTTCACCGTGCTCTGGGGGATGCCGATGATCTGGCCGACCTCCTCCACCGACTTCTCGTGGTAATAGACGAGGTTGATGATCTCCCGATGCGCCGGCGACAGCTTCTGCACGCAGGCGCGCAGGATGGCGCTGGTGTCGCTGCGGTCGAGCGAGGTCTCCGGCGTGTCGCAACCATCAGGGATCTGACGCACGTCCTCCTGATCGATGTCCTCAAAGCGGCGCTGGCGCATCGCGGTCAGCGCCTTGAAGCGGGCGATCGAGAGCAGCCAGGTGGACACCTGCGAGCGGCCCTGGAATTGGCCGGCGGTCCGCCACACGTCCAGAAACACCTGGCTGACCAGATCTTCCGCCGTGGTGGCGTCGCGCACGATGCGCAGGATGAATCGGTACACCCGTACATTGTGCCGGCAGTAAAGGATGTGCATGGCCGTCCGGTTGCCGTCGGCAATGCTTGCGAGGAGCATGTCGTCCGAGGTCGCCTGAGCGGCAATGATGCTCTGGCTGGCTTGGGCGTTGATGGCAATGACGTTCGGCATGGACTTGGCTCCCCGTAGCGCCGCAACCGAGCGGCGTTTCCTTGGGTCAAAGTGTTAATGAGCCAACGTTTCGGGACGTCTGCACGAAAAGCGGAAAATGGTTTCGTGCGCCGTCAAATTGTTTCGCCGGACAGGGTGCGACGAAACATTCGGGGCAAAAAACCTTGTGATTTCAACGTACGGAAAATACGGGGGTGGGGATTCGGGGCCGGACGGGCGCGCCGCGGAACGAATTTAGGAGGATTGCGTTTGGTCGCGCCGCACCTACCGCTGTCGTCCCGGGGGCGATAATCTCGTAGCCCGGATGAAGCGCAGCGAAATCCGGGGCAACTCCATCCGCGGCTACAGCACCCCCGGATTGCGCTGTGCTCCATCCGGGCTACGGCAGAGCGGGTTGTGCCGCTCGCCCTACGCCTTCTCGCCCTGCGGCGAGAACAGATAGCCGCCGCCGCGGATGGTGCGGATTACGGCAGGCTTGGCCGGGTCGGGCTCGATCTTGCGGCGGATGCGCATGATGCGCAGATCGACCGCGCGGTCGAAGGCTTCGGCGTCGCGAGCGTTGGCAAGCTCGAGCAGGCGCTCGCGCGACAGCACGCGCTTCGGATTGGCCGCGAACACCTTGAGCAGCCCGAACTCGGACGCGGTCAGCGGATGCTCGTTGCCCTCGTCGTCGCGCAAGGCCTGCGCTTCGAGGTCGAGCCATTTGGTGCCGAAGCGCACCAGCTGCTCCTTGTCCGACTTCGCCGCTGGCGCCTCTGCCGCCTTGGCCGGCCCGCTCCGCCGCAGCACCGAGCGGATGCGCGCCATCAGCTCGCGCAGCTCGCAGGGCTTTGCCACGTAATCGTCCGCGCCGAGCTCGAGGCCGACGACGCGGTCGATCGGGCTCGCGGTCGCCGTCAGCATGATGACGGGCACGTTGATGCGGCTCTTGAGGTCGCGGATGATCGAGAGCCCGTCTTCCTCGGGCATGTTGAGGTCGAGCACGACGAGATCAGGCATGCTGCCCTGGATCGCGGCGCGCAAGGACTTGCCGCCGTCGCACAGCGTCACGGTGAAGCCGTGCATCTTGAGGTAATCGCCGACCATCTCCCGGGCCGGAGCCTCATCGTCGACGATCATGATGTGCTGGCTTTGGGTCATGGGCTTTGCATCATGGGCTTTGCATCACGGGCTTTGACATCACGGCGCTTCAGTCGCAGGGAGGGTGATGGTGAAGGTCGAGCCCTTGCCGGGGCCCTCGCTCTCGGCGGTCACCTCGCCGCCGTGCATGTCGATGATACGCTTGACGATGGAGAGCCCAAGTCCCGTCGAGCTCTCCCCGGCAGTCGGCTTGGCCGACAGCCGCTGGAACCGGCCGAACAGGCGGCCGAGATCCTCCGGCGACAGGCCGGCGCCCTCGTCGCTGACGCTGACGATGGTGTCGCTGCCCTCGTGGACCACGGTGACGTCGATCTTGCCGCCGATCGGCGAGTATTTGATGGCGTTGCTGATGAGATTGTCGATCGCCTCGCGGATGCGGTCGGTGTCGCACATGGTGACGATGTTGGGCGGCGCGGTGACGCTGATCGCCTGCTGCTTGTTGACCGCGAGCGGCTGGTTGGCCTCGGCGACTTCCTTGACCAGGGCGGCGACGTCGACCGGCTCGCGGCGGATGGTGATGTCGAAGGCATCGGCCATCGCGTCCGAGATCAAATGATCGACCATCGTGGTCAGGCGCTTGGTGGCGTCGCGGATGTGGTCGACCTGGGCGACGACCCCGCTTTCCGAGGCGCCGGTCGAGATCAGCTCCTTGAGCATCTCGGTGCGGCCGAGAATGACGCCGAGCGGGTTCTTCAGGTCGTGCGCGACGGTGCCGAGAATCTCGTTCTTGAAGCCGTTGGCGCGCTGCAACCGCAGCCATTGCGCCGAGAGGCGGCGGTTGGCCTGCATCAGGGCGCGGGTGCGCTGGGCGACGCGGTCCTCCAGCTGGGTATTGGCGTCCTGCAGTTGCTGGTAGAGGATCACGTTGTCGAAGGCGATCGAGAGCCTGGAGGAGAAGATCTCGACCAGCGAACGGTCGGTCTCCGACAGCTCGCGCTCGGCCTGGAGCAGCACCACGACCTCGCGGCCCGATCCGGTGCGCAAATAGATCACGCTGCGGTGGTCGGCGAACTCGTTCTTGCGGCGCTGGAACGCGGCCTCCACCATCTCGCGCAGCTCGGGGTCGAGCGCCTTCGACGAGGTGGTGCCGATGAAGCGGCTGTAGCAGCCGCTGCCGGCGAGCACCGAGAGCTCGGGATCGATGCCGCCATTGTCGCGCAGCACCAGGATGCCGGCGCAATCGACGTTGAGTAGCGAAGCGAGCTGGGTCAGGACGCCCTCGGCGAGCCGCTGCATCGACTTGAAGTCGTACAGCGTGGACGCCGCGTCGATGATGATCTCCAGCCCGCGCCGGGTCTGCACCATGCGCTCGAGCTGCTGGTAGGAGCGCAGCGCCGCGGTCAGCGAGGTGAACAGCTTGTCGGCGGTGAGCTCGGTCTTGGCCTTGTAGTCGTTGATGTCGTACTGCACGATGACGCGCCGCTCCGGCGCCTGGCCGGGCTGGCCGGTGCGCAGGATGATGCGCACGGTCTCGTTCCGGATCTCGTTGCGAATGAACTCGACCAGCTCGAGGCCGGCGACGTCGGTCTCCATGATGACGTCGAGCAGCACGGCGGCGACGTCGCGGTGCTCGGCCATCAGCTTGCGCCCTTCGGCCGCGGAATAGGCCGACAGGATCTCCAGGCTCTGGCCGTTCAGGCTGTAGTCCGACAGCGCGAAACGCGTACCGTCATGCACGGCCGGATCATCATCGATGACGGCGATCTTCCATTTCCGGGCGTTGCTGTCCTCCGACGCAGTACCGGTGTCGTCGATCAGGTGGAGGACATCGTCCTGTTCGGCCATTGCGAAGATCCGTCACTTTCTGTGCTTTGCGCGCCGCCCTTGGCGACGCGGGGCATGATAATGCGAAAAGTAGTGCCTTGTCCCAGCTTGGATTCCAGCATCATCCGGCCGCCGAGCTGCTGGGTGACGAGGTTATAGACGATATGAAGGCCAAGTCCCGTGCCGCCTTCATTGCGCCGGGTGGTAAAGAAAGGGTCAAAGGCCTGGCGCTGCACGTCCGGGGTCATGCCGGCCCCGTCGTCGGAGAAGCTGATCTCGATGTCCTCGGTGCCGCGCGGCCGCGCCGAAATCGCGATCCGGCCGGCGCGGCCGTCGGCGAAGGCGTGGTTGGCGGCGTTGAGGAAGAGGTTGGTCAGGATCTGGCCGTAGGAGCCGGGATAGCCGTCGAGCAGCAGCCCCTCGGGGACGTCGACCTCCAGCGTGATCGGCGAGCGCTTCAGCACGGGCTTGAGGCTGGCGATGATCTGGTCGGTGGCTTCGCTTAACGAGAACTGCCGCCGCTCGGCATGGGAACGGTCGACCGCGACCTGCTTGAACGACTGGATCAGCTCGCCGGCGCGGGTCAGATTGGCGACGAGCTGCTGCGAGGCGTCGCGCGAGGATTGCACGAACTCCTCCAGCTGCGAGCGGCGCAGGCCGCCCTCGCCCTTGAGCTGGGCTTCGAAAATCTCGGTGCGCCGGGCAAAGCTCGAAGCCACCGTCAGGCTGATGCCGATCGGGTTGTTGACCTCGTGCGCGACGCCGGCAACCAGGCCGCCGAGCGCAGCCAGCCGCTCGGCGTCGATCAGATTCTGCTGCGCGGTATTGAGCTCGAGCAGGGCGCTCTCGGCCTTTTCCTTGGACGCGCGCAGCTCGTCCTCGGTCCGGCGCTTGGCGATCGCGTTCTCGCGGAACACCTCCACCGCGCGCGCCATGGCCCCGACCTCGTCGCGCGCTTTCGTGCCCTGCACCTCGCGGTCGAGGTCGCCGAGCGTGATCGCCCGCATCGCGGACATGATCTGCTGCAGCGGCAGGCGGATCGACAGCGCGATCAGGACGCCCGCGGTGAGGATGATGCCGAGGAAGATCACCGCGATCGACAGCACCCGGCGTGAGATATCCGCCAGCGTGCGGTCGAACACCTCCTGCGCCTTCTGCTCGCGCTGGCGCATCTTGGTCGAGAGGTCGTCGATGGCGCCGATCGCCTCGGCCTGGCTGGCGTCGATGGTGTTGCGGAGCAGCTCGGTGCGGCTCGCAAGCTGCTCGGAGAGTTTTGCAAAACCCTCGCGAAGTGCGGCGGTGCGGGCCGCGAGCCGCCGCAAGGCCATCTTCTGCAGGTCGTTGTCGGCGAGATCGATCATGACCGGGATGGTCCTCTCGATCGTCTCGGTGTGGCGGCGCGCGTCGTCGGCGGCGCCCGACGACTGCGACAGGTAATAGGAATTGGCCGCGACCAGCATCGCGGTGAAGGCTTCGCGGGATTTGCCGAGCGAGGGCCAGATCAGCGCGTCGCGATGGCCAGTAGCACCCTCGATGATGGAGTAGAGGCCCGCCATGTCCCTGGCTGGGCCCTGCACCTGCTCCTCATAGGTCTTGGCGATGGTGGACTGCACACTGCGCAGCTCGCCGAAGCCGTTGAGGAAACGGTCGGTGGTGCGCTCCAGCTCCTCGACCGACCCTGATAGCATCGGGTCCTTGGCGGCGCGATTGGTCAGCGTGCCCAGCACCGCCTCGCGCAGCAACAGGATCTCGGCGAACAGGTCCGGACTCGGCTGGTTGATGTAGCGGTGGATCAGGTTCTGCAGCCGCCCGGTCTCGCTTTCGAGCAGCGCCAGGATCCGGTCGGACTCGCGCACCTGGCGCACATCGTCCCAGGCCGAGCCGAGCACCTTGGCGCCGTTCCAGATCATCGCCACCAGCACCACGACCACGGCGGAGTTCAGCGCGGCGATCGACAGGATGCGCCAGCGGATCGGCACCGCCCGTAAGAGGCCGACGATGCGCGCGCGCAGCTGCCCGATCGGGCCGGGTGGCTTGTCCGCGTGATCGCTATGTCCAAGCGCAGCCAACAGGCCTCACTCCACCTTGCGAATCCGTTCGATCAGCGCGGCCGCCGCGGGGTCGCGCGCGGCCTTGGCGTAGATTGCGGCCATGGCGTCCTCGAACGGCTTGCGGTCGATGTCCCTGATGATGGTCACGCCGGCTTCCTGCGCCTTGCGCTGCGACTGTTCCTCGAGGTCGCGCCACTTCTCGCGCATGAACCGGCTGGAGCGCTGCGCGGCCTCCTTAAAGATCGTCTGCTCCTCCGCCGACAGGCTGTTCCAGGCCTTCAGAGAGATCACCAGCACCTCCGGGCTCATCGTGTGCTCGGTCAGCGTGTAATGGCCGGCATGCTTGTAATGGTTCGTGGTCACGAAGGATGGCCAGTTGTTCTCGGCGCCGTCGATCAGATGGTTGGCGAGCCCGGTGAGCACCTGCCCGTAGGGCAGCTCGACCGGTTCGGCGCCGAGCGCGCGCATCATCTGGCTCATCAACTCCGACTGCTGCACCCGGATCCGCAATCCCTTGAGGTCCGCGATGGTCTTCACCGGGCGGACTCCGTTATAGATCGACCGCGCACCCGAATCGTAGAAGGCGAGCCCGACGAAGCCGTAGGGCTCGAAGCTGCCGAGGATCTCGCTGCCGACAGGCCCGTCCAGCACCTTCTGCATGTGCTCGATGGACCGGAACAGGAACGGCATCGCCAGCACGTTCATCGCCGGGACGAAATTGCCGATCAGGGCGACATTGGTCCGGTTGAGGTCGATCGCACCGGCCCGGGTCTGCTCGATGGTCTCCTTTTCCTCCCCGAGCTGGCGGGAGTGGAACACCTTGATCTCGTGGCGGCCCTTGGTGCGCTCGGCGATCAGGGCGCCCATGTAGCGCAGCGCCTGGACGGTCGGGTAATCTTCGGCCTGGGTGTCGGCGGCGCGAAATTCGCGCGCAACCGCACTCGTCGCGCGCATGCTCGACGAGACTGCGGCAAGCAGAAGCGCGACGAAGACCACCCCGGTCCGCGAGAGTTCGGCACGGCTCAACACTGGCACACTCAACCCCTCAGTGGTGGAGTCTATGGCGGAAGGAAAAGGTTCAATGCAATCTAAAGCGTTTTCAAGCGAAGTGGATACCGGTTCGCGTAAAGAAAACCCGTCAAATTAATAATTTAGAACCCGTTCCGATCGGAACGGGGCTCCAGCAGAAGTTAAGGGAAGTCCCATCCCGCCCCCGGCCAGCGGGCTGATTGTGCGGCGCGGCCGGCGTTCATTCCCGGTTGAAACGACCACTGCCGGGCCTTAAGCAGGACAGCCGCCTCGTCGACCGCGGCCTGGGAAGAGCCATCCTGATGTCAGCCTTGCGCCTTTTGCAGCTCGTTGCCGCCTTTGCGGCCCTCGCATTGGCCGCCCCTGCGCGGGCTGCCACCGAGATCGCCTGGTGGCACGCCATGTCCGGCGAGCTCGGCCGGCAGCTGGAAAAGCTCGCCGCCGACTTCAATGCCTCGCAATCCGATTACCGCATCGTGCCCGTCTACAAGGGCAATTACACCGAGACGGTGACGGCGGCGATCTTCGCCTTCCGCTCGCGCACCCAGCCCGCCATCGTCCAGGTCAACGAGGTCGCCACCGCCACCATGACCGCGGCCAAGGGCGCGATCTATCCGGTGTTCAGCCTGATGCGGGACCAGGGCGAGCCGTTCTCGCTCAGTGATTATCTGCCCGCGGTCTCCGGCTATTACACCGATGCGGCCGGCAATCTGTTGTCCTTTCCGTTCAATTCCTCGACGCCGATCCTCTATTACAACAAGACCATGTTCCGCGACGCCGGCCTCGATCCGGAGGCGCCGCCGAAGACCTGGCCGGAACTGGGAGCGGCCGCCAAGCGCCTGCGCGACCGCGGCGCTGCTTGCGGCTTCACCACGTCCTGGCCGTCCTGGATCCATGTCGAGAATTTCGCCGCCTTCCATAACCTCGCGGTCGCGAGCCGGGCGAACGGCTTCGCCGGGCTCGATGCGGAATTGACCATCAACAATCCGGGGCTGGTGCATCACGTCGCGGCGCTCAGCGAATGGCAGAAGACCAGGCTGTTCGATTATAGCGGCCGTGGCCAGTCGGCCGAGCCGCGCTTCCAGAAGGGCGAGTGCGGCATCTTCATCGGCTCCTCGGCGACGCGCGCCGACATCAAGGCCAACTCGAAGTTCGAGATCGGCTACGGCATGATGCCCTATTGGCCCGACGTGAAGGGCGCGCCGCAGAACTCGATCATCGGCGGCGCCACGCTGTGGGTGCTGCGCGACCGTCCGCGCGAGGAATACAAGGGCGTGGCGCGCTTCTTCGCCTATCTGTCCCAGCCCGGCGTGCAGGCCGCCTGGCACCAGAACACCGGCTATCTGCCCGTGACCCGCGCCGCCTTCGAGCTGACGCGCTCGCAAGGCTTCTACGAGCGCAATCCGGGCTCGGCGATCTCGTTCGAGCAGATCACGCTCAATCCGCCGACCGAGAACTCCAAGGGCATCCGGCTCGGCTCCTTCGTCCTGATCCGCGGCGTGATCGAGGACGAGCTCGAGCAGGCCTTCGCCGGCCACAAGAGCGCGCAATCAGCACTCGATTCCGCCGTCGAGCGCGGCAACAAGCTCTTGCGCCAGTTCGAGCGCGCCAGTCCCGAGCGGTAGGGTGTGTTGCGATTAGGTCTCGCCGCCGCTGCGAACGAGGTGCGCTCCCTCCCCCGCTTGCGGGGGAGGGTTGGGGAGAGGGTTCTCTCCACGTTGGGATTGTCTGAAGTCTGCGGAGAGTGTCCCCACGTGGAGAGAGCCCCCACCCGGCGCTTCGCGCCGACCTCCCCCGCAAGCGGGAGAGGTGCACCGTTTCCTTGGCTTGCACCGCGTCAACCAAAGTTGCCCCTGCATTCGATACGCGAGTGCAGATGACAATCACGCCGCAACAGCTGCCTCCCTTCACCGACGCCGCAAGCTTCCGCGCCTTCCGCTCCGCCTCCGCGCAATGGCTGCCGGTCGCTCTCGACATCGCACGCAGACATGGCCTCGATGCCGGCTCGCCGCATGTGTTTGCGACCGGCACCAATCTCGTGGTCGGCCTCGGCGACAGGCTGATCCTGAAAATCTTTCCGCCGCTGCTCGCAGCGCAGTTCGTCTCGGAGCGCGCCGCGCTGACGCAGCTCAAAGGCCGTCTGCACCTGCCGATCCCCGAGATCGTCGCGGAGGGGATGCGCGACGGCTGGCCCTATCTCGTCATCACGCGCCTTGCCGGCACGCTGGGTTCGGAGGTCTGGCCATCACTGCCGGAGCCGCAGAAGGAGCGGCTGCTGCGCCAGATCGGCGAGACCATTGCGAGCGTGCAGCGCGCGCCGCTTGGACCGCTCGCGCATATCGAGCCGCGCTGGGATGCGTTCATGCGTCAGCAGATGCAGGGCTGCCGCGGGCGGCACGAGCGTCTCGGCCTCGCACCAAAATTCCTCGCCGGCCTCGACGATCTCCTACGTGACGCCCCGAAGCTGATCCCGATGGACGCGCCGCCGGTGATCCTGATCGGCGAATACATTCCCGAGAATTTCCTGCTCGCCTGCGATAATGGCCAATGGTCGCTCGGCGGCCTGTTCGACTTCGGCGACGTGCTGACAGGGTGGCGCGACTACGACCTGCTCGGCCCCAGCGCCTTCATGGCGGCGGGCCGTCCGGGCAGAGTGAAGAGCCTGCTCGAAGGCTTTGGCTATGCAAGGCTGGATTTCACGCTCAAGCGCCGCCTGATGACCCTGATGCTGCTGCACCGCGCCAGCGACCTCAACAGCCACATCTGCATCGAGGGCTGGCAGGAGAGGGCGAATGATCTGGTCGAGCTACAGGAGCTGATCTGGCCCAACTGAGCGCTCCGCTCCGTCATTCCGGGGCGCCGCGCAGCGGCGAGCCCGGAATCCATTGTGCCGCGCGTTCTGCCGCCGGATGGATTCCGGGTTCGATGCTGCGCATCGCCCCGGAATGACTCCTGGGGCGCCGCGGCGCGAGCGCCAGATGGCAACGTTTGGCGGCTGCCTCCACACTGAGCCCTCAAGCCGAGAAGCCTAATTTTTATGCAATTGCTCGTCTTTGTATGCAATGGCCCCTTGCGGTGCAGAGTGGTCAGATAAGAATAGCAGGCGATATCAATTACTTAGATGAACTTTAGTCTCCCGTTAAGCCTTGGCACAAACCTTGCGAATCCAGTTCCAGCCAAAAACCTTTGTGTTGGAGCGATTTCATGAAGCGCCGCGATTTCCTCAAATCCGTTTCCGGGTTGGCCGCTGGCGCGGCGCTCCCGGCCATGCCGTCCGTGATCTCCTCGGCCAAGGCCGATGCCCGCTCGGAGACCTTGCTGATCGTTTCCGAAGGCGGCCCGAACAATCTCGACATCCATGGCATCGGCACCAACGTGCCCGGCTATGAAGTCTCCTGGAATTGCTACGACCGCCTGATCAGCCACGAGATGAAGAGCGGTCCCGGCGGCGTGCCCTATTACGACCGCGACAAGTTCAAAGGCGAGCTCGCCGACGACATGAAGATCGACGACATGTCGGTCACCTTCAAGCTGAAGAAGAACGCCAAATTCCACGACGGCGCGCCTGTTACCGCGAAAGACGTGAAATGGTCGCTCGACCGCGCCGTCAGCGTCGGCGGCTTCCCGACCTTCCAGATGAGCGCGGGTTCGCTCACCAAGGCCGAGCAGTTCGTCGTGGTCGACGATCACACTGTGCGCGTCGACTTCCTGAAGAAGGACAAGCTGACGATCCCCGATCTCGCCGTGATCGTGCCCTGCATCGTCAATTCCGAGCTGGTGAAGAAGAATGCCAGCGAGAAGGATCCCTGGGGCCTCGAGTTTACAAAACAGCAGACCGCCGGCTCCGGCGCCTACAAGGTGACGAAGTGGACCGCCGGCACCGAAGTGATCATGGAGCGCAATGAGGATTGGGTCGGCGGTCCGCTTCCCAAGATCAAGCGCGTGATTTGGCGCATGGTGCCGCAGGCCGGCAACCGCCGTGCGCTGCTCGAGCGCGGCGATGCCGACATCTCCTATGAGCTGCCGTTCAAGGATTTCCAGGAGATGAAGGCGAACGGCAAGCTCAACGTGGTGTCGCTGCCGTTCTCCAACGGCATCCAGTATATCGGCATGAACGTCACCAAGCCGCCGTTCGACAATCCGAAAGTGCGGCAGGCCATCGCCTATGCGTTGCCGTACCAGAAGATCATGGACGCCGTGCTGTTCGGTCTCGGCAATCCCATGTTCGGCGCAAAGGACAAGGCCACCGAAGTCGCCTGGCCGCAGCCGCACAAGTACAACACCGACATGGAGAAGGCGAAGGCCCTGCTGGCTGAAGCCGGTTACGCCAACGGCTTCGAGACCACGATCTCGTTCGATCTCAACTTCGCCAGCGTCAACGAGCCGCTCTGCGTCCTCGTGCAGGAGAGCCTCGCCCAGCTCGGCATCAAGACCACCATCAACAAGGTGCCCGGCGCCAACTGGCGCACCGAGCTCAACAAGAAGGAGATGCCGCTCTTCACCAACGTGTTCTCGGGCTGGCTCGATTACCCCGAGTACTTCTTCTACTGGTGCTATCACGGCAACAATTCCGTCTTCAACACCATGAGCTACAAGTCGGCGGCGATGGACAAGTTCATCGACGGTGCGCGCACGGCGGCCGCCACCGGCGATAAGGCCGCTTACGATGCCGACGTGAAGGGTTTCGTCGATCTCGCCTTCGCCGACGTCCCGCGCATCCCGCTCTACCAGCCCTTCGTCAACGTCGCGATGCAGAAGAACGTCAGCGGCTACCAGTACTGGTTCCACCGGCGGCTGGATTATCGCGCGATGGCGAAGGGGTGAGGAAAGCGAATAGGGAGTGGCGAATAGCGAGTAGGGGGACGTGATGGTCGACAGGAGCGAATATCCATTCGCCACTCGCTATTCGCCATTCGCGCGAGCGGAGCGAGCACCATGCTGACCATGATCGGCAAGCGCCTGATGTTCGCGATTCCCTCGCTGATCGGCGTCGTCATCGTCACCTTCCTGCTGACGCGCGCGCTGCCGGGCGATCCCGCGGCTTACTTCGCCGGCCCCGCCGCGACCAAGGAAGCCGTCGAGCAGATCCGCAAGAAGCTCGGCTTGGACAAGCCGCTGATCGAACAGTTCTTCCGCTATGCCAACGATCTCGCGCATGGCGATTTCGGCAACTCGCTGACGACGGGCCAGCCGGTCGCCACCGAGATTCGTAACCGCCTGCCGGCGTCAGCCGAGCTGACGCTGCTCGGCCTCTTCGTGTCCATTGCGATCGCCATTCCGCTCGGCGTGCTCGCGGCAACGCGGCCGGGATCGTGGATCGATCATCTCTGTCGGATCACGACCACGGCCGGCGTGTCGCTGCCGGTGTTCTTCACCGGCCTCGTGCTGGTCTATGTCTTCTATTTCCGGCTGGGCTGGTCGCCGGCGCCGCTCGGCCGTCTCGATGTGTTCTACAGCGCGCCGCCGACGGTGACAGGCTTCTATCTGATCGACACCCTGATCGCGCGCGATCTCGAGGCGTTCCGCTCGGCGTTGAGCCAGCTCATTCTTCCCGCAACGACGCTCGCAATCTTCTCGCTGGCGCCGATCGCGCGCATGACGCGCGCCTCGATGCTCGCGGTGCTCGCGTCCGAATTCGTCCGCACCGCGCGCGCCAGCGGCCTGTCGCCGGCAACCGTGATCGTCACCTACGCGTTCCGCAACGCGATGCTGCCGGTCATCACCACGCTCAGCATGGTGTTCTCGTTCCTGCTGGGGGCCAACGTGCTGGTCGAGAAAGTGTTCGCATGGCCGGGCATCGGCTCGTACGCGGTGGAAGCGCTGATCTCCTCCGACTTCGCGCCGGTGCAGGGTTTCGTGCTGACCATGGCCGTCATGTACGTGCTGCTCAATCTGATCATCGACATTTTGTACGGCGTGATCGACCCGCGCGTCAGGCTGGAGGGGTAGGTTATGAGCTCCGTTGCGCCTGCTGTTGAACCTGTCGGTCCCGCCCGCACGTCAGGCCTCGTCGCGGTACTCGAGCAGACCCGCTATGTCCTCGGCGAGAACAAGGTCACGGGTTTTGCCTTTGCGCTGCTCCTGATCATCGTGTTCGCCGCGCTGTTCGGCCCTTACGTGGTGCCGTACGACCCGCTCGCTTCGGACACCGCGGCTGCGTTGAAACCGCCGTCGGCGGCGCACTGGTTCGGCACCGACCAGCTGGGGCGCGACATCTTCAGCCGCGTCATCGTCGCCACGCGCCTCGACTTCTTCATCGCGATCGCGTCGGTTGCTCTGGTGTTCCTGATGGGCGGCCTTGCCGGCATCGCGGCCGGCTATTTCGGCGGCTGGACCGACCGCGTCGTCGGCCGCATCGCCGATACCATCATGGCCTTCCCGCTGTTCGTGCTGGCGATGGGCATCGTCGCCGCGCTCGGCAACACCGTGCAGAACATCATCCTGGCCACCGCGATCGTGAACTTCCCGCTCTATGCCCGCGTCGCCCGCGCGGAAGCCAATGTCCGCCGCAATGCCGGCTTCGTGCAGGCCGCGCGTCTCTCAGGGAACGGCGAGTTCCGCATCCTCCTGGTGCACATCCTGCCGAACATCATGCCGATTATGATCGTGCAGATGTCGCTGACCATGGGCTACGCCATTCTCAACGCCGCCGGCCTGTCCTTCATCGGCCTCGGCGTCCGTCCGCCGACGGCCGAATGGGGCATCATGGTCGCCGAAGGCGCGGGCTTCATGGTGTCGGGCGAATGGTGGATCGCGCTCTTCCCAGGCCTTGCCCTGATGATCGCCGTGTTCTGCTTCAACCTCCTCGGCGACGGCCTGCGCGATATCGTCGATCCCCAGCGGAGGACGTGATGGCAGACGTAGGTCAGAAATTCTCCAATGATTTCAGTCGCCATTCTACTGTGCATGGGGTTGTTTTCGACCGTTTAGGTGACGGGAGCCGTCCGTGACCGCCCAGCCGCTGCTCGACGTCCAGGATCTCACGGTCGAATTCACCACCCGACGCGGCATCGTCAAGGCGGTGCAGCACGTCAACATCTCCGTCGCCAAGGGCGAGACGCTCGCCATCGTCGGCGAATCCGGCTCCGGCAAGTCGGTGACCTCCTACGCGGTGATGCGCATCCTCGACCGCGCCGGCAAGATCGCCGAGGGCTCGGTGATGTTCTCCGGCATCGACGTCAAGGCCGCCACCGAAGACCAGATGCGCGATCTGCGCGGCCGCGAAGTCTCGATGATCTTCCAGAACCCGCGCGCCGCGCTGAACCCGATCCGGAAAGTGGGCGATCAGATCGAGGACGTGCTGCGCACCCATGTGCAGCAGGCCCAGGTCGCAGATCACGGCGAGAAGGCGATCGAGGCGCTCGAGCAGGTCAAGATCGCCCGCCCGCGCGAGCGCTATCACGCCTATCCGTTCGAGCTGTCGGGCGGCATGTGCCAGCGCGTCGTCATCGCGCTCGCGCTGGCCTGCAATCCGCAGCTGCTCATCGCCGACGAGCCGACGACCGGATTGGATGTTACCACGCAGAAGGCGGTGATGGACCTGATCGTCGAGCTGACGAAACGCCGCGCGATGTCGACCATCCTGATCACGCACGATCTTGGCCTCGCTGCCGCCTATTGCGACCGCGTCGTCGTCATGGAGAAGGGCCGCGTCGTCGAGACCGCCACGGCTGCCGACATTTTTGCCAACCCTCAGCACCCCTATACGAAGAAGCTAATGCGCGCGACCCCGCGGCTTGGTGTGTCGCTGCGCGACTTGCTGCCCGAGGAAGAAAGCAGAGCCGCCATGGCCGGGCTTGATCCGGCCATCCATCACACTTCGCAAGACCCCTCTCAGCTGACAGACCCCCGGGTCAAGCCCGGACGTGACGAGAATCCAAAACCCCTCCTTCTCGTCGACAAGCTCGTCAAGGAATATCCCCGCCAGGGTGCGACCGCCGTGCTCGGCAAGCTGTTCGGCCGCAAGCCGCCGGTCGAGCCGGACATGTTCCGCGCCGTCGACGGCATCTCCTTTGCCATCGGCCATCGCGAGAGCGTCGGCCTGGTCGGCGAATCCGGCTGCGGCAAATCGACCACGTCGATGATGGTGATGCGCCTGCTCGACCAGACCTCCGGCCTGATCCAGTTCGACGGCGAGGACATCGGCGGCATTCAGCCTGCCGCCTTCGCCCGGCTGCCGCAGCGCAGCCGCATCCAGATGGTGTTCCAGGACCCCACCGACAGCCTCAACCCGCGCTTCACCGCCGCGCGCGCGATCGCCGACCCGATCATGCAGCTTGGCGATATCAAGGGCCGCGACGCGCTCCGCGCCCGCTGCGAGGAACTCGCCACCATGGTCGGCCTGCCGCACAATCTGCTCGACCGCTTCCCGCACCAATTGTCCGGCGGCCAGAAGGCCCGCGTCGGTATCGCCCGGGCGATCGCGCTGCATCCCAAGCTCGTCATCCTGGACGAGCCGACCGCGGCGCTGGACGTCTCCGTGCAGGCTGTCGTCCTCAACCTGCTGCAGGACCTCAAGGCGCGCCTAGGTATGAGTTATCTGTTCGTCTCGCATGATTTGAACGTGGTGCGCTTGTTGTGCGATCGTGTCATTGTGATGCGGACCGGACGGATCGTCGAGGAGGGCTCTTCCGAGCAGGTTCTCGGCGATCCCAAGGACGACTACACCAAGGAGCTGCTGACGGCGATCCCGCATCCGCCGTTGCCGACACACTAAGACTGCACTGATTGCTTGAGAGCGTGATGGCCGAACCCCTGGACGACTATATCGACGCCGTATCGAAGGCGCTGGCGCTGCCGATCGAGGAGGCCTGGCGGCCTGCCGTTCGCGCCAACCTCGAGGTCTCGCTGCGGCTTGGCCGTCTGGTCGACGAATTCGCGCTGCCGGACGAGACCGAGCCGGCGCCGATCTTCACGGCCTGACGCCATGTCTGCCAAGCCAGAGATGACGGCCTCCGAGATCGCAAGTGCGGTTGCGGGGCGCAAGATGTCCGCGCTCGCTGCCACCGAAGCCGCGCTCGCGCGCATCGAGCGGCATGACGGCATCCTCAATTCCTTCACCGACGTCACCGCCGAACGCGCCCGCGCGAAAGCGCGCGCGATCGATGCCGACATCGCCGCGGGCAGGAATGTCGGTCCGCTCGCCGGCGTCCCCTTCGCCGTCAAGAACCTGTTCGATGTGGCGGGCCTTTCAACGCGCGCCGGCTCGAAGATCAACCGCGACCTCGCGCCCGCCAGGCGCGATGCGACCTTGATCGAGCGGATGGAGGCGGCCGGCGCCGTTCTCGTCGGTGCGCTCAACATGGGCGAATACGCCTACGATTTCACGGGCGAGAACATCCACGACGGTCCCTCGCGCAATCCGCACGACACCACGCGGATGAGCGGCGGCTCCTCCGGCGGCTCGGGCAGCGCCGTCGGCGGCGCGCTGGTGCCGATCGCGCTCGGCTCCGACACCAACGGCTCGATCCGCGTGCCGTCGTCCTTCTGCGGCATCTTCGGCCTGAAGCCGACCTATGGCCGGCTGTCACGTGCGCGCTCCTTCCCGTTCGTGGCGAGCCTCGATCATCTCGGCCCGTTCGCGCGCTCCGTCGCCGATCTCGCGCTCGCCTATGACGCGATGCAGGGTCCGGATGCCGACGACGGCGCCTGCACCACGCGCGGGTTGGAGCCCGTCACGCCGCTGCTCGATGAGTCCATCTCGGGCTTGCGCGTTGCGATCGCCGGCGGCCACTTCCAGAAGAACGTGTTTCCGGAAGCGGTCGAAGCCGTCAGCCGCGTCGCCAAGGCGCTGGGCGCAACGCAAGTGGTCGATATCCCCGAAGCCTCGCGCGCCCGCGCGGCGGCCTATGTCATCACCACCACCGAAGGCGCTTCGCTCCATCTCGATCGCCTGCGCAAGCGCCCTGGCGATTTCGACCCGGCGGTGCGCGACCGGCTGATCGCGGGCGCCATGGTTCCAGCGCCGCTGGTCGACCGCGCGCAAAAATTCCGCCGCTGGTATCGCGCTCAGCTTGCCGAGATCTTTCGATCGGTCGACGTGCTGCTGGCGCCGGCGACGCCCTGTACCGCGCCGAAGCTCGGGCAGGTCAACTTCAATCTCGACGGCGTCGAGCTGCCGGTGCGCGCCAACATCGGCATCCACACCCAGCCGATCTCCTTCATCGGCCTGCCGGTGGTCGCCGTTCCCGTGCCGCTCGAGCCGCTGCCGATCGGCGTGCAGATCATTTGTGCGCCCTGGCGCGAGGACATCGCGCTGCGCGTCGCGCACGCATTGGAGAAGATGGGCGTCGTCGCCGCGCCCGCGCCGAGAGGGTTCTAAGATGCAGATCGATCTCCCCGACGTGATCGCGGAAGTCAAAGCCGCGTTCGAGCGCTATGAGCAAGCCCTCGTCAGCAACGACGTCGCCGTGCTCGGCGAGCTCTTCCGCAACGATCCGCGCACCTTGCGCTACGGCATCGGCGAGAACCTCTATGGCTACGAGGCGATCAGCGGCTTCCGTGCCGCGCGCTCGCCGGTCGGGCTGAACCGCCGCACCGCCAAAACCGTGATCACCAGCTATGGCCGCGACACGGCCGTGGCGTCCACCTTGTTCTATCGCGATACGGCTCCCGGCAGGGTCGGCCGGCAGATGCAGACGTGGATACGTTTCCCGGAGGGCTGGCGCGTCGTCGCCGCTCATGTCAGCATCATCGACGAGCCGAAAGAGACCGTATGACGCTTGATGATCTTCCGCAGGGCGCATTGCCGGCCGAGCCGGTGGTGCCGCGCGTCGACCGTGCATCGCCGTCGCTGCTGAAGGTCACGCGCGCCGAGGAGCTGCGGCTGCAGCTTGCCGACGAGATCGTGCGGGGAACGCTGGCACCGGGCTCGCCGCTGGACGAGACCGACATCGCGCGGCGCTTCAACGTCTCGCGCACGCCGGTACGCGAGGCACTGCGCCAATTGGTGGCGAGCGGCCTCGTCGAGGCGCGGCCGCATCGCGGCGCCGTGGTGGCGCGGCCATCCGTCGAGCGGCTGAAAGGCATGTTCGAGGCCATGGCGGAGCTCGAGGCCTTGTGCGCCGGTCTTGCCGCCGAACGCATGTCGGCGGCGGAGCGTCACGGCCTGGAGGCCGTCCACGAGGAGCTGCGGGTGCTGAGCTACACCGGCAATCCCGAGCGCTTCCACGAGGTCAACGAGCGCTTCCACAACGCGATCTACGCCGGCTCGCAGAACGGCTACATCGCCGAGATCACGCTCGCGACCCGCGTGCGCGTGCAGCCGTTCCGCCGCGCCCAGTTCCGCAACCTCGGCCGCCTCGCCAAATCGCAAGCCGAGCACGACCGCGTCGTCGTCGCCATCATGCGCGGCGACAAGCAGGGCGCCGCCGCCGCCATGCGCGCGCATATCGAGCTGGTGCGCGGGGAGTACGAGATCTACGCGGTGTCGGTGTGAGTTGCGTGTTCACCACGAGGTGAAGGAGAGGCGTCGGTTCTCAGGAACCCGGCTTTGCACCGATCGTTTCCTCCCATCGATCCGATAAGGAGAATACACCATGGCCTCCTCCGAGAAAGATCCCCGCCATCACACCCAGAAGATGAAGCAGCGTCTACAGGAGACGGTGACGCATCTGCGCGAAGACATCCGCAAGGTCGACGAGCCCCAGCTCACCGCGATGTTCGAAACGTCCGCAGAGGTGCTGTCCGGCCTCGTCAAGGCGTTCGACGACTACGAGAAGAAGAACGAAGCCGCCTGGCGCAAGTCGGTGTGAGGCCCCGGTCGCTGTCTACGCCGTTGTAGCTTCAGCCATAAACTTCCGCCAGCCGCCATACGCTGTGATGTCCCGCGCATCGCCCAGCACTTCCGGCTCGACGAGGAATCCCTTCACGCTACGTCCGTCGGCGAGCCTGATTGTGCCGATCGCCATCGGCGCGGGGATCGCGTTGACGAACTTGCCGAAGGCGGACGACGACAGCGACCAGATCTCCAGCTCGATGGCCGCGCCCATGCCGGTCTCGACGCGCAGCATGCCGGGCTTCGGCGGCGTCGTCTCGAGCGCATAGAGCTTGTAGTCGGGCGCGGTCTTCGTCGCCTCGATCAGCTTTCCATTCAGCGCGGTCAATTCTCCGTTCAGCGCCATGCCGGTGAGATGCGCGCCGACCACCGCAATCGGGATTGCATCGCCGTTGCTTGCGGGCAGTGGCGCGAGCGGGGCCTGTGCCACACCCTTCGCGCCGACCGTCAGTTTCGTGTCGCCATGGAACACCCGTCCGATGCTGGCCAGCATCGCATCGCGCCCTGCGGGTGCCAGCAGCGTGATGCCGAACGGAATGCCGTCGCTGCGCATCGCAGCCGGCACGGCGAGGCCGCAGAGGTCGAGCAGGTTGACGAAATTGGTGTAGGTGCCGAGCCGGCTGTTGAGCTCGATCGGATTGGCCAGCACCTGCGCGGTCGTATAGGCCGTCGGCGCCGTCGGCAGCACAAGCGCGTCGATGTTGGCGAACGTGCGCTTGGCGATCTTGCGCAGGCCCTGCAGGCGATAGAGCGCCGAGAAGGTTTCCGCCGCGGTCAGCCGTGCGCCGGCCGCGGTGATCTCCCGCGTGACGGGGTGGATCGTGTCTGGCGCGGACGCCAGCAGGTTTTTGATCACGAGGTAACGCTCGGCGACCCAGGGGCCCTCATAGAGCAGCCGCGCCGTCTCGTAGAACGGCTCGAGGTCGAACTCGACCAGCTTTGCCCCGAGCGCGGTCCATCGCTTCAGCGCATCGTTGTAGGCGGCTTCCGCTTTCTTGTCGCCGAAGAAGATCAGCTGGCCGTTGCGTGGCACACCCAAGCGCAGGTTTGCCGGCATCGGCGTGATCGCGCCGAACGGCCGGTCGCGCGAGAATGGATCGGCCTGGTCGGGGCCGGCCATCACCGACAGCGCGAGTGCGGCATCGTCCACGGTCAGTGCGAACACCGAGATGCAGTCGAGCGTGCGGCAGGCCGGCACCAGGCCTGCGGTGGAGATCATGCCGAGGCTCGGCTTCAGCCCCACGATGTTATTCAGCATCGCCGGCACGCGGCCCGAGCCGGCGGTATCCGTGCCGAGCGACAACGGCACGAGCCCGGCGCCGACCGCAGTGGCCGAGCCCGAGCTCGAGCCGCCGGGAATGAGATCCTCGCGGATCGAATTCCGGGGAATGCCGTAGGGCGAGCGGACGCCGACGAGGCCGGTCGCGAACTGGTCGAGATTGGTCTTGCCGATGATGATCGCCCCCGCTGCGCGCAGGCGCTCGACGGCGGTCGAGTCGTGCGTGGGCGTGTAGGAGAAAGCCGGGCAGGCCGCGGTGGTAGGGAAGCCCAGCGCGTCGATATTGTCCTTCACCGCGACCGGCACGCCGTAAAGCGGCAGGCTGGCAGCATCCGCCCGGGCCGCGAGCTTCTCTGCTTCCGCGATCGCGTCCTTCTCGTCGCGCAGGCTGATGAACACGGCAGGATCGTCGTGATCGCGGATGCGCTGATAGGTCCGCGCGACCGTCTGCGCCGGCGTCAGCGTCCCCGCGCGGTGCGCGGCCACAATCGCGGCGATCGTTTCAGGCTGCTCGGCCCCCATGGCGGCAAAACTCCGGCAATTCGTCCTCGCCCGGAGTGAAGCAAGCGATGTGCCATTGTGTGCAGAATCCGGGCAGGATGATCGTGCCGGATCCTATCGTGCGATCAGTGGCTTGGGGGACATTTCGGCCGGCGCCCGGCCGGTCGCCTCAGTGACCTATCTGCCCAAATCATAGGCAGTCGGGATCAGGTGAAGCCGGAGAGGATCCGGAGCAGCTGTGCCCGGTTCTCCTTGCCGATCTTCGCCTCGACGTGCCGCTCGTGCTCGGCTGCGAGCCGCTTGGATTTCGTCAGCGCCGTCTCGCCCTGCGCGGTGAGGTGCAGCGCATGCGAACGCCGGTCCTGCTTCGACTTGATCCGCTTCACCAGCTTGCGCTGTTCGAGGCTGTCGAGCAGGTGCACCAGCCGGGCACGCTCGATGCCGAGGCGTTTTGCCACCGCCATCTGCGACAGGCCCGGATTGGCGCCGATCACGGTCAGCACCGAATATTGCGTCGGCCTGATGTCGACCTCGCCGAGCGTCTTGATGAAGTCCTGAAAGATCCAGATCTGGAAGCGCCGTACCGCATAGCCGGCGTGGCCGACCAGTGCGTCGAGGCCGATGTCGTCGGCACCATCGCGTGGTGCTGCGCCGTTGCCGGCGCGCTTGCGCGGGGCGTGGCGGCCGTCGGCCCGGGATGCTGTGGCTGTCACGTCGTGTCTCCTGTCGCGCAACCCTAGCGCCCTTGGACCCGGAGCGAAAGATTGTTGTTGACGACAACAATTGGCGTGCCCAACATTATAGGCCAAAGCAGCCCGGAACGAGGCCGCGGCCGATCCTGTAACCGGGATGGAGGAGGAAACACATGACAGTCGCCTCACATGGTGACGTTGCAGGCCTGTTCGCAACGCCAAGGACCGTCGCAGAGCATCGGCCCGACGGCAGCATCGTTCTGCGCTCGCCTGAGCCTCTCGGCGAGACTGCGCGCTGCACCGGCGATTGGCTGGAGCAATGGGCGCAGCAAAGGCCGGATGCGATCTTCCTGGCCGAGCGCGGCAATGTCGAAATGCCCTGGACCACCGTCACCTATGCGCAGGCGCTTCGCAAGGTGCGCGCCGCCGCGTCCTGGGTCCTGGCACAAGGGCTCAGCGCGGACCGCCCCGTCGCGATCCTCTCGGACAACAGCATCGATCATGCGCTGCTCGCGCTCGCCGCCCAGCATGTCGGCGTGCCCTCGGCGGCGATCTCGCCGGCCTATTCGCTGATGTCGAAAGATTTCGACAAGCTCAAGAGCATGATTGCGCTGCTCGATCCTGGCGCGATCTACGTCTCTGCGCTTCAGCCGTTCGCACCGGCGCTGGCTGCCATCGAGCCGCTGCACAGCGCGCAGATCATCAGCGGCAATGCCGATGACACTGAGGTGCTCGCGTTCCGCGCCGTTGCGGCCACCCCCGAGACGGCCGACGTCGCAAGAGCCTTTGCGGCACTCACGCCTGATACGATCGCGAAATTCCTGTTCACCTCGGGCTCGACGGGCACGCCGAAAGCCGTCATCAACACCCAGCGCATGCTGACGTCGAGCCAGCAGGCCAAGGCGCAGACCTGGACCTTCCTCGAACGGAGCCGCGATCTCGTCATTCTCGATTGGCTGCCCTGGAGCCACACCTTCGGCGCCAACCACAATTTCAACCTCGTGCTGCGCAACGGCGGCGCGCTCTACATCGACGGCGGCAAGCCCGCGCCCGGCCTGTTCGCGACCTCGCTCGCCAACCTCAGAAGCGTGATGCCGACGGTCTATTTCAACGTGCCGCGCGGCTTCGACATGCTGATCGCGGCACTGCGCAGCGACGAGGAATTGCGCCGCCGCTTCTTCGGCGAGGTGAAATTCGCCTTCTATGCCGGGGCCGCGCTGCCGCAGAATCTGTGGGATGCTCTCGAAGAGCTCTCACTCGAGACGGTCGGCCGCAAGCTGCCGATGGTCTCGGCCTGGGGCTCGACGGAAACCTCACCGCTCGCCACCGACTGTCATTTTCTCGCCGAGCGCTCCGGCAACATCGGCGTGCCCATTCCCGGCACCGAGCTGAAGCTCGTCACCTCCGGCGACAAGCTGGAGGTGCGGGTGCGTGGCCCCAACGTCACGCCCGGCTATTGGAAGGCACCCGAGCTGACCAGGCAAGCGTTCGACGAGGAGGGCTTTTACTTGATCGGCGACGCGGTGAAGCTTGCCGATAGCGCGCGCCCCGAGCGCGGCCTGTTCTTCGACGGTCGCGTTGCCGAAGACTTCAAGCTCAATTCCGGCACCTGGGTCAGCGTCGGCGGCTTGCGCGTTGCCGGCATCGCCGCGCTGGCGCCGCTGGCTCAGGACATCGTCGTCGCCGGTCACGGCGGTGACGAGGTGCGTTTCCTGGTGTTCCCGAATATTGCGGCTTGCCGCGCCCATGCCGGTCTGCCCGAAACGGCGGCGGCCAGCGACGTGCTGGCGCACGACAAGGTCCGCAGCGCCATCGCGCAGGGTTTGGCGAAGCTGAAACAGCAGAGCGCCAACTCCTCCGGTCACGCCACCCGCGCGCTGCTGCTCGCCGAGCCACCGTCGGTCGACGGCGGCGAGATCACCGACAAGGGCTACATCAACCAGCGCGCCGTGCTGACGCGCCGCGCCGATGCGGTAGCGCGGCTGAACGATGATGCGTCGGGTGAGTGGATCGGATTGTAAAGGCCGAGTTAGCGACGCCACATTCCGCTGTCATTCCGGGGCGCGCCTCTTGGCGCGAGCCCGGAATCCATTTCACCGTAGGGGTGGTGCACGATGGATTCCGGGTTCGCGCTACGCGCGCCCCGGAATGACGAGTGGGATACGCCAACAACCCTGTCGCAACATCCTGCCGATTCTTTTGTTGCCTAAGCAACTAATCTGTGCGAACCGTTCCAGACAGAGATGACGGCGGGCGAACCGCCGCGTTCTTTTCTGGAGGAAGCAATGCGCGGCAGAAGGGGTGCCGTCGGCAAATGCCGGCGCATGATCGGGAGTGACGGGAGCTTGCGCGCCGCGCGCGACCCGTCAGGTGTCGACGCTGCCGGTGACTGCGCCGAGGTTTTCGTGCAGCCGGCGCAAGAGATCGATCAGCACCTCGCGTTCGTCCTTACTGAGGCAGGACAACAGCCGTCGCTCGCGTTCGAACGCAGCGACGATCACCTTGTCATGGGTGGCGCGGCCCCTTGCCGTCAACGAGATCGAGTGGGTGCGGCCGTCGTTCGGGTCGGTGCGGATCGACACCAGCCCGCGCTTTTCGAGGCCGGCAAGCGTCCGGCTCACCGGCCCCTTGTCGAAGCCGATGACGTGGCAGATGCGCGAGGCCGGGATGCCGGGTTCGATCGCCAACAGCGACATGATCCGCCATTCGGTGACGTTGACACCGAACTCGCGCTGATAGAACGCGGTCGCGCTGTTCGAGAGCTTGTTGGCGATGAAGGTGATGAACGCCGGGACGTAACGGTCGAGATCGAGCGTCGGCCCTGCATCATGGGGCGCGGGCTTGTGGCGGGCTTTGGTCGAGGACGGCGGCATATCGGGTTTCTGACTCGCGGCGGGCCCAAAGACCTAAGGGCATGCGTCGTCCTTTCACAAGATCAAAATGAGGGAGGTCTTCCATGACCGCATCCGGCTGCGCGGGATCGGGTGTCCCGCATGTCGACGTCGACCCCTTCGACATGAGCTTTTTTGCCGACCCCTATCCGGCGCATGAGCTGCTGCGGGAAGCCGGCCCCGTGGTCTATCTCGACAAGTGGAACGTCTATGGCGTGGCGCGCTATGCGGAGGTCCACGCTGTGCTGAACGATCCCGCAACCTTCTGCTCCAGCCGCGGCGTCGGCCTTTCCGACTTCAAGAAGGAGGCGCCGTGGCGACCGCCGAGCCTGATCCTCGAGGCCGATCCGCCGGCGCACACCCGCACCCGCGCCGTCCTGTCAAAAGTGTTGTCGCCGACCGTGATGAAGCAGGTCCGTGACCGCTTTGCCGAGGCGGCCGAGGCGCGTGTCGATGCCCTGCTGCAGATGCGCAGCTTCGATGCGATCGCGGATCTCGCCGAGGCCTACCCGCTCTCGATCTTTCCGGATGCGCTGGGCCTGAAACCGGAGGGGCGTGAGCATCTGATTCCCTACGCGAGCGTGGTATTCAACGCGTTCGGCCCGCCCAACCGGCTGCGCCAGGAGGCGATCGAACGATCGGCGCCGCATCAGGCATACGTTGCCGAGCAGTGCCAGCGCGAGAATCTGGCACCCAGCGGCTTCGGCGCCTGCATCCACGCGCAGGTCGACGAGGGTGCTATCACGGCCACCGAAGCGCCGCTGCTGGTGCGCTCGCTGCTGTCGGCCGGACTCGACACGACAGTCAACGGCATCGGCGCTGCGGTGTATTGCCTCGCGCGCTTTCCCGATCAATGGCAGCGGCTGCGCGACGACCTCACGCTCGCGCGCGGTGCCTTCGAGGAGGCCGTGCGCTTCGAGAGCCCGGTGCAGACCTTCTTCCGCACCACCACCCGTGAGGTCGAGCTCTCCGGTGCGCGAATCGGCGAGGGCGAGAAGGTGCTGATGTTCCTTGCCGCCGCCAACCGCGATCCGCGGCGCTGGGATGCCCCCGACAGGTACGACATCACCCGCCGCACCTCCGGCCATGTCGGCTTCGGCTCCGGCATCCACATGTGCGTCGGCCAGCTCGTCGCCCGCCTCGAAGGCGAGGTGATGCTGACGGCGCTGGCGCGCCGCATCGCGAGAATCGAGATCACGGGCGAGCCGAAGCGCCGTTTCAACAACACGCTGCGCGGGCTCGACAGCCTGCCTGTGACGATCACCCCGGCCTGACGAGGAGCTTGATGCCTGCCATTACCTTCATCCATCCCGACGGCAAGTCCTATCGCGTCGAGACCGCGGGCGGCGAGAGCGCCATGCAGGCCGCGACCCGTCACGGCCTCGACGGCATTCTGGCCGAATGCGGCGGCAACGCGATGTGCGCGACCTGCCATGTCTATGTCGACGAGAGCTGGCTCGCGCGCCTGCCTGCGATGGCCGACGACGAGGATGCGCTGCTCGACGGCACCGCCGCTGAGCGGCGACGGACGAGCCGACTGTCCTGTCAGATCACGATCACGCCCGATCTCGATGGGCTCGTCCTGAAGTTGCCAGAGCGGCAGGTCTGATCTGCCAAGCCGTCGGATCTTCGCAAAATATCAAACAGGGAGGGAATGATGAAACATCTGAAGTGGACGCTCGCGCTGGCTGCGAGCTTGGTGACCGGCGCGGCCAACGCCGAAATATCGGACAACGTCGTGCGCATCGGCGTGCTCAACGACATCTCCGGCATCTTCCAGGACACCAATGGCATGGGCTCGGTCGAGGCCGCGCGCATGGCGGCGGAGGATTTCAACGGCGGCGGCAAGGGCATCAAGGTCGAGATCGTCTATGCCGATCACCAGAACAAAGCCGATGTCGGCAACGCCATCGCGCGCAAATGGCTCGACGTCGAAGGCGTCGACGCGATCGTCGACGTGCCGAACTCGGCCGTCGGTCTTTCCATCAACGCGCTTCTGCGCGACAGCCGCATGACCTTCCTGGCGTCCTCGACCGCAAGCTCGGACCTCACCGGCAAGGCCTGCTCGCCCAACACGATCCAATGGGTCAACGACGCCTGGGCGACCGGCAACACCACCGCAGCCGCCATGGTGTCGCGCGGCGGCAAGGATTGGTATTTCCTCACGGTCGATTACGCGCTCGGCAAGGGCATCGAGGCGGAGGCGCAGAAATACATCGAGGGGCACGGCGGCAAGGTGATCGGCTCGTCCAAGCATCCGCTCGGCACCTCCGATTTCGCGTCCTTCCTGCTGCAGGCGCAAAGCTCGAAGGCGCAGGTCATCGGGCTCGCCAATGCAGGCGGCGACACCATCAACGCGGTGAAGCAGGCCGCCGAATTCGGCATCCAGCAGAGTGGGCAGAAGCTCGTCGCCTTTCTGCTCTTCATCAACGACGTTCACGGCATGGGCATCAAGGTCGCGCAGGGCCTCCAGCTCATGGAAGCCTTCTACTGGGACATGAACGATGATACGCGCGCGTTCGCCAAGCGTTTTGCTGCACGGCCCGGCATGAACGGCAAGATGCCGAGCGGCAATCAGGCCGGAGTCTATGCTTCCACGCTCGCTTATCTCAACGCCGTCGCCGCCACCGGCAGCGACAATGCCAAGCAGGTCGTGCCCGAGATGAAGAAGTTCAAGGGCAAGGACAAGCTGTTCGGCGACACCGCGATCCGTCAGGACGGTCGCGTCGTGCATCCGATGTACCTGTTCGAGGTGAAGAAGCCGGAGGAGTCGAAATATCCGTACGATTATTACAAGCTGGTCGCGACGATTCCCGCAGACCAGGCGTTCCGCCCGCTGGCGGAGGGCGGGTGCGAGCTGGTGAAGTAGCGGCCGCGAGCGCGGCGCAATTGCACCCTCTCCCCTTGTGGGAGAGGGTGGCTTCGCGAAGCGAAGCCGGGTGAGGGGTCTCTCTCCTCACGAACAATCGCGAGAGTTGAGAGAACCCCTCATCCGGCGCCGTAGCCGAAGCTCTGCTTCGGCGTTCTTAAGAACGGCGGCCGAAGGCCGCCTATGCCACCTTCTCCCACAAGGGGAGAAGGAAGTAAGACTACACCACCTTGCTCGACCCCTGCGTGATCAACCGCGCTGCGCGCTGGTCTCGCGCGTAGATCCACAGCCAGCTCAGCGCGACGCTGAGGCGGTGGCGCAGGCCGATCAGGAAGTAGATGTGGGCGATGCCCCAGATCCACCACGCGATGGTGCCGCGCAGCTTGATCTTGCCGAAATCGATGATTGCGAGCCGCTTGCCGATCTGCGCGAGGTTACCGGAATGCTTATAGCGGAACGGACCCGCTGCAGCGCCGCGCAGGCGCGCTTTGATGGTCTCCGCGACGTGACGGCCCTGCTGCTTGGCGGCCGGCGCGATGCCGGGCACCGGCTTGCCGTCCCAGGCGTTGATGCTGACGGTATCCCCGATCGCGAAGATCTCGGGATGGCCTGATATGGTGAGGTCGGCCTCGACCAGCACGCGCCCGGCGCGATCGTGCGCTGCGCCGAGCCATTCGGCAGCGGGCGAGGCGCGCACGCCGGCGGCCCAGATCCGTGTCTTGGCCTCGAGCAGTTTGCCGCCGAACACGACGCCCTCGCGATTGATCTCGGTGACGGCCTGCCCGAGCACGACTTCGACGCCGATCTTTTCCAGCGAGGCCTGCGCATAGGCTGATAGCTCGTCGGGAAAGCCGGCGAGCACGCGCTGGCCGGCCTCGATCAGCACGACGCGGGCCTTGTGCGTGTCGATGTTGCGGAAATCGGCGGGCAGGGTGTGATGCGCCATCTCGGCGATGGTGCCGGCGAGCTCGACGCCGGTCGGGCCGGCGCCGACGATCACGAAGGTCAGCCGTGCCGCGCGCCGCTTTGGATCGATCTCGCGCTCGGCGCGCTCGAACGCCACCAGGATGTGCCGGCGCAAGGTGGTCGCATCCTCCAGCGTCTTCAGGCCGGGGGCGAACTGCTCCCATTCATCGTGGCCGAAATAGGCGTGCCGCGCGCCCGTGGCCAGCACCAGCGTGTCGTAGGGCACCTCGCTGCCGTCGTCGATCAGCACGCAGCGTCGTTCGGCATCGACGCCGCTCACGGTGGCGAACAGCGTCGTCACCTCGCGCCGGTCGCGCATGAGATGACGGATCGGCCAGGCGATCTCGCTGGTTGCGAGCGAGGCGGTCGCGACCTGGTAAAGCAGGGGCTGGAACAGATGATGATTGCGGCGGTCGATCAGCGTGATCTCGACGGGAGCGCCCGCAAGCCGGTAAGTCGCCTCCAGCCCGCCGAAGCCGGCGCCGACGATGACGACGCGATGGGGATTTGCGGCCATGATTTAACCCTCGAATCTCGCTGCTGCTCGCCTTCATTTAAGTGCGGATTGGGCGCCGCGGTCCAATAGAGGTCATCAATCGTCGCATAGGCCTGATGTATCGATCCGGCGCGAAAAAGCGCCGCAGCCTCCCGGACCGGCCCTGGGCCGGCCTCGGCCGAAGTGAGTAGAATTATAATTCTTGCCATCTCAGATCAGGGCGAAATATGGTGCAGGGCGGGCGCTGAGCCATTGGCGGCGCGACATATTTTGCGTTCAATAGAGACAGGCCTGGAGCGGCGATCACCCCGCTTCCAGGACCGATAATTAAGGAGGGAGTGTTATGAGGACGGCATTCTGGCTGGCGGGCGCAGCGGCGCTGGTGCTGGCAAATCAGGCATTCGCCGGAGACACCATCAAGATCGGTTTCGTCTCGACCTTCAGCGGCCCGACCGCCGTGATCGGCAACGACATGCGCAATTCCTTCGAGCTCGCGCTCGATCATCTCGGCCGCAAGATGGCCGGCAAGCCGGTCGAGGTGCTCTACGAGGACGACGGGCAGAAGCCCGACGTCGGCAAGCAGAAGACCGAGAAGCTGGTGCAGTCCGACAAGGTCGACTTCATCGTCGGCTATATCTGGTCGAACGTGCTGCTCGCCTCGCTCAAGACCGCGGTCGATTCGAAGACCTTCCTGATCTCGGCCAATGCCGGTCCGTCGCAGCTCGCGGGCGAGCTGTGCTCGCCTTACGTGTTCTCGACCTCCTGGCAGAACGACCAGACCCCGCAGGCGGTCGGCACCTATATGAACCAGAAGGGTGTCAAGTCGGTGTTCCTGATCGGCCCGAACTATGCCGCCGGCAAGGACATGCTGGCCGGCGTCAAGAGCACCTTCAAGGGTCAGGTCGTGGGTGAGGAATATACGGTGTGGCCGAGCCAGCTCGACTTCTCCGCCGAGCTCTCCAAGGCGCGTGCCTCCGGCGCCGAGTCGATCTTCGTGTTCTACCCGGGTGCTGCTGGCGTGCAATTCCTGAACCAATATGCACAGGCCGGGCTGAAGAGCACGATGCCGCTCTACACCGCCTTCACCATCGACGAGCTCTCGCTGCCGCTCCAGAAGGAGAACGCGCTCGGGGTGCCCGGCGCGCAGCAATGGGTCAACGACCTCCCCAACGAGCAGAACAAGCGCTTCGTCGCCGACTACCGCAAGAAGTACCCCGGCCTGCGCCCGACCTTCTACGGCGCGCAGTCCTATGACGCCGCGAACCTGATCAACAGCGCCGTCGTCGCCGTGAAGGGAGACACCTCCAAGAAGGACGAGATGAAGGCCGAGATGGAGAAGGCCAACTTCAAGTCGGTGCGCGGCGCGTTCAAGTTCGGCAACAACCACATCCCGATCCAGAACTTCTATCTGCAGGACGTGGTCAAGGATTCCGAAGGCCAGCTCGCCTTGAAGACCGTCGCCACCATCGTCGAGAACGACCAGGATCGCTTCCACGAGAAGTGCAAGATGAAGTGAGCCACAAGCGACGTAGCCCCTTCTCCCCTTGTGGGAGAAGGTGGCGCGAAGCGCCGGATGAGGGGTTCTCTCCCCTTGCAAGATTGTCCGTGAGGAGAGAGACCCCTCACCCGTCTTGCCGCTTTGCGGCGAGCCACCCTCTCCCGAAGGGGAGAGGGGAAGCAGAATTGCCTACACCCTCGGCATGCTTGCCGGGCGCACCTCGCGCGCTTGCGCTGCGAGCCTGATGCCGGCGTTGGCGGCGCCAAAACCCTGATAATTCCTGCGTTCGACGATCTCGAAGAAGAAGCGCTCGTCGAAGATGTGGGTGTAGACCTGGAAGAACTCGCCGTCGCCCTCGCGGTCGTAGAGGATGTGGTTGGCGCGCAGCTGCGCCATCAGTTCGGGCGAAAGATCGTATTTGGCTTCGATGTCGTCGTAGTAATTGTCGGGGATGTCCAGGAAGCCCGCGCCGCGCTGGCGCATCGCGGCGACGGTCGCAAAAATATCCTGACACGCGAAGGCGACATGCTGCACGCCCGAGCCGAAGAACTCCGAGATGAAGCGTGCCGGCAGGGTGCGGTTGGCGGAGGAGCCGTTGAGCACGAAGCGCAGGCTCTGGTCGGCGTTGATGACGGCCTGGCTCTGCACGAGGCCTCTGGGGTCGGCGATCTCCATCTGCGGCAGGCGTTTCAGATCGAGAATGCCGGTGTAGAACAACAGCCAGGTCAGCATCTCGTCATAGGGCATCGACTGCGCGATGTGGTCGACCGCGACCAGCGCATCGGCGCTTGAATCGCTTGCAACAGGCTCGAAATCGGTGTCCCAGTTCTTGCCGGCTTGGTCGAGAAAATAGAGCAGGCTGCCGCCCACGCCATGGATCGCGGGAATCTCGAGTTCACCCGGTCCGACCGGCTGGTAGAAGGTGCGCGCCTTCAGCGTCTCGGCACGCTGCATGGCGCGGTCGGCGTCGTCGACGTCGAGCGCGATGGCGCAGACGCCGGGCCCGTGGGTGACATAGTGCGAATGCGCAAAGCCGTCGGTCTCGCAATTGATGACGAGCTCGACCTTGCCCTGCGACCAGCGCTCCACCGCCTTGCTGCGGTGCTGGCCGCTCTTGCGGAAGCCGAGCTGTGAGAACAGGCGGCCAAGCTCGCCGGCCTTGCTCTCGTTCACGGCAAATTCGATGAAGCCGGTGCCGCGGCTCTTCGCCTTCGGGGCCAGCGCCTTGCCGGCGAAATTCGGCCAGTCCGGTGCGAGCTGGTCCTCCAGCAGGATCAGCGAGCGCAGGCCGTCGACCGCGGTCTGTGCGGCCGAGCCGGCGCGGAACTGGTCGTTGAAGATTTCCAGCGACAGCGGTCCGGCATAGCCGGTCGCTGCGATCGCCGCCATGAACGCGCCGACCGGCAGGTCGCCCTGGCCGGGGAAGGAGCGGAAGTGCCGGCTCAATGACAGGATGTCGAGCTCGAGCCTTGGCGCGTCGGAGAGCTGCACCAGAAAGATCCTGTCGCCGGGGATCGAGGCCATGGCGCGGGTCGGAAAGCCAGGTGCCAGCGCATGGAAGCTGTCGAGGATGACGCCAATCGCGGGATGATCGGCGCGGCGCACGATCTCCCAGGCGTCGCGGTAATCGTTGACGTGGCGGCCCCAGGCCAGCGCCTCATAGCCGACGCGCAAACGACGTTTCGCGGCGCGATCGCCAAGCTCGCGAAAATCGTCAGCCGCGCGGTCGATGCCGCCGAGCGCGGCGGGTGAGACGTTGGAGCAGATCAGCAACAGATCGGTGCCGAGCTCCTGCATCAGATCGAACTTCCGCTCCGCGCGGGCGAAGTTGCGCGCGCGCTGCGGCTCCGGCATGCCTTCGAAATCGCGGAACGGCTGGAACGCACAGATCTCGAGATTGAGGTCCGCGCACATCTTCGCGATATCGCGTGGGCCGGCGCCGAACGACAGCAGGTCGTTCTCGAAGATTTCGACCGCATCGAAGCCCGCGGCGGCGATGGCGCGGAGCTTTTCGTCGAGGCTGCCTGAGAGGGAGACGGTGGCGATCGAGCGCTTGTTCATGCGGCCTGCTCCATGATCTGCCCCGGCGAGATCGTTTGCCCGGTACGCGCGGCCGCGCTGACGGCTTCGACGACGGCGAGCGTTCCCATCGCGTCCTCGACCGAGATCAGCGGCTGTTCACGGCCGGCAATCATTGCGCAGAAATGCCGGAGCTGCTCGACCAGCGGATCGAACGCGGGCGGCGCGATGGTCGCGCGCGCCAGCGGCGCGTACCAGCCGGGCTGTTCCGTGTATGACCACAGCTCCATGTTCGGCACGGAGAGCGAACCCGCAGTCCCTGCGAAGATGTAGCAGGGCTGATCCTGCCTGGGATAGGCCGGGTTCTCGCCCGAGGAGAGCTCCCAGCTCCACGGCGCCGGCGTCGCATCCGACACGGTCACCGTGCCGAGCGCGCCGTTGGCAAAGCGCAGCAGCAGCGCGGCGGTGTCTTCGACCGGAAAGTCGCGCACCTTGTTCGAGGTCAGCGCCTGCACCTCGACGATCTCGCCGCAGATGAAGCGGAGATTGTCGATGTCGTGGATGAGATTGATCAGCAGTGGCCCGCCGCCTGCCTCGCGCCGCCAGGCGACTTCGAAATAATCGTCGGGCTTCTTGAGGAGCCATAGCCCGACCACGGCCGTGAGCTGGCCGAGCTTTCCGTTCGTCACGGCCTCGCGGGCCGACTTGATGATCGGATTGTGCCGCCGATGGTGGCCGACCAGCATCGGCACGCCGGTCCGTCTCACCGCCGCGCACAGGCGTTGCGCGGTGGCAACCGTCTCGGTCACCGGCTTCTCGATCAATGCCGGCACGCCGGCTTCGGCGCAGTCGAGCGCCATCGGCAAGTGCAGCGTGTTGGGCGAGGCAATGATGAGGCCGTCGGGCCTCTCTTCTGCCAGCAGGGCGCGATGGTCCGCATAGCAGGGCACGCCATGCGCCAGCGCATAGTCCTTGGCGGCGGGCGAGGGGTCCGCAATGCCGGCGAGCACGCAATCCTGGGAGGACTCGATCAACTCGATATGGCGACGGCCGATCAGGCCGGCGCCTGCCACGGCGATCCGCATCTTCGCCTTCATGCCGCACTCTCCTCCATGGCGCCGCCGAGGAAGAGCTGCCCGATGCGCGGATCGTTCAGAATGCGCCTGGCGTCATCGACCATGCGGGTCTGGCCAAGCTCCAGCACGATGCCGATGTCGGAGATCTCCAGCGCCGAGCGCGCGTTCTGCTCGATCATCAGGATGGTGACGCCGCGATCGCGCAAGCTCTTGAGGATGTCGAAGGTCTGCTGCACCATCAGCGGCGACAGACCGATCGAGGGCTCGTCGACCAGCACCAGCTTCGGCTCGAGCAGCAGCGAGCGGGCGATCTCGAGCTGCTTCTGCTCGCCGCCTGATAGCGTCGAGGCCTGCTGCGCGGACTTGCGCCGCAATGCCGGAAACAGGTCGAGCGCCGCCTCGATCCGCTTGGGCAGGTCGAGGCCCTTGTCGGCGGCGACGCCGCCGAGCTCGATATTGTGGCGCACCGACAGCTCGGGAAAGATGTTGCGGCCCTGCGGCACATAACAGATGCCGGCGTTGAGCAGCGCGCGCTGGCTCAAATTGGTGACGTCGCGGCCGGCGAAGCTGATCTTGCCTTCGCGCAGCTTGAGCAGGCCGAAGATGGCCTTGAATACCGTCGATTTGCCGGCGCCGTTCGGGCCGATGATCGTCGTGATCGTGGCTGACGGCACGGCAAACGTCGTGCCGTTCAAGATCGTCATCTTGCCGTAGCCGCCGACGAGATTGTGGACCGAGAGAATGGGATCGCTCATTACGCGCTCCTAATGTCCGAGATAGGCTTCGATCACGGCGGGGTTCTTGCGGACCTCGTCGGGCCGGCCCATCGCCAGCACCTTGCCTTCCGCCATCACCATCACGCGCGAGCACAGCGACATCACGAACTCCATGTTGTGCTCGATCACGACGAAGGTGGCGTTCTTCTCGCGGTTGATCGCGACCAGGCGCTCCTTGAGGTCCGCCAGCATCGACGGGTTGACGCCGCCGGCTGGCTCGTCGAGCAGCACCAGGCGCGAGCCGCCCATGAAGGCCATGGCGGCATCGAGCAGTTTTTGCTGACCATAAGAGAGACCCCCAGCCGGCTCGTCGGCGAGATGGTCGAGCTTGAAGAAGCCGATCATCTGGTTGGCGGCCTCGGTCAGCCCGGCATCGGAGCGGCCGACCAGGCGCGAGGCCATGTTGCCCTGGTGCTCCTGTCCGGCGAGGATCAGGTTCTCGCGCACCGAGAGCTTTGGGAACACCTGCAACAGCTGGAAGGTGCGGCTGACCCCGAGCTTGTTGAGCTCGGAGGGACGCAGGCCCGTGACGACCTGTCCATCGAGCTTGACCTCGCCGCCGGTCGGCGTGAGCTGGCCGAGGATGCAGTTGAACAGCGTGGACTTGCCGCAGCCGTTCGGCCCGATCAGGCCGAGGATCTCGCCCTCGCGCACGTCGAACGAGACCCCGTTGACGGCGTGGATGCCGCCAAAGCTCTTCTTGATGTCGGTGACTTCGAGGACCGCACTCATTGCGCCGTCTCCAGGCGCGACTTTGCGACGGCGCGCAGCGCGGACGCCGCCTTGGTGCGGCGTTCGGCGAGATATCGGTCGAGGATTCCGAGAATGCCGGTCGGCGACCAGATCAGCAGCAGCATCACGGCGACGGCGTAGAGCATCAGGTAGTAGCCTTCCGTGAAGCGCAGCCATTCCGGCAGCAGCACCGCGATCATCGCGCCGAGGAAGGGGCCGAAATAGAAGCCAGCGCCGCCGACGATCACCATCAGCAGGAGGTCGAGCGAGAGCGACAGGTTGAACGGCACCGGATCGATATATTGCGTCAGCGGCGCATAGAGCGCGCCGGCGACGCCGCCGAGCGCCGAGCCGATCGCGAACGCCATCAGCGTGTAGCGGCGGGTGTCGACGCCGAGGGATTGCGCGCGCAACGGATTCTCGCGCAACGCCATGAAGGCGCGGCCCCAGGGCGAACGGATCAGCCACCACACCGCAAGCGAGACGATCGCGAGCGAGCCGAGGCAGACATAGTAGAACGGCAGCGGCTTGTTGGTCGCGATGCCGAAGATGTGCGGACGCGGAATGTTGGAGATGCCGTAGATGCCGCCGGTCAGCCAGCTCTCGTTGCGGAACACCAGGAAGGCGAGGGTGGAAAAGGCGAGGGTGACGAAGGCGAGGTAATGGTGCTGCACGCGCAGTGCGGGATAGCCGAGCACCCAGCCGATCGCAAAGCTCAAGACGATCGCCACCAGGATCGCCGCCGGCAGCGGCCAGCCATGCGTGGTCATGATCGCGGCCGCATAGGCGCCGATACCAACGAAGGCGCCTTGCGCCAGCGAGACCTGGCCGGCATAGCCGAGCGTGAGATTGAGCCCCATGGCGGCGATGCTCATCACCGCCCATTGGCTCAGGATGAACAGGCCGTAGCGGTTGAAGTTCATGGGGACGATGATCAGCGCGGCGATGATGGCAAGGCCGAGCGCGATCTTCAGGGGTTTGGCGATGCCGCTCATACGGTGCGCTCCTCGGCACGGCCGAGCAAGCCCTGCGGCCGGAACAGGATGACGGCGATCAGGAACATCATCGGCACGGCGGCGCGATACTGCGTCGACACATAGGCCGCCGCGAGATTGTCGAGCACGCCGATCAGCAGGCCGCCGGCGATGGCGCCGCGCACCTGGTTGAAGCCGCCGACGATCGCGGCGATGAAGGCGGCCTGGCCCAGCACCTCGCCGGACGAGAATTTTGCGAGATAGATCGGCGTGATCAGCAGCGAGGCCAGCGCCACCAGGAAGGCGTTGATCAGGAAGGTCAGCAGGATCATGCGCTCGACCGGGACGCCGATGATGCGGGCCACCGTCGGGTTCTGCGCCGCCGCCTGCATCTGGTGGCCGAGCGAGGTACGGCTCAGCAGCGTGGTCAGGCCGAGAACGGCGAGGATGGCAACGGCGAGCACGCCGATGCTCTGCAGCGAGACGGCATGGCCGAGGATGGAGATGTCGCCGGTCGGGACGATCGAGGGGAAGGGCGAAGCCTCCGCGCTGTAGAACTGCTTGACCGATTCCTTGATGCCGATCGCGAGCGCCATGGTCGCGATCGCCAGCGGTAGCACACCGTGACGCATCATCGGGTCCACCAGCAGCATCTTGAAGGCGAGCCCGAGCAGGATCAGCGAGAGCAGGATGCCGAGGATGATCGCGAGCCAGAACGGCGCGCCCACATGCATCGCGGCCAGCATCAGGAACGCCGGCAGCATCACGAACTCGCCTTGCGCGAAATTGATGGTCTGCGAGGTCTGCCACAGCAGCGTGAAGCCGACCGCGACCAGCGCGTAGATGGCGCCGGTGGCGAGCCCCGCGACCAGTAGATCGAATAGATTGGACATGTTCCCCTCTCGTGTCCCTATGCCCGCTCCATCATCTCCCTCTCCCCGTTCTTACGGGGAGAGGGCGGGGTGAGGGGCTGTCTCGGCAAGCTCGTTGGCAGTTGAACTCGCAGAAGCACCCCTCACCCCGACCCTCTCCCCGCGAAGAGCGGGGCGAGGGAGAAGGGCCACGCTTCACTTCACCTTGGGCAGCACCTGCTTCACCACCTGCTTGCCTTCGACCACCTCGACCAGGAAGCTCTGGCGATCGATGTCGCCGGTGTCGCTGAAGGTGACGTCCATCAAAATGCCCGGCTCGTCCGCGGCCTTGATGGTGAGGCCGTGCAGCGTGTCGGCGAACTTCTTCGGGTCGACCTTGCCCATCTTTTCCGTGGTCGCCTTCACCATGTAGACGGCGAGGTAGCCCTTCAGGCCGTTATGATCGGGGACGTAATTGTACTTCTTGGAGAACTTCTCGCGGAACGCCTTGACCAGATCGACCGGCGCGTCGGTGGTGAGGCCGACATGGCCGCGCGCGCCGTTGGCGGCATCGCCCGCGAGCTCGATCACCTTCTGACCGATCAGCGTGGTCTCGCCCATCAGCGGCGCGGTGACGCCCTGGCGCTTCAGCTCTTTCAGGATGCGCGCGCTCTCTTCCTCGTTCAGGTAGACGAACACGGCGTCGGGATTGGCGGCCTTGATCTTGCCGACGTCGGCGGCGAAGTCGGCCTGGCCCGCCTCGGTGGAGAGATCGGCGACGACCTTGGAGCCGAGCCGGTCGAGCTCCTTGACCACGACGTCGCGGCCACCGCGGCCGAAATCGTTGTTGACCCAGACCACCGCAACGGTCTTCGCCTTCATCTCGTCGTGGATGTACTTTGCGACCTTCGGCATTGAGGATTGCTGGCCGAAGGATGTGCGGAACAGGAACTTGTTTCCTGTCTGCGTCAGCTCGGCGGCTTCGCCGCCCATGATCTGCGCGATGCCGGCTTCGGCCGCGAGCGGCGCGGTCACCTTCACCGAGCCGGAATAACCGGGCCCGAGCAGCACATAGGGCTCGGCGTCGAGCGCCTTCTGCACCTGGGCGCGCGCCACCCCGGGGTTGGACTGCGAGTCGGCGTGGCTGACCTCGAGCTTGCGGCCGAGCACGCCGCCCTTGGCGTTGATCTCCTCGATCGCGAGGTCGATGCCGTTCTTCCAGTTCGTGCCGACGGTGGCGCCGCCGCCCGAGAGCTCCGCGACGTTGGCGAGCTTGATCGCCTGGGCAAAGGCGCCCGTTGCGGTCATGACGGTGAGCAATGCGCCCACCACTAGCGTTGACTTCATCGTTCTCTCCTCCCGTTTCAAATCTTGCAAGCGGCCTTGTATCCGGCCGCTTCGCCTCAAGCTGCCTGATAGGCGGCGCTGCGCGCTGCCATCACGGCGTCGAAAGCCTCTCCCATGATCTCGGTGGATGGGGCAAGGCCTGTGAACAGTTCGAAGGCGTCGGCGGCCTGGTAGATCGCGAGGTCGCGGCCGGTCATGATCTTCGCGCCTTTCTCTCGCGCTGCGGCCAGCAGCGGCGTGATCAGCGGCGAATAGACGGCGTCGGCGACCCATAGGTCCGCCCTGAGCAGTCCCGCCGGCACCGGCGTGTCACGGTTCGGCAGCATACCGACCGGCGTGCCGTTGACGAGACCGGTCGCACCGTCGAGCGCATCCTCGACGCTGGCGGCAACGCGGGCGCCGCGCGGGGCGAGCATGGCGGCCAGTTTCTCGGCGCGCGCCGGCTCGCTGTCGAAAATGCGGATGTCGGCCACGTTCAGGCTCGCCAGCGCAAACGCGATGGCCTTGCCGACGCCGCCGGCGCCGATCAGGGCGATGGCGTTGCCGGAGGGCGCCAGCAATGGCGTCACCGCCCGCGCGAAACCCGTGGTGTCGGTGTTGTGGCCGGTCAGCCGGCCATCCCTGACGACGACGGTGTTGACCGCGCCCATGCTGGCTGCGCCCGGCGCCAGCGCGTCGAGCAGCGGCACCACCGCTTCCTTGTAGGGGTAGGTGACATTGACGCCGGCAAAGCCGAGCCGCCGGACGCCCTCGAGCATCAAGCGCAGCCCGGCCGCATCGGCGCCGGCGACCTCGATAAGCTGGTAATGGCCGCGCAGGCCGAGCGCTTCGGCGGCGCGCTCATGCATGGCGGGCGAGGCGGAATGCGCGATCGGGGCGCCGATCAAGCCGGTGAGGAGCTTCTTACTGGCGGCGTATCCGCGTTTCGACATGGTTCGCTATCGTCTCAAGGGAGCGTCCGGCCCCGGCCATTAGCGGGGAAATCCGTGCAATTCCAGCTGCGACGATAGCCTTTCCCCCGCCTAACACAATTACCCTTTTATCTGGCAAACCTAACATCATGTTATTTCCTCCGCCCGCGGGCAGGGGCGGTCTTGCCACTGCCGCGGGAGGGCTCGACCGCGCGCATCTCGGCGCGCAGGGCCTCGATGAAATACTCGGCATGCAGCGACAGCGGCGTGCCGCGCTTGACTGCGATGTAGGTGTCGAACCGCGTCGGCTCGGCGATCTTCAGAAGCTCGATCCCGGGATAGCCGCCATGGGCGACGGTGAACTGGTCGATGATGGCGATGCCGAGTCCCGCCTTCACTAGCGCGCAGACGGTGGTGCCGAAGCGCGCGCGGATCGTGATGTTGTAGTCGAGCCGGTGGCGCGCGAAGATCCCGGCCATGATCCGGCCGTAGGGGTCGTTGGGATCGATGCCGATCAGCGGATAGCGCGTGATCTCGGCGGCGGAGACCTGCTTGCGGCCGGAGAGCTCGTGGCCGGGCGGCACGATGCAATAGAGCTCGCCCGAAGCGAGCGGCATGAAGTCGAGCCCGGAATGCTCGAGCCGATAGCTCATCGCCACGCACTCGCCGCGGCCGAGCATCAGGTAGTCGATGGCCTCCTCGAGCTTGAGGATGTTGATGTCGATGCCGAGATCGGGATAGCGGCGGCGGACGCGCTCGATCGCACGCGGCACCATCACCTGCGAGATGCTCGGCACCGAGCCGATGCGCAGCTCCGACAGGCCGCCGCGGCCGATCTTGGAGATGATCTCGGAGAGGTCGTCGACCTTCTTGTAGACGCCGTTGATCTGCTCGAAGATGTTCTCGGCTTCCGGCGTCGGGAAGTAGCGCCCGTTCTGGCGCTGGAAGAAGCGGATGCCGAGCGAGCGCTCGGTGTATTTGACGAGGCGGCTGATCCCCGGCGCCGAGACGTTGAGCAGCTTCGCCGCACCGCCGATGGTGCCCGTCACCATCACGGCACGGATCACTTCGACCTGGCGCAGCGTCATCATGGCCTTGAACCGTCCCTGGCATCGACAAGAGATCGCGGCGATCATCTCACGAGAGATGCGCTGTCATCCAGCGGCAAGTGTGCGCCGATGTGGCCGGAGGCTGGCGCTTTCCCTCTCCCCTTGTGGGAGAGGGTGGATCGCCGCAGAGCGGCGAGACGGGTGAGGGGTCTCTCTCCGCGACTTCAAATGGGAGTTGGATTCGCGGAGAGAGACCCCTCATCCGGCGCTTCGCGCCACCTTCTCCCACAAGGGGAGAAGGGAAGCCAAAATTCGCAGTCAGAGTGTTTCGACTAAAACCCGCGCGGTCAGATGGAGAGGCGTCCTCGTGACGCGATCTGTTGCTCCGGCGTCGTCTTTGCAACGGCGTTCTAGCTCGCCGGCCCTTCCGGCGACACGCTCTCGGCCAGCTCCGCGCGCTCGCTCTGCAGCACCTCGCGCGCAAACTCGATGATCTTCTGCTTGTTCGCCGTTTCGCGGACGGCAAAAAACACGCGGTTCAATTCCAGGCCGAGCACGCTGTTGAGGGCGATGTCCTCGTCTTCCATCGTTGGCTTCCCGCTTCGGATGTTCTCAGGTGTATCGTGGCGTCAATTCTGCCACAAGTAGTTAAATCCTCAGAGCGCATGAGCACCGGGAAACTACGGCCACAGCGAATTGAGGCGGTCTGTGAATACGTGCTATACGGAAGCGCGAGGGTCAGGAAACGTACGATGTCCGCCGTAGACTATGGCCGGGAGGCGCTCGACTTCATCGAAGGCCTGCAGACCTACCGCAAGGTACCAGAGGCCATGAACGCGCTCGAAGCGGCGTTCGGTCGCTTCGGCTTCGAAACCATCATCGTGACGGGGTTGCCCAATCCCGATCAGCAGTTTGCGCAGATGGTGCTCGCCAAACGCTGGCCTGCGGGATGGTTCAGCCTCTACACCGAGAAAAACTACGATCGTTTCGATCCCGTGGTGCGGTTGTGCCGGCAGTCGGTCAATCCGTTCGAGTGGTCGGAAGCGCCCTATGATGCGGAACTCGAGCCGAATGCGGCCGAGGTGATGAACCGTGCCAGCGAGTTCCGCATGTCGCGCGGCTTCATCGTGCCGATCCACGGGCTCACCGGCTACGAGGCCGCGGTCTCGCTCGGCGGCGTCCATCTCGACCTCAATGCGCGCAGCAAGCCGGCGCTGCACCTGATGGCGATGTATGGCTTCGACCATATTCGCCGCCTGCTCGAGCCGATGCCGCATTTGTCGACGCGCCTCACCCCGCGCGAGCGCGAGGTGATCGCCTGGGCTTCGCAGGGGAAGTCGGCCTGGGAAATCGGCGAGATCCTGCACATCACCCAGCGCACCGCCGAAGAGCATCTTGCAACTGCTGCGCGCAAGCTCGGCGCGGTCAACCGTACGCATGCGGTCGCGCTGGCGATTCGGAACAAGATCATCAATCCTTAAGCCGCCTTACTGGGAAATTTCCCAATACCGAAGCTGCGTCTTTTCGCAGAATCTCCCCCCATTGAGGATGAATGGGGGTTTTCATGATTCACGCAGTTTCCGCGGTAAATCGTCACCTTTATGAAGACGTAATCGAGCAGCATTTCCGGCTGCGTCACGACATCTTCGTCGAGGAGCGGCGCTGGGAGACGCTGCGCAGGCCGGATGGCCGTGAGATCGATTCCTACGACGACGAGGACACCGTCTACCTGCTGGCGCTGGAAGGCCGCCGCGTCGTGGGCGGTCATCGGCTCTATCCGACCACCAAGCCCTCGATGATGAGTGAGGTGTTTCCGCATCTGGCGGCGGTTCGCGGCTGGCCCGCCGATCCGCTAGTGTGGGAATGGTCGCGCTACTTCGTCGTGCGCGATCGCCGCGACGGCGCGCTCAACCTGCAACTGATGGCTGCGGTGCAGGAGTTCTGCCTCGACCAGGGAATCGCGCAGGTCAGCGCGATCATGGAGACCTGGTGGCTGCCGCGCTTCCACGAAGCCGGCTTCGTCGTGACGCCGCTCGGCCTACCGGCTCTGGTCGAGAACGCATGGACCATGGCGGCGACCATCGACATTCGTCGGGAGACGCTCGATGCCCTGCATCGTCGGATCGGCACGGCTTCGGTCGTGCAGCAGGACGGCCCTCGTCTCGATGCCGTCGCACGTGCCAACCTCTGCGGTCATGTTGCCGCGCAACGAAAGAGCGCCTGAGATGTCGAACGTGATGCGGGACAGCCAGATCATGGCGCAAATGAAAGACGAGGATCTCGGCTACATGTCCGACATGGCGCTCGAACTGGCGCAAATGGCGGAGGACACCGGATTGACGACGCTCGCCTATCTGTTTCGGATGGCGGCTCTGGAGGCGTCGACGGCCAACAGCGTTCTCGCCGAGCCGGACGAGCTCCCCCGGCAGATGACGTCGCACTAGACGCAGCCCTGCTCGATTTTACGACGATCGTACCCTCTCACCGCCAGCCGGTGAGAGGGTGATGCCGTTTGGCTGCGGCAGGTTGCCTCATGCCGCGCGGCAGCCTTTTTGCATTGCGGGGCGCGTCCCGGCCGCACGTGCCGAGATGCAACAAAGTGCATGTTTGATGTCGAATCGCTCTTGCCTCGGAACGATACTGCCATTACCCATTTTTCGGCCTTGAAGAGGCAGGGGGAGCTCTTTCACTGATGGCGACAGTGTTCGAACATCGGCGCGCGTCTGTATGCGCCTGAAAGAGTCCTGATGCTGCTCGTCGTCGAACAATTCTTGAATGGGTTGCAGTTCGGTCTGCTGCTGTTCCTGCTCGCCGCCGGCCTGACGCTGGTGTTCGGGATCATGGATCTCGTCAACCTCGCGCACGGCTCGCTCTATATGATGGGCGCCTATTTCGCCGCCACCTTCGCGGCGTGGACCGGCAGCTTCCTGCTCGGCGCGCTGATGGCGTTGGGCGCGACGCTCGTGCTCGGCATCGTGCTGGAGGTGAGCGCGCTGCGGCATCTCTATGGCCGCGACCATCTCGACCACGTGCTCGCGACCTTCGGCCTGATCCTGTTCTTCAACGAAGCCGTGCGGCTGATCTGGGGCCCGGCGGGCCTGGCGCTGCCGCTGCCGGCCTGGCTCACCGTGCCGGTGCCGATCCTGCCCGGCATTCACTATCCCGCCTATCGCCTCGCCATCATTGGGGTAGCGCTGCTGGTCGCGCTGCTGCTCTATCTCGGCGTGATGCGCACCCGCATCGGCATGCTGATCCGGGCCGGCGCATCCAACCGCGAGATGATCGGCGCGCTTGGCATCAACATCAAGCTGCTCTACACGCTGGTGTTCGGCCTGGGCGCCGCACTCGCCGGCCTTGCCGGGCTGATGCAGGCGCCGATCCTGACCGTGCAGATCGGCATGGGCGAGAACATCCTGATCCTCGCTTTCGTCATCATCGTGATCGGCGGCATCGGCTCGATCCGCGGCGCTTTCCTCGCTGCGATCTTCGTCGGCATGATCGACACGCTCGGCCGCGCCTTCCTGCCGAACCTGCTCCGCCAGGTGCTGAGCGGCGCCGCCGCATCCACCGCCGCGCCCGCGCTCTCCTCCATGCTGATCTATCTGCTGATGGCGATCGTGCTGGTGGTGCGGCCGGAGGGGCTGTTTCCGGCCAATCGTCGATGAAGGGTTTGAGCGTGAGCAAGGCCGTCACGGCCCTGATGCTGGCGGGCCTCGTGCTGCTGCCGCTCTATTCGCAGCTGACCGGCAACGTCTTCATCCTGACGCTGTTCACCCGCATCATCATCCTGGCGCTGGCGGCTGCGAGCCTCAACCTCATCATGGGATTTGCGGGCCTGATGAGCTTTGGCCATGCCGCGTATCTCGGCATCGGCGGCTATGCCGTCGGCATGCTCGCGCAGGAAGGCGTTGGGTCTGGCTTCATCCAGTTTCCGGTCGCGATTGCGGCGTCGGCGATCTATGCGCTGGTGATCGGCGCGCTGTCGCTGCGCACCCGTGGCGTCTACTTCATCATGATCACGCTGGCCTTCGCCCAGATGGCCTACTATGTCGCCTCGGGCCTGGCCCGTTACGGCGGCGACGACGGCCTGACCATCTACACGCGCAGCGACTTCTCGGGCCTGATCGATCTCGGCAACCGCACGCAGTTCTATTATCTCTGCCTCGCCTGCCTTTTCGGCGTCATGCTCCTGATATGGCGCATCGTCAACTCGCGCTTCGGTCTTGTCGTGCAGGGCCTGCGTTCCAACGAGCAGCGCATGCAGGCCATCGGCTTCCCGGCCAAGCGTTACCAACTGGTCTGCTTCGTCATATCAGGCACGATGTGCGGCCTTGCCGGCGCGCTGCTCGCCAACAACACCGATTTCGTAAGCCCGGCCGTGATGTACTGGACCCGTTCCGGCGACCTCATGGTGATGGTGATCCTGGGCGGCATGGGCACGCTGTTCGGCCCGGTCATGGGTGCGGTGGTGTTCCTGCTGCTGGAAGAACTGCTGTCGCAGATCACCGAATATTGGGCGCTGATCCTGGGCCCGCTGCTGCTGCTCATCGTCCTGTTCGGCCGCGGCGGCATCATGGGCGCACTCGGGAGGGCTGGCCGTGGCTGAACCCTTGCTCCGCGTCGAAAAGCTGGTGCGCCGCTTCGGCGGAATCATCGCGACCGACAACGTCTCGCTCGACGTCGCATCCGGCGAGCTGCACGCCATCATCGGCCCGAACGGCGCCGGCAAGACCACGCTGATCAGCCAGCTCACCGGGCATCTCGAACCGCATTCCGGCAGCGTCTCGCTGGCGGGGCGCGACATCACCTATCTGCCGGCCTATCGCCGCTGCGCGTTGGGCCTGGCGCGTTCGTTCCAGATCACCTCGCTGCTGCTCGACTTCACCGCCGCGGACAATGTCGCGCTGGCGGCGCAGGCGCATGCCGGCACCTCGTTCCGCTTCTTCGCCAATGCGCGGAAAGAGAAGGGTCTGCGCGATGCCGCCCACGCCGTGCTCGATCGCGTCGGCCTCGGCCATCGCGCCGACGTCGTGGTCTCCAGGCTCAGCCATGGCGAGCGGCGCGAGCTCGAGCTCGCGGTCGCGCTCGCGAGCAAGCCGAAATTGCTGCTGCTGGACGAGCCGATGGCCGGCCTCGGCGTGACCGAATCCCAGCGCATGGTGAAGCTGCTCCAGGAGCTGCGGAAAGAGGTCTCGATCGTGCTGGTCGAGCACGACATGCCGGCGGTGTTCGCGCTGGCCGACCGCATCACGGTGCTGGTCTATGGCCGCGTCATCGCCTCCGGCGACCCGGCCGCGATCCGGGCCAATGAGGACGTCAAGCGCGCCTATCTCGGCGATCAGCATGTGGTGACGCATCATGGCTGACACGCTGCTCGAGGTCGACGGCATCGAGACCTGCTACGGCCTGTCCCAGGTGCTGTTCGGCCTGTCGCTGTCGATCAAGCCGGGCGAGATGGTCTCGCTGATGGGCCGCAACGGCATGGGCAAGACCACCACCATCCGCTCCATCATGGGCCTGACGCCGGCGCGCGCGGGCACCATTCGCTTCGCGGGCGCGGAGGTGCGGCAGCTTCCGTCCTACCGGATTGCGAAACTCGGTGTTGGTCTCGTGCCCGAGGGCCGGCAGATCTTTCCGAACCTCACCGTGCGCGAAAACCTGGTCGCGGCCGCGGCGGATCGCTTCAACAGCGATAATCCCTGGACGCTCGCCGCGATCTACGTGATGTTTCCGCGCCTCGCCGAACGCGCGTCCAACATGGGCAACCAGCTTTCCGGTGGCGAGCAGCAGATGCTCGCGATCGGACGCGCGCTGATGACGAATCCAAAGCTCCTGATCCTGGACGAGGCGACCGAAGGCCTCGCGCCGCTGATCCGGCAGGAGATCTGGAATTGCCTGTCGCTACTCAAGAGCCGCGGACAGTCGATCCTGGTCGTCGACAAGAACGTCGACCATCTCGCCCGCATCTGCGATCGACACTACATCATCGAGCGCGGCAAGACGGTGTGGAGCGGCACCTCCGACGAGCTGATGGCCGCGCCGGACCTGCAGCACAAATATCTGGGAATCTAAACGCGTTCGTCCCCTTCGCCGCGGCAATGCGAGCTACTCTTCGAGCAAATCCAAATTCGAAATCCTCCAAACAGCGCGCTGAGCTCTTGAGCGTGCCGCCGTCAGCCGTCAAAGAAGACGCGGCGTTGTGGATTCGATGCGGGACTTTTACGAGCAAATTGTCGGGTTGCCTGAGGACGACGTCGGTTCCGCACAGCGAGGGGCAGCCCAATGGCTGGATTATCCGGGCTGCGTGGTCGTCCAAGGTGAGTTCCGAGCCGACGCCGAGGGGCCTGCAATCGCAGCGCCGGGCTTGTTCATCTCGGTGGCGTTCGATGAAGCCGGTGCTGGCCCCGGCACTCTGACGCGCTCGATCGGCGAGAGGCGGATGGGGGTGATCGCGGTGCGCGAGTCCCTCGCCGTGAAGCGCTCAATGCGGTGCGCCATCGGCCTTGCGTTGCCCGGAGCATCCATCGATCAGCTCGGACTTGGCGCCGCGTTTCGGGCGCTGTTCAAGGACGAAGGATCTGGCGCCGTCGTCCTCTCGCTGGCCGCATCAGCGCGCGTGCGGGCCGTCGCGGCGGAAATGTTCTCGCCGCCGGTCGCCGGAAACGCGGCGCGATTGCTGATGTCGGCGCATGCCGCCGAGATCGTCGTCCATGCCTTGTTCGGCGAGTGCAGCCGGATCGCGGTCGATCCGGCAACAGACCTCCAGCGCATGCGCCTGCAATCGGTCAAGGAGCGGATGGATGCCGACCTCGGCTATCCCTGGAGCATCGACGAGCTGGCGCGGAACGCAGGCCTGAGCCGGCGATCTTTCAATCAGAAATTCCAGATCGCCTATGGCGAGAGCGCCATCGACTATCTGAGGGCGCGCCGGCTCGATACTGCACGAGCCCTTCTGATTCACCAGCGCCTGTCGGTCACCGAGGCGGCCTATCGGGTCGGCTATACTCATCCGGCGAACTTCGCGACGGCCTTTCGCAGGCGCTTCGGTCATTCGCCCAGTCGCTGCGAGTAACGGCAGCAGGCGATGCGCCGCCTCACGCCTCAGTCTTGAAAGCCTCCACGTGGACTCAAAGGCGATTTGCGCAGTCGCAAAGGCGTCGGGCGTCTCGATCTGATTACTCCCGGGTGGTCCAAAGACGGAGCTTGGGGAAGACAATGAGGCGTGGCGACGGACAGACGTTCGGTTGGGAACGGTTGATGAAGGCTGGTCTGGGGGCGGCCGGTCTGGGCGTGGTTTTGCAGGTGACACCGACCCTTGCACAGGTCTCCGGGACCAATTCGGGATCGACGGCCGCGTCATTGCCGCCCGTCACCGTGGAGGCGCCGAATCAGGTGCGCCCGCGCGCCGTGTCTGCCCAGCGCAATTCACCGTCGCAACGCGGCCGTGTCGCGGCGCAACGCAATGCCGCCTCCAGGCAAGCCGCAAGCCAGGATGCGCGCGAGGCAGGTGGCGGTCGCGCCACGATATCGAGCGAGAACAGCTACGTTGCCAGCAGCAGCTCCGCCGGCACCAAGACGAACACGCCCCTGCTGGAGACGCCGCAGTCGATCTCGGTCGTGACGCGCAAGGAGCTCAACGACCGCGCCGTGCAGACGCTGACGCAGGCAGTCGGCTATGAGCCGGGCGTGCGCATCGATGCCTCGGGCTACGATCCGCGCTTCGACGCCATCTCGATCCGCGGCTTCGACATCACCTATAACGGCATCTATCTCGACGGCCTGCGTCTCGTCGGCGCTGGCCTTGGCGTGTTCAAGACGGAGCCCTATGGGGTCGACAGCATCACCGTGGTCCGCGGCCCGAGCTCGGCGCTCTACGGCCTCGGCTCGCCAGGCGGACTGATCGATCTGCAAAGCAAGCTGCCGACCAGCCAGCCTTTCCACGAGGTGCAGACGCTGTTCGGCGATCGCGAACGCGTTCAGGGCAATTTCGATTTTTCGGGGCCGATCGATCCCAACGGCCAATTCTCCTATCGGCTGACCGGCATGGTGCGAGACGCCGACGTGTTCGTACCGGGCGGCAAGGACAACCGCACCTATGTCGCTCCCGCCGTCACCTGGAGACCCGACCAATCGACAACCCTCACGCTTCTCGGCGCCTATCAGAAATCGAAGACGCCGGGCTCGATGTTCACCTATTCTTCGGGCATCGGGACGACGACGGACATCTTCACGGGCAGCCCGTCCTACAATTCGCTCGACCAGGAGCAGGGGCGCATCGGCTATCTGTTCGAGCACGCGTTCGACAACGCCGTGACCGTCCGCCAGAAATTCCGCTACGTCGATCTCGACGCTGTCACGCGCTATGTCGGCTTTCTCGGTGCTCCCGTCGGCAACGTCGTGTCGCGTTATACCGGCTACGTCCACGACACGCTGCAATCGGCCATCATGGACAACCAGGTCGAGGCGAAGCTCTCCACCGGCCCGGTGCAGCACACGCTTCTGGTCGGCACCGACTACACATCGTCGAAGTTCACCGACAAGCAGGGGTTCGGCTTCGGCGTGTCCGATCTCAATCTGGCTGCGCCGGTCTATGCGCCGGAATCCATTCCGGATCCCGCGATCTCCTCGTCCACGGCGCAGCGGCAAACCCAGTCCGGCGTCTACATTCAGGACCAGACCAAACTCGACCACTGGATCCTGACGCTGAGCGGCCGCAGCGACTGGGTCCGCACCACCGGCGAGGACCGGTTCGCGCTGACAAGACAGACGCAATCTGATCAGGCCTATAGTGGGCGGGCAGGCCTGACCTATTTGTTCGATTCCGGTGTGGCGCCCTACATCGCCTATTCGACGTCGTTTTTTCCCAATCTCGGCGTCGATCCCTCAGGCGCCTTCTTCAAGCCGACCACCGGCAAGCAGACCGAGATCGGCGTGAAGTATCAGCCGCCGGGGACGCGAAGCCTCATTACCGCTGCCGTGTTCGACCTGACGCAGGATGGCGGCCTGGTGACGACGGGCACCGGCGTGACGGTCCAGCGCGGCGAAATTCAAAGCCGCGGCTTCGAATTGCAGGGGCTTGCAAGCCTCGGCAATGGTTTCGACATCACCTCGTCCTACACCTATCTCGACATGGTCACCAAGCAGGCCGGCGACAGCGCGCTGGTCGGCAAGTTTCCGTCGGGCAATCCTCCGCACACCGTGACGCTGTGGGGCAATTACGCCCTGCCGCTGGCTGGTCCCTTCGCGGGCCTGAGCGTCGGTGCCGGCGCGCGCTACATGTCTTGGAGCTATGGCGACGACGCGAACACGTTCAAGAACAGCTCGGTGACCCTGGTCGATGCCGCGCTGAAATACGATTTCAGCCAGGCCGCAAAGGAGCTGAAGGGCCTCACGTTCCAGGTCAACGCCAAGAACCTGTTCAATGTGCACTACACGACGTGTCAGGTCGGTTACTGCTACCGGGGCGCGCCGCTGACCGTCATCGCCACGCTCGGCTATCGCTGGTGAGCGGAGCTGCCGGGCGGGCGTCGCCGGACAATTACCAATAGATCCCGTGGCGGTGCAGTTCGCGGATCACGCGGGCTTCGACAGATGGCTGCCGGCGTTTCGGCTTTGGCGCTTCGGTCGTCTTTGCCGGCGTCGTGCTTGATTGCACCGGAGCTGCGGCGGTCGGTGCCGTTGCGGCGGGTGCGGTCGGCGTCTGGACGTTTGCCGGTGACGCTTGCGTCGCCTGCGGCGGCACGGCGGCCGGCGCGGCCGGCTGCTCGGTGGCCGGTTGCTTCGAATCGGCCGCCGCCAGACTAAGGCTCCGCGAGCCTCCGGCATGGGCTTGGCTTGCGAGCAGCGACATCGCGGCGATCAGGATCAGCTTGCGCATGGCAATCCCCGTCATCTGGTCAATCGATCTTACCCAATTCCCCTGGGCTTCATGGACCTAACGCGCGAGGCGGTGCGTGCCGATCTCGATCAGGGTGGTCCGGCAGGACAGGCGATAGATCAGGCTGAAAAGTTGACCCCACATGACCGAACTCCGTTGTTGATCAATGCAGACAATTCTAGACCGCCTGCCTTTCCGGCGTTTTTCGCCGGGTGAGGAAAATGGCTTCGTCCGGGGGCGGCGCGATGTCGTCGCAACAGTCCGGAAGAAGTCGCCTCACGCGGGCGTGAAGCAGCGCGCCGAGCGGGGCCGATCGGATTCCGATCAAGGCCGGTAGTTCTCCCGGGATGAAGCGCCCGCAGCGCGGCAGTAACGTGCGGGCGCCTCAGCCCCGGTTATTGTATGAGTTCCGATCGCCAAGACGATCCGCCGATCCTCATCTGCTCAAAATGCAGGCGGCCAATGAAGTTCCTGACGACACTACCTGGAATAGTCACGCTGCCTGCGGAGCACGTTTATCATTGCGTCCAGTGCCGTCGCGTCGACACGATTCGGCTGAAGTGACGCTCTGGTGGCCGGGGCGGGCCGCTTACAGCAGTTGTAGCTGCTCCCGCCGCCGCGAAACCGGTGCTATAATATCGTGAACAGACGAGAACAGGGAGGACACCATGAACCACACCATGGTTCCCAGTGATCGCGTGGAGCACGTCGCCGTCTACGGACGCGACGGCACGAAGCTCGGCACGATCGAGCGGTTGATGCTCGACAAGATGAGCGGAACGGTTGCCTATGCCGTGATCAAGACCGGCGGGCTGCTCGGTACGCGTCACCATTATCCGCTGCAGTGGAGCGCGCTGAAATACGATCCAGCACGGCAGGCGTTCCAGACCGAGCAGACGCTGGACGAACTCAGCAGCGGCCCGTGCGAGTTCGATGGCGACGCGTTCGACTGGGGCGACCGCTCGCGGCCCTACCCGCATCCGCATTACTGGTCGGTCTAGCGAGCAAGACGGTTCGGCCGCGGAGCAGTATTTGACGCGAGCGCCCGCTATCCCGCGAGCGGCGGCTCGCCGACCTTGGGCCAATAGGTCCCGAAGCTCCAGAGCCCGCCCTCCGGATCGCGTGCGGCGAAATCGCGGCTGCCATAATCGGTCGTGTAGGGCTCCATCTCGATCTCTGCACCAGCGGATTTCACCTTCGCATAGAGCGCGTCGGGATCATCGACAGCCAGATAGACGGCATCCGTCCGCCGGCCGCCGATGTCGCCAACCAATTTGCCGTAGGCGTCGTCGCGATGCGCGCCCAGCATGAGGATCGACGATCCGAACGCCAGCTCGGCGTGAACGACCGTGCCCTCCTTGCGGTACACCACCCGTTCGGTGAAGCCGAGAACGTCCTTCAGCCAGGCGATCATCGCCTCGGCATCCTTGCAGCGCATGGTGTGGTAGAGGCGCGGCGCTTCGTAGCCGTTCGGCTGGTTCATGACACTCTCCAGGTTCGGTGCAAGCTTGTTGCGAAGCCGACCCTAGTTCGGATCATGGCGGCCGGCTTGAACAAATGGGACCTGACCGTGCCTCGCGCCGTCTTGCCGCTGTTTTGGCGCTAGCCCCCGCCGTCCCGCATCAGGCGTGAATCGACGACATCGAGCCGCGCGGCCCATCCGGTCGGCGTCTCTCCGCTGAACATCCGGAAATCGCGAGCAAGATGTGCCTGGTCGGCATAGCCGGCGTCCGCGGCAATGGCCGCCCAGCCGCCTGCGCCATCCGTCCGGGCCAGGACGCAAGCGCGATGAAAGCGCAGCATCTGGGCCAGCGTCTTTGGCGGAGCGCCGATCTCGCGGTGGAAGCGGCGTGTGAGATGCTTGCGGCTCCAGCCGATGTCGGAGGCAATGTCGGCGATCCTGACCGCGCCCGCGCCTCGCCACAGCGTCTCCAGCGCGAAGGCGACCTCAGGCGAGGGCTCGTGTACGGCGCGGCGAAGCACGAAGTCTTCGACGATCTCGAATCGTCGCTGCCAGCCGGCCGCCTCGGCCACCCTGGCGCGGAGCTCCCTGCCGTGCCGTCCCAGAATGTCGTCGAGCCCGACGATCCGCGCGGTCAGATCGGGCACGGCGCCTCCGAAGAAGCGATACGCCCCGAGCGGCGTGAAATCGACCTGAACGCATTCGGCGCGCCCGTCGGATTCGATCACGACCGGCCCAGGAAACAGACCCGCTGCGAAACTCGGCCGCGCATCGGCGGTGTCCGGTCGGTGTCCGAGCGCAATGCGGAAGGGCGTTCCCAAATTCACCAGCAGAGGCAGTGCAAGCGGCGCGGCGTGGCGGAAGGCGGCCAAGCCGATCCCGCGCTCGCGGTAGAAGGAAATGCTGGAGATCAGCCGCGCAAGACGCGGCGAGGGCGGTCGACGGATGACATCGGGAGGTGCGTCCATCACGCGCTAACGCTCCGTCACTTCGCGCTCCATGCGTATGGTGTCGCAGAGCATGTCGGTCATGCCTGGAGCTTAGCAGGCGATCGCAGCGGAACTCAAATGACCCGGTGCGTGGCCGTCGAATTGCGCCGAAGCGCTGCCGCCCCGTCACGGCCGGTTGCGCATCCAGTCGGCCAGGCCCGCTATCGCCTTGTCGAGATCCTGGCGCGCGGCGGCGTCGGTGATCGTCTCCTCCAGCGCGCCGCGCATGCAGAGCATCCAGGCGTCGCGCTCGGCGTCCCCAATGGCGAAGCCGAAATGGCGCTGGCGCAGCCGCGGATGACCTTTCTCGGGTGTATAGAGCCGCGGGCCACCGGTCCATTCGGTGAGATAGCGCTTCAGCACGTCCCTGATCAGGCCAAGGTCGTCCGCATGCATGGCGCGGATGATCTTCGCCTCCGGCAGCGTGTCCATGCGGTCGTAGAAGCGGTCGACGAGGGCGTCGATCGTGGCGCTGCCGCCGATCCGCTCGAACATGGAGGTGGCGACGTCGGTGGACGTCATCGCTACAGCGCCACGCTGCGCAGGCCGAAGCTGCGGGCTTCGTTCTGCAGCACCGGCCGCACCGCATCGATCAGGCGTGCGGCGGCGGCATCGACGGAGAGGCCGGCGGTATCCACCACCGCGGTCGCGCGCGAATACAACGGCTCGCGGCTGAGCAGGATGTTGCGCAGCTCCGTCATCGCCGAGCGATCATCAGCCATCGGGCGTAGATCGCCCTGGCGACGCACGCGCGCCATGTGCTCCTCGGGCTCGGCCTTCAGCCAGATCGTGTAGAACGAGGAGAGGACCTGATCGAAGGTCAGGGGCTCGGAGACGATGCCGCCGCCGGTTGCCAGCACCATCAGCTCGTTGCGCGCGAGCAGCTGTTGCAGTGCCGCCTGCTCCATGCGTCGAAAGCCTTCCTGGCCGTACAGCGCGATGATCTCGGCGACCGAGAGCCCGTTCTGCTGCTCGACCTCCTTGTTGAGTTCGACGAAACTCCAGCCGATCTTCTTCGCCAGCATCCGCCCAAGTGTGGACTTGCCCGCGCCGCGAAGGCCGATCAGCGCGATCCCGCAGAACGGCGCGCGGCGGGGCGCGCTTGCGCTGCCGCCGGAGAGCAGATCCTTGGCCTGAGCAATCTGCGCGGGCGTCGCCTTGCGCAGGAGGTCGCGAAACATCTGCCAGTCCGGCGTCGGATCGGCGCTGGGCAGCAAATCTTCGAGATGGGCGCCCATCGCGTCGGAGACGCGGCGCAGCAGCACGATCGAGACATTGCCCTTGCCGCTCTCGAGCTGCGCGATGTAGCGCTCCGAGATCCCCGACACCTTGGCGAGCACTTTGCGCGACATGCCGCGCAGCGCGCGCATGGTGCGCACACGCTGGCCGAGTTGTTCGAGGAAGCGGGATTCGGCGTCGGGACTTTCGGTCATGAGTCTTCTTTACAGGGGTCCTGCGGCGCGTTTTAATGAAACATAGTGCCTGCTGGCATTGACAGCAAGCCGCCGTGGTGTCTTTCTATGAATTATAATTCTAAATTCCGGGGAGATGTCCGTGAGCGAGGGATCCTATAACGCGGTGACCTGGCTGCTCGACCGTAACGTCGACGAAGGCAGGGGCAGCAAGCTCGCCTTCGACGACACCGTCTCGCGGCTCACCTATGGCGAGCTCCAGCAACAGACCCGGCGCGCGGCCAACATGCTGCGCCGGCTCGGCGTCCGCCGCGAGGAGCGCGTGGCGATGATCATGCTGGATACAATCGATTTCCCGATCGTGTTCCTGGGCGCGATCCGCGCCGGCATCGTGCCGGTGCCGCTCAACACGCTGCTGACCGCGGACCAATACGCCTACATCCTCGCCGACTGCCGCGCGCGCGTGCTGTTCGTGTCCGAACCGCTCTATCCCGTCATCAAGGACGTTGTCGGCCGCATGCCGGATCTCGAGCATGTCGTGGTCTCCGGCGCCAAGCAGAACGGCCACAAGCAGCTTGCCGAAGAGCTCGCTGGCGAGAACGATCAGTTCACCACCGCCGTGACGCATCCGGACGAGCCGGCGTTCTGGCTGTACTCGTCGGGCTCGACGGGCATGCCGAAGGGCGTGCGCCATTTGCATTCCAATTTGCAGGCCACTGCCGACACCTATGCCAAGCAGGTGCTCGGCATCCGTGAGAGCGATGTGTGTCTCTCCGCGGCGAAATTGTTTTTCGCCTATGGCCTCGGCAATGCGCTGACCTTCCCGATGTCGGTCGGCGCCAGCGTGATCCTCAACAGCGAGCGGCCGACGCCGGCGCGCATGTTCGACCTGATGAATCGCTACAATCCCTCGATCTTCTATGGCGTGCCGACCTTGTTCGCCGCGATGCTCAACGACGAGACCATGAAGAGCGAGCGCGGCGGCAAGGCTTTGCGCATCTGCACCTCCGCCGGCGAGGCGCTGCCGGAATCCGTCGGCCACAGCTGGAAGGCACGGTTCGGTGTCGACATTCTCGACGGCGTCGGCTCGACCGAGCTGTTGCACATTTTTCTGTCGAACGCGCCCGGCGACATCAAATACGGCTCGTCCGGCAAGCCGGTGCCCGGCTATGCGGTGCGGCTCGTCAACGAGGCCGGGCAGGACGTCGCCGACGGCGAGGTCGGCGAGCTCCTGGTCGATGCGCCCTCGGCCGGCGAGGGCTACTGGAACCAGCGCCACAAGAGCCGCCGCACCTTCGAGGGGCCGTGGACCCGCACCGGCGACAAATACATTCGTGACGCCGAGGGCCGCTATACCTTCTGCGGCCGCGCCGACGACATGTTCAAGGTCTCCGGCATCTGGGTCTCGCCGTTCGAGGTCGAAAGCGCGCTGATCACGCATCCGGCCGTGCTGGAAGCTGCCGTCGTGCCCGAGGCCGATCCAGAAGGACTCCTAAAGCCGAAAGCCTTCGTCGTGCTGCGCCCCGGCGCCAAGACGACGGATTTGCAGGAGATGCTCAAGGAGCACGTCAAGCAGAAGATCGGCCCCTGGAAATATCCGCGCTGGATCGATGTGGTGGAGTCCTTGCCGAAGACGGCGACGGGCAAGATCCAGCGCTTCAAGTTGCGCGAGGGCGCGCATTGATGGTGCAGGCGGCGAACTGGCTTCCTTACCCTCCCCTGGAGGGGTCCGGGACGAGCGTAGCTCGCCCGTGGGTCGGCACGCGATCGAGCGTAGCGAGACGCGTGACGGGTTGGGTGATCTTTCCACGGGCACCGCATCCGTGGAGAACCTGTCACCCCACCCCGCTTCACATCTCGCTGCGCTCGCTGTGAATCGACCCTCCCCCTCCAGGGGAGGGTGGGCATCTCGGCATTGGCTAGAAATGGGAATTCGACCATGACCAATCTCACCCCCAGCGGCTTCCTCAGCATCGGTGGCGCCAGCCTCGAATACAGATGGCTCGCTCCGCTAGCCCCCGACGCGCCCACCATCGTGATGCTGCATGAGGGCCTCGGCTCCGTCGGCCTCTGGGGTGATTTCCCAGAGAAGCTGCAGCAGGCCACGGGCGCGGGCATCTTCGCCTATTCGCGCGCAGGCTACGGCCAGTCCAGCCCGGTCGCACTGCCGCGGCCGCTCGACTACATGCATCGCGAGGCGCTGGACGTGCTGCCGAAGCTGCTCGACATGATCGGCTTCAAGCGCGGCCTCCTGCTCGGCCATTCCGACGGTGCCTCGATCGCCACCATCTATGCCGGGGCGCATCAGGATCACCGCCTCAATGGGCTCGTGCTGATCGCGCCGCATTTTGTCGTCGAGGACATCTCGATCGAATCCATCGCCGCGATCAAGACGACGTTCGAGACCACGGACCTCAAGACAAAGCTGGCGCGCTGGCACAAGGACGTCGACAACGCCTTCCACGGCTGGAACGGCGCCTGGCTCGATCCAAAGTTCCGCGATTGGGATATCTCCGAATACCTCGCATACATCCGCGTGCCCGTCATGATCGTGCAGGGCACAGATGATCAATACGGCACGCTGCGCCAGGCCGAGATCGCGCAGGAGGAATGTTACTGCCCGGTCGACCTGAAGATCATGGCTGGCGCGGCGCATTCCCCGCATCGCGAGGCCGCGGGGCCGACCCTCGATGCCATCATGCAGTTCGCAAAAGCCGCCTTGCGGGACGATCCGGGGCTTCAGGCTGCATGAAACCCATGCGCACCGATATGAAGCAAAGTGCATGTGAGTCCGAGATTCGGGCTGGACTAACCCAGTAAGATGCACTATTGTGCATCTAACGCTCCAGATGCATAACCAAGCTTAAGGGTGGCTCATGGCCGGGGAAGATCGGCGCCTCGCAGGCGGCGCGACATTCATCGATTTCCAGACCGAACCGTCCCGCTACAAGCATTGGAAGCTCGCGGTCGACGGTGACGTCGCAACGCTGACCATGGACGTCGACGAGAATGGCGGCCTGTTCGAGGGCTACCAGCTCAAGCTCAATTCCTACGACCTCGGCGTCGACATCGAGCTGGCCGATGCGATCCAGCGCCTGCGCTTCGAGCATCCGCAAGTGAAGGTCGTGGTGCTGCGCTCGGCCAAGAACCGCGTGTTCTGCGCGGGCGCCAACATCCGCATGCTCGCGGGCTCCACCCACGCGCACAAGGTGAACTTCTGCAAGTTCACCAACGAGACCCGCAACGGCATGGAAGATTCGTCGGAGAATTCCGGCCAGCGCTTCATCACCGTGGTGAACGGTTCGGCCGCCGGCGGCGGCTATGAGCTGGCGCTCGCGACCGATCACATCATCCTCGCCGACGACGGCTCGTCCGCCGTCGCGCTGCCCGAAGTGCCGCTGCTCGCGGTGCTGCCGGGCACCGGCGGTCTCACGCGGGTGGTCGACAAGCGCAAGGTGCGCCGCGACCACGCCGATGTCTTCTGCACCATCGAAGAGGGCGTGAAGGGCAAGCGCGCCGTGCAATGGCGCCTCGTCGACGAGATCGCGCCGAACTCCAAGCTCGAGGCCAAGATCGCCGAGCGCGCCAAGGAATTCGCAGGCCAATCGAAGCGCAAGGGCAGCGGCAAGGGCATCGCACTGACGCCGCTCAGGCGCCTGATCGACGAGAACAGCATCCGCTACGGCTTCGTCACCGTCGATATCGATCGCACAGCGCGCATCGCCACCATCTCGATCAAGGCGCCGGAGACCGCGCCGCCCGCCGACATCGACGGCATGATGGCGCAAGGCGCCTCGTTCTGGCCGCTGCAAGTGGCGCGCGAGCTCGACGACGCCATCCTGCACTTACGCATCAACGAGCTCGAGATCGCGATGCTGGTGTTCAAGAGCCACGGCGACCGCGCCCATGTGCTCGCCAGCGATACGTTCCTCGAAGCGAACAAGGCGCACTGGCTGGTCAACGAGATCAGGCATTACTGGAAGCGCGTGCTCAAGCGCGTCGACGTCACCTCGCGCACGCTGGTGACGCTGGTCGAGCCCGGCTCCTGCTTTGCCGGCACGCTCGCCGAGCTCGTCTTTGCCGCCGACCGCTCCTACATGCTGATCGGCACCCGCCAGGGTGACAATCGTCCGCCGCCGTCGATCGAGCTGTCCGCCATGAATTTCGGCCCCTATCCGATGAGCCACGGCCTGACACGGCTGGAATCGCGCTTCCAGGCCGATCCGTCCGATTTGGAGCGCGCGGAAGCAACGCTCGGCACCAGCCTCGATGCGGAGCAGGCCGAAGAGCTCGGCCTCGTTACCTTCGCGCTCGACGACATCGACTGGGACGACGAGGTCCGCGTGTTCCTCGAGGAGCGCGCCAGCTTCTCGCCCGACAGCCTTACCGGCATGGAAGCGAGCCTGCGCTTCGTCGGCCCCGAGACGATGGAATCGAAGATCTTCGCGCGCCTCACCGCCTGGCAGAACTGGATCTTCCAGCGCCCGAACGCCGTCGGCGAGGAAGGCGCGCTGCGCCGCTACGGCAGCGGCCAGAAACCGAAATTCGATATGACGCGAGTCTAGCGAGTAGGGAGTGGCGAATGGCGAATAGGGGATGCCCATTCGCTACTCGCCATTCGCCATTCGCCCTTTCAAACGAGCTAGTCCCACACGGGAGGTCCACATGAACATGAACATCATGAACGTCGACTACTCGACCAAGATTCCCAACAACGTCAATCTCGCCGAAGACCGCCAGGTGCTCAAAGCGCTGGAGGGCTGGCATCCCGGTTACATGGACTGGTGGAGCGACATGGGCCCCGAGGGCTTTCAGGAATCGCTGGTCTATTTGCGCACCGCTTACTCCGTCGATCCGCGCGGCTGGGCCAAGTTCGATTATGTCCGCATGCCCGAATATCGCTGGGGCATCCTGCTTGCGCCGCAGGAAGAGAACCGCGTCGTGCCGTTCGGCGAGCATTATGGCGAGCCGGCCTGGCAGGAAGTGCCGGGCGAGCATCGCGCCATGCTGCGCCGCCTGATCGTGATCCAGGGTGACACCGAGCCGGCCTCGGTCGAGCAGCAGCGCCATCTCGGCAAGACCGCGCCCTCGCTGTACGACATGCGCAACCTGTTCCAGGTCAATGTCGAGGAAGGCCGTCACCTCTGGGCGATGGTCTATCTGCTGCAGAAATATTTCGGCCGCGACGGACGTGAAGAAGCCGATGATTTGCTGCGCCGCCGCTCCGGCGATGCCGACGCGCCGCGCATGCTGGGCGCCTTCAACGAGGCGACGCCGGACTGGCTGTCCTTCTTCATGTTCACCTACTTCACCGACCGCGACGGCAAGATGCAGCTGCATTCGCTGGCGCAGTCGGGCTTCGATCCCTTGTCACGCACCTGCCGCTTCATGCTGACGGAGGAAGCGCACCACATGTTCGTCGGCGAGACCGGCATTACCCGCGTCGTGCAGCGCACCTGCGATGCGATGAAGGCGGCCGGCATCACCGATCCCACCGACATCGCGAAAGTCCGCGCGCTCGGCGTCATCGATCTTCCGACCATCCAGAAGAAGCTGAACCTGCACTACACGCTGTCGCTCGACCTGTTCGGCTCGGAAGTCTCGACCAACGCGGCCAACGCGTTCAACGCCGGCATCAAGGGCCGCTACCACGAGACCCAGATCGAGGACGATCACCAGCTCAAGAACTCCACCTATCCGGTGCTCAAGCTGATCAACGGCGAGGTCAAGCTGGTCGACGAACCGGCGCTGACCGCGCTCAACATGCGCCTGCGCGACGATTACAGCCAGGATTGCGTCAAGGGCATGCTGCGCTGGAACAAGGTGATCTCGACCGCCGGCTACGACTTCAAGCTGACGCTGCCCAACGTCGCCTTCCACCGCCACATCGGCGAGTTCAAGGACGTGCACGCGACGCCCGACGGCATCCTGATCGATGATGCCACCTGGGCCAGGCGCAAGGACGAATGGCTGCCGTCGGCCAGCGACGGTGACTTCATCACCTCTTTGATGCAGCCCGTGACCGAAACCGGCAAGTTCGCCTCCTGGATCTCGCCGCCCAAGGTCGGCATCGACAACAAGCCGGGCGATTTCGAGTACGTGAAGATCGAGTCGTAGGGCGCTTGCGACGCACCACGACCGTTCCACACCCATAAGCGTCATCGCCCGGCTTGACCGGGCGATCCAGTATTCCAGAGGCGGTGTGATAGACGCGAGGCGCCGCGGCGTACTCACACGCCAGCCTGCCCACCGCCTGCTTGCCCCAAGAACAAAGCTATTCGGGTAGTCCCGCCTTGATCATCGCTTCCAAGAGTTCCGCTCTAAGCTTGGGCGAATAGTGCGGGGCAGCCACAGTTGATCGTCGAGAGCCAGAAGATCGGCGGAGAATTTCTGCCATCAGCTTTTGAGCGTCGTCCAATCGTCCAGCGCCCACGTAGCAGAGGATGGCCTGAGCCATTCCTACATTAAACGCCGGGGGGAAGGCTCGAACGGCTTTGTCAGCCCACTCACCCGCTTCGGCATGTCTGCCGGCGTTGTGATGCGCTAGAGCAAGTCCCAGCATTGCGTTGTAGTTGAAAGGATCGCGCGGACTTAGGTGCAGAGCCAGCTCAAGGTCCGCAACGGCGGCATCGGATTCGCCTTGCCAACCGCGAATGAGGCCCCGCGCGTGAAGTGCGGGTCCATAGGTTGGATTGAAGTGGATGGCGCGCTCGACCAATTCAACCCCGCCATTGAGGTCGAGCGCGAACCAGAACAGGAGAAAGCCCACAACGGTTAAGGCCATTGCGTCGTCTGCCCCAAGCTCCTTTAAACATTCGGCAATCTGCAAGACCTGAGCGTTGTCTTCGACAAAGTCTCCAGGCCAATTGTTGGCCCTTCGCCACGCTATGCAAGTTGCAACACCGCCATACGCAGGCGCAAAGCTGCGATCAAGAGCAATCGCTTGCTCGAAATGCCTCGAAGCAGCTTCATTATTCTGTGGAGTGGTTGGGAAACGAATATGAGGCAAACCGCGATAATACGCTGTCACCGCATCGATGTTACCGGTCCTTTTTCGACTGGCTCTGTCGATCTCGGCACGATCGACTTCTGGAGCGATGGCCCCGACCACGTGTAGCGCGACCTGGTCCTGTAAATCGAAAACGTTTCCCAAAGCACCTTCAAACCGATCGGCCCAAAGGTGCGCGCCAGTTGCAACATCGATCAATTGTGCATTGATTCTTAGCTGCGACCCTCCCTTGCGCACACTGCCTTCGAGCACGTATCGCACGCCAAGCTCCTGTCCGACGCGCTTGATGTCGACAGCCTTACCTTTGTAGGTGAACGAGGAGTTGCGAGCGATGACAGAGAGCGTCCTGAAGCGCGAGAGAGCAGTAATGATATCGTCAACCAACCCATCGGCGAAGTATTCTTGTTCTGGACGGGCCGGCATGGATTGGAACGGCAACACGGCAATCGCGGGTTTGTCGGACGGCGCGGGAGCTAGTGTCGAGGGTTGAAGTGCGTCATTTGGGACCGCAGCGTCATCCTGTCCGCCGATTTCCTGCACGCTGCCAATGAAGCGAAAACCCTTCCTCTGTAGCGTCTTAATGAGGCGCTGCTGATCGCCGGCATCATGGATTGCGGCGCGCGCTGCATTGAGGCGGGTCGCAAGCGCGGCATCCGAGATGGCGCGGCCGCCCCAAATGGCGGAAATCAGATCGTCCTTGCTAACCACACGCTGGCGGTTGCGGATCAAGTAGAGAAGCACGTCGAAGGCCTGCGGCGTCACCGAAACCGCATCGATCCCCCTGCGCAGCTCCCGCTTGTCGGCGTCGAGCGCAAAGTCTTCAAACAGATAGCGCATCAGCTCGTCCGTTCCTCCAGCAGCGCGAGCGTAGCACAGCCCAGCAAGCGGGGGAGCGCGCGAAATCAGCCGTCGGTAATGAAAATGTAAGCGGTCTGTAAAGTGTTGCCGTCGCGCTTCGCGCATTCTTGCCAGGCGAAACCCTCAAGACCGGAGTGATGGCGATGAACGCAGCCTCAACAATGCTGCAGGATAGGCACGGCCACATCGACTATGGCGAGGAGGGCACGGGACCCACCATCGTGTTCGTGCCGGGATCGTGGGCGACCGCGTCAAGCTGGCGGGGCGTGATCGAGGCGCTCGGCGGTCGTTTCCGGACGGTGACGACGAGCCTTCCGGGTTATGGCGGCACGAGGGACCGACGGACGGCTGCCGATACATCGATCGATCGGCAGGCGGAGATCATCGAAGCCGTGATCCGCCGGGCCGGCGGTCCCGTGCATCTCGTCGGACATTCCCTCGGCGCGCTCGCGTGTCTGGACGTCGCGCTGTGCGGGATGCTGCCGCTCATGAGCCTGACCCTGATAGAGCCGGTGGCTTTCGGCCTGCTGCGCCGGGAGAGCCAGCTTGCGCTGTATGAGCAGTTCACGGCGATGCGCGATGCATACTTCCAGGCGTTCGAAAACGGCGAGAGGGAAGCCGCGCTCCGGGTGATCGATTATCTCGGCGGTGAGGGCAGCTTCGATGCCCTGCCGTCCCGGATGCGACAATACATCGTTAGGACGACCGCGACCCAGGTTCTGGACATGCGTTCGGCATTCGATCCACCATTATCGGCTTTCGCCAACATCCTGCTCCCAACCCGCCTCATCTGCGGTGAGCGTAGCCCGCAAGCGTTGCAGCGAAGCGCGGAAATCCTGACCCGTGCGTTGGCGAACGCGTCGCTATGCACGATAGCGGGCGCAACCCACTTTATGCCGGGCACGCACGCTGCGGAAGTAGCCCAGCGCATTGGTGACCATGTGTCTACGACCGAAGCGCTTGCTTGGGACAGCCTGTCCATCGCCTCTCCGTTCAGTTCACGATCGCTCGGCCATGCGGTCTAGATCACCAACTGCTTCCGCAGCGCCCTCGCCGGCTGCCTCGGTCATCGCAGGCGCGGAGCCAGCGCCCCGCGGCGCAATTTCGCGGGCGAACTGGTTGAGTGAAAGCAAGGTGGAACGCGCATGAGAGACTTGATTGGACAGACCGCATTCGTGACTGGCGCTGCCTCGGGCATCGGACTGGGGATCGCGACCGTGCTGTCGCGGGCGGGCGTGAGGGTCATGCTCTGCGATATCGAGGAGGAGGCGCTGAAAAAAGTGGTCGCGGACCTGAAGACACGAACCAAAGCCGATGTCGATGGCGTGAAAGCGGACGTTTCGCTCAAGGGCGAACTTCAGGCGGCAGCGGACGCGACCGTCGCGCGGTACGGCAGAATCCACATATTGGTCAACAATGCGGGCGTGGGTGGCGGCGGCACCTTTGGTGAGTGGACTGATTCAGGCTGGAACTGGGTCCTCGGCGTCAATCTGATGTCGGTGATCTGGGGCTTCGAGATATTCGGTCCGCTGATCGAAGCGCACGGCGAAGGAGGGCAGGTTGTTTCCACGGCGTCCGTCTCCGGACTGATTACGGGACCAAGTCCGGCATACGATGTAAGCAAATATGGAGTGGTGGCGCTCTCCGAGGGGATGCGTAACGTGCTCGCGCCGAGGAAGATTGGGGTCTCCGTTCTGTGTCCGGGCTTTGTCCGCACGCAGATCATGAACTCTCGGCGCAACGTGCCGCACCGATTTGCCGGGGCTGTCGGCAACCCTCCGCCGACAGAAGGACCACGCGCGGAGATCATCAAGGCATTGCATGAACGGATCAACAACGGCGTTGATCCGCTCTACGTAGGCGAGCTGGTTCGCGAGGCCATCGAAAACGACTGGCCCTACATTTTCACCGATACTGAGCACGAACCATTCATCGAGCAGCGCTTCGCAGCGATCAAGCAAGGATTCGACCGGATACGCGGACGAACGCCGCGACGCTAGCTCTCGCATCCATAGATTTTGAGTACACGCGCCAGCTCGACGCGTGTTTTGCCCGACGTGTCAACTGCATGGCGGCTGCAAATGTTGTCTCCAGGCCGCTCGAAAGATCCCTTATCGATCAAGGGGCCCGCTACTGTGCATGGGGTTGTTTTCGACGTTTTGGTTTTGAGCCCCGATGCACGTGACGGGAGACCGCCGGATCAATCGCTGTCCCACCCGCTGCCCTTGATTCCCGGATTCGCATAGACGATGCCGCCGTCCACCGCGATGGTCGCGCCGACCACGTAATCGCCGGCGCGGGAGGCGAGGTAGATCGCAGCGCCCGCCATGTCCTCGTCGGTGCCGATGCGGCCCACGGGGACGCGCGTTGCGACCTCGTCGGCGTGGTCGCGCGCGGCGCGGTTCATGTCGGACTTGAACGGGCCCGGCGCGATCGCGGTGACGACGATGTGGTCCGGGATCAGCTTCACCGCCATGCGCCGCGTCAGATGAATCAGCCCGGCCTTGCTCGCGGCATAGGAATAGGTCTCGCCGGGATTGACGAAGATGCCGTCGATCGAGGCGATGTTGATCACCTTCGCCGGCCGTTCCGCGCTTGCCGAGGCGCGCAGCGTCGGCGCCAACGCCTTGGTCAGGAAGAACGGCGCCTTGACGTTGAGGTTCATCACCTTGTCCCAGCCGTTCTCCGGGAATTCGTCGAACTCCGCGCCCCAGGCGGCGCCCGCATTGTTGACGAGGATGTCGAGCCGGGACTCGCGTTTCCCGAACTCGCTGGCCAGCAGCTCGGCGCCGGCAACGGTCGAGATGTCGATCGGCAGCGCGATGCATTCCCCGTCATATTGCGCGCTGAGCTCCTTCGCGGTGGCCTCGCACGGTCCGGCCTTGCGCGCGGTGATGTAGACCTTTGCCGCGCCGGCGCTGAGAAATCCCGCCGCGATCATCTTTCCGATGCCGCGCGAGCCGCCGGTTACCAGCGCGATGCGGCCTTTGAGCGAGAACAGATCGTTGAACATGCGTTCCTCCCTTGGTTGCCGCCGGTTGTGGGCGGAGCAGGGAGGGGTGTCAAGGAAGGCGCGCTTGTCCTCGACCAGTGCAGATTGAGGCCTACGCCGCCGCGATGCGGCGGAAGCCATTCCACATCGCGGTCGCGGCGCCCGAGGTCAGCACCGGCAGGATCCGCGCGTCCTGATAATTGCCATTGAGCGAGACGCGGGGCAGCGCGGTCATGTGGTCGGCGTTCTCGGCGAACAGCATGCCGGGCCGCGTCGTCACCGCGGTCTTGAAACCGGCGGATGCGGCAAGGGCGAATTCGCGCGCGCCCGCGGCGTCGCGGTCGCCATAGGGATAGGCGAGGTGCAGCACGGGGCGCTCCAGCACCTGCTCGATCCGCGCGCGGCTTGCGGCCATCTCCTGGGCGGCGATGTCTTCCGTCTGCTTGGCGAGATTGCAATGGCTGATGCTGTGCGCGCCGATCGTGACCAGTGGATCGGCGGCAAAGGACTTGAGCTCGGCCCAGGACAGGCACAAGCCGCGGCACAGCGCTTCCATGTCGACGCCGTAAGTCCTGCACAGCGCCCCGATCTCGCGCGCAAGATCCTGCTCGCCCGGCAGCGCGCGCAGCCAGTCGTGCAGGCGGTCGAATGCCGCTTGCTTCGCCGCGACACTGTTCGCATCGAGCCGCAGGGCGGAATTGCCGATCTGAATGTCGATCTGCTCGGCCTTGGCGATCACGGCCTCCAGCGCCGTCCACCACAATCGCCCGGTGCCGTCGGCAAAATCGCTCGTGACGTAGACTGCCAGCGGCGCGTCAAATTCGCGCAGCACCGGCAGCGCGTAATCCAGATTGTCGCGGTAACCGTCGTCGAGGGTGAAGGCGGCGAAGCGACGGTCGAACCGGCCCTGCACCAGCCGCTCATGCAGCTCGTCCATGCTGACGATGTCGATGTCGCGCGAGCGCAAATGGCACAGCGTGGCGCGCAGGAAGTCGGGGGTGACCTCGAGATGCCGGTTCGGCTGGAACGCGGCCTCGCGCGCCGGCCGCACATGGTGCAGCATGAAAATGGCGCCGACGCCCGACAAGAGCGGGCGCAACAGGTGGTGCGCCCCGCTGAGATAGAGTGCTCCCAGCCCGGCGCGGATGACGTTGTTACGCAGTTGTTTCATGACCGGGTGGGGGACTTTGGCATTCCGGCCTCAACTTACGGAAGAACCCTTGAAGAAAAAGTTATTCCGATTGTCCCACCCGGGCCTTGGGACCAGGGCCATTTCCGGTTTGACAGCCTGCCAAGGGTTTGTTTTGTCTCCGTTTCCAGAGGTCGGGTCGTCGAATGCAGAAGCTTTTCTCGTGGGCCAGCAAATGGTGGCCGGGGTTGATCCCCCTTGCCGTCATGTGGGGATTTGCGGCCTGGAATAATACCTTACCGGTCGAGGCTGATCTGTCGGCCCGCAGCTCGGCTGCGCTCAAGGACACCGTTCTGGACAAGACCCGGATCGCGGTTGACGGCCGCGACGTCAGCCTGGCCGCGGACGCCTTCTCCGAGGAGGGGCGCCGCGACGCAGTGATGGCGGTCGAAACCGTGCCCGGCGTGCGGCTGGTCGACGACCGGACCCGCCTCGTTCCCGAGGCCAAGCCCTTCGTGTGGAATGCCGAGCGCGACGTGGTGCGGGTGACGCTGTCGGGCTCCGCGCCGCTGCCATCGATGAGGGCCCGGCTGACCGAGGCGGCCCGCAAGGAAGTCGGCGGCGTCGAGGTCGCCGACCAGATGGGGCTGGCGCGCGGGGCGCCGCCCCGGTTCGAAGCCGCCGCGATGCTGCTGCTGGATCAGATCGGCAAGCTGAAGGACGGCAAGATCACGATCACCGACACCAAGGTCAATCTGTCGGGCATGGCGCGTGAGCTCGGCGGCCGTGAGGCGATCGCGGCTGCGCTGAAGAACCTGCCCGAGGGTTTTTCGATTGCGGCCAACGAGATCAAGGCGCCGCCCTACATCTTCCAGGCCTACAAGGATCCGGTGGCTGCGACGGTGACGCTGACCGGCTATGTTCCGGACAACAACGTCCACGCCGCGATCGGCACCAGCGCCTCCCGAAAGTTCTTCACCGAAAAGGTCGTCGACAATCTCAAGGCCAGCATCGGCGCCCCCGGCTCCTTCAGCACGGCTGTTATCGCTGCGCTCGGCGCGCTGTCGCGGCTGTCGACCGGCACGCTGGTCGTCTCCGACCGCGAGGTGAAGCTCTCGGGCGATGCGCTCTACGAGGGCGCCGCCAACGAGATCCGCGCAGGCCTCGGCAAGGACTTCCCGAAGAACTGGCAGTACAAGCCGGAGATTACGGTGAAGCCCGCCGCAGGCCCGGTCGACGGCACCGTGTGCCAGCAATTGTTCTCGGAGCTTCTGACCAAGGGCAAGATCCGTTTCGCGAACAGGCGCGCGGACATCGATCCTGACTCGGCCGGCATTCTCGATCGCCTCATCGAGACCGCGCTGCGCTGCCCCACCACCAATATCGAGGTCGTCGGACATACCGACGCCGATGGCGAGGATGTCTTCAACCAGGCCCTTTCGGAAAAGCGCGCGCAGGCGGTGATCGACTATCTGGTCAAGGCGGGCCTTCCTGCCAGCCGCTTCACCGCGGTCGGCCATGGCAGCACGCAGCCCGTCGCCGGCAACGACACCGATGAAGGCAGGGCGCAGAACCGCCGCATTGAATTTCTGGTGAGGTGACGATGCCCTATCTCGTCTCGTTCCATCTGGGCTGGCTGATCGGCTCGCTGCTGCTGGGCTTCTGCATGGGCTGGATCTCGGTGGTCCAGCGCGGCAACGGCACCTCGAAGGTGATTGCGCGGTGGCTCGCAGTGCTTGCCGCCGCCCTGGTCGCGGCCTCTCTCACCCATGTGGTCCCCGGTCGCTTCGGCTACTGGCTCGACCTCGGCCTGATCATGTTCGCCTGCTATCTCGTCGGCGGCACGATCGGAGCGTGGCTGCGCGATCGGGTGGTCTCGCGTACCGCGCCGCCAGCCGCTGTGTGATGTTGCTATGCACCCTCACGCGCGGGGCGGGGTGTGCTCCGCCGCGGCCTTTCGGCGCATTGGAAAACCGGGACCTGGCCGCTCCAGTCACCCCTCTTTCAACCGGCAGGCCGGCTCCATAGATTGACGTTGGCTTAAGGCGTGACGGAACATTGTGCGGCCGAAATCATCAAAACTTCATGGCCCCTGCGCAGGATCGCCTGGAGATTCGCGCCAAGCCTTGCCGACGAAAGCGCCAAATTCTGCACTGGGAGCTGCGACCCTGCCTAAAATATTGAAGGCACGTGTTTTTGTTCGAATTGGCGAATTCCACTTCGGCCGAAAACGCGCTAGTGGAGGGGCAGGGGGCATGCGCGATTCCGGCGCCGGCGACGAGGGTTCGTTGAATGCCTGCGCGTCCGCCTGTCCGCCGGCCACCCTGGCCGCTGAAGCGTTGTTCGAGGTCTAGATGCTGGAAGCCATACGCAGGGCGACGACGTTTCTGCGCCAGAAGCAAGTCCTGCATAAGCTTGGAGTCGTGATCAGCATCGCGGTCATCGGCATCGCTTGCTACGTGCTCTACCACATGCTGCGCGGCATCGATTTCAACGAGGTCCTCGAAGCGATCAAGAGCACCGAGCCGAGCCAGATTGCGATGGCGGCGCTATTCGTCACTGCGGGCTATTTCACGCTGACCTTCTACGACCTCTTCGCCACGCGCGCGATCGGCCATGCCCACGTGCCCTATCGCATCAACGCGCTCGCGGCCTTCACCAGCTATTCGATCGGCCACAATGTCGGCGCCTCCGTCTTCACCGGCGGGGCGGTGCGCTACCGCATCTATTCGGCCTATGGGCTCAACGCGATCGACGTCGCAAAAATCTGCTTTCTCGCCGGCCTGACCTTCTGGCTGGGCAATGCCGCGGTGCTCGGCCTCGGCATCGCCTACCATCCGGAGGCGGCAGCCTCGATCGACCAGCTGCCGGTCTGGCTGAACCGGACACTGGCGCTGATGATCATCGTGGCGCTGATCGGTTACGTGATCTGGGTCTGGAGCCAGCCGCGGGTGGTCGGCCGCGGCCCTTGGACGGTGGTGCTGCCGGGCGGCCCGCTGACGCTGCTCCAGATCGCGATCGGCATCGTCGATCTCGGTTTCTGCGCGCTGGCGATGTATGTGCTGGTCCCCGACGAGCCCAATCTCGGCTTCGTAATGGTCGCGGTGATCTTCGTCTCGGCGACCCTGCTCGGCTTCGCCAGCCATTCGCCTGGAGGCCTGGGGGTGTTCGATGCCGCCATGCTGGTCGGGCTCTGGCAGATGGACCGCGAGGAGCTGCTGGGCGGCATGCTCCTGTTCCGCGTCCTCTATTATCTGTCTCCGTTCGTCTTATCTGTAATCTTGCTGACGTTTCGAGAGGTTATAATCGGCGCCCGATCGAAGCGCTTGCAACAGGCGGCGCTCAAGCTGGACCCCGGCCCGGCGCCTGAAGCCGCCTATGTGAGAGAGCGCAGCGACAGCGGCGCCTGACCGGTGTCAGGTCCTTAAGGACAGTCCCAGGAGAAGTCCGCCCCGATGGCGATCGACGCCCCCTCTTCTCCCTCCGCCCAGCCCTGGTCCGATCGGCTGCGGCACTCGACCATCATCCTGATCGCCGCGGCGCTGGCGCTGTCCGTCGTGGTCTCGCTCGGCGAATTGTCGGCGCTGCACGCTGCAATCGTGTTCCTCTGCATCGCGGCGGCTGCCTTGATCCCGTGGCGGCTGCACGATCCCGCCACCTCCCGCGACGACGTCAGACGCATCAACCCGGTCGAGAGCGCGGCGGTGGCCGCGGTGGTCGCCGGCATGCCGGACCCGGCGGTGCTGCTCGACCGGGCCGGCCGCGTCATCCACCTCAACGCCGCCGCCGCCCAGCTCGCGCCGGCGCTGCGCAAGAACGAGCTCGCCCAGTTCGCGCTGCGCTCGCCGGAGATCATCACCGCGCTGCGCGAGGCCATCGCAACCACCGAGCCGCGGCGCGCGACCTATCTCGATCATGTTCCGGTCGATCGCTGGATGGAGCTGATCATCACGCCGGTGCCGGTGCCGACCAGCTTCGGCGGCGCCGACAAATGCATGCTGATGACCTTCCACGACCAGACGCCGCTGCGCCGGGTCGAGGAGATGCGCGCCGACTTCGTCGCCAATGCCAGCCACGAGCTGCGCACGCCGCTGGCGGCGCTGTCGGGCTTCATCGATACGCTACAGGGCCAGGCCAAGGACGATCCCAAGGCGCGCGAGCGCTTTCTCGGCATCATGCACAACCAGGCCACGCGCATGGCGCGCCTGATCGACGATCTCTTGTCGCTGTCGCGGGTCGAGCTGTCGGCCCATGTCCGGCCCGACACCCTGGTCGATCTCGTCCCGATCATCCGCCAGGTCGCCGACGGGCTCGAGCCGCTGGCGCGCGAGCGTCAGGTCGAGGTGGACATCCACCTGCCGGAGCCGCCGGTGATGATCGCGGGGGACCGCGAGGAGCTGCTCCGCCTGTTCGAGAACCTGATCGAGAACGCGCTCAAATACGGCGCCTCCGGCGGGCGCGTCATCGTGTCGCTGACCTCGAGCGCCGCCGCTGACGGAACTCAGGAAATGCGGGTCATGGTCCGCGATTTCGGCCCGGGCATCGCGCCGGAGCACCTGCCGCGGCTGACCGAGCGCTTCTATCGGGTCGACGTCGGCGACAGCCGCTCGCAAGGCGGCACCGGGCTCGGGTTATCGTTGGTGAAACATATCCTTAACCGTCATCGCGGCCGCCTTTTGATCGAAAGCGTGCCCAGGCAGGGCGCCACCTTCACCGCCTGTTTTCCCCAGATCAAGACTCCGGCTTGATCGGAAACGCAAGCAATTTCAATTGCTTGGTGTCGTCATCCAACTGTCACGAAACCTTCGTAAAAGCACAGCCGACCGCCCCTAAAGCGGCGGCGCGGGGAGCGCGATCGGGCGCGGATGGCGCTTCGCTCCCCTGTATGGAGACCAGCATGAATTTCCTCAAAACCATGGTCGCTGCCGGCTTGGTCGCCGCATCGACGACGGTAGCCTTTGCGGCCGACATCACCGGTGCCGGCGCGACGTTCCCGTTCCCGATCTATTCGAAGTGGGCTGACGCCTACAAAAAGGAGACCGGCAACGGTCTGAACTACCAGTCGATCGGCTCGGGTGGCGGCATCAAGCAGATCCAGGCCAAGACCGTGACCTTCGGCGCCACCGACGCGCCGCTCAAGGCCGAGCAGCTCGAGAAGGACGGCCTCGTCCAGTGGCCGATGGTGATGGGTGCCATCGTCCCCGTCGTCAACATCGAGGGCGTGAAGCCGGGCGAGCTGGTGTTCGACGGCGAGACCCTGGCCAACATCTATCTCGGCAAGATCACCAAGTGGGACGATGCCGCGATCAAGAAGCTCAATCCCAGCGCGAAGCTGCCGTCAGAAGCCATCACCGTGGTCCGTCGTTCGGACGGCTCGGGCACCACCTTCAACTTCACCAACTATCTCTCCAAGGCCAGCGCGGACTGGAAGAGCAAGGTCGGCGAGGGCACCGCGGTCGAGTGGCCGGTCGGCGTCGGCGCCAAGGGCAACGAGGGTGTGTCGGGCAACATCAGCCAGACCAAGAACTCGATCGGCTATGTCGAATACGCCTATGCCAAGCAGAACAAGCTCACCCACACCGGTCTCGTCAACAAGGCCGGCAAGCCGGTGCAGCCGACCGTCGAGGCCTTCCAGGCGGCCGCCTCCAACGCCGATTGGTCCAAGGCTCCCGGCTATTACGTCATCCTGACCGAGCAGCCCGGCGAGAAGTCCTGGCCGATCACGGCGGCGACCTTCATCCTGATGCACAAGTCCGCCACCGACAAGGCGGCCGCGCAGGAAGCGATCAAGTTCTTCCGCTGGGCCTTCAAGAACGGCGGCAAGATGGCCGAGGAGCTCGACTACATTCCGATGCCGGACAGCGTCGTCCAGCAGATCGAGAAGACCTGGGCTGCCGAGATCAAGAGCTAAGGCGCTATATGTGTCCCGGACACGGTTCCGGGACGCTGCAAGATCTCCGCTCCGGATCGGCCTCCTGCCGCATCCGGAGCGCGCCACCAACAACAAGCGTACATAAAACGGGTATAGGGGATCGGCGTGGCTGAGATGGCTGTTGAGAGCAATGTGATTGATGCTGCCGGTCCATATGATCGCGCCAAGGCCTTGAGCGCGTTCAAGCTCGGCGACGTCACCTTCTACTGGATCACGCGGTTGTCCGCGATCTCGGTGCTGCTGATCCTCGGCGGCATCATCATCTCGCTGATCGTCGGCGCCTTCCCGGCGATCCAGGAGTTCGGCATCTCCTTCCTGTGGACGCAGCGCTGGGCGCCCTCGGCCGATCCGCCGGTGCTCGGCGCGCTCGGGCCGATCTACGGCACGCTCGTCACCTCCTTCATCGCGATGCTGATCGCCATTCCCGTCGGTCTCGGCATTGCGATCTTCCTCACCGAGCTCTGCCCGCAATGGCTGCGGCGCCCGATCGGCATGGCGGTCGAGCTGCTCGCCGGCATCCCCTCGATCATCTACGGCATGTGGGGCTTCTTCGTGCTCGGCCCGTTCCTGGCCAACACCTTCCAGCCTTTCATGATCAGGGTGTTCGACGGCGTCCCCGTGCTGGGCGCGATCTTCGCAGGGCCCCCGTCCTATCTCAGCCTGTTCAACGCCGCGCTGATCCTCGCCATCATGGTGCTGCCCTTCATCACCTCGATTTCGGTCGACGTGTTCAAGACGGTGCCGCCGGTGCTGAAGGAAGCCGCCTACGGCGTCGGCTGCACCACCTGGGAGGTCGTCCGCAGCGTGGTGATCCCCTACACCCGCGTCGGCATCATCGGCGGCGTCATGCTGGCGCTGGGCCGGGCGCTCGGCGAGACCATGGCGGTGACCTTCATCATCGGCAACTCGTTCCGGATCTCCTCGTCGATCTTCGCGCCGGGCACGACGATTTCGGCGGCGATCGCCTCCGAATTTGCCGAGAGCGACGGCCTGCACCAGTCCGGCCTGATCCTGCTCGGCCTCCTGCTGTTCGTGCTGACGTTCTTCGTGCTCGCTGCCGCCCGTTTGATGCTGCTGCGCCTCGAAACCAAGGCCGGGAAGTGAAGCCATGAACCCGATCTATTCGCGCCGCCGCCGCTGGGACATCGTCATTCGCGGCCTCTGCATCGCAGCCGCCGCCTTCGGCGTCACCTGGCTCGCGCTGATCCTGGTCACGCTGCTCTACAACGGCCTGGCCGGGCTCAACCTCCAGGTCTTCACAGCTGACACGCCGCCGCCTGGATCGACCGAGGGCGGCCTGCGCAACGCCATCGTCGGCTCGCTGATCATGACCGTGATCGGTGTCGGCATCGGCGCGCCGCTCGGCCTGTTCGCCGGAACCTATCTGGCCGAGTACGGCCGCAACGACAAGCTGACCTCGGTGATCCGCTTCATCAACGACATTCTCCTGTCGGCGCCCTCGATCATCATCGGCCTCTTCATTTATGGCGCGGTGGTGGTGCCGATGCGCGGCTTCTCGGCGATTGCGGGCGCGCTGGCGCTTGCCGTCATCGTGATACCGGTCGTCGTGCGCACCACGGAGGACATGCTGCTGCTGGTGCCGAATCCATTGCGCGAAGCTGCCAGCGCGCTCGGCCTGCCGCGATCGCTGGTGATCAGGCGTATCGCGTACCGTGCGGCGCGCGCCGGCCTCATCACCGGCGTGCTGCTCGCCACCGCCCGGGTCGCCGGCGAGACCGCGCCGCTGCTGTTCACCGCGCTTTCAAACCAGTTCTTCAGCCTGGGGCTGGACAAGACGATGGCCAACTTGCCGGTGACGATCAACAATTTCGTGCAGAGCCCCTACGCCTACTGGAAGCAGCTCGCCTGGAGCGGCGCGCTGCTGATCACCCTGACCGTGCTTGCCCTGAACATTGGCGCGCGCATCATCGGCGCCGAGAGGACTGCAAAATGAGTGAAATGTCTGTTTCCGTCAGTGCGCCAACCGTTCATCCCGGCTCGCAGCCGCTGCCCGAGGCGCCCGCCAAGGTCACCGCGCGCAACCTGAATTTCTACTACGGTGAGCACCACGCGCTGAAGAACATCAACCTGGCGCTCGGCACCAATCGTGTCACGGCGTTCATCGGCCCGTCGGGCTGCGGCAAGTCGACCCTGCTGCGCATCTTCAACCGGATGTACGATCTCTATCCGGGCCAGCGCGCCACCGGCCAGCTGCTGCTCGACCAGACCAACATCCTCGACCCCAAGCTGGACCTCAACCTGCTGAGGGCCCGGGTCGGAATGGTGTTCCAGAAGCCGACGCCGTTCCCGATGACGATCTACGAGAACATCGCCTTCGGCATTCGTCTCTACGAGAAGATCTCCAAGTCCGAGATGGACGACCGCGTCGAGAAGGCGCTGCGCGGCGGCGCGCTGTGGAACGAGGTCAAGGACAAGCTCAATGCCTCCGGCCTGTCGCTCTCCGGCGGCCAGCAGCAGCGCCTCTGCATCGCCCGCACCGTCGCGGTGCGGCCCGAGGTGATCCTGTTCGACGAGCCCTGCTCGGCGCTCGACCCGATCTCGACAGCCAAGGTCGAGGAGCTGATCCAGGAATTGTCAGAGAACTACACGATCGCGATCGTCACCCACAACATGCAGCAGGCGGCGCGCGTCTCCGACAAGACCGCCTTCATGTATCTCGGCGAGTTGATCGAGTTCGACGACACCAGCAAGATCTTCACGTCGCCGAGCGATCGGCGCACGCAGGATTACATCACCGGCCGGTTCGGCTGAGGAGACGGAACATGGGTTCTGAACATACCGTAAAGGCTTTCGACAGCGACCTTCAGGAGCTCACCCGCCTGGTCGCCGAGATGGGCGGCATCGCCGAGCGCATGATCGTCGATTCCGTCGACGCGCTGATCCGCCGCGACGTCGCGCTCGGCCAGCGCGTCGTCACCACCGACGCCGAGCTCGACGCGCTGCAGAAGCGCATCGAGGAGCGTGCCGTGCTCACCATCGCCCGCCGCCAGCCGATGGCTGTCGACCTGCGCGAGATCGTCGGCGCCATGCGCGTTGCGACCGATCTCGAGCGCATCGGTGATCTCGCCAAGAACATGGGCAAGCGCGTCGCGGCGCTGGAGACGGATTTCCATCCGCTCAAGCTGTTCCGCGGCCTGGAGCACATGACCGATCTCGTGCAGCAGCAGGTCAAGTCGGTGCTGGACGCCTATGCCGCGCACGATTTGCCGGCGGCGATGGCGGTGTGGAAGGGCGACGAGGAAGTCGACGCCATCTGCACCTCGCTGTTCCGCGAGCTCCTCACCTACATGATGGAGGATCCGCGCAACATCTCGTTCTGCATCCACCTGATGTTCTGTGCCAAGAACATCGAGCGGATCGGCGACCACGCCACCAACGTCGCCGAGACAGTGTTCTACATGATCGAGGGCCAGGCGATCACCGACAAGCGGCCGAAGGGCGACATGACGACCTTCGCCACGACGGTGCCGAATACCTGACGACTTAAGGAGCGACGACCACATGGGCGCACGCATTATGGTGGTTGAGGACGAGGAAGCTCTCACCGAGCTTCTCCGCTACAACCTCGAAGGCGACGGCTATGACGTCGAGACGGTGATGCGCGGCGATGACGCCGACACCCGCCTCAAGGAGCACATTCCCGATCTGATCGTGCTCGACTGGATGCTGCCGGGCCTGTCAGGCATCGAGCTGTGCCGGCGGCTTCGGACCCGCCCCGAGACCAAGCAGCTGCCGATCATCATGCTCACCGCGCGCGGCGAGGAGAGCGAACGGGTGCGCGGGCTCGCGACCGGCGCGGATGATTACATCGTCAAGCCGTTCTCGGTGCCGGAGCTGCTCGCGCGCGTGAAGGGCCTGCTCAGGCGCGCAAGTCCCGAGCGCCTCGCCACCGTGCTCGCCTATGGCGATATCGAGCTCGACCGCGACAAGCGCCGCGTGGCGCGCTCGGGCCGGCCGATCGATCTCGGTCCGACCGAATATCGCCTGCTGGAGTTCTTCCTGGAGCATCCCGGCCGCGTGTTCTCGCGCGAGCAGCTGCTCGACAGCGTCTGGGGCCGCGACATCTACATCGACGAGCGCACCGTCGACGTGCATATCGGCCGCCTGCGCAAGCTGCTCAATCTCGGCCGCGAGCAGGACCCGATCCGCACCGTCCGCGGCGCCGGCTACGCGCTGGACGATCGCTTCGCGAAGGCTGAGCAGACATAAAGCGCCAGCGACAGCTGGTTTGGCGAACTGCGGCGCCGATCTCGGCCGTCATCCCGGGGCGCGCGCAGCGTGAGCCCGGGATCTGAGCGCTTGCGCTCTTCGCGATTAGCCACAGGACGTGGTTTGGCGAAGACTCGGAGTGACCATCTCGCGCAACGATTGCGCCCCGCGGTTACGGATCCCCGCCTTCGCGGGGATGACACCGAGCGATTGGGAGCCGTCATCGTGTGACGGCTGCAGTCTTGGCGATCAAGCTTGGCGATCAAAGCTTGGCGATCAGGGAATTCCGCAAGCTCACCGCGTGCCCGGTTTCGGTGCTGCGCGACGGCGATCCGCTGCGGGCTGATAGGCCACGCGCGAATGCTGGGCACAATAGGGCAGGCCGGAGAGCGCCTTGCCGCCGCAGAAGAAGAAATCCGGGCTCGAGGGATCGCCGACCGGCCAGTGGCAGGTCGCCTCGTTCAATTCCAGCAGCGACAGCCGCTGGCTCATCGGCACCACGTTGTCGTAGGTAACCGGCTCGGCTTCCAACTCGACCTCGAAGGCCTGCGCCAACGCGGTGTTGCCGCGCGCGACGGGGCGGGTCACCCGCATCATATGCTGCGCGGGCCGTGCCTTGCGCGGCCGCGGCGCTGCCGATGAAGGGCTCTTGGCGCGGCCGGACAGGCCGAGCCGGTGCACCTTGCCGATCACGGCATTGCGGGTCACATTGCCGAGCTCCGCCGCGATCTGGCTGGCCGAAAGTCCGGCCTCCCAGAGCTTCTTCAGCTGCTCGACGCGATCATCGGACCAGGTCAAAACCGTCATTGCACCCTTTCCCTCGCTGCGCGCCTGCCATCCTGGGGCCTTCGCAGCGAATGCTTTAGCCTTGAAAAACCCGTGCCGTCAGAATCCCTTAAGGCTCGCCGGGCGCGCTCAAGACGCCCGAACGTTTACGCCGGTACATGAGGACTTCTGGGATCAGAACTGCTGCACGAGATGTCGTATCTGACAGTCCAAACGCTACAATATGGCGTGACTCCCGCGCAAGAGTCCGCCGACTCGCTTCCACATGTTCCGTGGTGAAAAACCCGCAAAATCGGCACCGCAAGACTACGGAATCAGCGTTTCGCGAGGCTTTCCGGGCGGCATTGACACCCGTCTTGCCAGGCATAAGATAGTGCCACGTGCCGCCCTTAAAAGGCGGCACGTTTCGTTTTCCGGGGCCGGTCGATGGTGCGTCGCGCAATGCATGCCTCACACCGTCCGCAACATTCAAGTGACGTCATGACTAACAGCGCAGCGCCGCATTTGCTCCCCGTTTTCGCCAGGGCCGACCTCGGTTTCGAGCGCGGCGAAGGCTGCTGGCTGATCGCGACCAACGGCGATCGCTATCTCGATTTCACCTCGGGTGTCGCGGTGAATGCGCTCGGCCATGTCCATCCCGCGCTGGTCAAGGCATTGCAGGAGCAGGCGACCAAGCTCTGGCACATGTCGAACCTGTTCCAGAGCCCTGACGGCGAGAAGCTCGCAAGCCGCCTCTGCAATGAGAGCTTTGCGGACTTCGTGTTCTTCTGCAATTCCGGCGCCGAGGCGCTGGAAGGCGTGATCAAGCTGGTGCGCCACCATCACTTCTCCAAGGGGCATCCGGAACGTTACCGCATGATCACCTTCGAGGGTGCCTTCCATGGCCGCACGCTGGCGACGCTCGCCGCCACCGGCTCTGCGAAATATCTCGAGGGCTTCGGTCCGCCGATGGACGGCTTCGATCAGGTGCCGCACGGCGACCTCGACGCCGTGAAGAAGGCGATTGGTCCGCACACCGCCGGCATTCTCATCGAGCCGATCCAGGGCGAGGGTGGCGTTCGTTCTGCACCTCACGCCTTCCTGAGGGCGCTGCGCGAACTCTGCAACGAGCGCGGCCTGTTGCTCGCCTTCGACGAGGTGCAGACCGGCATGGGCCGCACCGGCGAGCTCTTTGCCTACAAGCGCACCGGCGTCACACCGGACGTGATGTCGCTCGCCAAGGCGCTCGGCGGCGGCTTTCCGATCGGCGCGGTGCTGGCAACCGCGGATGCGGCCGCCGGCATGGGGCCCGGCTCGCACGGCTCCACCTTCGGCGGCAATCCGCTCGCGATCTCGGCTGCCAACGCCGTGCTCGATGTCATGCTCAAGCCCGGCTTCTTCGACCACGTGCAGAAGATGTCGCTGCTGCTCAAGCAGAAGCTCGCCTCCGTGATCGATCGTCATCCCGAAATCGTCAGCGAGGTGCGCGGCGAGGGCCTGCTGATCGGTATCAAGGCGGTGGTGCCTTCGGGCGATCTCGTCGCGGCGCTGCGCGCCGAAAAGCTGCTCACCGTCGGGGCCGGCGACAATGTCGTGCGCTTCCTGCCGCCCCTGATCGTCACCGAAGCGGAGATCGAGGACAGCGTCGGGCGGTTAGAGCGCGCCTGCACTGCGATCTCCTCCAGTCAGACCAAGCGGGCGGCAAGCTGATGAGCACGACGCCCAACAAAGCTCCCAAGCACTTCCTGGACATCAACGAGCTGCCGCTCTCGGAGCTCAAGAGCATGCTCGCCGCCTCTTCGGCGATGAAGGCGAAGCAGAAGGCGCAGCAGCCGGTCAGGCCGCTCGAGGGCAAGACGCTGGCGATGATCTTCGAGCGTCCCTCGACCCGCACCCGCGTCTCGTTCGACGTCGGCATGCGCCAGCTCGGCGGCGAGGCGATCATGCTCACCGGCGCCGAGATGCAGCTCGGCCGCGGCGAGACCATCGCCGACACCGCGCGGGTTCTGTCGCGCTATGTCGACGCCATCATGATCCGCATCCTCAACCACGATGCGCTGCTGGAGCTTGCGGCCAACGCCACCGTGCCCGTCATCAACGGCCTGACGCGGCGTTCGCATCCCTGCCAGGTGATGGCCGACCTCATGACCTATGAGGAACATCGCGGCCCGATCGAGGGCAAGACGGTGGCCTGGACCGGCGACGACAACAACGTGCTGGCGTCCTGGGCCCATGCCGCCGAGCGCTTCAAATTCCAGCTCAATGTCGCAACGCCGCCGGAGCTCGCACCGAAAAAGGCCATGCGCGACTGGATCAAGGCGACGGGCGCGCCGATCGTGCTCGGCACCGATCCGGAAGCCGCCGTGCGCGGCGCCGATTGCGTCGTCACCGACACCTGGGTGTCGATGGGCGACAAGGAGGGCGAGCACCGCCACAACGTGCTCAAGCCCTACCAGGTCAATGCCAAGCTGATGTCGCTGGCCAAGGCGGACGCATTGTTCATGCATTGCCTGCCGGCCCATCGCGGCGAGGAGGTCACCGACGAGGTGATCGACGGGCCGCAATCGGTCGTGTTCGATGAGGCCGAAAACCGCCTGCACGCGCAGAAGGGCATCTTGGCCTGGTGCTTCGACGCGGTGAAGTAGGCCCGCCAGAGGCCCCGCTGCGGCCTCACACGCAATTGTCGTCCCGGACAAGCGCGCCAACAACATGCAATCCGGGACCCATAACCACAGGAAGTCGTTTGGCGAAGACTCGGAGTTGCCATCTCGCTCGATGACGTGGTCCTGTGGTTATGGGTCCCGGGCTCGCGCGTTGCGCGCCCCGGGACGACACCGAGCTTGCTGTAGCGTTGTGCACCCTCATCGCAGCCGGAACGCGCCCCCTTCCATTTCCGCCCTCCGACCCCAGATAAAGCGCCATGGTTTCCCAGTCTCCTGACATGAACACCGGGCCTGAAGGCCCGGTTCGCGCGCCATCATCGGTTCCGATCGATGACGCCGTGCTGCCTTACGAGGTCGACGCGCTTGACGTGCGCGGGCGCCTGGTGCGGCTTGGCCCCGCGCTCGACGACATCCTCACCAAGCACGATTATCCCGCAGCCGTGGGCAAGCTGCTCGGCGAGGCCATCGTGCTGACGACGCTGCTCGGCTCGACGCTGAAATTCGAGGGCCGCTTCATTCTTCAGGCCCAGACCGACGGTCCGGTGTCGTTCCTGGTGGTCGACTACAAGGCCCCGGACCGCCTGCGCGCCTATGCGCGCTTTGACGCCTCGCGCCTGGGCACGGCCAAGGATTCCGGCACGCTGCTCGGCCGCGGCCATCTCGCCATGACCATCGACCAGGGCCCCGACATGAGCCGTTACCAGGGCCTGGTTGCGCTCGACGGCGGCAGCCTGGAAGACGCCGCCCACGAATATTTCCTTCGCTCCGAGCAGATCCCGACGCGCGTGCGCCTCGCGGTCGGCGAGGAGTGGCGCTCGAGCGACGGCGGCAAGCATCGCTGGCGCGCCGGCGGCATGCTGATGCAATTTCTGCCGAAGGCGCCGGAGCGCGCGCGGCAGGCGGACTTGCATCCCGGCGATGCGCCCGACGGCACCGAGGTGCACAGCGTCGCGGAAGACGATGCCTGGGTCGAGGCACGCTCGCTGATCGAGACGGTCGAAGACGTCGAGCTGATCGATCCCGAGCTCTCCGGCGAGCGGTTGCTCTACCGCCTCTTCCACGAGCGCGGCGTGCGTGTGTTCAATCCGCAGGTGCTCGAGGCGCGGTGCTCCTGCTCGCGCGATGCGGTCGCCGCGATGCTCAAGAGCTTCTCGCACGACGACCGCGCCGCCATGGTCAAGGACGACAAGGTCGTCGTCACCTGCGAGTTCTGCTCGTCGGTGTATCAGTTCACGCCGCACGAGGCGGGCGTCGAGGACGCCTGAGCCTACCCGCGTCGCTGCACTCGCAATGTCGAGTGGAGCAGTGCCACACGCGCGGTGTCATCGCCCGACTTGATCGGGCGATCCAGTACTCCGAGACGATGCTGATCGAAACGAGAGGCCGCGGCGTAGTGGATGCCCCGGTCAAGCCGGGGCATGACAGTTGTGAGTGTTACGGCGAACTCGCCTCTCTAATTCAACACCCGCTTGTTGTCGGGGCTGTCCAGCGAAAACGTCGGCACGTCGATCTCGAAGCGTTCGCCGGTTTCGCTGACCATCTGGTAGCGGCCGGTCATGAAGCCCGAGGCGGTCGAGAGCGGCACGCCGGAGGTGTATTCGAAGCGCTCGCCGGGGGCGAGGATCGGCTGCTCGCCGACCACGCCTTCGCCCTTCACCTCCTGCTGGCGGCCGGAGGCATCGGTGATGATCCAGTGCCGCGTCTTGAGCTGCACGGTCTCCTCGCCCGAATTGGTGATGACGATGGTGTAGGACCAGAAGTAGCGCGAGCGGTCGGCCGACGATTGCTCCGGAACAAAGTTCGGCTCGACGGTCACTTCGATCTGGCGGGTCACGGCGCGGTACATGGCTGTCATCATACCGAAATCCGCCCCGGGAACCAAACCCCCGCGGGCGCCTTGGCGACATCGTCCCGCCAGAATTGGCGGGAAAGCACACCATCGAGGGAGACACCCTGATGTGATCCGGACGCTTTGCGAGACGACAGCCGGACCATTACACTGCTTCAACGTCGCGATTTGCGGAAGGGTTTCCAGGCCCCGATGACCATTGCCGACCAAGTGACGGGATCGACCATCGCAGGAACCGCGGGCGCCAAGCCCGCAGGGACCAAGGCGCGCGCCGCAGCGCCGGCCATCACGCTGCCCGCCATCGGCGAGCGCGAGCTCCGGCTCGATCTGTTCCGCGGCCTCGCGCTGTGGCTGATCTTCATCGACCATCTGCCGCCCAGTCTGCTGACCTGGTTCACGATCCGCAATTACGGCCTCAGCGACGCCACCGAGATCTTCATCTTCATCTCCGGCTACACCGCGGCCTTCGTCTATGGCCGGGCCATGCTGGAGAGCGGCGTTCTCATCGCCACCGCGCGCATCCTGCGCCGGGTCTGGCAGATCTACGTCGCCCACGTCTTCCTGTTCACGATCTTCCTCGCCGAGATCTCCTATGTCGCGACCAGGTTCGAGAACCCGCTCTACACCGAAGAGATGGGCATCATGGACTTCCTCAAGCAGCCCGACGTCACCATCGTGCAAGCGCTGCTGCTGCGCTTCCGTCCCGTCAACATGGACGTGCTGCCGCTCTACATCGTGCTGATGCTGGCGCTGCCTCTGATCCTGTGGTCGATGAAATGGCGGCCGGACGTCACGCTCGGGCTGTCGGTCCTGCTCTACGCGGTGACCTGGGAGTACGACCTTTACCTGTCGGCCTATCCGAACGGCTTCTGGGCCTTCAATCCTTTCGCCTGGCAATTGCTGTTCGTGTTCGGTGCCTGGTGCGCGCTCGGAGGTGCGCGTCGCATGTCGGGCATCCTGGCCTCGCCCGTGACGATGTGGATCTCGATCGCCTATCTCATCGCGGCGTTCTACGTGACCTTGACCTGGTACGTGCCCCAGCTCTCCCAGTTCATGCCGAAGCAGATCGAACAATGGATGTATCCGATCGACAAGACCGACCTCGACGTGCTGCGCTTCGCGCACTTCCTGGCGCTGGCGGCGCTGACCGTACGCTTCCTGCCCCGCGACTGGCCGGGCTTGAAATCGCGCTGGCTGCGACCATTGATTCTATGTGGTCAGCATTCGCTCGAGATCTTCTGCCTCGGCGTCTTCCTGGCCTTTGCCGGCCATTTCGTCCTCGCCGAAATCTCCGGCGGGCCGGTCATGCATGCGTTGATTAGCCTCTCCGGAATCCTGATCATGTGGGGGGTGGCCTGGGTCATTTCGTGGTACAAGCGTGTGGCTGACAAGAGCGGTGCGAAAACCAAAAACGCCGTCGGCAACGCCGATCTGGCGGGAGGGGGCTGATGAAGGCGAAGGTTCTCCTGAGCCTGGTCCTGCTATGCGGTAACCTCGCCGCGCCCACGGCGCGCGCGGGCGATGCCGCGTCTGCCGCATCCCCTATGCCTGCGGCCTGCGAACTGCCGTCCTATCTGCTGACCAGCGAAAGCCAGCTGCCCAAGGTCGCCGAGGCGATCAAGGCCGGCAAACCGCTCGACATCCTGGTGATCGGCAGCCGCTCGACCACGATTCCGTCGTCGGAGAGCAGCTCCTATCCGGCGCGCATGGAGGCGATCCTCAAGGAGAAACTGCCGCCCTCCGAGCCGGTGCACGTCTCCGTAGAAATACAGAGCAAGAAAACGGCAGAGGAGACCGCGTCCACCTTCGTTAAGCTGATGGAAGCAAAAACGCCTACTTTGGTCATCTGGCAGACCGGGACCGTGGATGCTATCCGATCCATCGATCCCGACGAATTTCGTAGCGCGGTGACCGACGGGGTTGTTGCGTTGCAAAAGGCAGGGGCGGACGTCGTCTTGATGAATTTGCAATATAGCCCGCGCACCGAGACCATGATCTCGGCGCAGCCTTTTCTCGATAATATGCGCGTCGTGGCACAGGAGCACGACATCCCGCTGTTCGATCGTTTCGCGATCATGCGGCAGTGGAATGAACAGGGTCAGTTCGACCTGTTCAACCCGTCCCGCGGGCCTGAGCTGGCGAAGCAGGTCCATGATTGCCTTGGCCGGGCGTTGGCACAGTTCGTGATTGACGCTGCCCATCTGGAGCCGGCCCAGCAGCAAAATTGAGGTCTAGCGTTAATGAGTTCTCTCCGCCCTTTTTGCCTGACGTCATGGCTGGCCGTGCCTGCAACAGCAGTGCTGTTGTTGCTGACGCCCGCCTCGCATGCGCAGACGCCGGCTGCACAGCCGGCGACCCCCGCACCCGCCCAGTCGCCTGATCCCGCGCCCGCTACGCCGTCCCAGACCACCGTCGCCGCGAGGTCGCCCGAGCAGCGCGGCGTCACCTCGCGCGCCATCGACAAGGTGAAGGAGGTCGCAAAGTCCGCCGCCGACATCTTCAGCCGCGTGCCCTGCCTGCCGCCGAAGGGCGGCTCCAAGGCGATGGGCTCGCTGCCGCATGTTGCGAGCAAGCTGGTCGCCGGCCAGCCCGTGGTCATCGTCGCTTTCGGCTCCTCGTCGACCCAGGGGTTCGGCGCGAGCTCGCCGGAGTTCAATTACCCCAATCGTCTCGCCGCGCAGCTGCGCCGGCACTATCCGACCGCCGACATCAGCGTCATCAATGCCGGCGTCGGCGGCGAGGACGCCCCCGAGATGATGAAGCGTCTGCAGACGCAGGTGATCGACAGGCATCCGGATCTCGTGATCTGGCAGGTCGGCACCAACGCCGTGCTGCGCAATCTCGATCCTGCCGATACGGCCAAGCTGGTCGAGGACGGCATCAGCCGCATTCAGGCCGCCGGCGGCACCGACATCGTGCTGGTCGATCCGCAATATTCGCCGGCCGTCAACCAGCGCAAGGAGAGCGCCGGCAAGATGATCAAGCTGCTCGGCAACGTCGCCGAGCTCCGCAAGGTCGGCATTTTCCCCCGCTTCGAGGTGATGCGCGACTGGCACGAGAACCAGTCGATCCCGGTCGAGAGCTTCGTCATCGCCGACGGCCTGCACATGAACGATTGGGGCTATGCCTGCTTCGCCCAGCTGCTCGGCGACGACATCATCCGCTCCGTCGGCCAGATCAAGCTCGGTGTGAGCGTGCCCGCCGATGTGAGAACGTACCGGCCGATGTGAGAGGGTGCGTAGGGTGGGTTAGGCGAAGCCGTAACCCACCACTGTCTATCTCCGCGGATGCAGCAGAGGTGGATTACGCCTTCGGCTAATCCACCCTACGAGACCTCGCTTCCCTCACGCCTTCTCCAGCGCCGCGGTGAGATCCTCGATCAGGTCATCCGCGTGCTCGAGCCCCGCCGAGAAGCGGATAAATCCCTCGCTGATGCCGAGCGCGGCGCGGTCTTCCGGCTTGAGGCGCTGATGCGTCGTCGTCGCCGGATGCGTGACGAGGCTCTTGGCGTCGCCGAGATTGTTGGAGATCTTGGCGAGCTTCAATTCGTTGAGCACACGGAACGCCGCCGCCTTGCCGCCCTTCACCTCGAAGCCGACCAGCGTCGAGCCGCCGCGCATCTGCTTCTTCACCAGCGCCGCCTGCGGATGATCGGCGCGGCCGGGATAAACCAGCCGCGAAATCTTCGGATGGCTCGCCAGCACCTCGGCGACGCGCGCGGCCGTGTCGGTCTGCGCGCGCACGCGCACGCCCAGCGTCTCCAGGCCCTTGAGCAGGACCCAGGCATTGAACGGCGAAATCGACGGGCCGGTCTGGCGCATGAAATTGTGGATGTGCTCGGCGATGAAGGCTTCGGAGGACAGGATGATGCCGCCGAGACAGCGGCCCTGGCCGTCGATGTGCTTGGTCGCAGAGTAGACGACGACGTCGGCGCCGAGCGCGAGCGGGCTCTGCCAGATCGGGGTTGCAAACACGTTGTCGACGACGAGCCGCGCGCCGCCCTTGTGCGCGATCTCGGCGATCGAAGGGATGTCGAGCACGTCCAGCGTCGGGTTGGTCGGGCTCTCCAGGAAGAACGTCTTGGTGTTGGGCCTCAGCGCCCGCTGCCACTGGTCGAGATCGAGCCCATCGACCAGCGTGGCCTCGATGCCGTAGCGCGGCAACAGGTCCTGGATGACGTAGAGGCAGGAGCCGAACAGCGCACGGGAGGCGACCACGTGATCGCCGGCCTTGAGCGGCGCCAGGATCGCGGTCGTCACCGCCGCCATGCCGGTTGCCGCCGAGCGCGCGGCCTCGGCGCCTTCGAGCTCGATCATGCGGCGCTCGAACATTGCAATCGTCGGGTTGGAATAGCGCGAATAGATGAAGCCGGGATCTTCGCCCTTGAAGCGCGCCTCGCACTCCTCCGCGCTGGCGTAGACATAGCCTTGCGTCAGGAACAGCGCCTCCGAGGTCTCGCCATATTGCGAGCGCAGGGTGCCGGAATGGACCAGGCGGGTTTCGGGGCGATAAGTGGCAGACGACTTCGACATAGGACCCTCTCCGACATGACCGTCGAGGCGAAAACGGTCACAAAAAAACCGGCCTGGATATCTCCACGGGCCGGGATCACAGAGGTCCCCGGCCTGTTTAGCGACTTATTTAACGTGGCTGCAAGCCGGCCGGCTCAAATCACCACGGGATAAGTGATGCTCATATTCCGCAATGCCCTTTCCGTCAAGGCGTCCATCGGATAGCCGTAAAAGACTTGTATTTCCGGCATGTCCGGATGCATTCGACCCTTGATGAGGACCCCCGGTTGACGTTCACGGTCGCCGCCGACGCCAATGGTATCCTGCCCGACCGCATGATTGCGGCGATGGCGGAAGAAGGTCTCATCCTGCCCGCCTACGACTTCGTCGAGAGCCAGATCCAGCCGGCGAGCCTCGATCTGCGCCTTGGCGACATCGCCTATCGGGTCCGCGCCAGCTTCCTCCCCGGGCCCGGTGCCACCGTGGCCGAGCGCATCGACGAGCTGAAGCTGCACGAGTTCAGCCTCGCCGACGGCGCGGTGCTTGAGACCAACTGCGTCTACATCGTGCCGTTGCTCGAGAGCCTCGCGCTGCCGCCGGAGATCGTCGCTGCCGCCAATCCGAAGAGCTCGACCGGCCGGCTCGACGTCTTCACCCGCGTGATCGCCGACGGCACCCGTCGCTTCGACATGATCGGCGCCGGCTATCACGGCCCGCTCTATGCCGAGATCAGCCCGAAGACGTTTCCGGTGCTGGTGCGCGAGGGCTCGCGTCTCAGCCAGGTGCGCTTCCGCACCGGCGATGCCATCCTCAATGCCGACGAGCTCGATGCGCTGCACGCCAGCGAGCGTCTCGTCGACATCGACGATGCCGATCTCTCCGGCGGCGTTGCCGTCTCGGTCGATCTCTCCGGCGAGAAGGCGAGCGGCTTCGTCGGCTACCGCGCCAAGCGCCACACCGGCGTCGTCGATGTCGACCGCCGCGCGGGCTACGCGGTGGAGGATTTCTGGGAGCCGATCTCGGCGCGCCCCGACGGCAGCCTGATCCTCGACCCCGGCGAGTTCTATATCCTCGCCTCCAAGGAAGCGGTGCAGGTGCCGCCCGATTACGCCGCTGAGATGGTGCCGTTCGATCCCCTGGTCGGCGAATTCCGCGTGCACTATGCCGGCTTTTTCGATCCCGGTTTCGGCTATGCCGGCGCTGGCGGGCTGGGATCGCGCGCCGTGCTGGAGGTGCGCTCGCGCGAGGTGCCGTTCATCCTCGAGCACGGCCAGATCGTCGGCCGCCTCGTCTACGAGAAGATGCTGGCCCGCCCCGACGCGATGTACGGCCAGCGCATCGGTTCCAACTACCAGGCGCAAGGCCTCAAGCTCTCGAAGCATTTTCGGGTGTAGCCCGATCCTGTAGCCCGGATGGAGCGCAAGCGTAATCCGGGAAGGTCTCACTTGTGGCGCGATCCCGGATTACGCTTTGCTCCATCCGGGCTACAAGGTGGTGACATGATTGAGCCATCCCAACTCGACGCACAGATCATCAACGACGTCGCGGACGCGCTGATCTATTCCGATCGCTCCGGCACGATCACACGCTGGAATCGCGCATCGACCGCGCTGTTCGGCTTCACGGCCGACGAAGCGCTCGGCCAGAACCTCGATCTGATCATTCCCGAACATCTTCGCGCCGCGCACTGGAAAGGCTTCGACGCCGCGCTCGCGAGCGGCACCATGAAGCTTGCGGGCAAGCCGACGCTGACCCGCGCGCTGCACAAGAGCGGGCGCAAGCTCTACATCGAGATGACCTTCGCATTGGTGCGAGACAACGATGGCGCGGTGCAGGGATCGGTGGCGATGGCTCGCGACGTCACGGAGCGCGTTGAGCGCGAACGGGCGGCCAAGGCGGCGCAAAATTCGTGATGCGGAATTGACGGAAAGCCGCGCAGGGAGGCCTGCACGCGCGTCATGTTGCCTGTCACCGGCGGCGGTGACACACTCGATCAAAACCATGATCAGGGAGCGAACATGACCACCGCACCAGACCTCGCGCGGGAAGCGCAATGGAAGCGCTGGCGTGCGATCGCCGATCTCTATCACGCCTGTTTCACCGGGCTGATCCTCACCGTCGTCACGCGCCGCGGCACGGCGGATGCCGCAGAATTCGTCTTCCGCGTGTTTCGTCGGCAGCAGCAGGAGCGTTTCCTGCCGGGGCTCAGGAAGCTCGGGATCGACCATCTGCCGCCGGCGGTCGCGGCTGCGCAATACCACTATCTCTCCAACTGGATCGGCGGCGTGCATGTCGAATACATGTACGAGAGCGACACCAAGGCTTGGATCCGCTATCCGCCGCCGCGCTGGATCTGGAAGGGCATCGCGATCTGTGGTGTGCCGGGCGAAGTCTCCCGCGCCATGCTGCGCGGCTGGCACGCCAACAACGGAGTTGCGCTCGGCGATCTCAGGCTCGGCTTCGTCTGCACCAAGCAGAGCGTCGACGGCCAGGACGGGCTCGAAGGCTATTACCATCTTTACGACCATCCGCTCGAGCTCGACGAGCGCCTGGTGTTCGCGCGGCACCTGGAGGCGCCTTTGTTCGATGCGACGACGGCGCCCGCATTGCCGGTCGCGAGCTGGCCAAGACCGCGGCTGGAAAAGGCCTATCGCAATTACGCGATGGAATATGTCCGCACTGCCGCGCCCGTGATGGTGCAGCTGTTCGGTCCGGAGGATGCCCGCTATCTGCTGCACCTCACCGGCAAGCTGATCGGCATGCAATATTTCGACGAGGTCGCCGCGGCGCTGGCGACGACCCGCGGCGGCGCGCGAGAATTCGCATCGTTCCTGAACGCGCTGCTCGCCGCGCAGGATGATGCGGCCGAGATGACGCAATCGGAAGGCACGTTCGAGATCCGGCAGCAGAGCTGGAAGCTGATGGACGACGTCGCCGATTATCATCGCGCCTGCGCCAAGGTGCTGGAGGGATTGTTTGAGGGTCTCGCCGCAGGCTGCGGACGGCATATCGGCGTGCAGATGCGCACCGCGGTAGGCGGGCGCCCGCCGCTGGTGTGGACCATCGGTTAGGCGACGGCCGCAACGGACTTCACCTCGCCCCGCTTGCAGGGAGAGGTCGGATTGCATCGAAGATGCAATCCGGGTGAGGGGGAGTCTCCGCGAGTCCAGCTCTCGCCGTCTTCGCGGATAGAGCCCCTCACCCCGACGCTCTCGGCGCGAGCAAGGCTCGTCGCGGCCCCGTAAGAACGGGGAGAGGGAGAAGAACGAATTCCACCGCTTGAAATGCGCTGCCGCAGGGCACGCCTGCATCGGGCGCAGGCAGAATCGGAGCACGCCGTGCTAACACGCCTCAGCCGCGCCATTCGCGCGAACGACGCCATTGGCACACCAAGTGATTGCTGCGCTGCAAACGGCGCCTGCGCCCGGGAGAGGACATGTCCGACATCGCCGAAATCCCGGTCGATGAGCAAGAGCGCCCACTGCCGCCGCCTCCGCCGCCGATCAGAAGCGCCCTGACCGAGGGGCCGATTCTGCGCACGCTGCTGTCGCTCGCCTGGCCGAACGCGATCGGTCTGTCGGCCGGCATTTGCGTGGTGATCGCCGAGACCTCCTATGTCGGCCGGCTCGGCGTCGAGGCGCTGGCGGCGATGGCGCTGGTGTTTCCGACGATCATTCTGACCATGACGATGTCCGGCGGCGCCATGGGCGGCGCGGTGGCCTCGGCCATCGCGCGTGCGCTCGGCGCCGGCAATCGCGAGCGCGCCGGCATATTGGCCGTGCACGCGATGCTCATCGGCATCAGCTTCGGATTCGTCTTCATGCTGGGCATGTTGATCTTCGGGCCGAGGCTGCTCGAGATGCTCGGCGGCCGCGGCGATGTGCTGACGCATGCGATCGCCTACACGCAGGTGTTCTTCGGCGGCGCCGTGCTGCCCTGGCTGCTCAACACCATGGCGGGCATCTTGCGCGGTACCGGCAACATGAAGCTGCCGTCGTTCCTGATCCTCAACTCCGCGGCCTGGCAGATCGTGCTCGGCGGCACGCTCGGTCTCGGGCTCGGGCCAGTGCCGCAGTTCGGCATGCGCGGCGTCGCCGCTGGCGCGCTGATCGCCTACACCATGAACATCGGCATCATGAGCTGGTACCTGTTCTCCGGCCGCGCGCGGATCACGCTGAAGCTGCGCGGCCTGCGCATCCAATGGGCGATGTTCTTCGACATCCTCAAGGTCGGCGCCATCGCCTGCTTCTCGCCGCTGCAATCGGTGCTGACGATCTCGATCTTCACGCACATGCTGGCGCAGTTCGGCACTGCGATCCTCGCCGGCTACGGCGTCGGCGCGCGGCTCGAATTCCTGCTGACCTCGATCGCATTCTCGTTCGGCATCGCCTGCGTGCCGATGGTCGGGATGGCGATCGGCGCCGGCCGCATCGCGCGGGCCCGGCGCATCGCCTGGACCGCCAGCGTTGCTGCTTTCGTGGCGGTCGGCGTGCCGGCGTGCCTCGTTGCGATCTTCCCCGATCTCTGGGTCAACATGTTCACCGACAGTGTGGCGGTGCGCGCGGCGAGCCATCAATATCTTTCGACCGTCGGGCCGTTCTACGCCTTCTTCGGCCTGGCAACGACGATGTATTTCTCCTCGCAAGGCGCGGCCAAGGTGATCGGGCCCGTGCTGGCGCAGACCGCGCGGCTGATCTACATCGCCGGAATCGGCTGGTGGCTGTCGAGGCACGGCGCCAGCGCGCAGAGCTTCTTCTGGCTCGCCGCGAGCTCGATGGTCGTGCTCGGCCTCTTGTCGTGCTCCAGCGTCGTGCTGACACGCTGGGGACCGCGCGAGACGAAGCCTGCGATCAAGCCGGCGCTTTCGGCTGCGGACTAGCGACGCTTGTGGCGGCGATGGCCGCCGCCGGTATTGGCGAGACGCATCAATTGCGGGATCATCGCCATCATGTCGCTGCCGCCGCTGCCGCCGAGCATGCCCATGATGTCGCCGCCGCCCATGCTGCCGATCCCGACCGGCATGGTGCCGCCGCCCATCGGCGCGTAACCGCCGTAGCTCGGTGCACCGAATCCGCCGCCGAAATTGTCGCCGCCCATCATGCCGCCGAGCCCGCCGCCGCCGTTCTCCATCATGCGGCTCATCATCGGGCCCATGGTCTGCATCAGCATGGCGAAGCGGCGCTTGCCCATCTTCGCCTTCATCATCTCCAGCATCGGCGCCATCTGGGTCATCATGTCCTCGCCGCCGGCATCGCCGCCGCCGAGGAATTGCGCCTTTGCCGGCACGCTCGAGATTGAAAACAGCAGCAGCACCGCGGCCGCCTGGCAGATCACCTTGTCCGCACCTCTCATTGCATGCTCCTCGCGTGCGTGGCGCCGCCGGGAGAGCGGAGCCGACCGGACGCACGAGGGCATGGTTAGGGCGGTCGAGGACGGGCTTCTGTGAGACAACTCACAGTGAATGATCAGGCCGAAGCGGGCGGAAACGCCTTGTGCATGGCGGCCACCGCCTCCTTGGTTTGCCCCTGAACGTAAGGCGCGAGCTCGTTCGGCAGCATGTCGATGATCCAGACGAGGCGGCAGCTCGCCTCGCCCTCGGCGATGACCTGAACCGAGGCGCTGTAATGCCTCAGCCGCTCGTTGCTGATGGCATAGACCAGGCGCCGCCGCGCATCGTCGCAATCGATCAGCACCTCGCGCGCCACCGAGCCGTTTGCGAAGGTGACGATGCGCGCATCACCGTCGAGCGTGCACGCCGTGACGAAGCCCGGCACCAGCCGCCGATGCAGCGCGCCGAAATCGCGCACGGCGTCCCAGACGTCGCGCGCGGAGGCGGGGAGGGAGACGTCGTTGTGGATGGAGGCCATGATCTCTCCTGGAATGCGTAGGGTGGGCAAAGGCGCGCTCTTCGCGCGCCGTGCCCACCATTCATCGGGCGTTGTCGCGAGCAATTGGTGGGCACGGTACGCTTTGCCCACCCTACGCGATCTCGCAATGACGGAGCGAGTGGCTAGCGCTCACGCGCAAACCGCCTCGACATTGTTACCATCAGGATCGATCAGGAACGCCGCGTAATAGGTCGGGCTGTAATCCCTGCGCGGGCCGGCGCCGCCATTGTCGCGGCCGCCGCTCCTGAGGCCTTCGCTGTGAAATGCCTTGACCGCATCATGATCCCCGGCGCGGAAGGCGATGTGGACGCCATCTGCCTTGCGGCCCTTGTTCAGGTGCAGCCACAGCGCCGGCTCGCCCTTCGGCCCGAAACCGGCATAACCGTCGCCGCTCGAGCACAGGACAAAACCGAGCGGCGCCAGCACCGCGCTGTAGAAGCGCGTGGCGGCGTCGAGGTCGGCAACGCGCAATCCGATGTGGTCGTACATGTTCGTCTCCATTGCGAAGAAGCGTGCCGCGAAGGGCACGCGCCGGAGACGACCCTAGTCAGTTGAGGGCAAGCTGCTCTTGGAGAATCTTGCGCTCCCCCTTCGACGCCTGCCGGAACTTGGTCGGCGACACGCCGGCGGCGCGATGGAAGGTGCGGACGAAATTGGAGAGATCGCCGAAGCCGACGTCATAGGCGATATCGGTGACGGCGATGTCCTCGTCAGCGAGCAGCCGTGCCGCGTGGCGCAGCCGGGAGCGCACCAGATATTGATGCGGGGTGACACCGAGCACGGCCGAGAACAGCCGCAGGAAATGAAACGGGCTCAATCCCGCCTGCTTGGCTGCTTGCTCGAGGTCGAGCTCGGCATGCGAGTTATCGTCGATCCACAGCGCCGCCTCCACCGCGCGGCGGCGGTCGCGTGCGGTGGGAGTGGCCGGCTTGCGCGCTTTGCCCGAGACGGCGTCGACAAAACGGCCGGCCAGGATCTGGCCGATCTCGTCGAGGCCGAGATCGCTGTTGCCTTCTGCTGCCGTCTGGGCCAGCTCGCCCAGCACCATCAGCTCGGGCAGCGGCGGCGTTGCGCCGATCTGCCAGACCTCGCGCCGCCCGCCGAGGGCGTCGACCAGGTCCTCGCTGAAGAAGAAGCCGAGGCAGACGTCGCCGGACACGTGCTCATGCGTGCAGGTGTATTCCTCGCCGGGGGCGCCGATCAGCATCGAGCCCGCCACCAGCTCGAAGAAGCCGGCGCGGCAATGGCAGCCGAAGCTGCCGGAGCGCACATAGGCGATGGAATGGCCGGTGCGGCATTCCGCAAACGGCCTGTCGTCCGGTCCCGCATCGCAGCGAAACTCGGAAGCCGTGATCGAGGGCGTCGTCAGCAACGTGGTGGCGTGCATGCCGCCTATTTAGGTAGGGGCACGGGGCGGAGCAACCGGCAGCAGCACTTCGAACAAGGTCTTGCTGGCGACGGGATGGGCGCCTTCAAGCGCCAGCAGCCGCCGCTTCGAGATCACGCCGCCGTAAGGCGAGAGCCGGTCGGTGTAATTGCCAGCCTCCAGCACCCTGTGGCAGGGCACGATCAGCATGAAGGGATTCTTCGCGATCGCCTGCGCCACGGAATAGGACGCGTCGGAGGCGCCGAGCGCTCGGGCGACCTCGTGATAGGTGCGTGTCTCCCCGCGCGGAATGCTGCAGGTGTACTCGTAGACGCGCCGGTTGAAGCCGGGCACCCCGCCGGCGTCCAGGCTGACCTCGGAAAAATCGGGATCGTGACCCTGCAGCAGGCCCGTGATGCCCTCGATCGCAAGCTCGGCATTCTCGGACGGGCGCTGCTCCCGCGCCTCGGGATGGACCTGGAAAATCTGGCGGCGGGTGTCGATCTCCCGCGCCTCCGGCAATTGCACGGCGACCACGCCGGTGCCGCTCCAGATGATGCCGCAACGGCCGATGGCCGTATCGAATATCGCGTAAGCCCGCCCCACCATGCACACGCCCCACTCAGTGCACGTTTCTCCCCGGAGAAGCGATCATAACACCGCCACAATCCGGCGCACCTGGAATCTTATCAGGACGTTAACAACCGCCCCGCTGGTCGCGCCAAACCGCTTGGCGGCAGGCGCCGTCTCGGCTAATCAAGAGGGGCGCAAAGCGCGCATCGCGGGCGTAGTTCAATGGTAGAACGGCAGCTTCCCAAGCTGCATACGAGGGTTCGATTCCCTTCGCCCGCTCCAGCCCTTAGTTAGGCAGGCTTCTCAGAAACTGGACGATCGCCGCGTTCACCTCCGCCGGCCGCTCCTGCTGCGTCCAATGTCCGCAGCCGGGCAGCATCTTGATGTCGCGCAGCTGCGGCACCCATTGCTTCATGTTGGCGAGATGTTCGGCGGCACCGGGGAAGGCGATGACCATGTCATGGTCGCCGGCGATGAAGAGCGAGGGCACCACCACCTGCATGCCCTCGAATGCTGCCATCAGCTCCCAATTGCGATCGATGTTTCGGTAGTAATTGAGCGGCCCGCGAAAGCCGCTGCGCGCAAATTCGGCAGCGTAGTGGTCGAGCTCGGCGGCACTCAGCCACGACGGAAGCGGCACCGGCACCTTCGGCAGCATGCCGTCCTTTCGGGAGACCATGCCGGCGGCGACCGTCCGCCCTTGACGCTCGGCATTGGCGCGGATCGCGGTCGCCCCTTCGCCGGAGCCGCCGAAGAGCATGGCGCCGAGCGTTGCGCGAGGATCCCGCTCGAACTCCGCTTCGGCGATACCTGGCTCCTGGAAGTACAGCTGATAGAACTGCGCATCCGCCGTCTGCGGCATGACGCTCGTCGGCCGCACGGGACTGCGCGGCCGATACGGTACGCTGAGGATCGCGGCGGCCCGGAAGCGATCGGGCCGCAGGCGCGCCGTGTGCCAAGCGATTGTCGCGCCCCAGTCATGTCCAACGATGACGGCGTCCTTTGCCTCGAACGCGTCGAGCACGCCGACGAGATCGCCGACCATATGGAGGATCGTGTATTGATCGATCGCTCCGGGCCGGTCGCTCTTTCCGTAGCCGCGCATATCCGGTGCGACCGCGTGGTAGCCAGCCGCCGCCAGCGCCTCGAGTTGATGCCGCCAGGAGTACCAGCCTTCCGGAAAGCCATGGCAGAGCAGCACCATAGGCCCGTCGCCCTGCTCGGCGACATTGAGGCTGATGCCGTTGGCTTTGATCCTCCGCTGCGTCGGGCCATCCATTCGTCGCCTCCGATTTTTTGTGGTTGGGGCGCATCCTAATCGGGCGTACGGCCTGCGCAAAATTTCTAATATATTGGACTGCCGCTCCCGGCGTGTGCCTCCGCGCGCGCTAAGCTTCTCTCACCCCGGCGGATGCGGTCCTCGTATCGGGCGATGTTCGGATGAAACCCATGGACCAGCAAAAACTCGATCGCGCCATCGGTCGGCGCCTGAAGACGCTGCGGACGCAGGCCGGAATGACGTTGAACGAGCTTGCAGGCCGCTCCGGCGTCAGCCGGGCCATGATCGGGCGGGTGGAGCGGGCACAGAGCAGTGCGACGGCGGCGCTGCTCAACAAGCTCTGCGCGGCGCTCGACGTCACGCTCAGCGATGTCGTCGCGCTCGCCGAGAAGCCGCCGGAGCGCCTGGTGCGGCTGGCGGACCAGCCGCTCTGGCGCGACCCCGACAGCGGCTATCGCCGGCGGCACGCCTCGCCGCCGGATGCGGCCAGCGGCATCGAGATCATCGTGGTCGACCTTCCCGCCGGCGCGCGCGTCTCCTACAGCCCGTGGGGCCGCAACGCCTTCACCCAGCAGCTCCTGATGCTGGAGGGCGCCATCGCCGTGCATATCGACGCCAAGGCGGTGCGGCTGCGCGAGGGCGATTGTCTGGATTTCGACGTGATGCGCGCCGTGATCTTCGAGAACGAAACCAAGCAGGACGCGCGCTATGTCATCATCGTCAGGCGCGGCGCGTCCTACGGCAAGATGTGAGGGCAGGACGTGGAGACGAGCACGATGCAGATCCGGACCGGCGACACCTCTGATGCGCGCGTCGTCGCGCTGCTCGATCATCACGTCACGGCCGCGCGGGCGCAGACGGCGCCGGGCAGCGCCCATGCGCTCGATCTCGCGGGCCTGCGTGCGCCAGAGGTCGCGTTCTGGACCGGCTGGGACGGCGAGACGCTGGTCGCCACCGGCGCGTTGAAGACGCTTTCGACTGGCCACGGCGAGGTCAAGTCGATGCACACGCTGCAGACCGCGCGCCGGCGCGGCTATGGCGGCCAGATGCTGCGCCACATCATCGCGGAAGCCCGCGGGCGCGGCATGACGCGGCTCAGCCTCGAGACCGGCTCGTGGGACTATTTCAAGCCGGCACACGCACTCTATCTGGCGCACGGTTTCGTCGCATGCGGCCCGTTCGAAGGTTATGTCGAGGACCCCAACAGCCTGTACCTGACGCTCGACTTGTCGGCGCCAGAGCGCGAATAGCTCAAGAGCGCGTCTCCTCGATCTTGTCGAGCACGCGCTCGGGGGCGATGTCCCGGGCCGCCTCCTGCAGGTCGCGCTCCGCGTCCGGCTTGACGTCGAGCCGCTCGGCGACCTGAGTGAGCAGGCGGGCCACCTTGGTCAGCTCGTGCTCGGCGAGCAGGCTGATCTGGAGATCGAGATCGGCGCGCTTGTCGGCCGCCGCGGTCATGCGGTTCTGCGAGATCAGCACGAAGGTGGAGAGGAAGATCGCCTCCACCGAGGCGATCATCGCCAGCATGACGAAGCTCTCGTCCCAGGCCGGAATTCCCGGAATCCAATGCAGGTTGGCGATGATCCAGAACCCGAACAAGGCGAGGTGCAGGTAGACGAAGATCATGCTGCCGGTGAAGGCCGTGATCGCGTCCGCGACCTTGTCCTGGCCGCGTGCCGCCTGCTGCTCACGGCGCCGCCGCGCCACCAGTGCCTGGATGTTGCGCTCGAGCGTCGGGCTCAGCCCCTCGCCGGAATCATGGGTGATGTCGTTATGCACGCCCCGGCAACGGCCCGCCGGGGAAGCCGTTCCTGTAAGGGGAAGCAAAAAGACCGATCCCCTCATCAAATGAGTTGCGTACCTCAAAACACCTCTGCTAGCCTTCAGCCATGGCCGAGACCCTCGCCCCGACTGTGCTGACGCTGAAGGACATCGCCCGCGAGGCCGGTGTCAGCCTCGCCACGGTCGATCGCGTGCTGCACAACCGGCCGGGGGTCCGCCCCGACACGGTCCGGCGCGTCAAGGACGCCATCGCGCGCAATTCGTTCCAGCCGCATGTGGCCGCCGCCGAGCTCGCGCGCGGCCGGGCCCGCCGCTTCGCCTTCGTGATGCCGTCGGGCTCGAACCCGTTCATGCAGCAGATCGAGGCCTATCTCGGCGAGATGGCGGCCTGGCTGTCGGCCCGCCGCCTCAATGTCGAGATGATCGCCACCGACGTGTTCGAGCCCGCCGCGCTCGCGGCTTCGCTCGAGGCGCTGTCGGGCGACTATGACGGCGTCGCCGTGGTGGCGCTGGACCATCCGAGCGTCCGCGCCGCCATCAACGACCTCGTCGACGCCGGCGCCAAGGTCGTGACGCTGGTCTCGGATGTGCCGTCCTCGCGCCGCCACCATTATGTCGGCATCGACAACATCGCCGCGGGCCGCACCGCCGGCGCGCTGGTCGGGCGCCTGGTCGGCCAGAGGTCCGGCAAGGTCGCGATCATCGCGGGCTCGCAGGGCCTGCGCGATCATGCCGAGCGCATCTTCGGCTTCAACCAGGTGATGGCGTCGGAATTCCCCGATCTCAGCGTGCTGCCGGTGCTGGAAGGGCGCGACGAGGACGATCGTTCGGAGCAGCTGCTGGCGCGGCTGCTTGGCAAGCATGGCGACATCGTCGGCCTCTACAACGTCGGCGCCGGCACGCAGGGCGTCGCCAAAGCGCTGAACGACAAGGCCCAGAACGCGAAGGCATCCGGCGCGGCCGGGCGCGACAAGCAGGTGGTGTTCGTCGGGCACGACGTCACCGCGCTGACCCGCCGCTTGCTGCTGCAGGGCGTGATGGATGCCGCGATCTCGCAGAACCCCGGACATGAAGCGCGCGCGGCCGTCCGCGTGCTGCTCGCGCTCGCCCGCGGCGAGCCGATCTTGAGTGAACAGGAGAAGATCCGGATCGACATCGTGATGCGGGACAATCTGCCCTAGCGGCAGGTGAACTTGGAAACGGGACCGCCAGCGGGGAAAAGCGACGCAAGATCGCTCTCCCGCGGCAGGCGAAAGGGAGGACGATTTGTATCTCGGGATCGACATCGGCACATCCGGTGTGAAAGCGGTGCTCGTGAGCGAAGCCGGCGCGGTGACCGCGACGGCGGCGCGCGAGCTTGCGCTGTCGCACCCGGCGCCGCTGTGGTCCGAGCAGGATCCCGACGCCTGGGTCGATGCGGCCGTCGGCGCCGTCGACGATCTCGCCGCGCGCCATCCGCGCGAGGTTGCGCAGGTGCGCGGCATCGGGCTGTCGGGTCAGATGCACGGCGCGACGCTGCTTGGCGAGGACGGCCGGCCGCTGCGTCCGGCCATCCTCTGGAACGACGGCCGCTCGCAGGCCGAATGCGCCGCGCTGGAGCGGCGCTGTCCCTCGCTGCACGCGATTGCCGGCAATCTCGCGATGCCGGGCTTCACCGCGCCGAAGCTACTCTGGGTGGCACGGCACGAGCCGAAGATCTTCGACCGCGTGGCAAAGGTGCTGCTGCCGAAAGCCTATGTCCGCTATCGCCTCACCGGCGAGATGGTCGAGGACATGTCGGACGCGTCAGGCACGCTGTGGCTCGACGTCGGCCTGCGGCGCTGGTCCGCGCTGCTGCTGCATGCCACCGGGCTCGATCTGCACCACATGCCGCGCCTCGTCGAGGGCAGTGCGGTGAGCGCGGTGCTCGCGCCTGAATACGCGCAGCGCTGGGGCATGGCGAAAAATGTCGTGGTCGCGGGCGGCGCCGGCGACAATGCGGCCAGCGCGATCGGGCTCGGCGCCATCGCGCCGGGCGATGCCTTCCTGTCGCTGGGAACGTCGGGTGTCCTGTTCCGCGTCACCGATCGCTTCGCCCCCGCGCCGGCTTCGGCGGTGCATGCCTTCTGCCACGCGCTGCCCGGCCTCTGGCACCAGATGGGCGTGATGCTGTCGGCCGCAGCTTCGCTCGCCTGGCTGGCCGGCGTGATGGAGACGCCGGCCGCAGCGCTCCTGGCGCCGCTCGGCGAGCGCGTCGATGCACCTGGCACGGTCCAGTTCCTGCCTTATCTCGACGGCGAGCGCACGCCGCACAACGATGCCGCCGCCAGCGGCGCTTTCGTCGGCCTGCGCGGCGCGGCCGGGCGTTCAGAGATCGTGCAGGCCGTGCTCGAAGGCGTCGCCTTTGCCGCGCGCGACAATCTGGCGGCGCTGAGCGCAGCCAGCGGGCCGATCGGCGAGGTCGATTTCGTCGGCGGCGGCTCGCGCTCGCCGCTATGGGCGCAGATCTGCGCCGACGTGCTCGGCATGCCCGTCCACCGCGTCGAGGAAGGCGAGGTCGGCGCCGCGCTCGGCGCCGCGCGGCTCGGCCGGCTCGCTGCGACCGGCGAGAACCCCGCGGACGTCTGCACGCGCCCGCGCAGGCTTGCAAGCTTCACACCCCGCCCGTCCGTCGCTGCGGCCTATGACGAGGCCTATCGGCGATGGCGCGCGCTTTATCCCGCATTGAAGGAGCCTTAAGTGAACGCGCCAGCCAAATTCTTCGATGCAAGTGCACCCGTCGCCTTCGGCGGCAAGGAGGCCGAAGGCGCGCCCGCCTTCCGCTGGTACGACAAGGACCGCCTGGTGCATGGCCGCCGGCTCGAGGATCACTTGCGCTTTGCGGTCTGCTATTGGCATTCGTTCTGCTGGCCGGGCGGCGATCCCTTCGGCGGCGAGACCTTCCTGCGGCCTTGGCACCACGGCACCGACGCGATGGCGATGGCCCGCGCCAAGGCCGATGCCGCCTTCGAGCTGTTCCGCCTGCTGGACGTCCCCTTCTTCACCTTCCACGACGTCGATGCGGCGCCGGAGGGCGCTTCGCTCGCCGAGTCCGTCGCCAACCTCAACGCCATCGCCGATCTGTTCGAGCAGAAGATGGCATCGAGCAAGGTCCGCCTGCTCTGGGGCACTGCGAACCTGTTCACGCACCGCCGCTACATGGCGGGCGCCGCGACCAATCCGGATCCCGACATCTTCACCTATGCCGCCGGCCAGGTCCGTGCCGCACTGGAGGTGACGCACCGGCTCGGTGGGCAGAACTACGTGCTGTGGGGCGGACGCGAGGGCTACGAGACGCTGCTCAACACCGATCTCAAGCGCGAGCTCGACCAGCTCGGCCGCTTCGTCTCGCTCGTCGTCGAGCACAAGCACAAAATCGGCTTCAAGGGCCCGCTGCTGATCGAGCCGAAGCCGAAGGAGCCGACCAAGCATCAATATGATTTCGACGTCGCCACCTGCTACGGCTTCCTCGAACGCTACGACCTGCTCAAGGACGTCAAGCTCAACATCGAGCAGAACCACGCCATCCTCGCCGGTCACTCCTTCCATCACGAGGTCGCGCTGGCCGAGGCGCTCGGCGTGTTCGGCTCGCTCGACATCAACCGGGGCGACGATCTGCTCGGCTGGGACACCGACCAGTTCGCGATGAACGTGCCGGAGCTGGCGCTGGTGTTCCACGAGATCCTGAACCGTGGCGGCTTCACCACGGGTGGACTCAATTTCGATGCCAAGATCCGCCGCCAGTCGATCGATCCCGATGATCTCATCCATGCCCATGTCGGCTCGATGGATGCCTGTGCGCGGGCCTTCCTCGCCGCCGCCGACATGCTCGACGCCGGCACGCTGAGTGCGCCGCTCGCAAAACGTTACGAGGGCTGGGCGAGCCCGGAGGGCCGCGCCATTCTCGGCGGCCAGCGTTCGCTCGCCGATCTCGCCGACCGTGCGATGTCTCCCGGCTTCGATCCGCAGCCGCGCTCGGGCCGGCAGGAATATCTGGAAACCCTGGTCAACCGCTATGTCTGAGGAAACGCCGCTGATGACGAAGACTGACGCGACGCCGGTGCTCGAGCTCACCGGCATCGGCAAGGAGTTCGGCGCGATCCGCGCGCTGCACGACGTCGATATGCAGGTCTGGCCCGGCGAGGTGGTCGGCCTGATGGGCGACAACGGCGCCGGCAAGTCGACGCTGGTGAAGATCATCGCCGGCAATTTCCGCCCCACGCATGGCGAGATGCGCTTTGCCGGCAGCGCGGTGCATTTCAACCGGCCGGTCGATGCCCGCGCCGTCGGCATCGAGGTCGTCTACCAGGACCTCGCGCTGGCGGATAATCTCACGGCCGCCGCCAACGTCTTCCTCGGCCGCGAGTTGAAGCGCAGGTTCGGACCGATTGCCTTGCTCGACCACAAGGCGATGGCATCGCGCGCGCTGGAGCTGTTCGGCGAGCTGCGTTCGGAGACGCGCCCGGACGATCTCGTCAGACAGATGTCGGGCGGCCAGCGCCAGGCGGTCGCGATCGCGCGTACCCGGCTCTCCAATGCGCGGCTGGTAATGATGGACGAGCCGACCGCCGCGATCTCGGTGCGCCAGGTCGAGCAGGTGCTCGGCCTGATCCACCGGCTCAAGGAGCAGGGCGTCGCCGTGATGCTGATCTCGCACCGCATGCCCGACGTGTTCGCCGTATGCGACCGCGTCGTCGTCATGCGACGCGGCGAGAAGCGCGCCGACAAGTCGATTCACCAGACCTCCCCCGAGGAGGTCACCGCCCTCATCACCGGTGCGAAGGAGGCGGCGTGATGGCCATGCCCTTGGAATCCCCGATCAGCTTCACCAATGTCGGCAAGATCAGGTGGTGGCAGCGCGGCATCTTCGCCTCGCAGACCGGCTACGTCCTGCTCGCGCTGGCGGTGCTGTTGGTGATCATGCATTTCGCCAGCCCCTACTTCTTCACCCAGGGCAACATGCAGAACGTGGCGAAGAACTTTTCCTTCATCGCCATTGCGACGCTCGGCGTCACCTTCGTGATCATCACCGGCGGCATCGATCTGTCGGTGGGATCGATGATGTGCTTCTCCGCCATGATCACCTCGATGGTGATGACCGAGCTGTCGGCGCCCGGATCGCCGCTGGTGCACATGGCGGCCGACGGCAAGACCGTGCTCGCCAATGTTCCGGGGCTGATCCTGCTCATCTCGATCCTCGCCGGCCTCGGCGTCGCGCTGATTGCGGGCCTCGTCAACGGCTTCTGCATCGCCGTGCTCGGCCTGTCGCCCTTCGTCACCACGCTCGGCATGCTCTCGATCGTGCGCGGGCTCGGCTATGTCGTCTCCAACGGACGCGGCAGCTTCCCGGGTGGGCCCGACGCCGATTATTTCTATGCGCTCACGTCCGGTGACGTGCTCGGCGTGCCGGCGCCGTTCATCTATCTCGTGATCCTGGCGCTGACCATGGCGGTGGTGCTGCACCACACCTCGTTCGGCCGCCACGTCTTTGCGCTCGGCGGCAACGAGAAGGCGGCCGAGCTCACCGGCATTCCGGTGGTGCGGGTGAAGATCGAGGTCTACGTGATCTGCGCGCTCGCCGCGGGCCTGCAGGGCATCATCATCTCCGGCTGGCTCGGATCGGCGCCGGCCAACATGGCGATGTCCTACGAGCTCAACGTGATCGCGGCGGCCGTGATCGGCGGTGCCAATCTCGCCGGCGGCATCGGCGGCCCGCTCGGGGCCATCGTCGGCTGCGTGCTGCTGGAGGTGATCCGCAACGGCCTCGTGCTGGCCCAGGTCTCCTCGTACTGGCAGCAGACGTTGGTCGGCGTGATCATCATTCTGGCTGTGCTGGTCGACCGCGTCCGCTCGCGGATGACCTGACATGACGACATCTCGGGAAGGCAAGGAAACCGTCGCCTATCCGCTTCCCGGGGGCTTTCGAGGGGATAGGCACCAACAAGAGTGGAGGAGACAATGAGGAAACTGCTTCTTGCCGGCATCGCGGTTGCGATGATGGCCACGCCGACATTTGCTGCGAACTACCGCTTCGTCATCGTGCCGAAGGCGATGAACAATCCGTTCTTCGATTTTTCGCGCGACGGCTGCCTGAAGCGCGCCAAGGAGCTCGGCAACATCGAGTGCATCTACAAGGGACCGGTCGAGCATGAGCCGGCGAACCAGGCCCAGATCATCCAGGACTTCATCACGCAGAAGGTCGACGGTCTCGCCATCTCAGTCGCGGACGTCGCGGCCATGACCAAGTCGATCGAGGCGGCGACCGCCGCCGGCATTCCCGTCATCACCTTCGATGCCGACGCGCCGGGCTCCAAGCGCATCGCCTATATCGGCACCAACAACAAGGAGTTCGGCCTGGCCCTCGGCAAGGAATTGCTGAAATTGCGGCCTGACGGCGGCAAATACGCGATGGTCTCCGGCGGTCCCGGCGCCAAGAACTTGGCCGAGCGTGTCGACGGCGTGCGCGAGGCGCTGAAGGGCTCGAAATGGACCGAGGTCGCGGGTTCGCCGAGCTTCTGCAACGACGATCCCGCGCTCGCGGTCCAGCAGATGACGGACATGCGCACCGCAACGCCGGATCTCGCCGCCATCGTTCCGATCGGCGGCTGGCCGATGTTCGCTCCCGAAGGCTTCAAGGCCTTCGCCAGCAGGAACAAGAAGGACATCGATTCCGGCAAGTTCACGCTGGTCGTCGCCGATACGCTGAAGATGCAGCTCGAGCTGCTGCGTGACGGCTATGCCAATGCGCTGGTCGGCCAGCGTCCGTTCGAGATGGGCGAGAAGGCGATGGACACGCTGCTCGCCATCAAGAAGGGCGAGAAGGTGCCGGAGATCGTCTACACCGGCCTCGATCTCGTCACCAAGGACAACGTCGCGAAGATGTTGAAGTAGGAGCGCTGCCCAGCCCCGCGCTTCTGCATGCCTCTCCCGCTTGCGGTTTCCGCAAGCGGGAGAGATGATTTGGAATGGACGACGACTGCTGGAAGGCGATGGGAATGAAAAGGTCGCGGCTCGGCGCTCTCGATGTCACCTCGATCGGCCTCGGTTCAGCCCCGCTCGGCGGATTGTTCTCGCCCGTCAGCGATGCCGATGCGCAAGCGACGATTGAACGCGCCTGGTCGCTCGGTGTCCGATTCTTCGACACCGCCCCGCTTTACGGCTTCGGCCTCGCGGAGCGGCGGCTGGGCGCCTTCCTGCAGCAACAGAGGCGCGACTCCTACGTCATCTCGACCAAGGTCGGCCGCCTGCTGCGCGTACCGGACAATGCTGCGCCGGAGGACGAGCACTACAAGGGCACGCCGCGCGAGCGGCCGGTGTTCGATTTCAGCTATGACGGCGTGATGCGGTCGGTGGAGGAGAGCCTGCAGCGCCTCGGCCTCGACCGCGTCGACGTCCTGCTCGTGCATGATCCCGACGATCACTATGACGATGCCGTCACCGGCGCCTTCCGCGCGCTCCAGCGCCTGCGCGGGGACGGCACGGTCAAGGCGATCGGCGCCGGGATGAACCAGTCGGGGATGCTGGCTCGCTTCGCCGAGGCCGTGCCGGTCGACTGCTTCCTGCTCGCCGGCCGCTACACGCTGCTCGACCAGGGCGCACTGGATGCGCTGTTTCCGCTGTGCCAGGCCAGCAATATCGGCATCCTGCTCGGCGGCATCTACAACAGCGGCATCCTGGCCAATCCGCGGGCCAGCGCGAAATTCAACTATCAGGATGCTGATGCTGCGCTCGTGGCACGCGCGCTGGAGCTCGACGAACTTTGCCGCGGGCACGGCACCGAGCTGAAAGCCGCCGCGCTGCAATTCTGCATGGCCCATCCGGCGGTGACGGTCGCCGTGATGGGCGCGCGCAATGCCGCCGAGGTCGCCGACAACATCGCGATGTCCGAGAAGGCGGTGCCGCCGGCATTCTGGCAGGAGCTGCGGGCACGAAAGCTGGTCGATACGCGCGCGCCGCTTCCTGGCGGAGGTTGAGGCATGATCGTCGATGCCCACCAGCATTTCTGGGATCCGGCGCGCGCCGATTATCCCTGGATGGAAGGGGACGAGCTGGCGCCGATCCGCCGTGCCTTCGGCCCGGCCGATCTCGCGCCGCTGCTACAGGCGAACGGCATCGAGGCCAGTATCGTGGTGCAATGCCGCTCCGCGCTGGAGGAGACCGAGGAGTTTCTGCGTATCGCGGCTGCGACGCCCTCGGTGGTCGGCGTGGTCGGCTGGGCCGATCTCACCGATGCGGCGCTCGGCGAGACGCTCGACCGGCTGCGCGCTCTGCCTGGTGGCGACAAGCTGGTCGGCATCCGCCACCAGGTCCACGACGAGCTTGATGCGGATTGGCTGCTGCGCGAGGACGTCCAGCGCGGACTCACGGCCGTGTTCGCCCACGATCTCGCTTACGATTTCCTTGTCCGCAGCCGCGAGCTGCCCGCGGCGGTCGCCACCGCGCAGGCCTTTCCGCACGCGCGTTTCGTGCTGGATCACGCCGCCAAGCCGCCGATTGCCGCCGGCGGGAGCGCGGAATGGACCGAGCGCATCGCAGCGCTGGCTGCCTGCGGCAATGTCTGGTGCAAGATCTCGGGATTGGCGACCGAGGCGGTCTGGAACGATTGGAATGCGGAACGGCTGTTTCCGTTCGTGGAGCACGCCGCGAAATGTTTCGGCGAGGACCGGCTGATCTTCGGATCGGATTGGCCCGTATGCCTGCTCGCGGGAAGCTACGGCGAGATCAAGACCGCGCTGGAGACCTGCCTGGCGAGGCTCGGCCCGCGCGTGCGGGGCAAGGCTTTCGGCGTGAATGCCAAGGCTGTGTATCGCTTGGGTTAATCTGCAGTGGATGTGCGCTCTTACCCTCTCCCCTTGTGGGAGAGGGTGGCTCGCCGCGAAGCGGCGAGACGGGTGAGGGGTCTCTCTCCGCGAGCTCGCGTGTGGATAGATACCCCTCATCCGGCGCTTCGCGCCACCTTCTCCCACAAGGGGAGAAGGAAAAGGCGACGGGGCCCGCCTCGCTACTCCGACATCGGCTTGTCGGAGATGTCCCAGTCTTTCCCGGTGAAGGTGGAGATGAACAGCGTCTTCATCGGTGTGTAGTCCTCGGGCGTGTAGCTGTAGGTGACGCCATCGAGGAAATACGGCGAGTGGAAACCTTGCAGGTTCGATGCCTGCTTCAGCACGTTGGCGCGGGTGAGCTCGTTGCCGCAGCGGCGCAGGATCTCGGCCATGGTGGCGGCCTGCCCGTAGCCGGCGAAGGCGATGGTGTTGTCGGGATCGATCGCCGGCGTGTACTTCTTGCGCAGCTCCTCGAACGCCATCACGTCCGGGTCCTTCTCCCATTTGGGCAGGCCGACCTCCTTGTTGTAGCGGATCGCGACGATGCCGGTGGCGTTCTCGAGCCCCGCGGCATTGAGGATCGAGCGGCCGGTGGAGCCGGCGGACAGGAGGTGCAGCGGCTTCCAGCCGAGCTCGGCCACTTTCCGGATCGACTGCGACGAGGCCTTGCCGGTCGAGATGTTGTAGAAGACGTCGGCTCCGGACTTCGAGAGATTGATGAGCTGGGAATCGACGGTCGGCTCGGTGAGATCGTAGGTCTGCTCCATGATCACTTGCGCGGTGCCGCCGGCGTCCGCCAGTACTTTCTTGAACGGACCGAGGAAGTCGCGGCCGAAATCGTCGTTCTGGTAGAGGATGCCGATCTTCGCGTTCGGCTTCACGCTGACGACGTGCCGCGCGAGGATGCGCGCCTCGGTCGGATAGAGCGGCAGGCCCGCCATCGTCCACTTGAACTCTTTCGGATTATTCCACTTCGACGCGCCGGTGTTGAGCAGGAGCTGCGGCACGCCCTTGGAGTTCAGGTATTTGTGCACGGCGGTCTGCGGCGCGGTGCCGAGCGAGCCGTACAATGCGAGCACTTCCTCCTGCTCGACCAGCCGGCGCGTGGCCTCGACGCATTTCGGCGCGCTGTAGGCGTCGTCCATGGTGAGGAACTTGACCTTGCGCCCGTTGATGCCGCCCTTCTCGTTCAGCATCTGGAAATAGGCTTCGCCGACGCGGCCGAGCACGCCGTAGAGCGAGCCGGGGCCGGAATGCGGCACGGTCTGACCGATCTTGATCTCGGTGTCGCTGGCACCCGCATCGTATTTCTTCTCCGCGGCCCAGACGTAGGGCGCGGGCAATGTCGATGCGGCGATGGTGGCGAGCGCGCCGGCGCTGAAATCGCGCCGCGATGGATTCTTGGTCATTGTTGTTTTCTCCCTGATGCGCGCATTGTGCTGACATCGCAGCTCGGCTCGCAAGTGGGAAGTCGCAGCTTTGCGACGCAATGACGCTCAAATCGCCAGGCGTTAGCGCCTAGACTCAAGTTTTCTCGGCGACGACGACGAGGCCACGCACCGGCTCATTGTTCTCGTTGCGCGGCGAGGCCGGCTCCAGCGTCAGCAGCTTCATCCCCGCCTTCGCGATGGCGCCGCGCACATATTCCGCCGAATGGGCATAACGCAGGCCATCGCCGAGCACGATGCCGTCGCCCGCATGCGTCTCCAGCGTGAAGGCGAGCACGCCGCCTGAGACGAGCACGCGCCTTACTTCGCTCAGTACCGGTGCGAGATCGGAAAGATAGACGAACGCATCCGCGGCCACGACGAGGTTCGCGCTGGCATCTGGCCTGCCGCGCAGGCCCTCGATCATGTCGGCCACTTCGAGCTCGGCATAGAGGTTCGTCGCCCGCGCCTCCTTGATCATGCCGGGTGACAAATCGATGCCGGTGAAATGGTCGACCTGCTTGGCGAAAGCCGCCGCCGCGAGCCCGGTGCCGCAGCCGAGATCGATGGCGCGCTTGAAGTAGGCGGGCTTCTTGGCGGCGACGCGCGCCGCCAGCACCGCCTTGAAGATCAGCGTCGGGGCACGATAGCCGAGATCGTTGATCAATGTGTGCTCGAACCGCGGCGCGTATTGATCGAACAAGGCCTGCACGTAGGCCTTGGGCATCTCCGCCATCTCGGTATCGCCGAGCCGCATCAGGTGCAGGCCGGCGCCGTGCTGATCCCCGGGATCGCATCGCCGCGCTTCACGAAAGGCCGCGATGGCCTTGTCGCGCTCGCCGAGCTGCTGACGGATCTCGCCGAGCGTGAACCAGGCCGAGGTGAAGTTGGGCGCGAGCTCGATCGCCTGCTCCAGGAGGTCGGCCGCGGCGGGAAGGTCGCCCTTGAGCTGGAGATCGCGCGCGAACTCGAAGCGGCGGTCGGCCATGAGATCGCCGGAGGTCAGGAACAGGCGGAGCGGCATTGAGGAACCAGGAAACGAAATGGGTAAATGACTCGAAGATGTGATGGCTCGACTTATATAACAGGCATGCGCCCGCAAGACATCCTGCTGCCAAATGCTGCCGGCCTGTGCTGCAAGCCCGGCGGCTTCCATATCGACCCCGTCCGCCCCGTGGAGCGGGCCGTGATCACCCACGGCCATTCCGACCATGCGCGTGCGGGCCATGGCGCGGTGCTGGCGACGCAGGAAACGCTGGACATGATGCGGCTGCGCTATGGCGAGAACTTCGCCGGTTCGACCCAGGCCATCCGCTATGGCGAGGAGATCCGGCTCGGCGACGTCAAGATCAAGTTTCACCCGGCCGGCCACGTGCTGGGCTCGGCGCAGATCGCCGTCTCGTGCAAGGACACCTGCATCGTCGCCTCCGGCGACTACAAGGACGCGCCGGACCCGACCTGCGCGCCGTTCGAGCTGGTGCCCTGCGACGTCTTCATCACCGAGGCGACGTTCGGCCTGCCGGTCTTTAGGCATGGCGATGCGAGCGACGAGGTCAAGAAACTGCTCGCTTCCGTCGCGCTGTTTCCGGAGCGCGCGCATCTCGTCGGCGCTTATTCGCTCGGCAAGGCGCAGCGCGTGATCAAGCTGCTGCGTCAGGCCGGCTATGATGCGCCGATTTACCTGCATGGCGCGATGGACACGATCACGCATTACTATCAGAGCCGCGGGATCGACCTCGGCGAGCTCAAACCAGTGAAGGGCATGAAGAAGGCGGCGCTCGCCGGCACCATCACGCTGGCACCGCCCTCAGCCACCTCCGATCTCTGGACGCGGCGCTTTCCCGATCCGGTCACCGCCTTCGCCTCCGGCTGGATGCGCGTGCGCGCCCGGGCGCGGCAGCGCGGCGTCGAGCTGCCGCTGGTGATCTCCGATCATGCCGATTGGGACGGCCTCACCGCGACCATCGCGGCGACCGGCGCCGGAGAGATCTGGGTCACCCACGGCCAGGAAGATGCGCTGGTGCATTGGTGCCGGAGCAAAGGCCTGAAGGCACGGCCGCTCGACCTCGTAGGCTATGGCGACGAGGAGGAGAGCGAGACGCCGATTCAAGCCGAGGCCGAAGCATGAACCGCTTCGCCGAGCTGCTCGACCGCCTCGCCTATGAGCCCGGCCGCAACAACAAGCTGCGGCTGATCACCGGTTATTTCCGCGAGGTCGACGATCCCGACCGCGGCTATGCGCTGGCTGCGCTGACCGGCGCGCTCAGCTTCAAGCACGCCAAGCCCGCGCTGATCCGCGACCTTATCGCAGCACGCACGGACGAGGTGCTGTTCGGGCTGAGCTACGACTATGTCGGCGATCTCTCGGAGACGGTTGCGCTGATGTGGCCGAAGGCCGCGCTCGCCGCCCACAACAACCCGCCGCCACCGAGCCTCACCGAGGTCGTCACCACGCTGCGCACGCTGGGCAAGTCCGAGCTGCCCAAGCAGCTCGAGCGCTGGCTCGACGAGTTAGATGAGACCGGGCGCTGGGCGCTGCTGAAGCTCGTCACCGGGAGCTTGCGCATCGGCATCTCCGCGCGTCTTGCCAAGACTGCGGCCGCAGCGCTCGGCGACAAGGACCCGCACGAGATCGAGCTGATCTGGCCGGGGCTCGTCCCACCCTATCTCGACCTGTTCGCCTGGCTGGAAGGCCGCGGCGACAAGCCCGTCAATCGCGATCCCGCGCCGTTCCGGCCGGTGATGCTGGCGCATGCGATCGAGGACAACGATTTCGCCGCGCTCGATCCCGCCGACTACATCGCCGAATGGAAATGGGACGGCATCCGCGTGCAGGCGGTGGCCGGGCGCGACGAGCGCGGCCATATCACCGCGCGGCTCTATTCGCGCACTGGCGAGGACATCACGGGAAGCTTTCCGGATCTCGTGCCGTCGCTGCGCCTGCCGGGCGCGATCGATGGCGAGCTCTTGATCCTGCGCGAGGGCCGGGTGCAGAGCTTCAACGTGTTGCAGCAGCGCCTCAACCGCAAGGTCGTGTCGCCGAAGCTGATCAAGGAGTTTCCGATTCACCTGCGTGCCTACGATCTGCTCGGCGACGACGAGAACGATCTGCGCGAGCTGCCTTTTGCCGAGCGGCGCGAGCGGCTGGAGCGATTCATCGCAAAGCTCGACGATCCCCGCATCGATCTCTCGCCCACCGTACCCTTCGATAGCTGGGAGGCACTCACCGCCGCACGCGCGGATCCTGCGAGCGCCGGCGCCGGCGAGGACGCGGACGCCGTCGAAGGCGTCATGCTGAAGCGGCGCGATGCGCCTTATCTGCCGGGGCGGCCGAAGGGGCAATGGTGGAAGTGGAAGCGCGATCCGCACATCATCGATGCCGTGTTGATGTATGCGCAGCGCGGCCACGGCAAGCGCTCGTCCTATTATTCCGACTACACCTTCGGCGTCTGGACCCAGACCGAGAATGGCGAGGAGCTGGTGCCGGTCGGAAAGGCCTATTTCGGCTTCACCGACGAGGAGCTCTTGCAGATCGACCGCTTCGTCCGCCGCAACACCACGGAAAAATTCGGCCCCGTCCGCCACGTCGTGCACGAAGCGGACAAGGGGCTGGTGCTGGAGGTCGCTTTCGAAGGATTGCAGCGCTCGCCCCGGCACAAATCCGGCGTCGCCATGCGTTTCCCCCGCATCAGCCGCCTGCGCTGGGACAAGCCGCCGCGAGAGGCCGACCGGCTGGAGACGCTGGAGAAGATGTTGAAAGCCGAGGCGGCGGAGATCGAGGTGTGAGGCATCTTCCCGGTGGTTCACCCGAATTAAACTCCCGTAACCCGATTGACGGCCCCTTGCGGGTTCCCCATGTCCCCCGCCGTGCCCTATAATGGGTTCGAATCCGCTTCAGGAGTTTGCGATGGTCCAAGACGTCAGAGATTTGCCGGCCGGCCGCAGCGACGGCCTGCACCGCTTTCTCGGCGGCTCGCCGCTGGCGGTCGCGTTCCGCCTGGTGCTGCTCTCGATCCTGGTCGGCGTCGTGCTGGCGACGATCGGCTTCGATCCCTGGAACATCATCCACAGCATTCGCCTGTTGTTCCAGCGGCTGTGGGACCTCGGCTTCGATGCGGTGAACTGGCTGTGGCGCTACTTCCTGCTCGGTGCGGTCATCGTGATTCCGATCTGGCTGCTGTCGCGCGTGTTCGGCGCGCCGCGCGGCAGGTAAGGATCGGATTGAGGGAGTGCGCAGCCGATGCAATTGCGGTTCGTCGGCTGCGGTGATGCTTTCGGCTCCGGCGGCAGGCTCAACACCTGCTTCCACGTCTCGGGGCGCAAAGCGAACTTCCTGATCGACTGCGGTGCGTCGGCGCTGCCGGCGCTGAAGCGGCTCGAGATCGATCGGGGCGACATCGACCTGATCCTGATCACGCATTTCCATGGTGACCATTTTGCCGGCCTGCCGTTCTTTCTGCTCGACGCGCAATTTTCCGGGCGAACGCGGCCGCTGACGATCGCGGGCCCGCAAGGCATCGAGAGGCGGCTGCGCGAGGTGATGGAGGCGCTGTTCGAGCATTCCTCGAACACCAAGCCGCGCTTCGAGCTGAACGTGGTCGAGCTCGCGCCCGGGCAAAGCCAGCGCTTCGGCGCGGTGAATGTGACGCCCTATCCGGTCGTGCACGGCGAATCAGGCGGACCGTTCCTCGCCTATCGCATCGCGGCCGAGGGCCGCACGCTCGCCTACAGCGCCGATACCGAATGGACGGAGACGCTCATTCCGCTGGCGCATGGCGCGGACCTTTTCATCGCCGAAGCCTATATGTACGAGAAGGTGGTCAAGAATCACCTCAGCCTGAAGACCTTGGAACAGCATCTGCCCGACATCGGCGCCAAGCGGCTCGTCCTCACCCATATGAGTGACGACATGCTGTCGCGCCTGGGCGAGGTCGAGCACCTCGCCGCCGAAGACGGCATGGTGCTCGTGTTCTGAAAGATGCACGCACCCGTCCATCACCGCGTCGGTAGCCGGCAGGTCTTCGCCATTGCAGGTCCGGCGATGGTCGCGAACCTCACGACGCCGCTGATCGGCGTGGTCTCGACCACCGCGATCGGGCGGCTCGACGATGCCGCGCTGCTCGGCGGCGTCGCGATGGCCTCCGTCATCTTCGACTGCCTGTTCTGGTTGTTCGGCTTCCTGCGCATGAGCACGCTCGCCTTCACCGCGCAGGCGCTCGGCGCGGGCGAGACGCGCGAGCAGACCGTGATCCTGGTGCGCGGCTTCATCATCGCCGGCCTGATCGGCGCGGCGCTGATCGTGCTGCAGCTGCCGCTGGCAGGCGCACTGTTCGACCTGATGGGCGGCAGCGAGGGCGTGACGCAGGCCGCGAAGACCTATTTCATGATCCGAATCTGGTCCTCGCCCTTCGCCTTCGCCAATTACGTCATCCTGGGCTGGCTGGTCGGGCAGGCCCGTGCCAATCCGGCCCTTGCGCTCCAGGTCGTCATCAACCTCATCAACATGGTGGCGACGATCCTGCTGGTGCTGGTCTACGACACCGGCATTGCCGGCGCGGCGATCGCCGCGCTTCTGTCCGAGACGATCGGCTTCATGCTCGGCGTGATCGTGTGCAGGCGCCATGCGCTCGGCGGTTTTGCCATACCTCGCGCAACGCTGTTCGATCGCGACAAGCTGATGCGGCTCCTGGCGGTGAATACCGACATCCTGATCCGCACCGCGGCGCTGATCGCCGTGTTCCTGTTCTTCACCGCCAAGGGCGCGCGGGCCGGCGACGTCACGCTGGCCGCGAACTCCGTGCTCAACAATTTCCTCCTGGTCAGCGCCTTCTTCCTCGACGGCCTTGCCAATGCGGCCCAGCAGCTTTGCGGCCGCGCCTTTGGCGGCCGCGACGCCAAGGGATTTGCGGATTCGACCAGGCTGGTGCTGCTCTGGGGGCTCGGCTTCGCAATTGTCGTCGCCGTGCTGTTCGCCGCGTTCGGCCCTCACATTATCAACGTCATGACGGCGAGCGAGGACGTCCGCCGCGCCGCGCGCGAGTTCCTGCCCTTCATCGTGCTGGCGCCGCTCCCCGGCGTGTTCGCCTTCGGTTTCGACGGCATCTATGTCGGCGCGACCTGGGCGCGGGAGATGCGCAATCTGATGCTGCTCTCGCTCGCGATCTTCTTCGCCGCCTGGCTGGCGCTGCAATCGTTCGGCAATGCCGGCCTGTGGAGTGCGCTGATCGCGTTCTACGTCGCGCGCGGCGGCTTGCAGGGCGCGAGGTATCCGGCGCTGTATCGCGCGACGTTCGTGAAGCCGTAGAAGAACCGTAGCCCGGATGGAGCGCAGCGTAATCCGGGGGCTTTGTCCATGCCGATAGCTTCCCGGATTGCGCTGCGCTCCATCCGGGCTACGAAGTCTGCGCAGGCGAGGAGAGGCGAAGGACGCCTCACATCCCCGGCCAGTCTTCCGCCGTCAGCGTCGCCGCGTCGGCGCCGACGATCTCCGACAGCGAATCCCGCCCCGTTCTGAGCAGCGTGGAGGTCAGGTCGCGCTTGATCTCGTCGACGAGGCCGAGGCCCTTGTAGACCAGCGAGGAATAGAGCTGGATCAAACTGGCTCCGGCGCGGATCTTGGTCAGCGCGGCGCCGCCCGAATCCACGCCGCCGACGCCGATCAGCGGGAATGCGCCCTCGACGCGCACATAGGTTTCCGCGACCATGCGCGTCGACAGGCGGAACAGCGGCCGGCCGGACAGGCCGCCTTGCTCCTTCGCCCGCGTCTCATCACGCAACGTGCTCGGCCGCGCGACCGTGGTGTTCGACACGATCATGCCGTCGACCCGGCGCGAGCGCGCGACCTGCACGACGTCGTCGAGCTGAGCGAGGCTCAAATCCGGCGCGATCTTGAGCAGCACCGGCGTGTCGCCGGCCTTCTGCCTGACACGCTCGCGGGCCTCGATCACGCGCGCGAGCAGATCGTCGAGCAGCGCGCCTTCCTGAAGGTTGCGCAGGCCCGGCGTGTTCGGCGAGGAGACGTTGACGGTGAAATAGCTCGCCACCGGCGCGAAGGTCTCGATCAGCTTGACGTAGTCGCCGACGCGGTCCGGCGAATCCTTGTTGGCGCCGACATTGACGCCGACGATGCCGCCGTGCTGCGCGCGCGCAGCAAGCCGGCGCAGAGCCGCCTCCGCGCCGTCATTGTTGAAGCCCATGCGGTTGATGATCGCCTCGTCGCGCTCGAGACGGAAGAGCCGCGGCCGCGGATTGCCGGCTTGCGGCTTCGGCGTCACCGAGCCGATCTCTACGAAACCGAAGCCGAGCCGCAGCAGCGCGTCCGGCACCTCGGCGCTCTTGTCGAAGCCCGCAGCCATGCCGATCGGATTGGGAAAGTTCAGCCCGAAGGCGCGCACCGCGAGCTTGGGATCATCGGCGCGCGGCTTGACCGGCGGCAGGAAGCGCAGGCCCTGGATCGCGAGGCGATGCGCGTCCTCGGGATCGAGCCAGCGCAGCACCGGCAGCGAAAAGGCGTCGAACGCGCGGATCACGGCAACAGCTCCGGAACATCGTGACTGCCGTCGGAGCGCATGTTGAGGTTCATCACCGCAAGGACCGCGCCGAGATCGAGCTCGCCATAGAGATGCGGGAAGAGCTCGTCATTGCGCGAGCGTTCCCAGCGCAACTCGCTGCCGAGCGCGTCGCCGTCGACCTCGACCAGGAACAGCGCGCGCTGCCCGAAATAGTGCTTGCGCAGGGTCTCGGGAACCTGGGCCGCGGTCGAGAAATGGATGAACCCGTCGCGCGCGTCATCTGCGCTGCCCCGGTAGACACCCTGCCGTTCCGCCTCGCGCCAGGCCGAGGCCGGACAGATTTTGTAGATCTTGACCACCGCTACCGCAGCCTTGTTTGTTCTTTGAGTCTCTTGGGTTTTTTCGCTTTTCGCGGGTCCTCGAAACCCCGGCGCGACCGTAAAGGCCGCCCCTTCCGAACTCAAGGCTTAGAGCCTTTTCCGCGCCGATGAAATCGGCACGGGGCTCCAGATTCCCGTTTTGCGCGCTTTCCTGACGCGAACGGCTACCCGCTTCGTTTGCGAACGCCGCCTCGGTCGCCTCTTGCGCGAAAAACGGAAAACCGGTTGATTTGAGGACAGTTTTCCTGAGTTGCGACGGGCTGGACCTTCCATGGTCAGACAGGCCAAAGCGCAGAGGATGCTGACTCACGACCAGATCTGGGCCGCGCTGGACCGGCTGGCGGCGCGCGCCGGATTGTCGCCGTCCGGCCTTGCCAAGCGTGCCGGGCTCGACCCTACCACCTTCAACAGGTCCAAGCGCGTCACCGCCGACGGCCGCGAGCGCTGGCCCTCGACCGAATCGATCGCAAAAGCGCTGGCGGCGGCCGACGCCTCGATCGACAGCTTTGCGAAGCTGATTGATGACGACGGTGGAAGCGGCCGCGGCTCGGTGCCGCTGCTCGGCTTTGCACAGGCCGGAATGAGCGGCGCCTTCGATGAAGCCGGTCTTCCAACCGGCAGGGGCTGGACCGAGATCGCGCTTCCGATCGGAGAGGACGGTCAAGTCTTTGCGCTGGAGATTTCCGGCGCTGCGCTACTGCCTGCCTATCGCGACGGTGACATCATCCTGGTCTCGCCTGCGGCGCCGATCCGCAAGGGTGATCGCGTGGTGGTCAAGATCAAGACGGACGAGATCACGATTGCGACCCTGAAGCGCCGCACGGCAAAGACCCTGGAGTTGGCGCCCCTCGATGCGTCACAGGCGGCGCGAACGGTCGCGGCGAGCGATGTCGCCTGGGTTGCGCGCATCATCTGGGCGAGCCAGTGATGGCGTCGCTCAGGCACTCCTCGCCAGCGCGCCGTCGATCATGTTGACCGCGTTCTGCACGCCGTAGACCGCGACGAAGGAGCCGAAGCGCGGGCCCTTCTCCTGGCCGAGCAGGACCTGGTAGAGCATGTTGAACCAGTCCAGCGTGACGCCGGGGCGGCCGTCCTTGCCCTTCTTGACCTGGTCGAGGAACGGCTCGCGGCGGCCGATCTCGTAGACAACGTTCTGGATGTCCTCGGCCGAGGCGTCCTGCGCCAGCTGCGACAGCGCATCGCGCAAATCCTGCAGCGCCGCGCGCTCGCTGTCATCAGGCACGCGGAACTGCTTCGTCGGCGCGACGAAGTCGCGATAATAGTTGATGGCGTAGCCCACCATCGCATCCAGCTTCGGATGCGTCTGCGGACTCACGCCGGGCCGATAGCGGCCGATGAAGCCCCACAGCGTCTCGGCGTTCTCCGCGTTCGACGATGACACCAGCGTCAGGAGCAGCTGGAAGGTGACGGGCATGTCGCCCGTCGGCGGCTTGCCGTTGTGGATGTGCCAGACCGGATTGCCGAGCTGCTGCTTGCCGTCCTGCTTCGGAAAGCCGTCGAGGAATTGCTGGTAGTCGTCGACATTGCGCGGGATGACGTCGAAATACAGCCGCTTGGCCGCCTTCGGCTCGCGGTACATGAACAACGAGAGCGATTCCGGTGAGGCGTAGCGCAGCCATTCGTCGATGGTCAGGCCGTTGCCCTTCGACTTCGAGATCTTCTGGCCCTTCTCGTCGAGGAAGAGCTCGTAGTTGAAACCTTCGGGCGGCGTGCTGCCGAGCGCTCTGGCGATCGCGCCGGACAGCTTCACGGAATCGATCAGGTCCTTGCCTGCCATCTCGTAGTCGACGCCGAGCGCGACCCAGCGCATCGCCCAGTCGGCCTTCCACTGGCACTTGACGTTGCCGCCGGTGACGGGTGTCTCGACTTCCTGGTTGGTGTCGGGATCGACATAGGTCACCGTGCCGGCCGCGACGTCGCGGCGGATCATCGGCACCTGCAGCACGACGCCCGTGGTCTTGCTGATGGGCAGGAACGGCGAATAGGTCGCGCGGCGATCCGGGCCCAGCGTCGGCAGGATGATCGCCATGATCTTGTCGTAGGCGGCGAGCATCTTCAGCAGCGTCGCATCGAAGCGGCCCGACGTATAATAGTCCGTCGAGCTCGCGAACTCGTAGTCGAAGCCGAAATGATCCAGAAACGCGCGCAAGCGCGCGTTATTGTGCGCGCCGAACGACGGGTACTCGTTGGAGAACGGATCCGGCACCCGCGTCAGCGGCTTGCCGATATGAGCGGCCAGCATCTCCTTGTTCGGAACGTTGTCGGGCACCTTGCGGAAGCCGTCCATGTCGTCGGAGAACGCCAAAAGGCGCGTCTTGACCTTGTCCTCGGTGAGCACGCGGAAGGCGTGGCGCACCATCGAGGTGCGCGCCACCTCGCCGAACGTGCCGATATGCGGCAGGCCGGACGGACCATAGCCGGTCTCGAACAGCACCTCGTCCTTCGGGCTTTTCTTCAGCCGCGCGACAATGGCCTTCGCCTGCTCGAACGGCCAGGCGTTGGATTGTTCGGCGAGCGCACGCAACTCGCTCGGGTTTGCGGCTAGATCAATAACGGACATCAGGGGCCTCCGGGCCGCGGAAAATAGCGATTTCCCGGCAGAATGCAAAAGCTGCGAGCTAATACCCCCAGCCGTCTCCCGGTTGCGCAGGGCTATCGCATTTGGGAGCTTTTTCCTGCGGCCATCCTTCGAGACGCCCGCTTTGGGCGGGCTCCTCAGGATGAGGGCGGAGTGCGCGGCAGCGGTTTCAACGAGCACTGATGCTGATTAGCCTCATCCTGAGGAGGCGCGTTAGCGCCGTCTCGAAGGACGAGGCGTGCGCGCAGCCCGCCGCCACAAGTCATATGCGCTAGCCATGCGCTTGCGGGGGAGGGTTGGGAGTGTCTCCGCGTCGGATCGAATGCGATGCGGCTCAATGCGCCGCTGAGGCCGAGCGTTTCGTCGCCACTTGCTTGGGGGCCGGCTTCGCGCTGGCCTGCGGTGCGCTGTCCCAGCCGCCGTTCGGGGTCGCAACGTTGACGGCATCGTCGGGCTGCGGCTCGGCGCTGAAGGTCTGGATCGCGAGCTTGGCGGCCGCCAGCGATTGCGGGTCGAGGCGCTTGGCGACATCGTCGCGCTTGCCGGCGGCATCCGCATCGCCCTGGGCAGCTGCCAGGTTGAACCATTTGTAGGATTCGGCGAGGTTCTGCTCGACGCCGATGCCGCGGGCATAGAGGATGCCGAGGTTGAACTGGCTGTCGGCGACGCCGCGATCGGCCGCTTTCCGGAACCACTGCGCCGCGCTCTTGTAATTGGCGCCGCGACCGCCGCCGTCGGCATCGAGCACGGCGAGATTGTGCATCGCCTTGGCGTTGCCGCGCTCGGCGGCCTGGGTGTAGTAGCGGCGCGCGATGTCGGCGTCCTTCTTCACCCCTAGGCCCTTTTCGTAGAGCGTGCCGAGGCGGAAGATTGCGGGGACGACCCCGGCCTGCGCCGCGCGGTCGTACCACTTCGCCGCTTCGTCGTAATTCGTGGCGACGCCCTTGCCTTCGGCAAAGCGCACGCCGATCTCGTAGGCCGCGGTCGCATCGCCCTTCATCGCGGCGCTGCGCAAGGCCGGGCCACCGATACCTTCAGGCAGCTTCTCGCTCGGCGGCACCTGAACGACGCCGAGCTTGGCGCGACTCGTGCCCGACAGCGCGCCGGTGACGTCGCTTGAGGCCGGCGGCATCGCCGCGGCAGGCGCTTGCGGGATCTCAACGGAGGCCGAGCTGCCGGAACCGGGAAGAGGCGCCGGCGCGGCATTGTTCTGCGATTGCCGTCCGATCGGTGTCGGCGACGTCATCGACGGGGTGATCTGCTCGGGCGCGGCTGGCTTGGTCTCGACCGGCGGCGGCGCCGGCTGCGGGGCCGGTTCGCTCGGGATGTTTTGCATCGCCTGCGGCGTCGGTGACGAGCTGCCGCCTTCGAGCAGGTTCATCGCCATCTTGAAGGTGCCGAGCACGATCACGACCACGCTCGCGCCGACCAGTAGCGAGCGGATCTTCGAGGTGATGGTCGAGCCGCCTTCCTGGCCCTTCTCCTTGGCGCGGGCGATCGCGGCCTTGGCGCCGCGGGCCGGCTTCTCGGGCGGCTGTGCGGCGGCCGCTTGCGCCGCGCGGCGGGCGGCGGCGATGAAGCTCGACGACGACACCGGCTCCTTCGGCGCGGCGGCGATTCCGCTGATCGCGTCCTCGGAGGCGGCGATGCGCTCCGACGGCGTGGCGAGACGTCCGCCCGGCCGTGTGCCCGGCTCGAGCGGGTGATCCGGCGGCAGCTCCGGCGCGAGTGCGGCGCGCGCGGTGTGCGGCTCCAGGATCTCGCTGATCGCGCGCGGCGGAACCGGCGGAGCCGCCGGCACGGGCGGCGGTGCGGCGGGGGTGGCGGCGTGGAACTCGCGCGGTGCGGCGACGAAGGCAGCCGGCGGCGCCTGCGCGGCAGCTGGATTGGGCAGCTCGGGCTTCGGATCGTATTTCGGCGGCTGTGCTGGCGGTTGCGGCCGCGGCTCGCGCGCCATCGGCGCCTGCTCCATCGGCGCCGCCATCGGCATCGACATCGGCTGTGGGGCGGGGGGAGGCGGCGCGGTGCGCACCGCGCGCAGATCGCCCTCGATCATCGAGAGGCGATCGACGACGTGACCGAGCGCGCTGTGGACGGCCTCGAGCGAGTCCTGGGTGTGCCGGTTGGTCTCGGCCTGACTGAAGCGGATGTCGGAGAGCTCGCGCTTGACGAGATCGACCATGCCGGAATCGGGCGGCGGCGCGGAACTGCGGCTCTCGGCGAGGGCCGCATAGGTCGCCTGCTGCCGTTCCAGGTGCCTGAGGATGTCGTGCAGCCCGTCCTCGACGCGGCTCAAATTGCCGTTGCGCGGATCGGCGGCGGCCTCGATCCGCTCCAGGAGATAGGAAACACGCTGCTCGAGATGGGCGAAGGTCGAGGCGGAATCGTTGCCGACCTGCATGCGGTCGAAGCGGTCCGACAGCGCGCGGATCGCAGCTTCGAGATGCTCGGTGCTCTCCGACGGCTGCGGCCGCTCGCGCGTTTCCAGCGCCGCCGTGAGCGCCGCGATGCGCTGCTCCAGCACCGCAAAGCTGTCGCCGTGGCCGGAGGCGCGGGTGATCTGGTCGACCTTGGACGACAGCAGCTGCACGTCTTCGGACAGCCGCGCCAGCGCCTCGTTGGATGCGACGTTGGAGACGATGGCGCGCAGCGCCGCGATCGCGCCTTCGAGCTGCTGGACGGTCGAGGGATCGTCATTGGCGCGCAGGATCAGGTCGAGCTTGGCGCCGAGATTGCGGATCGCCTCGTCGTAGCCGGTGAGCTGCTCGGCCGGCGTCAGCGTGCGCAGCACCTGCTTGATGTCGGACAGTGCGCGCTCGATGCCGGCAAGAACCTGCCCGTCGGTGCCGTTGGAGCGGGTCTCGTCGATACGACGGTGCAGCGAGCGGATCTCGTTCTCGATCGATTCGATCGCGCGCCGCGGCATCGCCTCGGTGATGGCGGCGCGGATTTCGGCAAGCTCGCTGCGGAAGGCGTTGATGGCCTGCTCGGTATTGTCAGGCCGCTGCAGCGATTCGATCTGGCTCGTGATCTTGAGCAGATGGCGCTCGAGCGCGGAAAAATCGGGCCCCGGCTGCGGTGGCGGCGGCGCATAGGCAGGGGCGGCCGGTGCCATCGGCGCGCAAGGAGCCGTTGGCGCAAGCGGCGGCGCGGCACGCGGCGGCATCTGCCGCGGCGCAAAGCCCTCGAGCTCGCTCTGGCGCGCGGTGATCTCGGCGACCGCGACGTCGAACGAAGCCGGGCTCAGGGGTGGTGAGCCGCGATAGACCTGCGCGGCGGCGCGCTCGACCGCATCGGCCTGGCGCTGACGCGTCTCGGCCGGGGTGGGGCGAGGGGCCTGCGGCTGCGCCGGTTGCCGCTGTGGGCGGGAGATCTGCGACAGGCGCGCGTCGAGTCGCGAGATCGCATCGTTGAGCTGGCGCGCGACGCCCTGCTCACGCGAGACGTCTGGTCGTGAGGAGTCTTGTCTTGAGACGTCTTGGCGCGGGGCGGGTTTTGAGATCCGCTCGATCTGCTGGGTGATCGCGTCGAGCCGCTGGTGGATGTCGGCGACTTCGCGGCTCTCCTGACTCGGTCCTTGGCTCGGCACGTGCTGCGGACGCTGATCGTAGGATGCGCGGAAGTTGGGCGGGGAAGTATCGCCGAGCGTGGAGTTCAGCCAATCGTTGAGCGACATGCCGGCACGGCGCGCAGCAGCCTCGGCCCGCTCCCGGACGGATGGATCGATGCCGTCGACACTCCACGATACGCGCGAATTCATGACTCTGTCCGGTTCCGACTTCGGCACCCCACCCCGGCGCCTCCAGCTTCCCCACGCGTGCCGGTTGCAAAGACAATCGAATTTGGCGCGGGTCGTCTGCCTCGAAAACCGACTTTTTCCTGTTACGGTAAATAACGAGTTAAGGAATGCGGAGCCGCTGTCTTAAAGTTGGGCGGGGGGAGCTGGGGGGCGGTGTTGTGTCGCTCATCCGGTCCCGAAACAAACCGGTGTCATGCCCCGCGAAGGCGGGGCATCCAGTACGCCGCGGCTCCTCGGCTCTAGCCGCGCCGTCTCTGGAATACTGGATCGCCCGCCTTCGCGGGCGATGACAGCGAGGAGGCGGAAAGGGCTCGCGTAACGTCGGCGCCCTCAGCCCTTCTCGCGCTTGCTATCCTCCAGCGGTACCACCGTCGCCTTGCCGCTCATCGCCGACAGCGCTTCCAGCGCCTCCTCGCAGAAGTCGGCCACCATCTGCTCGTGGCGGGCGCCGAGCTGGAGCAGGAGCAGATTGCCGAGATCGAGCCGGCCTTCCGCCGTGCCGTCGGGAAAGCGCTTCTTCAGGATGCGCTCGTAATTGGCGTGGCGGTCGCGGTGGTGCTCCAGGCGGGCCATCAGGTCGGTGCGCATGGGCTCGATGTCGATGCTGTCGAGCGCATGCAGCCGCACCAGGAGGTCGTCCTTGATCGAGGGCGGCGTGCTTGGCCGCGCGGCCCAGTGCCGCAGTGCTGTTCGGCCCTCGGGAGTCAGCGTATAGATCAGTTTATTGGGCTTGCCTGACTGCACGACCTCGCGGCCCTGGATGTAGCCGCGGTCGCGCAGCTTGGAGAGCTCGCGGTAGATCTGCTGGTGGTCGGCCTTCCAGAAGAAGCCGATCGAGGAATCGAACGTCTTGGCGAGTTCGTAGCCCGTCATCGGGCGTTCCGTCAGGCATGCGAGGATTGCGTCGCCCAGTGCCATGACCGGCCCCCTTCTTTAGGTTTGACCAAGTTGCTTGACTTTATGCGCATCGGCGCATATGCGTCAATGTGCATATGAGGCAGCGTGCAGGCGGGCCACAGGCCCGACTGAATAATGAAGTGAAATCAATCTCCTCGCTACTGTGCATGGGGTTGTTTTCGCACTTTTGCCCTTAGCCTAGGGAGGCACCTGAGAATGACCGGCCTCGATTCCTGGTACGCCTACATGAAGTCTCACGACCGCACCGCGCTCTGGGACCTCCTGCATCCCGATGCCGTGTTCGAAAGCCCGGTCGTGCATACGCCGCAGCGCGGCCGCGACATCACCTTCAAATACCTCTCCAGCGCCGAGAAGGTGCTCGGCGGCCCCGGCTTCACCTATGTCGGCGAGTGGCGCAGCGACAATGGCGCGGTGCTCGAATTCAAGAATGTCATCGACGGCATCGAGATCAACGGCGTCGACATCATCAGCTTCGATAGCGAGGGGCGCATCACCCACTTCAAGGTGATGGTGCGTCCGCTCAAGGCGATCAACATGCTGCACCGCCTGATGGCGGAGCAGCTTGCCGCCGCCCAATCATAAGCCCAACATCCTCCTCAAGCCCCATGCCGGGAGACCACTATGCCGATCTATAAAGCCCCCGTCGAAGACGTGAACTTCCTGCTCAACGACGTCTTCCAGATCGATCGCTACGACAATCTCGCGGGCTTCTCCGATGCGTCGAGCGACGTGCGCGAGGCCATCCTCGGCGAAGCCGCCAAGCTCGCCGAAGAGGTGCTGCAGCCGCTCAACCGCGTCGGCGATCTCGAAGGCTGCAAGCGTGCGGATGACGGCAGCGTCACCACGCCGAAGGGGTTCAAGGAGGCGTTCAAGCAGGTCGCCGAGGGCGGCTGGCTCGGCCTGTCGGCGCCGACCGAATATGGCGGGCAGGGCCTGCCGGTGACCCTGAGCCAGGCGGTCAATGAATTCCAGATCTCCGCCAACATGGCGTTCTCGATGTATGGCGGCCTCACCATGGGCGCGACCGCGGCGCTCTTGGTGCACGGCACGCCCGAGCAGAAGAAGACCTACGTTCCGAAGATGGTGGCCGGCGAATGGACCGGCACCATGAACCTCACCGAGCCGCATTGCGGCACCGATCTCGGCATGCTCCGCACCAAGGCAGTGCGGCAGGCGGACGGCAGCTTCAAGATCACGGGCACTAAGATCTTCATCTCGGCCGGTGAGCACGACTTGGCCTCCAACATCATCCATCTCGTGCTCGCCCGCATCGAGGGCGCGCCGGCCGGCATCAAGGGCGTGTCGCTGTTCGTGGTGCCGAAGTTCCTGGTCAATGCCGACGGTTCGGTGGGCGCGCGCAACGGCGTCGTCTGTGGCTCGATCGAGCACAAGATGGGCATCCACGGCAATTCGACCTGCGTGATGAACTACGACAACGCCACCGGCTGGCTGATCGGCGAAGAGAACAAGGGCATGCAGGGCATGTTCGTGATGATGAACGAGGCCCGGCTCGGCGTCGCCGTGCAGGGCCTCGCGCAGTCCGAGGTCGCCTACCAGAACGCGGTCGCCTATGCCCGCGAGCGCATCCAGGGCCGCGCGCTGTCAGGCGTCAAGGCGCCGGACAAGCCGGCCGACCCGATCATCGTGCATCCCGACGTGCGCCGCACGCTGCTCTCGATCCGCGCGTTCAACGAGGCCGCGCGAGCCTTCGTGATGTGGACCGCGCTGAAGAGCGACGTCGCCCACCGCTCCGAAGACCCCAAGGACCGCCAGGCCGCCGACGACCACATGGGTCTGATGACGCCGGTGTTGAAGGGCTTCCTCACTGACTATGGTTTCGCCAACGCGGTGCAGGCGCAGCAGATGTATGGCGGCCACGGCTACATCGCCGAGCAGGGCATGGAGCAGTTCGTGCGCGATGCGCGCATCGCCATGATCTATGAAGGCGCCAACGGCATCCAGGCGCTCGACCTCGTCGGCCGCAAGCTGCCGCGCGACGGCGGCCGCGCCATCATGGCCTTCTTCGGCGAGGTCATGGCGTTCGCCAAGGAGAACGGCGGCGACGAGGCGCTGAAGCCCTTCATCACGCCGCTCTCGACCTCGCTCGGCCATCTGCAGCAGGCGACGACTTGGCTGATGCAGAACGCGATGGCAAAGCCCGACAATGCCGGTGCCGCCGCAACCGATTACCTGCATCTCTTCGGCTTCGTCGCGCTCGGCTACATGTGGGCGCGGATGGCCAAGGTGACGAATGCCAAGATTGCCGAGAGCGGGGCGACGCCCTATCTCTCCACAAAACTCGTCACCGGCCGCTTCTTCATGGAGCGGATGCTGCCGGAGACCGCCGCCAATCTCGCGCGCATCCAGGCCGGCTGCGCCACCATCATGGAACTGCCGGCGGAAGCTTTCTGAGCCTGCTTCCGCTGCCTGCTCCCAATCGTACCGAACATCACATCAGGAGGGCGTCATGCCTGAGGCATTCATCTACGACCACGTTCGCACCCCGCGCGGCCGCGGCAAGCCGGACGGCGCGCTGCACGAAGTCACCGCGCTCGCGCTTGCGACCGTGCCGCTGAAGGCGCTGAAGGACCGCAACAACCTGCCCGAGGATTCGGTCGATGACGTCGTGCTCGGCGTGGTCGATCCGGTTGGCGAAGCCGGCTCCGACATCGCGCGCTTCGCGGCGCTGAAGGCCGGCCTCGGCGAGGCCGTCCCGGGCGTGCAGATCAGCCGCTTCTGCGCCTCCGGCCTCGATGCCGTGAACTTCGCCGCAGCGCAGATCATGAGCGGCCAGCATGAGCTCGTGATCGGCGGCGGCGCCGAATCCATGAGCCGCGTCGGCATCGGCGCCTCCGGCGGGGCCTGGCCAATGGATCCCTCGATGGCGGTGCCTGCCTACTTCATGCCGCAGGGCGTGTCGGCCGACCTGATCGCCACCAAGTACGGCTTCTCGCGCGACGACGTCGACGCCTACGCCGTGCAGAGCCAGCAGCGCGCCGGCAAGGCCTGGGACGAAGGCCGCTTCAACAAATCCGTGGTGCCGGTGAAGGACATCAACGGCCTCACCATCCTCGCCAAGGACGAGCACATGCGCCCCTCGACGACGATGCAGTCGCTGGCGCAGCTGCAGCCGTCGTTCACGATGATGGCGCAGATGGGCGGCTTCGACGGCGTCGCGGTGCAGTCGCATCCGGAGATCGAGCGCGTCAATTACGTGCACCATGCCGGCAATTCCTCGGGCATCGTCGACGGCGCCGGCGCCGTGCTGCTCGGCAGCAAGGAAGCTGGCAGCAAGTACGGCCTGAAGCCGCGCGCCAAGATCCGCGCATTCGCCAACATCGGCTCGGAGCCGGCGATGATGCTGACCGGTCCGGTCGACGTCACCGAGAAGCTGTTCGCGCGCTCCGGCATGAAGAAGTCGGACATCGACCTGTTCGAGCTCAACGAGGCTTTCGCCTCGGTCGTGCTGCGCTACATCCAGGCCTTCGACATCGACAATGCCAAGATCAACGTAAATGGCGGCGCGATCGCGCTCGGTCACCCGCTGGGGGCCACCGGCGCAATGATCCTCGGCACCGTGCTCGACGAGCTCGAGCGCACCAACAAGTCCACCGCCCTGGTCACGCTGTGCATTGGCGGCGGCATGGGCACCGCGACCATCATCGAGCGCGTCTAAGGGTTGAGGAGCAACCAACATGTCGTACAAGAACTTTAAGGTTGAGACCGATTCCGACGGTATTGCGCTCGTCACCTGGGACATCCCAGGCCGCTCCATGAACGTGCTCGACGAGACCTCGACCAACGAGCTCGAGGCGATCGTCAAGGCGACCACGGCGGATGCCGCGGTGAAGGGCGTCGTCATCACCTCGGCCAAGGAAGCGTTCTGCGCCGGCGCCGACCTGTCCATGCTCGAAGGCATGAACCAGGCCTATGCGAAGGTTTTCAAGGAGCAGGGCGAGACCGCGGCGAACCAGATGCTGTTCGACCAGAGCCGGCGCTTCTCGCAGGTGCTGCGCGGAATCGAAACCTCAGGCAAGCCGTGGGCGGCGGCGATCAACGGGCTCGCGCTCGGCGGCGGCTTCGAGATCACGCTGTGCTGCCATTATCGCGTCGCGGCGGAGAATCCCAAGACGCGCCTCGGCCTGCCCGAGGTCAAGGTCGGCCTATTCCCCGGCGCCGGCGGCACGCAGCGCGTGCCGCGCCTGGCGCCGCCGCAGGACGCCATGACCATCCTGCTCAAGGGCGACCCCGTCACGGTCGACAAGGCCAAGGCGCTGAACCTGATCCACGCCATCGTTCCCGCCGCCGACCTCATCAAGGCGGCGAAGGACTGGATCAAGGGCGGCGGCAAGGCCGTCGCGCCGTGGGACGAGAAGGGCTTCAAGCTGCCCGGCGGTCCGGTGTTCTCCAAGGCCGGCATGATGATGTTCCCGGCCGGCAACGCGATCTATCGCCGCGAAACCTACGACAATTACCCGGCCGCGCGGGCGATCATGAGCTGCGTCTATGAAGGCCTGCAGCTGCCGATCGATGCGGCGCTGCGCGTGGAGTCGCGCTACTTCACCTCGGTGCTGCGCTCGAAGGAAGCGGCTGCGATGATCCGCAGCCTGTTCCTGTCGATGCAGGAGCTCAACAAGGGCGCGCGTCGTCCGAAGGATGTGCCCGCCACCAAGGTGAAGAAGATCGCCGTGATCGGCGCCGGCTTCATGGGCGCGAGCGTCGGCTATGTCTCGGCCCGCGCCGGCCTCGACGTCGTCCTGATCGATCGCGACCAGGAGAGCGCGGACAAGGGCAAGGCGCATGCCCAGAAGGTGATCGAGGAGCAGATCAAGAAGGGCCGCGCCAAGCCTGCGGACGCCGAAGCGCTGCTCGCGCGCATCACGCCGACCGCGGACTACGCCGCGCTGAAGGACGTCGACCTCGTCATCGAGGCCGTGTTCGAGGACCGCAAGGTCAAGGCGGAGACCTTTGCCAAGGCGCAGCAATATCTGAAGCCTGATGTGATCTTCGCCTCCAACACTTCGACGCTGCCGATCACCTCGCTGGCCGAGAGTTTTAAGGATCAGGGGAAGTTCATCGGCATTCACTTCTTCTCGCCGGTCGAGAAGATGATGCTGGTCGAGATCATCCTCGGCAAGAACACCGGCGACGTCGCGCTCGCGACCGCGCTCGACTACGTCCGCCAGATCGGCAAGACGCCGATCGTGGTCAACGACTCCAGAGGCTTCTTCGCCAATCGCTGCGTCGGCCGCTACGTCGCCGAAGGCAACGAGATGTTCCTGGAGGGCGTGCCGCCCGCGATGATCGAGAACTGCGCCAAGATGGCCGGCATGCCGGTCGGCCCGCTCTCGCTCTCGGACGAGGTCGCGCTCGATCTCGGTCTCAAGATCATGAAGGCGACCGAAGCCGATCTCGGCCCCAACGCGATCAATCCCGAGCAGAAGAAGCTGATGGTGGAGATGGTCGAGAAGCAGGGCCGGCTCGGCCGCAAGAACAGCAAGGGCTTCTACGACTATCCCGAGAAGGGCAAGGGCCAGAAGAGCCTGTGGCCGGGCCTCTCGGCCTTGCAGCCGAAGCAGCTCGATCCCGATACGCTCGATATCGAGGAGCTGAAGCAGCGCTTCCTGGTGGTGCAGGCGGTGGAAGCTGCGCGCACCGTTGAGGACCACGTCATCACCGATCCGCGCGAGGCCGATGTCGGCTCGATACTCGGCTTCGGCTTCGCGCCGTTCACCGGCGGCACGCTGTCTTACATCGACTTCATGGGCACGAAGAAGTTCGTCGAGCTCTGCCACAAGCTGGAGGCGAAGTACGGCTCGCGCTTCAGCCCGCCCAAGCTGCTGGAGGAGATGGCGGCGAAAGGCGAGACCTTCTACGGCCGCTTCGCGCCGAAGAAGGCGGCGGCCTGACGGAAGAGGTTACGCAGAGACAAAGGCCGGATCGTCGATCCGGCCTTTTTCATTTTCCGTCGCCGAACGGCGAGAAGGCGCGCCCTCCGACGACATCGTCGTCGAGACGGGCCTTCCAGCTGCCTTCGTCGCCGCGGCCGATGCGCACCTCGAAACGCCAGCCATTCTGGTTGGTGAAGGCGACGTCCGCGCCGCTCTTCGTCCTGGCGTAGCGGCAGGGATATTCGGTCGGCCGGTTCGGAAAGACGATCTTTCCTTCTCTGCTCTCGAACACGGCCGAGGTGATCTGCGGAGGGATCGTGAAGATGCAATTGCGTTCCGGCGCGACCGGCGTCGAGAGCCCGAGCATCGCCAGCGGCGCGCCCGCGGCGGTCATGAGGACGATCATGTTCATGGAGGCAATTGTCTCCTGGAGATGCTCCTTCGACGTCGCCGCGGATCAGATGGTTCACAAAAGGAAGGGCTGGATCATCGCTTGGGCGCTCTGCCTTGAGCCTTGTCACATCGATTGATGCGCTTTCGTCTCACCCCAGCACCCAATCCCTCCACCCCGGCCACGCTCGCTTCGCCCTGGCACCGCTCTTGCTGATGATCCACCGGATGGCCCATCGACATTGAAGGTGTCCCGCAATGATCCCCACGGTGTCTCAAGACAGCGCAGCCGGCGTTGCGGTAAGATACGCCCCCTTGTTGCTGCTGGATCGGCCGTGGCGCCGCCGCAGGCTCCTCCGGTGGCGCAGAAAAATTCCTTCGTGGTTTGGCCTGGTCTTACTCGTCCTCGTCTTTGATGTTGCGCTGGCCGTGCTTGCCTGGTTCGCCGTCGATCTCGTCCTGCACTGAAAGCTCACCTCTGTGCACGTAGAACGTCGCCGCCAAATAGGCGACCTGGCCGGCAATCAGGCAGCCGACGACGATTGGAACGCCCGTCCAGAATCCAAAGCCCGAGGTCTGAAGCACCGTCGCGGCAAGGATCGCAGTCGCCGGCGAGACCAGCAATAGAGTCCAGACCCGGAAGAATAGACCCGTCGCCAAGCCGGTGATTGCGCTCGCGAGCAGGAGGAGGATTACAGTCGTCACAATAGCTTTCCGGTCCGACGGTTAGCGTCCTGTCCCGCGCTGAAGTTGAGGCACAGGAGGATTGCTCTCACAAGGATGGCGACGTCCGCGGAGCGCAAAAGGCGGAGTTATTGTTAACCCGGACAATGCTCGTAAAATCCCCGTCAGCGCATCGCGAATCATCGGATTAGCGAATGACGCAAGCAAAGAGCCGAATCATCGGTCCGGCTCTTCGTCGACCCCGCCCGCCACGCTTCGCGAACGGCGGACCAGAGCTGATCGGCGATCATCTGGACAATCACTTGGCCTTCCGTCACGATCTGATTGCCGTCGAGGCCCAGCGCAGGGGCTTGGCCCGAAGGAGGCCCCAACTTCAGATAATCCTCACCATTTCGGGCTTCTTTGCGCCGCTATCGACCTCGACCAGGCCACAGAGCGGGCTGGCCTCCAGGAGCACGAGGCGGGGACGGCGGGCACACACCGGGGAAACCATCCGGTTTCGAGGAATTTCCTTCCCCTGACGCTTGGCTCGGCCGAAAGAACGACTACATGCACCTGCTTGAAATAGTCAAGATTGATGCAGGTGCATCGAATGGAGTAAGAGACGGGCGACGAGCTTGAGCGGGACCATGAAACGCAAACCATCGACCGAGGCAACCGCCGCCTGGATCCGCCTGATGCGGGTGCAGAGCCGCGTGCTCGATTGCGTCGAGCAGGACTTGAAGAAGGCCGGCTTCCCACCGCTGGCCTGGTATGACGCGCTGCTCGAACTGTCGCGGGCGCCCTCGGGCGAGCTGCGGCCGGTCGAGCTCGAGCGGCAGATGCTGATCCCGCAATATTCGACCTCGCGCCTGATCGATCGCCTGGTCGACGAGGGCCTCGCCTCGCGGCGCGAATGCAAGATCGACAAGCGCGGCCAGTTCGTCGAGATCACCGAAGCCGGCCGCGAGCTGCAGAAGCGGATGTGGGGCGCCTATTCGGCCGCGATCGAGAAATATGTCGGTTCGAAACTGTCGGACGCCGACGCCGTCAAGCTCAGCAATCTGCTCGATCGCCTGGGCTGCTCGTGCGGCGAGATGAAACTGCCGCCCGCGGCCGCCAACGAAACCATGCCGTCGCGATGATCGCGCGGCAATCCCGCTCGCCCGTGCAACCGGTGGGTTCGCGGGCCGTCCCTGTCACCCGCGCGCGTTCGGTCGAAGCGCTTTTGATTAGAGTTTGATATGGCGCGAGACCAGATCGACATGACGCCGCTGCAATCACGCGACGAGCTCGTCGCGTGGTTCGAGGCAGGCTGCAAGGACCCGTCCGAGTTCCGCATGGGCACCGAGCACGAGAAAACGCCGTTCACGCTCGACGGCCATCGTCCGGTGCCTTACGAGGGCGCGCGCGGCATCGGCGCGCTGCTCGAAGGCATGAAGCTCCTGCTCGGCTGGGAGCCGATCATGGAGCAGGGCAACATCATCGGCCTCTACGACGTCACCGGCGGCGGCGCCATCTCGCTCGAGCCCGGCGGACAGTTCGAGCTGTCCGGCGCGCCGGTCGAGAACGTGCACCAGACCCAGAGCGAGCTGATGGCGCACTTGGCGCAGGTGCGCGAGATCGCAACCCCGCTCGGCATCGGCTTCCTCGGCCTCGGCATGACGCCGTCCTGGTCGCGCGCCGATATCCCGGTGATGCCCAAGGGCCGCTACAAGATCATGACCAATTACATGCCGAAGGTCGGTCAATACGGCCTCGACATGATGTACCGGACCTGCACGGTGCAGACCAATCTCGACTTCTCCTCCGAAGCCGACATGGTCAAGAAGCTGCGCGTCTCGCTCGCGCTTCAGCCGGTCGCAACTGCACTGTTCGCTAATTCACCGTTCACCGAGGGCAGGCCGAACGGCTTCCTCTCGTTCCGGTCCGAGATCTGGCGCGACACCGACAATGCGCGCGCGGGCATGATGCCGTGGGCGTTCGAGGACGGCATGGGGTTCGAGCGCTATGTCGATTATGCGCTGGACGTGCCCATGTATTTCGTCAAGCGCGGCGAGGAGTACATTGACGTCTCGGGCTCCTCGTTCCGCGCCTTCTTCGACGGCCGCAACAACAACCTTCCCGGCGAGCGTCCGACCTTGTCGGACTGGGCCAACCACCTCTCGACGATCTTCCCGGAAGTGCGGCTCAAGCGCTATCTCGAGATGCGCGGCTCGGACGGCGGCCCGTGGGGCCGCTTGCCGGCGCTGCCGGCGTTCTGGGTCGGGCTGCTCTACGACGATGCCTCGCTCGATGCCGCCTGGGAGATCGTCAAGCACTGGAGCGCGCATGAACGCCAGGCCCTGCGCGACGACGTGCCGCGCATGGGCTTCAAGGCGCGGATCAAGGACCGCTATCTGTTCGAGATCGCCAAGGAATGCCTCGTTCTTGCCCATGCCGGCCTGCGCCGGCGCGGCCGGATCGACCAGCTCGGCCGCGACGAAACCCGGCATCTCGAGCCGCTCGATCGCATCATCGATTCCGGCCGGACGCCGGCCGAGGAGATGCTGGATAAATTCAACGGACCCTGGAAGGGTTCGGTGGAACCGGCCTACGCGGAATACGCGTTCTAGACCTCTGAAGCCGGGCACCGAGGATTCAGTCGTTCATCGCCCATACAGGTTTGCGGCGATCAAATGATCGGCTGAAAAACCTGAGCGTCGTCAATAACTCGAAAGCTGTTCCGATGTGGAAGGGCCGCCTGTCCGGGGCCATCATGGCCAGCGCCGCGGCATGTGTCACGCTGCTTTCGCTTGCGTTTGCGAGCGCGCCGGCGCTTGCCCAGACGGCGTTCGACCGACCCGGCGGCGACTATTTCAGTACGCCCGTCACCTCCGGCGATCCCGAGGATTGCGCGCTGCTGTGCGAGCGCGATCGCCGTTGCCGCTCCTGGAGCTTCAACTATCCCGATGTCGAAGGCGGCTCGGCCGTGTGCTGGCTGAAGAACACCGTGCCGGCGCGCGTGCCGGGTAGCTGCTGTATCTCGGGCGTGCGCGGCGCCGGCGTGATCGAGCCGCGCGTGGAAGGCGTCGAGACGTCGATCGACCGTCCCGGCGGCGACTTGCGCAATTTCGAACTCAAGGATGGCGAAAGCGTCGAGGCGTGCAAGGCCGCCTGCATCGCCGACAACAAATGCCGCGCCTTCACCTATGCCCGCCCCGGCTACACCGGGCGCGAGGCGCGCTGCTTCCTGAAGAAGGAAATCAAGCCGCCGCGAAGGAAGGCGGGGTTCACGTCGGGCGTGGTGCGGTAGCATCCATACTCGTGCCCCGGACGCCATCAGCGCGTTTACGCGCGTCTTCGACGCGCTATGGCGGCGCTTCTTCAGCGCCGCACTGCAGAGACGGGACGCGTGAGGCACCTCACTCCGCCGCGATCACCGTGATCTCCGGCCACAGCGCTTTCCAGCGCTTAGCCTTCGCTTCGTAGTTCGCCGCGGAAAAATTCGGTCCTGGATTTGGCCGCGCGATCAGTGCCGCAATGTCGTCAAACCCGCGCGGTGCGTAGACCTCGTGGCCATCGCTTGCGCGCCTGACGCCGACCTGCGTGTTCTGCGTGAGGAAACGGTCGATGCCTTCCCTCGAGCTTCTCAGCGGCGGATAGGGCAGGCCGTGCTTGGCCGGGTACCACATGTGCACGCGGGCCTGGTTGCGGACCTCGATCTTGGCGCCGAGATGCGCGAGGCGCGCATGGAGGGTGCGGATCACCGCGTCCTCGGCCTCCCACGATGTGTCGGCGCCGAAATAGAACACGTCGTAATCGGCGATGCCGTGGTCGATCGGGCGCCCCGTGAGCACGTTCCATACCGTCTGCACCAGGCATCCCGACACCAGCCATGCATCCGGTAATGCAAGTCGATGCAGCTCGTCGGCGATCGCGGCGTTGACCGGATTGCGTAAGGCGAGCGCGAGGAATTCGTCCTTGCTCACCTGCGACCGGTCAGTGCACGGCGGTGAAGAACCGCGACAGCCTGAATCCGGACAGCCAGGTCCACACCGGCTGGCTGCGCATGCCGAGGTCCCAGGAGCCGACCACGGCGTCCGCACGTCCGATCAGATTGTCGATCGGCAGCAGGCCGACGCCGCCGGAGCGCAGCGGCACGCGGCTATCGGCGGAATTGTCGCGGTTGTCGCCGAGCACGAACAGATGCCCGGCCGGGACCGTCACCTCGGGCGTGTTGTCGAGCGGACCGCTGTCGCGCATTTTGAAGATCAGATGCGAGACGCCGTTCGGCAGCGTCTCGACATAGCGATAGGCGGGCTCGCTGCCGCCACGGTCGTTCTCGGCGGCACCGATGCCGTCGGGCTTCAGCTCGGCCGGACGGTCGTTGATGAAGAGCTGGCCCTGCCGCATCTGGATGCGGTCGCCGGGCAGACCCACGACACGCTTGACCCAGGCCTGCGAACGATCGCCGGGCCAGCGGAAGACGACGACGTCGCCGAGCTTCGGCGTCTCCGCGAACACGCGGCCGCTTTCCGGCAGGCTGATCTGGATCGGCAGCGACGAGGTGCCGTAGCCATAGGGGAATTTCGAGGCGAGCAGCGCATCACCGATCAGGAGCGTCGGCTCCATCGAGCCCGACGGCACGTAGAACGGCTCGGCGAGCGCACCCTTGGCGATGAAGACCGCGGCGACGATGCCGGCGAGCTGAGCGATCTGTCCGCCCCAGCCGCTGCTTTTGCGCTTGGGGCTGACCGTGACCTTGTCTTCAACGCTCATGCGCCGGTTCCACCCACGGTGATGCGTTCCATCAGCAGCGACGGCTGGCCGACGCCGACAGGCACGCCCTGGCCGTTCTTGCCGCAGGTGCCGATGCCGGTGTCGAGTGCGAGGTCGTTGCCGATCATGCGGATGCGATGCAGGTCGGTCGGTCCGTTGCCGATCAGCATGGCGCCTTTCAGGGGCGCCCCGATCTTGCCGTTCTCAATCTTGTAGGCCTCGGTGCACTGGAACACGTATTTGCCCGAGGTGATGTCGACCTGTCCGCCGCCGAAATTCGCGGCGAACACGCCGTTCTTAACCGAGGCGATGATCTCGGCCGGATCGCGGTCGCCGGCGAGCATGTAGGTGTTGGTCATGCGCGGCATCGGCACATGGGCATAACCCTGGCGACGGCCGTTGCCGGTCGGCTTCATGTTCATCAGCCGTGCGTTCTGGCGGTCCTGCATGTAGCCGACCAGGATGCCGTCCTCGATCAGCACGGTGCGATTGGTCGGCGTGCCCTCGTCGTCGATCGACAGCGAGCCGCGGCGCGAGGCGATGGTGCCGTCGTCGACCACGGTGACGCCCTTGGCCGCGACCTGCTGGCCCATCAGGCCCGCAAAAGCAGATGTCTTCTTGCGATTGAAGTCGCCCTCGAGGCCGTGGCCGACCGCTTCATGCAGCATCACGCCGGGCCAGCCGGCGCCGAGCACGACGTCCATCTCGCCGGCGGGCGCCGGAATCGACTCCAGATTGACCAGCGCCTCGCGCAGCGCGCCGTCGGCGGCCTCGCGCCAATTCCTGCTCTCGATGAACTCGGCATAGCCGGCGCGGCCGCCATAGCCCTTGCTGCCGCTCTCCTGGCGGTCGCCCTGGCCGGCGACGACGGAGATGTTGACGCGCACCAGCGGACGGATGTCGCGATAGCTCTCACCGTCGGGCCGCAGGATCTCGACGACCTGCCAGGTCGCGCCGAGACTGACGCTGACCTGCCGCACCCGTGGATCCTTGTCGCGCAGGTAAGCGTCGATCTCGGCGAGCAGTTTTACTTTTGTCTCGAAGCCTGGGGCATCCAGGGGATTGTCGTCGCCATAGAGGCGGACATTGGTATGCGGCGGCGGCGCCGAGAAGCTGCCGGAGTAGCCGCCGCGCACGGCGGCAACCGCATCGGCAGCGCGGATCAGCGCCGGCAGCGAGACGTCGGAGGAATGCGCGTAGCCGACCGCATCGTCCTTGACGGCGCGCAGGCCAAAACCCTGCGAGGTGTCGTAGGTCGCCTGCTTCAGCCGCCCATTGTCGAACATCAGCGCTTCGGTCTGGCTGTATTCCAGGAACAGCTCGCCGTCGTCGGCGCCGGAAAGCCCACGCGCGACCTCGCTGCGAACCTGGTCGCGGTCGAGATTGGCACGGTCGAGCAGGGAGGTCGTGGCAGGATTGGTCATGCGTCCGTCCATTAGCCGGGGATGTGGGGCAAGATAATGGTTTCGGATCGGTTCCGCGAGAGCGCGAAGCCTCACATTACGGAAACAAAAGGATTGTCAAGGTTAGCCGCTGCTACGGCAGCTTGTCATAGCCCTCACCCAGTCCGTTCAGGCTGAGCGGGAAGCCGATGCCTTCTTCCGGCGTCTCGAAGATGATGAAGGTCGCGGTCTTGGCGCTGCGGAGCTGGCCGAGCAGCTTGTCTTCCAGCACGACCTCGGCGACGCAGCCATTGGGCAGGCAGCGGACGAAGCCGGCGCGGCCGACGTCCTGGTTGTCGAGCTTGAGCCCGAGGCCGGAGGGCAAGAGGACCCCGAGCGGAGCGACCACGCGCATCAGCCGGCTCTTCTGGTCGGCGGTCTTGAGCACGATCACGGTCAGGCCGGCATTGGAGCGGTCTTCGGCCACCACGCTCTGGATCAGGGCGCATTGCTCGGTCTGGGCGCCGGGCGGGGTGTCGCAGCGGATCTGCCAGTCGCCATGGACGGAGCGCACCGCGCCCTGCGCATGGGCGAGCCCCGGCAGCGCCAGCAGGACCATCGCAGCCACGAGGCCGGCGAGCGCCGGGAGGCCGTTCGCCGGCCTTGCCATCGATCTCGAAAGCCCCATCGGGTCGGTCCCTCTGCTCGCCTGGGTTGCTCGCGCTTGGCGGACTGATCTGGCGGACTGATACGGAATGACGGCGTCTTGAAGGCGATTCCCAAGCAAATTCCGCGCCGCCCACACCGCCATTGCCCGCACGAATCAGGCTGCCGCGTGGCAGTCTTCCAGTGCCTACCGCGGGCAATTCCGCTGTCAAGCCGCAGCGTCCCGGGAAACGGTATTTTTGTCTGATCTTGCTGGGAAATATCTTGCCGGTGATGGCTGGCAGGCGGGGCTCAAGACTGCATTGCGATAGATCAAGAATTATGGTTTGAGAGGCTTGATTTCGCGTTCTAGCGATCTGGCCCCAATTCCTCTTAGAGGTATTCTTGCGTGGCGGTTTGTCGGACTGGCGGATCGAATAAGCGTTTCCCGCAAGCAGGGGAATGCACGTGGGGTGATCTCGGAAGGGGAGCGCGAACGACATGAGGATGTCGATGGGTCGGGTGGGCCGGCAATTGCTGGGATTGGCCACCATCGCCTTGGTGGCGACTGGAGTCACGCTGGCGACGGGTGGTGCGGCCTTGGCCGAGCTCGGGCAGCCGGCGCCGTGGGAGTGGACGCTTCAGCAGTCCGGTTCCCCGGTGATGGACAACATCGTCTGGTTCCATAACTTCCTCTTCGTGCTGATCACTCTGATCACGCTGTTCGTCCTGGCGCTGCTCGTGATCGTGGTCGTCAAGTTCAACGCGAAGGCCAATCCGGTGCCGTCGCGGACCACCCACAACACGCTGATCGAGGTGGCTTGGACGCTCGTCCCGGTGCTGATCCTGGTCGGCATTTCGGTGCCGTCGTTCCGGCTGCTGTTCCTGGAGCTCGACATTCCGAAAGCGGACCTGACCGTGAAGGCGACCGGCAAGCAGTGGTACTGGTCCTATGCCTATCCGGATAACGGCAAGTTCGAATTCGATTCGCTGATGGCGCAGGACAAGCAGCCCCGTCTGCTCGGCGTCGACAACGAGATGGTGGTGCCGGTCAACAAGGTGATTCGCGTCCAGACCACGGGTGCGGACGTCATCCATGCGTTCGCGCTGCCGGCTTTCGGCGTCAAGATCGACGCCATTCCCGGCCGTCTGAACGAGACCTGGTTCAAGGCTACCAAGACCGGCATGTACTACGGTCAGTGCTCGGAACTGTGCGGCAAGGATCACGCCTTCATGCCGATTGCGATCCGCGTGGTGAGCGACCAGGAGTTCGCCTCCTGGGTCGAGACGGCGAAGAAGAAATTTGCGAGCGGCGGCACCAGCACCTACGCCTCCGCGGCCGGCCCGACGCAGTAAGCGCCGGGGGCGGCCTGAGGGACTGAAAGCGATAAGGGTGGGACCTCCAAAGGTCCGAATGGGACGCAAGGCAGGATTTGAAAATGGCAACGAGCGCAGCGGCACACGGCGATCACGCGCATCATGACGAGCATGCCCATCCGACCGGATGGCGGCGCTACGTCTATTCGACCAATCACAAGGACATCGGCACGATGTACCTGATCTTCGCGGTCGTCGCCGGCATCATCGGTGCGGCGATGTCGATCGCGATCCGGGCCGAGTTGATGTATCCGGGCGTGCAGGTCTTCCACGAGGCCCATACCTACAACGTGTTCGTGACCTCGCACGGCCTAATCATGATCTTCTTCATGGTCATGCCCGCGATGATCGGCGGCTTCGGCAACTGGTTCGTGCCGCTGATGATCGGCGCGCCAGACATGGCGTTCCCGCGCATGAACAACATCTCTTTCTGGCTGCTGCCGGCATCGTTCGCGCTGCTCTTGATGTCGACCTTCGTCGAGGGCGAGCCGGGCTCCAACGGCGTCGGGGCGGGTTGGACCATCTACGCGCCGCTGTCGACCTCGGGCCATCCCGGCCCGGCGGTTGACTTCGCGATCCTGTCGCTGCACCTCGCCGGTGCTTCCTCGATCCTGGGCGCGATCAACTTCATCACCACCATCTTCAACATGCGCGCGCCGGGCATGACCCTGCACAAGATGCCGCTGTTCGTGTGGTCGATCCTGGTGACGGTGTTCCTGCTGCTGTTGTCACTGCCGGTGCTCGCCGGTGCGATCACCATGCTGCTCACCGACCGCAATTTCGGCACGACGTTCTTCGCCCCCGACGGCGGCGGCGACCCCGTGCTGTTCCAGCATCTGTTCTGGTTCTTCGGTCACCCCGAGGTCTACATCCTGATCCTGCCCGGCTTCGGCATGATCAGCCAGATCGTCTCGACCTTCTCGCGCAAGCCCGTGTTCGGCTATCTCGGCATGGCCTATGCCATGGTCGCGATCGGCGGCATCGGCTTCGTGGTGTGGGCGCACCACATGTACACGGTCGGCATGTCCTCGGCGACGCAGGCCTATTTCGTCGCCGCCACGATGGTCATCGCGGTTCCGACCGGCGTGAAGATCTTCTCCTGGATCGCCACGATGTGGGGCGGCTCGATCGAATTCCGCGCGCCGATGATCTGGGCGGTGGGCTTCATCTTCCTGTTCACGGTCGGCGGCGTGACCGGCGTCGTGCTGGCGAACGCGGGTGTCGATCGGGTGCTCCAGGAGACGTACTACGTCGTCGCCCACTTCCACTACGTGCTGTCGCTCGGCGCGGTATTCGCGATCTTCGCCGGCTGGTACTACTGGTTCCCGAAGATGTCGGGCTACATGTACAATGAGGGCCTTGCCAAGCTGCACTTCTGGGTCACCTTCGTCGGCGTCAACCTGGTGTTCTTCCCGCAGCACTTCCTCGGCCTGTCCGGCATGCCGCGCCGCTACATCGACTATCCCGATGCGTTCGCGGGCTGGAACCTGGTCTCGTCGGTCGGCTCCTACATCTCCGGCTTCGGCGTGCTGATCTTCCTCTACTGCGTGCTGGACGCCTTCATGAAGAGGGTGCCGGCAGGCGACAATCCCTGGGGTGCCGGCGCGACCACGCTGGAGTGGACGCTGTCCTCGCCGCCGCCCTTCCACCAGTTCGAAGTGCTGCCCCGCGTGCAGTAACCAATCCCCCGCGGCGCCCGTGACGGGCGCCGCGGCGCTGTAACGAAGCGAGTAGATCTAAGTGTCCGTCCTCGACCACAACGCCATCGACATCAATCCCCACATCTCCGAAGCGGAGGTTGGCGATTATCTCGCATTGCTCAAGCCGCGGGTGATGTCGTTGGTGATCTTCACTGCGCTGGTCGGGATGGCGATGGCCCCGGGGCATTTCCACCCGGTGCTGGCGATCACCTCGCTGCTCTGCATTGCCGTCGGCGCCGGTGCCTCCGGGGCGCTCAACATGGCGCTCGAAGGCGACATCGACGCCAAGATGTCGCGCACGGCGAACCGGCCGATCCCGCGCGGCCGCATCACCCGCCCCGAGGCGATGGCGTTCGGCATGACGCTCGCCTTCTTCTCGGTGATGACGCTCGGCATCCTCGTCAACTGGATCGCGGGTGCGCTGCTCGCCTTCACCATCTTCTTCTACGTCGTGATCTACACGATGTGGCTGAAGCGCTGGACCGCGCAGAACATCGTGATCGGCGGCGCCGCCGGTGCGCTGCCGCCGGTGGTGGCCTGGGCCTCGGTGACGGGCACGGTCGATGTCGAGCCGCTGCTGCTGTTCGCCATCATCTTCTTCTGGACCCCGCCGCATTTCTGGGCGCTGGCGCTGTTCCGCTCCGACGACTACGCGCGCGCCGGCATTCCGATGCTGCCGAACGTCGCCGGTCCCGACGCCACGCGTCTGCAGATCCTGCTCTACACCATCGTGCTGATCGCGGTCGCCGCCGCGCCCTGGGCGCTCGGCTATTTCGATGCCGTCTACGGCGTGGTCTCGCTGATTCTCGGTGCCGGCATGCTGGTGCTCGCCATCAACGTCTATCTGCGCCGCGAGCGCAGCCAGTCGCTGCGCGCGACCCGCAAGCTGTTTGCCTTCTCGATCCTGTACCTGTTCGCGCTGTTTGCGACCCTGCTGGCCGAGGTCGTGTACCGGGCGCTTGCTCCGATGGTTGGGGGCGCATGATCACCGCGATGGCCGACAAACCCGAGCCGGAAGGAATCGTCCTCACCGAGGCGCAGCGGAAGAGCCGTCGTCAGCGCTCCATCGCCATCGCTTTGGCGCTCGGCGTGCTCGTGGTGCTGTTCTTCGCCGTCACCATGGTCAAGGGGCCGGCCGTGCTCGTGCGGCCGATGTAGGAAACATGGATCACGAGCCCACCATATCGCAGGACGTCAGCGCCAAGCCGGGCCATCGCAACCCGGGCAAGGGCCGCGGGCTGGGGCGCGATGTGGTGGTCGCGTCCATCTGCGGCGGCGTGGTCGCGCTGATGGTCGGCGCCTCCTACGCGGCGGTGCCGTTCTACAATTGGTTCTGCCGCGCCACCGGCTTCAACGGCACGACGCAAGTGGCGACCTCTGCGCCGGCCACGGGCCCGATCGCGCGGAAGATCTCGGTGCGCTTCGATTCCAACGTCGCGCCCGGCCTGCCCTGGAAGTTCGAGCCGGAGCAGAGCGAGATCGAGGTCAATATCGGCCAGGTCGTGACCGTCTTCTACACCGTGACCAACCAGGCGGCGCGCGCCACCGCGGGCCAGGCCGCCTATAACGTCGCGCCCCTGACGGTCGGCGCCTATTTCCAGAAGATCAACTGCTTCTGCTTCACCGAGCAGACCATGGCACCCGGTGAGAAGCGCGAGATGCCGGTCGTGTTCTACGTCGACCCGTCGATCGCCGCCGACCACGAGAACGACGGGCTGAGCACGATCACGCTGTCCTACACGTTCTATCCGGTGCGCGATCCCGTAGTGAAACCGCTGGCATCGGGCGAAGCCGACAAGCGCAAGGGAAATCTTTGACCGCAGGGCTCACGCGCAGGCGGTTGGACGCAAGGGGATAAGTGCCGGACAGGCACGGGATTGAGGAGAGAGACGGAATGGCCACGGCGCACACCAAGCATCACGACTATCACCTGGTCGATCCCTCTCCCTGGCCGGCGGTCGGCTCGCTCTCGGCCTTCATCATGGCGGTCGGCGCGGTCGCCTGGATGCACCACATGTTCTCGGCGGCGCCGATCGTATTCGGCGTCGGCACCGTGGGCGTGCTCTACACCATGGCGAGCTGGTGGGCCGACGTGATCAAGGAGGCCCAGTACAAGGGCGATCACACCCGGGTCGTGCAGCTGCATCACCGCTACGGCATGATCCTGTTCATCGCCTCCGAGGTGATGTTCTTCGTCGCCTGGTTCTGGGCTTATTTCAACGCGGCGCTGTTTCCGGCCGACGCCGTCCACGCCACCCGCGATGCGGTGTTCGGTTGCGGCCTCGGCACGCAGCCCGGCGCCTGCGCGGTCCCGGGCACCTGGCCGCCGAAGGGCATCGAGACCTTCGATCCCTGGCATCTGCCGCTGCTGAACACGCTGATCCTGCTCACGTCAGGCACGACCGTGACCTGGGCGCACCATGCGCTGCTCGAGAACGACCGCCAGGGCCTGAAGTATGGCCTGATCCTCACCGTCGTGCTCGGCGCGCTCTTCACCTGCGTGCAGGCCTATGAGTATGCCCACGCGGCGTTCTCCTTCGGCGGCAACGTCTACGGCGCGACGTTCTTCATGGCGACCGGATTCCACGGCTTCCATGTGCTGGTCGGCACCATCTTCCTGCTGGTGTGCCTGTTCCGCGCCTATGCCGGCCACTTCACGCCGAAGCAGCATCTCGGCTTCGAGTTCGCGGCCTGGTACTGGCATTTCGTCGACGTGGTCTGGCTGTTCCTGTTCCTCTGCATCTACGTCTGGGGACGCGGCGCCGAGACCATGGCCAGCGCCGCGCACTGAGCCCGATCGAACCGATCAGGAAGGGCGGCCGCAGGGCCGCCCTTTCGCTTTCCGGCCGCCCGAAGTTTCGTCGGAAACTGTGATAGAGTCCGCCATCATGAACGACAGTGCCGGCACACCCCCGTCCGAAACCACCGTCCTGCAAAGCGCGCTGCGTGGGCTTGCCTGCAAATGCCCGCGCTGCGGCCAAGGCAAGCTTTATGCGGGCTTTCTGACGCTCGCGCCCGCATGCGACCGTTGCGGGCTCGACTATGCCTTCATCGATACCGGCGACGGCCCGGCGATCTTCATCATCATGCTGGCCGGCGGCATCGTCGTCGCGTGCGCCCTCATCGTCGAGGTCAAATACCAGCCGCCATATTGGCTGCATGCGGTGCTCTGGCTGCCGCTCATCCTCGCCACCACGCTGTTGCCGCTGCGCTCGATGAAGTCGTTGCTGATCGCGCTGCAATTCCACCACAAGGCGGCGCCGGGCCGGTTGGTCGATCGCGCGAAATGAATGAGCCTGCGTCGCGCAAGGCCCCCGTGGCCGGCTTCGCGCTGTTCACGCTGTTCCTCACGGCTGTGTTCGTGGCGCTCGGTGTCTGGCAGCTGCAGCGCCGCACCGCCAAGCACGAGTTGATTGCGGCGCTCACCGAGCGGCTTGCGGCCGCGCCGGTTGCGCTGCCGCCGTCCGCGCAATGGGTCGCGCTCAATCCCGCCCGCGACGAATTCCGCCGCGTCAGCTTCACCGCGACCTACGCAGCCCTCCCCGATGCAATGGTCTATTCCTCCGGCTCGGCGGTGCGCAAGGACGCCTCCGGCCCTGGCACCTGGGCGTTCCTGCCGGCGCGGCTTCCCGGCGGCGAGATGGTCGTGATCGACGCGGGTTTCGTCGAGAACACGATGCAGGACCGCGGCGTCGAGGATCGCGCGGTGAACAAGCTTATCACGGGCCAACCGGTTGAGCTCACCGGCTATCTGCGCTTTCCCGAGGCGCCAAGCTGGCTGACTCCGGCGGAGAATCGCGGCAAGCGGCTCTGGTTCGTGCGCGATCATCTGGCAATCGCAAGCGTGCTGGGCTGGGGCACGGTTGCGCCGTTCTATATCGATCTCGAACGGCCCGCGCCGGCGAATGGCATCCCGCGTCCGGGACCGCTCCAGGTGAATCTCAAGGACGACCATCTGCAATATGCAATCACCTGGTTCACGCTTGCAGGCGCCGTGCTCATCGCCTTCGGCGTGTGGGCAAGAGGCCGGCGGCAGAGCTGAGCTCATTGGCAGGTCCATCGAGGGAACCCGGTATCGCCCGGGGTTTATTATTCAGCGCATATTCACGAGGGTGGTTCTAAGCCGCCAATATTGTCCGCGGCAGATTGGGTGCGGCGTGAGTGATTTCGACCAGATGGGAATTATCGTCGACTGGGTGGATGCCTGCCGTAAGGGCGACCTCACAGCCCTGCTCGACCTCTATGCCGACGACGCGCAGCTCGAATGCACCTGCGACGGCGCGCGGCGCTTTCGTGGCCGGAGCGAGATCGAGGCCTATTGGCAGCCGCGGCTCAGCGCCTTCTCCTCGGCGGGGTTCGGGCTGGAAGAGATCAATCCCGCGCCCCACGGCGTCCACCTCGAATATTCCGTCGCCGGCGCGCTGCGCATTCAGGCCTCGTTCCGCTTCAGCCCGGATGGCAAGATCCGCAGCACGCTGTGCGAACCGGCGCGACAGAATGCGCATGATGGTTGCGCCTGCTGAATTAGCCTGGTGACGGAACGTCCCGCATCGTCTCCGCCGGAAGGCGGCAGCGCACGTAGGTTCGGTCATCCACGCGCAACAGCGATAGCGATCCGCTGAGCGCGCGCACGCGCTCATGCATGCCGGTCAGGCCCCGGCCGAAGACGTTGTCCGCAGGGAAACCGCCGCCATCGTCGGAGATCTCGACGACGAGCGTCTTGTCGGCAACCGTCGCCTGCACATGTGCGTTGCCCGCGTTGGCATGTCGCAGCACGTTGGTCAGTGCCTCCTGGATCACTCGATAGACGGTCTGCGCCAGCGGTCCGCCGATTGCGCTGAGATCGCGATCGATCGCATCCGTCAGCACGATATGAGGTGCCTGCTTGCGAAAATTCCGGAGCAGCGTTTGCACGCTGCTCGAAAGGCCGAGCTCTTCGATATAGAGCGGCCGCAGCCGGTCCAGGATGCGGCGGTTGGTCTGCTGCAGGGCCTCGACCGATTGCAGCAGGTCCTGTGCCGAATTGCCGAGATGTCCCGTTGGCTCGGAGGCATCGGTCAGCGCGATCGTGCCGGCGCGGATGCTGAAGAGGAGGGGCCCGAGCTCGTCGTGCAGTTCGCGGGCGAGATCGCGCCGCTCGTCATCCTGCAGCGACACCAGGCGGTGCATCAGATCGCGATTGTCCTGGCTGAGTTGCGCCAGTGTCGCTGCCAGCGCATTGGCTTCCTCGCAGCTCTGCCGAATCTCCGGCGGTCCTCCGACCGGGATCGGCCTTGCGTAGTCGCCGCGCCGAATCCGCGTAAGACCGTCGCCGAGATGTTGCAGGGGGCGCAGGGCCGAACCGGCGAAGACATAGGCGACGGTGCCGGTGAGCACCATCAGGACAGCGACCAGGCTGGTCAGCGCAAGGAAGCCGATCCACTTCTCGAACAAGTCGGCCGATATGTCCGGGAAGAACACGATATCGCCGACATGTCTGCCGTCTATGACGATCGGAAACGCCGCTTCCATCTCTGGTATGGTGATGAGGTTGACGAACCATTGCGGAACCTTCTTCAGGTTGCGCAAGTCTTTCGGAGAAGGCGGGGGACCTCCGTCCATGCGGCGGAATTGAATATCCGTGGAGGCGTCCAAGGACTGAACAAATGCATCGAGGGTCTTTTGCGGATTGTCCGATGCGCGCAGGGTGCTGTTGAGCGCGGCGGCGATGGTCTGGATCGAGCGTCGAGCCGGCTCGTGTTCATCAGCTACCTGACCTGGTGCAAATATCTGCAGTAATATGCCGCCCAGGATCAGGGCTGCGAGAAGGCTCGCGCCGAGCGGGAGAAACAATTGCGTTCGGAACGAAAGTCGTCGCCACATTAGGTCAATTCTAACGCGTATCGGCCGGATTTGCTCTTTCCATTTATTCCCGGCGGGCTATGAGTCGAAAAACAAGAGAGTGCGCGATGCAAGATACCGCCAAGCTGGCGACGAGGGTCCTGATCGTCGACGACCATCCCGTGGTGCTGTCCGGCTGCCGCACCCTGTTCGCATCCGACCATTCAATCCGCATTGACGAGGCGAGTGATGCCAAATCCGGGCATCGCGCCTATGTCAGCAAGCGGCCCGACGTCACCGTGATTGACATCAGCCTGCCCGACGTCTCCGGGTTCGAGCTGATGCGGCGCATCCGCAAGGACGACCCCGACGCCAAGATCATCATGTTCAGCATGAACGACGATCCGGCGTTCGTCGTGCGGGCCGTCGAGCTCGGGGCGCAGGGCTATGTCTCCAAAGGCGACGATCCCAGGATCCTGCTCAAAGCGGTGCGCAAGGTGGTCGCGGGTGACAACTTCATCTCGCCGCAGCTTGCGGAAGCCGTGACGTTTTCCGGCGCGGCGATCAAGGCCAACCCCGCGTCACAGATGACGCCGCGGGAGCTCGAAATTCTTCGCTTGCTCGGACGCGGCGACAAGATCGTCGAGGTCGCCGAGGCGCTCGGCATCTCCTACAAGACGGTCGCCAACACCACGTCCCTGCTCAAGCAGAAGCTTGGCGCCAAGAACCATTCCGACCTGATCCGGATCGCAGTGGAAATCGGAATGAACTGACTTTCGCCATCGACCGAACCGGCTGCTCCGGGATGCAGCGGTTCGGCCGACGGATCGACGCCGCCGTTGGCCGGGCAATGCATTGGACAACGGGCTGACACCCATCCGCCGACACAATGGGCCGAGGCTGTATTCGTTCCCGCGACTGATTCGGGAAAAAGCGGAATTCAGGGTCAGGATCACGGCCGGGACTTGGCTGCAACTGCCAAAAGCGAACCAGAGCCGGATCGGGAAGAATAGGAACATTTTCGATACGCGCGGGGTTTTGGACTTGACGATTTCGTGACAGGCGACGAAAGCTTGCCGGAACAGTTTTGAGGGTTCGGCGACCCCGACGAGGCAACTGGTCTGCACACAACGACAGGCCTTCCAAGAGAAGGGCTGCGGCAATGCCGCAGCCCTTTTTCATTGGGCGAGGGGGTACGCCGGAAGCGGTTTCCCGATGCCGCAAAACACTCTATGGTGGTTCAAAGCCACCGGCTGTTGACAAGTAATTACGTAAAATCAAAGGCTTAAGGGTCGAGCTCCGGCCCGGCCGCCTTTGGAGGGCAGTTTGACTCGCTATATCTCGACCCGGGGCGAAGCCCCCGAACTCGGCTTTTGTGACGTGATGCTGACCGGGCTTGCCCGCGACGGCGGCCTGTATGTGCCGGCGGTGTGGCCACAGTTTCCGAGCGAGACGATCGCCGGCTTCTTCGGCCGCCCCTATTGGGAGGTCGCGGTCGACGTGATTCGTCCCTTCGCCGGTGGCGAGATTTCCGACGCCGAGCTCGGGCGGATGGCGAACGAGGCCTATGCCACCTTCCGCCATCCTGCGGTGGTGCCGCTGCGCCAGATGTCCCCGCACCAGTTCGTGCTGGAGCTGTTCCACGGTCCGACGCTCGCCTTCAAGGACGTAGCGATGCAGCTGATCTCGCGGCTGATGGACCATGTGCTCGAAAAGCGCGGCCAGCGCACCACCATCGTGGTCGCGACGTCAGGCGATACCGGCGGCGCCGCGGTCGAAGCCTTTGCGGGCCTCGAGAACGTCGATCTCGTCGTGCTGTTTCCGCACGGCCGCATCTCCGAGGTGCAGCGGCGGATGATGACCACGACGGGCGCGGCCAACGTCCATGCGCTCGCCATCGAAGGCACCTTCGACGACTGCCAGGCGCTCGTGAAGGGGATGTTCAACAACCATCGCTTCCGCGATGCGACCTCGCTCTCCGGCGTCAATTCCATCAACTGGGCGCGCATCGTCGCGCAGGTGGTCTACTATTTCACCTCTGCCGTCGCGGTCGGTGCTCCGGCGCGCGCGGTCGATTTCGTCGTTCCGACGGGCAATTTCGGCGACATCTTCGCCGGCTACGTCGCCAAGCGCATGGGGCTGCCGGTGCGCACCCTGCGCATCGCCGCCAACGTCAACGACATCCTGGCGCGCACGCTGAAGACCGGCATCTACGAGGTGCGTGAGGTGCACGCGACGGCATCGCCGTCGATGGACATCCAGATCTCCTCGAACTTCGAACGGCTGCTGTTCGAGGCCGGCCGGCGCGATGGCGCCGGCGTGCGTCGCCTGATGGAACAGCTGAAGCAGTCCGGCCGCTTCGTGCTACCCGATGCGACACTCGCCGCGATCCGCGAGGAGTTCGATGCCGGGCGCGCTGACGAGACCGAGACTGCGGCTGCGATCCGCGCCGCCTGGCGCGAAGCAGGCGAGCTGGTCGATCCTCATACCGCCGTGGCGCTCGCCGTCGCGGACCGCGACACCACCGATACGAAGGTGCCGAGCATCGTGCTCTCCACCGCCCATCCGGCCAAGTTCCCAGACGCCGTCGAGGCGGCTTGCGGCCAGCGGCCGCAACTGCCGGCCTGGCTCGACGGCCTGATGACCAAATCCGAACACATGAGGGTGATGAAGAACGATCAGGTCGAGCTCGAGCGGTTCGTGCTGTCCGCCAGCCGCGCCGCAAAGCAGGGAGTTGCCGGATGAGCGTCGAGATGTCCAAGCTTGCCTCCGGCCTCACCGTCGTCACCGACGAGATGCCCCACCTCGAGACGGCGGCGCTCGGTGTCTGGGCCGGCGTCGGCGGACGCGACGAGAAGCCGAACGAGCACGGCATCTCGCATCTGTTGGAACACATGGCGTTCAAGGGCACGACCAGGCGCTCCTCGCGCGAGATCGTCGAGGAGATCGAGGCGGTCGGCGGCGACCTCAATGCCGGCACCTCGACCGAGACCACGTCCTATTACGCGCGGGTGCTGAAGGCCGACGTGCCGCTCGCGCTCGACGTGCTCGCCGACATCCTTGCCAATCCCGCCTTCGAGCCCGACGAGCTGGAGCGCGAGAAGAACGTCATCGTGCAGGAGATCGGTGCCGCGCAGGACACGCCCGATGACGTCGTGTTCGAGCATCTGAACGAGCTCTGCTATCCCGACCAGCCGATGGGCCGTTCGCTGCTCGGCACCGCCAAGACGCTGCGCGCCTTCAACCGCGACATGCTGCGTGGCTATCTGTCGACGCATTATCGCGGGCCCGACATGGTGGTGGCCGCGGCCGGGGCGGTCGACCACGGTCAGGTCGTCGCCGAGGTCGAAAAGCGTTTTGCGAGCTTCGAGGGGACGCCCGGGCCGAAGCCGCAGGCCGCTCGGTTCGGCCAGGGCGGCGCCAAGGTGGTGCATCGCGAGCTCGAGCAGGCGCATCTGACGCTGGCGCTCGAGGGGGTGCCGCAGACCGATCCTTCGCTGTTCTCGCTGCAGGTCTTCACCAATGTCCTCGGCGGCGGAATGTCGTCGCGCCTGTTCCAGGAGGTGCGCGAGAAGCGCGGCCTCTGCTACTCCATCTACACCTTCCACGCCCCCTACACCGATACCGGCTTTTTCGGCCTCTATACCGGCACCGATCCCGCCGATGCGCCGGAGATGATGGAGGTCGTGGTCGACATCATGAACGAATCGGTGGAGACGCTGACTGAGGCCGAGATCGCCCGAGCCAAGGCACAGATGAAGGCGGGGTTGCTGATGGCGCTGGAGAGCTGCTCCTCCCGCGCCGAGCAGCTCGCCCGGCATGTGCTGGCCTACGGGCGGCCGCAGACAGTGCAGGAACTGGTTGCCCGGATCGACGCCGTCAGCATCGAATCGACGCGGGACGCGGCCCGTGCGCTGCTGTCGCGCAGCCGGCCTGCGGTCGTCGCATTGGGCAGCGGCAGGGGTCTGGACACGGCGGTGTCTTTTGCGGAAGGATTGACACGGGCGCGCGCCAAGGCGCGGCTGCATTAGGAGCCGCGCGCGGGCCTCGCCCCGGGAAGCATCACATGGCCCTCTTTCGCCTGCCATCCAGTGGACCCGCCGCCCTGGCGCCGCGCGGCAACGGGCTGCTCCTGCGCGCGCCGCAAATGTCCGACTTCCTGCAATGGGCTCATTTGCGCGAGACCAGCCGCGACTATCTGACGCCTTGGGAGCCGATCTGGCCGTCCGACGATCTCACCCGCTCCGGCTTCCGCCGCCGCCTGCGCCGCTATGCCGAGGACATTGCCGCGGACCGCTCCTATCCCTTTCTGATCTTCCGCGAGCTCGACGGTGCCCTGGTCGGCGGCATCACGCTCGCCAATGTCCGGCGCGGCATCGTGCAGGCCGGCACCATCGGCTATTGGGTCGGCCAGCCTTATGCCCATCGCGGCTACATGACGGCCGCACTCCGGGTGCTGCTGCCGACGCTGTTCGGCGAGCTCAATCTGCACCGGGTCGAGGCCGCCTGCATCCCGACCAATGCGCCGTCGATCCGGGTGCTGGAGAAGTGCGGCTTCTCGCGCGAGGGCCTAGCGCGCCGCTATCTCTGCATCAACGGGGTCTGGCAGGATCACCTGCTGTTCGGCCTGCTGCACGAGGACTTCCGCGGCTGAGCAGCCTGATGGATGCAGCCAAATCCCTTTTTGCCGCCTTGGGTTCGCCGATATTGGCAATATAACCCGGCCGGAACATTGTCATGGAGTACGGGTGTTGATGGTGCAGGAGCTTCGGTCATCGCGGACGAGGTTGCGGCGGGGCGCAGCGGTCGTGCTGGCATTATCGGTCGGGCTCGCCTCCGTCTCGCCGGTGGCGGCACAGTCGTTGACCGACCGCTTCAAGAGCCTGTTCGGCGGCAAGTCCGACGAGCCGGCGGAGCCGAAGCCGGCGCCTGCGCCCGGGCAGCCGGCCGAAGACGACCTCGATTGCCCCCAGGTCACGGTGCGCGCGGGCGCCTCGACCTACGCGGTCGGCGCCAGCGGCAAGCCGGCGGTCGGCAATGACATCCGCTTCCAGGCCTCGATCACCAAGATGGCGCGCGAATGCTTGCGCAGCAGTGCCGGCATCACGGCCCGGATCGGCATCCAGGGCCGTGTCATCGCCGGCCCCGCCGGGGCGCCTGCCTCCGTCGAGGTGCCGCTGCGCATCGCCGTCGTGCAGGGCGGCGTCGGCGAGAAGGTGATCGCCTCGAAGGCCTACCGGACCACGGTGGCGATGTCGGAAGGCGGCAGCGTGCCCTTCACCTTCGTCGCCGAGGATCTGGCCTATCCGGTGCCGGCGCCCGCGGTTGCCGATACCTACATCTTCTATGTCGGCTTCGACCCGCAGGCGCTCTCGCCGGAGCCGAGAGGGAAGAAGAAGAAGTAGGGGAGATCTTGCGGCAATGTCAGCTGTCATTGCCCGCGAAGGCGGGCAATCCAGTATTCCAGAGGCCGCGGTGCTTGAACTGAGAAGCCTCGGCGCAATGGATCACCCGCCCCAGTGCGCAAGTGCGCACAAGGTGGGTGATGATACCGCACTTGTGGATGCTGTTACCCGACAGACAAAAAAGCCGGCGCTCGTCGCGCCGGCTTTTTGATTGGGTAAGGCAAATCCCTCAGTTCAGCTTCTGCCTGACTTCGTTGATGCCCTTGGCGAGCAGGTCGTCGGCGATCTGGCCCTTGACCGACTGCGACAGGATCGTGGAGGCAGCCTGCACGGCGGCTTCCGCGGCGGCTGCCCGGACGTCCGCGAGAGCCTGAGCCTCGGCGAGTGCGATCTTGCCCTCGGCGGTCTTGGTGCGGCGGGTGACGAAATCTTCCAATTTCGCCTTGGCCTCTGCTGCGATGCGCTCCGCTTCGGCGTTCGCGTTGGCGATGATGTCGGCGGCCTCGCGCTCGGCACCGGCAGTGCGCGCCTTGTAGTCGGCGAGCACCTTGGTGGCCTCCTGCTTGAGGCGCGCCGCCTCGTCCAGCTCGGCCTTGATACGAGCGGCGCGATGATCGAGCGCCGACATCGCCGTCTTGAACACCCCCACATAGGCGAAGATCACCATCAGGATCACGAAGGCGACGGCGACCCAAAACTCAGGTGTGAAGAACATCGAGACTAACCCTTCAAGGTCGCATCAACGGCGGCATTGACCGACGCTGCATCCGGAACGACGCCCGTGAGCTGCTGAACGATGGTGCCGGCTGCATCGGCCGCGATGCCGCGGACGTTGCTCATGGCGGTCGCGCGGGTCGAGGCAATGGTCTTCTCCGCCTCGGCGAGCTTGTCGGACAGTTGCTCTTCCAGCGCCTTGCGTTCGGCTTCCGCCTGCGCATTCGCCTTCTCGCGTGATTCGTTGCCGATCGCCTGTGCACGTGCGCGCGCCGACGCGAGCTCGCCTTCATAGGCCTTGAGCGCCGCCTCGGACTGGTCCTTCAGCTTCTGCGCTTCGGCGAGATCGCCCTCGATCTTGTTCTGACGCGCCTCGATCGCACCCCCGACACGCGGCAGCGCGAACCGGGAGACGATCAGATACAGCGCGACGAAGGCGATCGCGAGCGACACCAGTTGCGAAGCAAAGGTGCTGCTCTCGAAAGGCGGAAAGCCACCGCCGTGGTGACCGCCATCGGCCTCCGTGTGAGCGCCGGTACCTTTGGCGCCGCCATGACTTTCAGCCATGGAGTTCTCCTGTTGCTGTCAGACGCGCCGCCTCCCACCAGGAAGCGGCGCGAAACGCGTTCAGAGCGGGACGAACAGCAGCAGCAGAGCGATCAGCAGCGAGAAGATGCCGAGCGCTTCGGTCACGGCGAAGCCGAAGATCAGGTTGCCGAACTGGCCCTGAGCAGCTGCCGGGTTGCGCATGGCTGCGGACAGATAATTGCCGAAGATGAAGGCCACGCCGATGCCGGCGCCGCCCATGCCGATGCACGCGATGCCCGCGCCGAGAAACTTAGCTGCTTGCGGATCCATTTTTGACTCCTTGGAAGAAAGACAGGTGTGGGTGGAAAAGCACCCGGATCACTCAGTGTCCAGGGTGAATGGCGTCGTTGAGGTAGATACAGGTCAAGATCGCAAACACATAGGCTTGCAGGAACGCGACCAGCAGTTCGAGCGCGGTGAGCGCAACGGCGAGCGCCAGCGGCATGACACCGCCGATCCAGCCGACCACGCCAAGAGACGCGCCGAGCATGGCAACGAAGCCGGCGAACACCTTCAGCGCGATGTGGCCGGCGAGCATGTTCGCGAACAGTCGAACGCTGTGCGAGACCGGCCGCAGGAAGAACGACAGCACCTCGATCGCCATGACCAGCGGCAGGATGTAGCCCGGAACGCCCGAGGGCACGAACACTTTCAGGAACTTCAGGCCGTTCTTGTAGAGGCCGTAGATCAGGACCGTGAAGAACACCAGCAGCGCCAGCGCCGCAGTGACGATGAGATGGCTCGTCACGGTGAACGTGTACGGAACAATGCCTACGAGATTCGAGACGCAGATGAACATGAACAGCGAGAAGATCAGCGGGAAGAACCGCATGCCATCCGCTCCGGCAGTGCTGCGGATCATGCTGGCCACGAACTCATAGGAGAGCTCGGCCACCGACTGCAGACGCCCCGGAACCAGCTGCTTGCCGCTGGTGAGCAGAAGCAGCGCAATGATCCCCACCGCGACGAACATGTAGAGAGAGGCATTGGTGAAGGCGATCGTGTGATCGCCGATACGGCCGATCGTGAAGAGCGGTTCGACGTTGAACTGATGGATCGGGTCGATTTTCATCCGCGCGGCATCTCTCGTCTGCTGGACAAGCCGACCAGTGAAGATTGGTCGGCCGGCTGTGCCGGCGAGCGGCACGACAGTTAACCCGGCTAGGCCAATTACGAACCACCGCGCCTGTTCGGACCCGCGCCTGCCGTTCTCACCACATTCACCACGCCGGCGATGAAGCCCAGCAGCAGGAACGCGATGAATCCGAAAGGCGACGTCGACAGCAAGTGGTCGAACCCCCAGCCAATCCCCGCTCCGACAGCGACGCCGGCGATCAACTCCGAGGATAGTCGGAAACCAAGCGCCATCGCCGAGGCTCTGGCCGCTTTGTCTCCATCGTCACCTGCGGGTTGCTCGGTCTTGGCCCGGCGGTCGCGAAATTCGGACAACCGCTGATCAAGATTTCCGAGCCGATCGGAAAGCGCGGCTTCCTCGGGCGATCTATCGCGATCTCCATCCTCGCCGTGTCCCGTGCCCTGTGTCATGCAACGAAGACCCGAAACGCTGCGGCTGAATGGAAATTGCGCCCGTCACCCTCAAAAGCCGCGCGGACCATACTGATGGCCTATAATCAAGTCAAGCCAAGTCACGATTGCGTCCCTTCCGATTATGTATTTGATTTACTTGATGATATTGACGCGCACAGCAGCGCTGCACACAGCGTGACGCCGCACCGCAGCAGGTCTGCTTGCGAACGGCGGACGCAGCCGTGCTTTCGCCGCGCTCGCGGGATCAAAGAAGCCGCCGCGTTCGTTGATTTCGGGGCGGCTTTTTGGCGGCGGGTTGCCGGCTGAGGGTGTAGAATTGCAACCGCAGCCGCAGCAGTGCCGGGGCGGAGACAATGATGAGACCTGCGACGTCATCCACGACATCATGGCTCGCGGCGGCGGCCGCGGTGATGGTAGTCAGCGGCGGCCTCGCGGCCGCGCAATCTACGCCCGACGGCGAAAATGGCCGCTACAGCATGACGCCCATCCCCGAGGGCGTGCTGCGGCTCGACACGCGCACCGGCACGGTGTCGACCTGCACCAGGAACGGCGCCGGTTGGGCCTGCTACGCGGTGCCCGACGAGCGGACCGCACTCGACGCCGAGATCGGCAGGCTCCAGGCCGAGGTCGAGCGGCTGAAGGCACAGCTCGCGGCGGGGCCAACGGTATCGGGCAAGATCGACGAGGCGCTGCCGAAATCCGATCCACTCAGGAAGCCCGAGCCCAAGGTCGCCGAGGGCGAGCGCAAGATCGAGATCCCGCTGCCGAGCGAGCAGGACGTCGACCGTGTGATGTCGTTCCTGGAAAAGGCCTGGCGGCGGCTGATCGACATGGCCAACCGCGTGCAGAAAGACGTGTCGGGGAAGATCTGATGCGGGCCCCTCCATGACATCTGCCAGATCCGTCACCCGCTCCGCACCATCGTCCGTACAGGCCACGACCGTCACATCGGCACTGCTCACCGTGCAGACGCCTGGCCGCGGCTTCACCGATCTGACCAGCGAGGCCGCACGATTCATCGCCGAGGCGCGGGCGGGCGAGGGTGCATTGACGCTGTTCATCCGCCACACCTCGGCCTCGCTGACGATCCAGGAGAACGCCGATCCCTCCGTGCTGGTCGACCTTACCACGGCGCTGTCTCGGCTCGCACCGGAGAACGCCGGGTGGACCCATGATACCGAGGGGCCCGACGACATGCCGGCCCATATCAAGACCATGCTGACGCAGACTTCGCTTCAGGTCCCGGTCCTGAGCGGCAAGCTCGCGCTCGGCACCTGGCAGGCGATCTACCTGATCGAGCATCGCAGCCGCCCGCACCGCCGTGAGATCGTGCTGCAATTCATCGGCAGCGATCGATAACCACACAAAGCAAAACCGGCCGCGGAGACCGCGGCCGGTTGGTGTCGTCGATTGCTGCTGCGATCAGGTCGCCTTGATGTCGACGTCCTTGGTTTCCGGCAGGAACAGGAAGCCGATCACCACGGTAATCGAGGCGAAGATGATCGGGTACCACAGACCGGCATAGATGTCGCCTGTCGAGGCCACGATGGCGAAGGCGGTGGCAGGCAGGAGGCCGCCGAACCAGCCGTTGCCGATGTGGTAGGGCAGCGACATCGAGGTGTAGCGGATGCGGGTTGGGAACAATTCGACCAGCATCGCCGCGATCGGGCCGTACACCATGGTCACGAACAGGACCAGGACGAACAGCAGGCCGATGATCGCCGCCACCTGCGGACGGAAGACGTCGAACGGATGCGACATCTTCACGATGCCGGCGTCACCCGCCTTGGGGTAGCCAGCCGCCTGCACCGCGGCGAGAACCGCCGGGTTGCTGTCCTTGGCGTTGGTGTAGGGCACGTCCTTGCCGTTGACCACGACCTTCACGCCCGAGCCGGCCGGACCCGACGTCGTCGCGTACTTGACCGACGATTGCGACAGGTAGGCGCGCGCGGTGTCGCAAGGAGCGGTGAAGACGCGGGTACCGACCGGGTTGAACAGATCGCCGCAGCCGGCGGGATCGGCCACCACCTCGACCTTGACCGACTCGATGGCCTTTTCCAGCGCCGGGTTGGCGTTGGACGTGATCATCTTGAAGATCGGGAAGAAGGTCAGCGCCGCGATCAGGCAGCCGCCGAGGATGATCGGCTTGCGGCCGATCTTGTCGGAGAGCATGCCGAACACGATGAAGAAGCCGGTGCCGAGCAGCAGCGACCATGCAATCAGCAGGTTGGCGGTATAGCCGTCGACCTTCAGGATCGATTGCAGGAAGAACAGCGCGTAGAACTGGCCGGTGTACCAGACCACGCCCTGGCCCATCACACCACCGAGCAGGGCGAGCAGCACGAGCTTGCCGTTCTGCCAGTTGCCGAAGGCCTCCGTCAGCGGCGCCTTCGAACCCTTCCCCTCTTCCTTCATCTTCTGGAAGATCGGCGATTCGTTCAGGCGAAGCCGGATCCAGACCGAGATGCCGAGCAGCAGCACCGAGACCAGGAACGGAATGCGCCAGCCCCACGCTGCGAAATCGGCCTCACCGAGCGCGGTGCGGGTGAACAGAATCACCAGCAGCGACAGGAACAGGCCGAGGGTTGCCGTGGTCTGGATGAAGGAGGTGTAGAAGCCGCGCTTGCCGTTCGGCGCATGCTCCGCGACGTAGGTCGCCGCACCGCCATATTCGCCGCCGAGCGCCAGACCTTGGGCGAGGCGCAGCACGATCAGGATGATCGGGGCCGCGATGCCGATGGTCGCCGCGTTGGGCAACAGGCCGACGATGAAGGTCGACAGACCCATGATCAGGATGGTGACGAGGAAGGTGTATTTGCGGCCGACGATGTCGCCGACACGGCCGAACACAATCGCGCCGAACGGACGCACCAGGAAGCCCGCGGCAAACGCCAGCAGCGCGAAGATATCGCGGGTTGCCGGCGGATAGGCCGAGAAGAACTGCGCGCCGATGATGCCGGCCAGCGAACCGTAGAGATAGAAGTCGTACCACTCGAAGACGGTACCGAGCGAGGAGGCGAGAATGACGAACCGTTCGTCCTTCGTCATCCCGGCGCCGGCAGATGGTGCCGATGTTGCAGTTACTGTCGTCATTCAGATTCGCTCCCGCTTGTTTTCTTTTCAAGAACCGATTCGCGCCACGCGGGCGCGCCACCAATCGGGGGCGAGCAATTACATGCCTATCGCGTCCGGCCCAATAGTACTTTCGACGCGAATCGGAAGGATCGCGGAGATGTCGGACGGGAAATCACGGAGCCGCGGGAACGAAATACCGTGGGTCTGCAGCCTCAAACTAAAGTCCAAGGACGGAAAAGCCCATCGCGACAATCCACATCACGACTGACACCAGGGCAGACCAGTATGCGAACACCAGATAGGTTTCTCGCATCACCGCCGAGACTGTTTTTTGTGCATGCGGCTGAGGCGGGCGTCTGTCTTTTGGAAGATACAGCCACATCTCGGTGCGGCGGTGGTCTTTGGTCCGCGCCTCCTGCGCTTTCAGGAGAAGCACCAGTGTCATGATCAGGCTCAGAAAGCCTCCCGCCTGAAACGCGGAGCGCGGCAGAAACGAAAGGCCGATCATGACGCAGAATATGGCGAGGGAGGCAAATCCGCACGCGCGCAGGACCGTTTCAAAGGCGATGCGGCGCATTTCTTCCATGAGGAGGGACTCCGTCGCCTGGCTCATTGGGATCGAGATGCGTCTAGGGTAGTCCCTGCGGGGCCTGCCTTCAATGGTTCCCGCCCGCCGTTCAGAGGCCGACGCTGATGAAATTGCCGGCGGCGGGGAGCGCCAGGATAGCCGTGCCGGCCAGCCAGATCCAAAGCGAGACGCCGTTCGACTCCTGTGCGCCGGTGACGCGTTCGTAGATGGCGGCGGGAATGCCGCCCAGGATCACGGTGGCGGTCGAGACCATCAGCGAGGCGAACATCAGCGTCAGCGACATGTTTCCGAACAGAAGAGGGCCTGCGAGCGGTTGGACGTAGAGCAGGGCGAAGATCAGCCAAAGCTGGTTGAAGAGGCCGTTGATCATTCCGAAGAAGGCAATACCGATCAGGAAGAAGTTGCGGTTCATGATCCTCCTCCCGCAAGCCGCGGCGCGAGGTTGAGCACGAGCAATGTGTAGTGGAGCACGATCCGCAACCAGAACATCCAGACAAAACCGAACAGCCACACGATGGCTGGAGGAACTGCCTTCGGCGTGACGGTTGCAATGGCGGTGAGCACCGGATCGGTGAGGCGGCAGAAGAAGCGCCAGATATAGTTCGGCGAGTCGGCGTCGACGAAGAGGCCGAGCAGGAAGCGGCCGAGCATGGTGTACATCAGAGCCGCCAGAACGAAGTTCGGCAGGTGGAAATACCAGTATCTGGCGAACGAGTCGGCAATGTCCAAAATCTGTCCTCCTCCGGACCTCGCTCTGGCGCAGTATGGTCTTGCGAGGGCTGCCTGCTCGGCCCGGGCCGTCGGGCATTCTGCACCGGCCGCCGCACCCAACAATGTCAAGGCAGACGGTTCTGGGCAAGCGAGCGCCGCCGGTCGCAAACAAGAACGGGGCCTCGCAAGGCCCCGTTCGTCGCAATCGATCCGATCCGCTCAGGTCGTTTTCTCTTCGAGCACCGTGCGGCCTCGCGGCTTGCGAATCTCGTCGACATAGGCCTGCATTTCCCGCGACGGCGCCCTTCCCAGCAGGCTCACGATGATGATCACCGCGAAGCCGAATGGCGTCCCCAGCAAACCGCATGCGATGTTGTTGAGGTTGAACCAACCCACCTTGTTGGCGAGCGGGTGGGCCAGCGTCGGCCAACTCTCCATGGCGTTGGGCAATGCCATGGCCTTGGCGATGTCCACCAGCGGTGCGCCGGTGACTGGATTGAGCAGCGACGTCATGCCGAAATACTTGACGCCCGCGCCCGGGAAATAGCGCGTGACGAGCAGGTAGAACATGCACAGCCCAAATCCGGCGATGATGCCGCAGATCGCGCCCGTGGACGTCGTGCGCTTCCACCACACGCCCATCACGAGCGCCGGGAAGTTGCCCGCCATCGCCAGGGAGAACGCCCAGCCGACCATGGCCAGGATATCCCCGGGCTTGGTGGCAGCCGTCGCCGCGGCAATGACTGCGACTGCCAGCAGCAGCACGCGCGCGATGATCAGCCGGCGTGCCGTCGGCGCGTTCGGATCGATCATCTTGTAGTAGACGTCATGCGACAATGCATTGGCGATCGCGAGCAGCAGCCCGTCGGCGGTGGACAGAGCCGCGGCCAGGCCGCCGGCCGCGACGAGGCCCGAGATCACGTAGGGAAGCCCCGCGATCTCCGGTGTCGAGAGCACGATCACGTCCGTGTTGATCACGAAGTCCTGCAGCCGGACCACTCCGGGGTGACCGGCAACGGCCTTGCAGGCGGCAATGACGGCGTCGATGTTGACGGCGTTCTTGCCGCAGATCTGGATCAGCCCGAGCTCGCCCCAGCTGAACAGCCAGGGTCTGATCGCGGACAGATCGCGCCCGATGATGTTCGTGTACACCTCCAGCTTCGAGAACGCCGCATAGGCAGGCGCCGAGAAGTACAGGAGGAAGATGAACAGCAGCGACCATGCCACGGATTGCCGCGCCTCACGCACCGACGGTGTCGTGAAGTAGCGCATCAGGATGTGCGGCAGCGAGGCCGTCCCGACCATCATGCACAGGATGATTGCAAAGAAGTTCAGCGGGCTATAGCTGAAGAACGGTTGAATGTGCGGCTTGAGGCTTGCCGCCGCCGCCAGTCCATTCGCGAGCATCTCCTGTTCGCGCGCCGTGATGTCCGCGATCGCGTGCCCATAGGTCAGCTGCGGAAGCGGTATCCCGTAGATCTTGGTCGACAGGATCACGATCGGTGTCAGGTAGGCTATGATCAGCACGATGTACTGGGCCACCTGCGTCCAGGTCACCGCGCGCATGCCGCCCAGCATCGAGCAGACCAGGATGCCGACCAGTCCCGCGAAAACCGCGAGCTCGAACTGCATTCCGAGGAAGCGCGAGGCAATGATGCCCGTGCCGTAGATCTGCGCCGTGACATAGGTGAACGAGCAGGCGACGAGCACGACGACGCCCAGCGCCCGGGCGAAATTGCCGCCATAACGGAAGGACAAGAAGTCGGGCACCGTATAGGCGCCGAATTTGCGCAGATAAGGCCCGATCAGGATGGAGACCAGCACGAAGCCGCCGGTCCATCCGAGCACCCAGGCAAGTCCGTCATAGCCGAGCAGGAACAGCGTGCCCGCCATGCCGACGAAGGACGCTGCCGACATCCAGTCGGCACCGGTGGCCATGCCGTTGTAGAACGCCGGTACGCTGCGACCGGCCACATAGTATTCCGAGACTTGCGCCGTTCGCGACAGAATGCCGATGATGGCGTAGACCGCGAGCGTGAAGAACACGAACAGGTAGCCGAGAACCTTGTTCGGCACCCCGATCACTTCGAGGGCGGCGAGCAGAAGGACGAACGCGACGAATCCACCGGTGTAGAAGCCGTAGATCCGCCCGAGGTTGCTGAGAAAGTCGGAGCCGCCGGTTGAGGCCTGCGTAGCCATGTTCAATCCCCCTAATCGTCTTCTGCGAAGCCGAATTCTCGGTCGATCTTGTCCTGCTGTCTGGCGAAGACGAACAGGATGACCACGAAGGCGATCAGCGAACCCTGCGCGGCCATATAGAAGCCGAGCGGGAAGCCAAGGATCGGCAGCTTGATGGCGTTGAGCGGAACCACGAACATGTGGATGACGTATCCGAAGAAGAACCAGATGCCGAGGTTGATCAGCATCAGGCGCGAGGTCTTGCGCCAGTGGGCTTCTTCTCGTTCTTTGAGATTTTGGGAGTCAGGCATGGGCTGCATTTCCTCTGTCAGCACTCCGGCATGCGAGCCGGAGGAATCGAGGGGTTGCATACCCGTCGCTGCGGCCCCCCCGTGCCGCCTTCCAACCGGTCTTTCGCCAATTTGGAATGTCGGAGGCTAACATCAGGAGTGCCGAGGTCTTTCTAATACTTTCGGAGGGAACCGATGTTGCGGATGCGAACGGCGCTGCGGCCGTTGACAATTCGGGCGCGGCGAGCGCGGGATAGCACGGCGATTCCGTTTGGCAGGATCGGATTGCGATGAAGCTGCTGCAGAAATTCTTTCGTCCCCGGCCGCCGATTGGCGATCGCAAGGCGCTTGCCGACTTCATAGACGCGCAGTCGGCATTCATCGTGCAAAAGGGTATTTACGAGTATTCGCGTGCCCGCGCGGGCCATTACGCCAAGGTGCTGTTTGCCGAGGAAGGCTTTGCACAAGCCGTCGAACGGTCGCGCTGGCAGGCTTATCCGCTCGGGCTTGCGATGGTCGGCGAGATGGTCGAGGGGGTATTGCGCCCACATGCCGGCATGCACCGCCGGGCGGTTCTCGACCAGATGATCCTCGTCGTCCTCTCGGTTTTCGACCGTTACCCCGTGCCGCCGTCGCTCGGCGAGGACGCCTGGCTTGAGGCCCGGCGCGAGCTGGAGCAGAGGCTTGACCTTGTTGGCGGGCATGCGCCCAAGCGCGTGATGGACATTCCCGAGCCGCTGGCGGAAACCTATTTTGCGATGATGCCGATCCACGAAAAGCTGCGCGGACGGGATTTCGAGACGATCCGCAATTACCTGCGCGTCAGCCTGTGCAACATCCATGACGAATTGGTCGATCGCATCGATGCGGCTGCCGTGACCAACAGGCTGCTGGCGTAGGATCGCCCGGCCTCTGCCAATGCCCGGTTTGCCGGCCAGCATCGCACGGTCCGGGCCTTCCGAGGGAGGACAATGGATACGACGAGTGGTGCTGCCCCGCTTTTGTCGCTCGACGCCGTTGTCATCGATGCCGAAACGACTGGGCTCGATCCGCGCAAGGCGCGGGTGATCGAGCTTGCCGGCGTGCGTCTGTCGGCCGGAAAGCTGGTCGACGGCGGTTCGTTCGTTCAATTGCTGCGGCCGGCCGATCAACCGATCCCCGCCGAAACGACGCGCATTCACGGCATCGATGATGCCATGGTCGCTGAATCGCCGCTATTCGTGGATGTGTGGCCGCGTTTCGAGGCATTCCTCGGCCGGACGGTCGTCATCGGGCACATGATCGGTTTTGATCTGGCCGTCCTGAAGCGCGAATGCGATCTGGCGGGATTGCCATGGTCCCGGCCTCGAACGCTCGATACCAGACTGCTTGCGGAGATCGTTGCGCCGGACCTCGGCGGATACCAGCTGGAGAATCTTGCGGCCTGGCTTGGCATTGACGTAGCCGGCCGGCACTCCGCTCTCGGCGATGCGATCACGACGGCACGGATCTTCCTTGCGCTGCTGCCGAGGCTGCGCGAGCACGGCATCCGGACCGTCGCTCAAGCCGAGCGGGTCTGTCGCGCGCTCACCACGGTGCTCGACGATCAGGTGCGGATGGGTTGGGTCGAGCCGGTCGAAGCGACGGCTCGTATCGATGCAGAGCAAACGCTGAAGCGATTCGACGCCTATGCCTATCGCCACCGCAACCGCGACATCATGCGGTATCCCGTCATTTTCGTCGGTCCGGACGTTTCGGTGAGCGAAGCCCTGGCGCGAATGACCAGCGAGAGAATATCGGCTGTGTACGTCGGTGCGGCGGATGCGGCCGCCGACGATATCAAGGCCGTCGAGGCCGGGATCGTTACCGAGCGTGACGTGCTGCGGGCGATCGCCCGGCTCGGTGCCCCCGCGCTGGAGCTGCCGGTGCACCGCATCATGAGCAGGCCGCTGGCGGCGATTCCCGAGGACGCGCTTGTCTATCGCGCGATTGGCCGGATGAATCGCCTCAAGACCCGCCATCTCGGCGTCGTCGATGAGGCCGGCCGGGTGGTCGGTGCGTTGTCCGCGCGGGACCTGCTGCGTCTGCGGGCAGGGGAGGCCATATCGCTCGGCGACGAGATCGAGGATGCTGCGGATACGCAGGCATTGGCGCTGGCCTGGGCGAAGCTGCCGCGGGTTGCGGAGGTGCTCCTGGCGGAAGGATTGTCCGGGCGTCAGATTGCGGAGGTGATCTCCAGCGAGCTCTGCGCCCTCACCCGTCAGGCCGCTGTGATCGCCGAGCGGATCATGCGGGATCGCGGTCGGGGCGCGGCCCCAACGCCATACACGCTGATCGTGCTCGGGTCTGCCGGGCGCGGCGAAAGCCTGCTGGCGATGGATCAGGACAATGCCGTGATCTTCGCGCAAGGCGAGCCGGGAGGCGACGAGGATCGCTGGTTTGAGACGTTCGCAGCGCACGTTGCAGATATTCTGCACGAGGCCGGTGTGCCTTATTGCAAGGGGGGCGTCATGGCGAAAAACCCACCCTGGCGCGGCTCTGTCGCAACGTGGCGGGACCGCATCGAGCACTGGGTCTGCCGCTCCAGTCCAAAGGATCTGCTGTCGGTCGATATCTTTTTCGATCTCCGGGCCGTTCATGGCGACGGCAGCCTTGCCGTCGCGGTCAGGCAGGCGGCTTTCGCGGCAGCCGAGGGGCAGGTCGCGTTCGCCAAGCTTCTGGTCGAGGGGATCAGCGTCCCTGCGAGCCTGAAATTCTTTGGCGGCATTCGCACTGACGGCGGTCGCATCGACCTCAAGGCGGCAGGGCTGTTCGGCCTGGTCGCTGCAGCGCGTGCGATGGCGATCCGATACCATGTGATGGGCCGGTCGACATCGCAGCGCCTCGCGGGCGTGAAGGCCCTGGTTGGTCGTGGCCAGACCGATCTCGATGCGCTCGACGAGGCCCATGGTATCTTTCTGGAGCTGATCGTGTCGCAACAGATTGCGGATGTGGCGCAGGGGACGGCGCCCTCCAATGCGGTGTTGGTCAAGCCGTTGTCGGCCCGTGATCGCGAGCGATTGAGGGCAGCGCTTCAAGCGGTCGCCGTGATCGATGAGTTGACCCGGGACCTGCTGTTCAGGGATTGATGAGACTCGTCAGCGGCTTTTTGCGCTGCAACATCAGTTAGTTGACGCCTGTGATTAACCGCCTTGCGACTACGGGCGGAAGGTTGCCTTGCAAGACGGCTCCAGTCAGTAAACAATCGCAATTGCTGCTTGATCAGCAACGAGTTGAACTTCTTTCCCGATCTTTCGTCGGCCTGCGGAACAGATGACTGCAACAGCCAATGCAAACACCCATCTCGTCATCGCCGATGATCATCCCCTGTTCCGCGATGCGCTGCGGCAGGCGGTGGCGGGCGTTCTCCCCGCGGCTCGGATCGACGAGGCCGGATCCTTCGAGGATCTGACCAAGCTTCTTGAGCAGGCCTCCGAGGTCGACCTGGTCCTGCTCGACCTCTCCATGCCTGGGATCTCCGGCTTTTCCGGCCTGATCTATCTGCGTGCGCAATACCCGGCGATCCCGGTCGTGATCGTCTCGGCCTCCGACGACAGCGCCACGATCCGCCGTTCGCTCGATTTCGGCGCGTCCGGCTTCATCCCGAAGCGGTTCGGGGTCGAGACCTTGCGCGACGCCATCCTCAAGGTGATGGAGGGCGACGTCTGGGTCCCCGCCGATACCGACCTCTCCGCCGCCGCCGATCCCGACATGACCCGCCTGCGCGACCGCCTGGTGACGCTGACGCCTCAGCAGGTTCGCGTCCTGATGATGCTGTCGGAGGGCCTTCTCAACAAGCAGATCGCCTACGAGCTCGGTGTCTCAGAGGCCACCATCAAGGCGCATGTCTCGGCGATCCTGCAGAAGCTCGGCGTCGAGAGCCGGACGCAAGCGGTGATTGCCGCCGCCAAGATCGCCGGCGGCCAGTGGAAGCAGGGTACGCCGACGGAATAGGGCTGCTACAGCGTGGTCAGAAGCACGCTGGCCGCTTTGATATCCGCCGTATCGGCGCCCTCGGCAAAGCCCTCGAGCGCCGATTGGAGCCATCGCTTCGCCTCGTCGCGCTGCCCGCGTCCGGCAAACAGCCCGGCGAGATCGATCGCAGCGCGCAGCTCCCAGGCCGCGGCGCCTTGCCGGCGGCTGAGATCCAGGGATTGCATGAAGTGGGCTTCTGCCTGCTCGGCGTCGGGCTCCGGCAGCGACAACAGAACTCTGCCTTTCATCCGCAGCAACTCGGGCATGTAGAGATGATCGCCGCTCTGATCGACGAGGCGGATCGCATCGTCGATCAGGCGCGCACTCTGCTCGACCTGTCCAAGCGCCAACAAGCCTTGAACCAGTGCGATGTTGAAGGTCGTGGTGAGCAGTTCGTAGCCGGCCTCGTGGAGCTCGCGTAGGCAAGCCATGATCGTATCGACGCCTTGCGCGGCGTCTCCCCGACGGATCGCCAGTTCGCCCTTCACGCCGCGGCCCACCACGAGATAGGGACCCATCGATCGAGATTCGGCATGCGCGATGAATTGGTCGATGCTCTGCTCCGCGCCGTCGAGATCGCCGTCCCAGAGCGAGATCGAGACCGCCCAGATCAGGGCGATGCAGAGCGTGATCGGATGCTCCATCTGCGCGGCTTCAGTCACCGTCTGTTGCGCCAGCTGCCGCGCGTCCGCGGGCCGGCCCTGTAACCAGAGTTCGCGCGCCAGCGTGATGCCGGCCCGGTTGCGATGATCGAAGCCATGGATGGTGCTGATTCGTTCGGCGCCCGGCCCTTGCCATGCGACCTCCAGCATCTTCAGCGCGTCGCGGTGCTCGCCGGCCAGATGCAGCGAGACCCCGAGCAACGAATGGGCGAGGACGATCGAGCCGGGATCGCCGAGCGGCTGCGCGACCGCAAGGCTCTGCTGCGCATAGCCAAGCGCGGCATGGAACTGCCCCATCCGTTCGTGAAAGATATGCATGCGGCCGAGCAGCTGCAGCTGGTTCGGCGCGTCGCCGCGCGCCTCCGCGATCGCAAGGCTCCTGCTCAAGGCCACGCGCGCCGCCTCGCTGCCGCCGCGCGTGAACATCAGGGTCAGCCCGAGGGCAGCCTGGATGTGCATTTCATCGGCGCTGCCGCGCGCGGACGGGGTCATCGCAAGCAGTGCCCGTTCCGACCAGCGCCGGCATTCGATCAAGAGGGACATCGCGAGGAAGATCGGCGCTGCCGCGGCGGCGAGCGCAATGCCGGCGGTGGCGTCGCCGCCCGCGCCAAAGCACCAGTCCAGCGCGGCACGCACATTGTGGAGCGCGGAGAAGTGGATCGCCCGTTCGTCGGCGTTCGGCGTTGCCGCCCATGTGCTGCCGGCCTGCTCCAGCCATCGCCGGTAGTAGGTCGCGTGGCGGGCGGCGAGCGCGGCGTCGTTCGGCTCGATCTCGAGCAGATAGGCGCGCGTGGTATCGAGCAGACGGTAGCGCATCATGGCGCCGACCGGCCGCGGCGCGACCATCGATTTGGTGACGAGACTGTCGATGGCATCGAACAAATGGGAGCGGTCGGCACGTTCATCCGGGACGACCTCGAGGGCGGCGTCGATGGTGAAGTGACCTGCGAAGACCGCCAGCCTGCGGAGGACGAGGCGCTCGATGTCGGACAGCAGCCCGTAGCTCCAGTCCAGCGTCGCCCGCAACGTCTTCTGTCGCGGGGGCGCGGTGCGCTGGCCCTGCCAGAGCAGATTGAGACGCTCATCGAGCAGCGCGGCCGTCTGCTCCAGGCCGTAAGCTTCGACCCGGCCGGCGGCGAGCTCGATCGCCAGGGCCATGCCGTCGAGCTTGCGGCAGATCCTCGCGATAGTCGCGGCGTTGGTATCGTCGAGCGCGATCTGCGCGCCGCCAGCGGTCGCCCGTTCGATGAAGAGCTGAAGCGCGGGATAGGTTTGTGCAGCCGCCGCACTCAGCCCGGCACTATCAGGCGGTACGGCGAGCGGCGCCAGTCGATAGACCTGCTCGCCCTCGACGCGCAGGGCTTCGCGGCTGGTGGCGAGGATGTGGACATCAGGCGCAGCGTGGAAGATCGCCGAAGCCAGCGGTGCCGCCGCGGCGATGACATGCTCGCAATTGTCGAGGATGAGCAGCAACCGCTTGTCCCTGACATGCGCGAGCAGCGCGGGCAGGGGATCGTCGGTCTCGGCCGGCAAGCCGAGCATCAACAGGATCGAGGTGATCACGAGATCGGGATCGCTGAGCGCGGCAAGGTCGACGAAATGCGCGGCGTCGGAGAACGTCGCGAGCAGGTCGTGGGCGATCGCCACCGCGACGGCAGTCTTGCCCACGCCGCCCGGACCGACGATCGTGACGAAGCGCGAGGTGAGAAGCTTGTCGGAGATGGTGGCGACCGCCTGGTCGCGTCCGACCATCCGTTGCAGCCGATTCGGCAGCTTGACCGGCGGCAATTCCATCGGCGGGGACGAGCGCCGCGCCGCCGGAGGCTCCGTGTGCGAGATCGGCGCCACGAAGCAATAGCCGCGCCCGGAAAGCGTCGTGATGTAGCGTGCGCCGTCATTGCCGTCGCCGAGCGCCTTGCGGAGAGCGGCGATGTGAAAGCGCAGATTGGCCTCTTCGACGGTGATGCCGGGCCACACCAGCGCCATCAGATCCCATTTGCTGACGACCTCGTTCGGCCGCGACATCAGTGCGATCAGCGCGTCGAAGGCCTTCGCACCCAGCGGCACTGTGACGCCGTCGCGCGTCACGAGCCTTTCATGTGGCGCCACGGTGAATGGTCCGAACGAGAGTCTTGGCCCGGTCGGCGTGGTCATCGCGAAATCTTGCTCATTTGCGAACCGGATAGCCAGAGGGCAGCCATCCCGCAAGGCCTGCGTTGCATCGGCCTCAGACCTTGTTTGCAGGCCTCGCAACAGCTTCTGCGCCGGCCTCACAACTTCTCACAAGTCCAAACGGGTCTCCGGAGCGCGTCGCTGCTAGTCAGTTTGCGCGACTGCAAGGAGCTCTTCATGACGCAAACGGCAAAACTGCTCTACACGGCCCGGACCCACACCAGCGGCGGCCGGCACGACGGCATATCGCGCAGTTCCGACGGTCGCCTCGACGTCAAGCTGTCGCCGCCGGGCGGGGCCGGCATCGGCACAAATCCCGAGCAATTGTTTGCGGCCGGCTGGTCGGCCTGCTTCGAAGGCGCCATGGAACTCGCCGCGCGCAAGCAGAAGGTGACCCTTCCCAGGAAAAGCGCGATCGACGCGGAGATCGATCTGGTGCTCGACGAGGGCGCCTACGCGCTGAGGGCGCGCCTCAATGTCAGCCTGCCGGGACTCGACCCCGAGATCGCACGCGGCATCATCGATGAAGCGCATCAAACCTGCCCCTACTCCAAGGCCGTCCGCGGCAACATCGACGTCACGGTCGCGCTGATCTGACGCACCATCATAAATCACGACAAGGTCACATCATCATGAAGCAGCTCATCGATCAGCACCGCCGCCAGTTTCTCGGCATCGCCACCGGAGCCGCCGCCGCCGGCATCGGCGTGATCGCGTTCGCTCGTGCCGAGACCGAACCGCAGCGATCCCAAGCATCGAATGCGTCCTTCGGCGCGATCAAGCAGATCGATGCCGGCGTTCTCAACGTCGGCTATGCCGAGGCGGGTCCCTCGAACGGTCCGGTGGCGATCCTGCTGCATGGCTGGCCCTACGACATTCACGCCTTCGTCGAGGTCGCGCCGCTCCTGGCCAAGGCCGGCTATCGCGTGATCATCCCATACCTGCGTGGCTACGGCACGACGCACTTCCTCTCCAGCGAGACGCCGCGCAACGGCGAGCCTGTGGCCATGGCCGCGGACATCATCGCGCTGATGGACAAGCTCGAGATCAAGAAAGCCGTCGTCGCCGGCTTCGACTGGGGTGCACGCACCGCCGACATCATCGCCGCGCTGTGGCCGGACCGTTGTCGCGCGTTGGTAGCGGTCAGCGGCTATCTGATCTCGAGCCAGGCTGCCGGCAACGCGCCGTTGCCGCCGCAGGCGGAGCTGCAATGGTGGTACCAGTTCTACTTCGCGACCGAACGCGGCCGGGCCGGATACGAGAAGTACACGCACGATTTCGCCAAGCTGATCTGGAAGCTGGCCTCGCCGCAGTGGAAGTTCGACGACGCCACCTTCAACAGGAGCGCGGCGGCGCTCGACAACAAGGATCACGTCGCGATCACGATCCACAATTACCGCTGGCGGCTCGGGCTTGCCCAGGGCGAGGCGAAATACGAGCCTCTCGAAAAGAAGCTGGCCGCAGCTCCGCAGATCGAGGTGCCGACGATCACGATGGAGGGCGATGCCAACGGCGCGCCCCATCCCGAGCCGAGCGCCTATGCCAAGAAGTTCTCAGGCCGATACGAGTTTCGCCTGATCACCGGCGGCGTCGGCCACAATCTGCCGCAGGAAGCGCCACAAGCCTTCGCCAAGGCCGTCATCGACGCCGACGGCGCCTAGGCATTCGTCGGCACCTCCGTCCAGCCTCATTGATCGAGCCCGATGAAACATCATGACGATAGCCGAACCCGAAAAGAAGAAATCTCTCTACACCACGATGATCGCGCTGACCGTGGTCGTCCTCGTCGTGCTCCTGACCTGCATGCCCTACCTCGTCACGATCGCCTTCGCGGAAGGGCCAGCGGAACAGAGCGCGGCGGACGCCTCGCCGATCTTCGGCGTCACAATTCCAGCCGGCTATAAGCGGTGGGAGCTGATCGCGCCGGCCGAAGAGGCCGCGCCGCTCGACGAGCTGCGCGCTGTTGTCGGCAACCAGACCGCCATCGATGCCTATCAGGCCGGAAAACTGCCGTTCCCGGACGGCACCATCCTGGTCAAGCGCGCCTGGAAGCGGAAACAGTCACCCGAGTTTGCGTCCGCGACGATTCCCGGCGCCGCCACCACGGTCCAGGTGATGGTGAAGGATTCCAGGAAATACGCGGCTACCGGCGGCTGGGGCTTTGGCCGCTTCATCAACGGCAAGCCGGTGGACGAGGCGCAGCACCGCACCTGCTTCGCCTGCCACGAAGCCCGCGCCAAGAGCCGCGACTATGTCTTCACGCGGCTTGCGCCTTGAGACATACGGTGACTGGCTTGAAGACTTGGTTCATCAGCGGCAGCTCTCGCGGGCTTGGCCGTGCCATCACGGAAGCGGCACTCGCCGCGGGCGACCAGGTGGTTGCCACTGCGCGGACGCTCCAACCGCTTGAACCGTTGCGGGAACGTTTCGCTGAAAGACTGTGCCTTGCAACGCTCGACGTCACGGATGAAGCTGCCGCGCCGGCAGCCATCGCGCTTGCTGCGGAGACGTTCGGCGGACTCGACGTGGTCGTCAACAATGCCGGCTACGGCGACCTCGGATCGGTCGAGGATACTGGCCTGGACTCGTTCCGGCGGCAGATCGAGGCCAATTTGATAGGCACCATTATCGTCACCAAGGCGGCGATTCCGGTGCTGCGCCGGCAGCGCCGTGGCCACATCGTGCAAGTCTCGTCCGTAGGCGGCCGGATCGGCGCCCCAGCCCGCGCCGCCTATTCGGCCGCGAAATGGGGTATCGAGGGCTTTTCGGAATCGCTGGCGCGCGAGATGGCGCTGATCGGCGTGAACGTCACGATCGTCGAGCCCGGCGGCTTTCGCACCGGCTTTGCGCGAGCCGCACATGGGACCGGCGAAGGACGCCCGGAATACGATGCGCTCGTCGGCGCTGCCGTCAGGATGCAGCGCGATTACGACGGCCGGCAGCCCGGCGATCCAGCCAAAGCCGCGGCCGTGGTTCTGAAGCTTGCCGATATGGAGCGCCCGCCTCTGCGCATTGCGCTCGGAAGCGATGCCGTCGACGCCATCGCTGCGATCGATAAGCTCCGCCTCGAAGAGCTGGAGAGGTGGCGAGCGCTCAGCGTATCGACTGACTATTGACCCCGGGGGCCTCACTCCGCCGCCACCATTTGTTGCGTGCGCCACTGGCCCAGCAGGGCACGCAGCGAAGCCGGCTTCACCGGCTTGTTGAGCACCGCGATCTTCTCGTCACGCGCGGCGACCTGCACGGCGGGACTGCGATCGGCGGTGATCAGGATCGCAGGGATGCCATCGCCGAAACGGCGGCGGATCTCGCGGATGGCGGCGATGCCGTTGCCGCGATCGAGGTGATAATCGACCAGAAGGCCGGTGACGCGGCGGCCGGCGGTTTCGATCGCAGCGATCGCGCCTTCGGGATCGGCGACCGCGATCACCTCGGCGTCCCAAGCCTTGAGCAGCGTGCGCATGCCGTCGAGGATCGCCGCATCGTTCTCGATGCAGACGATCAGCGCGCCCGAGATCGGTGTGCGCGCCAGCGGCGTCGCGCTGGTCACGGCCGCGGTGTGGGTGACCGCCTTCGCCGTCGGCACCGTCACCGAGAAGACCGAGCCGCCGCTTCGATTGCCGTCGATGGCGATGCCGTGCTTGAGCACGCGGGCCAGGCGTTCCACGATCGAGAGGCCGAGGCCCAGACCGCGCGCGATCCGCGCCCCCTGCTCCAGGCGATGGAATTCCTTGAAGATCTCGCCTCGCTTGACCGCGGGGATACCGACGCCGGTGTCGTAGACGCAGATCTTGAGCGAGGCGCCGCGGCGGCGGCAGCCGACCAGCACGCGGCCGCGCGGGGTATACTTGATCGCGTTCGAGATCAGGTTCTGGAGCAGGCGCCGCAGCAGGAGCCGGTCCGACTCGACCGGCAACGAGCAGGGCACGAAGGCGAGCTCCAGGCCCTTGGCGCGCGCGATCGGCGCGAACTCGATTTCCAGCGACCGCATCAGATCGGCCATCTTGAAGCTCGAGATCGAGGTCGCCATCGCGCCAGCGTCGAGCCTGGAAATGTCGAGCAGCGCGCCGAGGATTTCCTCGATCGCCTGCAAGGATTCGTCGATGTTCTCGACCAGCCGCGTCTCCTCGCCATTGTGCTGGCGCTCGACGAGGCTGGTGACGTAGAGCCGCGCCGCGTTCAGCGGCTGCAGGATGTCGTGGCTGGCGGCGGCGAGGAAACGCGTCTTGGAGATGCTGGCGTCCTCCGCCGCGCTCTTGGCGATGGCCAGCTCGGAGTTCAGCCGCGTCAGCTCCTCGGTGCGGTCGCGCACGCGCTTTTCCAGCGTCGCATTGGCGCGCTCCAGCGCTTCGGCGGCTTCGAAGCTCGGCGTGACGTCGGTGAAAGTGATGACGAAGCCCCCGCCGGGCATGCGGTTGGTGAGCACTTCGATCACCATGTGGCGTTCCGGCAGCCGCTCGAGATAAGGCTCGCTGTCGGTGGTGTAGGCCGCAAGGCGCCGTTCCAGCAGGGCCTTGCGCTCGAGCGGATCGTTCGGATCGCCGAGGCCGATGAACTCCAGGATCTCGCGCAAGGGCGTGCCGAACTGGATCAGATGCAGCGGCACATTGAGGAGGTCGCCGAACTGCCGGTTGGAGCAGATCAGTTGCAGATCGGCGTCGAACACGGCGATGCCCTGGCGCACATGGTTGAGCGCGGTCTGCAGGATCTCGCGGTTGAAATGCAGCGCGGCGTGCGAATCGTCGAGCAGCTTCAGCGCGGCCTTGGCGGAGACCGTCCGCTTGCGCAGCAGCAGCGACATCACGAGGCGGGAGGAGGCCGCGCCGATCGAGGAGGCAATCAGATGCTCGGCGTGCTGCAGCAGCTCGAAATCGGCGGGCGCACCGGGCTCCAGCCGCACGTTGCGCCGCGCCGAGAAGGCCTCGAAGGAATGTCGCGCGCGGTCGGGCCCGAGATATTGCGCCACCGTGGTCTGGATGTCCTGCACGGTGACGGTGCTGCGCCAGCGGCGGAAGCTCGGGGAGATCGGTGCGAGCGTATTGGGCACGAACAGATCGGCTTGCAGCAGCTCGATGGAGGATGGCCGGCGTGCCAGCGACAGCAGCACATAGGTCAGGATGTTGAGGGACAGCGACCAGATCACGCCGTGCATCAGGGGCGGCAGGTCGGCGCCGAACAGTGCCTGCGGCCGCAGCGCCTCGATGCCGAACGGGCCGTGCTGCAGCAGCAGGATGCCTGACGTCGAGGAATCCATGAAGCTCGGCATGAACAGCGTGTAGAGCCACACCGCAAACCCGACCAGCATGCCGCCGATCGCCCCGCGCGCGGTCGCGCGCCGCCAGAGCAGGCCGCCGAAGAAGCTCGGGGCGAGCTGGGCGATGGCGGCAAAGGAGAGCAGGCCGATCGCCGCGAGCTGGGTGCTGCCGAGCGCGCGATAGTAGAAATAGGCCATCACCATGATGGCGAAGATCGCGAGCCGGCGCGAGCGCAGCAGGAAGTTGCTGAAATCGGCCCCGCCGGCGCGCCCCTCCGGCCGACGTTTCAGCACCAGCGGCACCACGAGGTCGTTCGAGACCATGATGGAGAGCGCGACGCATTCGACGATCACCATGGCGGTTGCCGCCGAAAGCCCGCCGACGAAGACGGCGACGCTGAGCAGGTTCGCGCCGCTCTCGATCGGCAGGGCCAGCACGTACATATCAGGGTCGGCCGTGCCGAACGGGAAGGTCACGAGGCCGGCGAGCGCGATCGGGATCACGAACAGGTTGATGGCGACGAGGTAGAGCGGAAACAGCCAGCGCGCGCGGCCGACCTCGGCATCCGAGGAATTCTCCACCACGCTGACGTGAAACTGGCGCGGCAGCAGCATGATCGCGCACAGCGACAGCAATGTCATGGTCAGGAAGTTGCCGATCGACGGCGAATAATTGATGGCGCGCACCGCTTCCGGCGTCCTCATCGCGCGCTCGATCAATTCATGCGGCGAGAACATCCAGAAGGTGACGAAGATGCCGGCGGCGAGGAAGGCGACCAGCTTGATGATGGACTCGGTCGCGATCGCCAGCATCAGGCCGTGCTGGTGCTCGGTCGCGTCGGTCTGTCGCGTGCCGAACAGCACAGCGAAGGCCGCCATCGTCAGCGTCACCATCAGCGCCATGTCGCCGAGGATCGGGATGTGCGAGAAGGCCTGGTCTTCGCTCAGGATTGTGCCCAGCGAGGAAGCCACCGCCTTGAGCTGGAGCGCGATATAGGGCACCGAGCCGATGATCGCGATTGCGGCGACGGTCGCCGCCACCGCTTGGCTCTTGCCGTAGCGGGCCCCGATGAAGTCGGCGATAGAGGTGATGTTGTGGGCTTTCGCCAGCTGGATCACGCGTCGGAGCACCCCGGCCCCCAACCCGATCATCAGGATCGGGCCGACATAGATCGCGAGGAAATCGGTCGAGGTGCGGGTCGCGAAGCCGACCGACCCGAAGAAGGTCCAGGACGTGCAGTAGATCGCCAGCGACAGCGGATAGATCAGCCCGGAGGCGCGGCCGCGACCGGCCGGCGAGCGGCGGTCGCCGTGGCTCGCCACCAGGAACAGGAAGCCGATATAGCCGAAGGCGGCGGCGATCACGCCCCAATCGTGCAGCATGGGTCGGGGGCTCTCTCCCTGGGCGCCGGCGGCGCCCGAGCTCATTTTCCTTGCAAACCTAGCGCGTTGAGCGGACGCAAGCGACAGCGAAATGCCGTGCGGCGGTAGGAACTGCCGGCGTCGTTAAGCGGTGGGGCGAGCTGTCCGCCCGCTCTTACCCTCCAGGGGAGGGTAAAAGAGGCCTATTCCGCGGCCAGCGACTTCGCGCGCAGCGGCAGGCCGAGGCGGTCCCACACTTGCAGCAGCGCTTCGGCGAGCTGATCGATCAGGCCGTCGTCGTGATAGGGCGAGGGCGTGATGCGCAGGCGCTCGGTGCCCTTGGCGACGGTCGGATAGTTGATCGGCTGGATGTAGATCCCGTGCTGTTCGAGCAGCAGGTCGGAAGCCTGCTTGCACTTCTCGGGATCGCCGACGAACAGCGGTACGATGTGTGTGTCGCTCGACATCACCGGCAGGCCGGCGGCATTGAGGATCGCCTTGACCCGGGCGGCACGGTCCTGGTGGCGCTCGCGCTCCCAGCTCGACGTCTTCAGGTGCCTGATCGCGGCGGTCGCGGCCGAGCAGACCGCCGGCGGCAGCGCGGTGGTGAAGATGAAGCCCGGCGCATAGGAGCGCACGGCGTCGATGATCTGGCCGTTGGCGGCGATGTAGCCGCCGAGACAGCCGAACGCTTTGGCCAGCGTGCCCTCGAGAATGTCGATGCGATGCATCACGCCGTCGCGCTCGGCGATGCCGCCGCCGCGCGGGCCGTACATGCCGACGGCGTGGACTTCGTCGACATAGGTCATCGCGCCATATTTCTCGGCGAGATCGCAGATCCTGGCGAGCGGCGCGACATCGCCGTCCATGGAATAGAGACTCTCGCAGACGATCAGCTTCGGCCGATCGGGACCGGCCGCTTTCAACAGCTCTTCGAGATGCGCAACGTCGTTGTGGCGGAACACGATCCGCTCGCAGCCGGACTGGCGGATGCCCTCGATCATCGAATTGTGGTTGAGCTCGTCCGACAGGATCAGGCAGTTCGGAATGAGCTTTGCGATGGTCGGGATGCCGGTCTGGTTCGAGACATAGCCCGAGGTGAACAGCAGCGCGGCTTCCTTGCCGTGGAGATCGGCGAGCTCGGCTTCGAGCTGCACCAGCGGATGATGCGTGCCGGCGATGTTGCGGGTGCCGCCGGCGCCGGTGCCGACGCGCGTGGCAGTCTCGACCATGGCGCCGACCACCTTCGGATGCTGGCCCATGCCGAGATAGTCGTTGGAGCACCAGATCACGACGTCGCGCTTGCCCTTGGGCGAGTGCCAGACCGCATGCGGGAACCGGCCGGCCGTGCGTTCGAGGTCGGCGAACACGCGATAACGCCGCTCGGTGTGGAGACGATCGAGGGCGGAATCGAAGAATTGGGCGTAATCCATCGGCAAACCTGCAACGGAACCTGACCAAGGGGACGGGTCTACTTAGAGCTTTTCCAGCTCCAATGTCTATGCGCTATCCCACATTTGGATCTGTGGGGCATTTGGGCAAAATGCCCTATCCGGCGCGTCTCAGTTTGATCCCGATCAATCCTGCGCGACATATAATGCTGCTCTGCACCATCTGCCGGGGCGACCCAGCCTATGGTCTTCCGTCGCGGCCCGGCGCGCGCTTTCCTTGCTCAACCAAGCTCTCGAAAGGACCCTTCCATGAAGCGCGTGATGATCCTCAACGGTCCCAACCTCAACATGCTCGGCATCCGCGAGCCGCACATCTACGGCACGACGACGCTGGCGGAGGTCAACGCGAGCTGCGAGGACGCAGCCGCCAGGCTCGGCCTCAAGCTCGCCTTCCACCAGTCCAACCACGAGGGCGTGCTGGTTGATCTGATCCAGTCGGCGCGGCAGGACGCCGAGGCCATCGTCATCAATCCGGCCGGCCTCTCCTTCACCTCGGTCTCGATCATGGACGCGATCAAGACGTTCGAGGGCCCGGTGCTGGAGGTGCACATCTCCAACATCCACGCCCGTGACGAATATCACCGGCATTCCAAGATCTCGTTCGTGGCGACCGGCGTGATCTGCGGGCTCGGGCCGTTCGGCTACATCGCGGCGCTGCACGCGATCGCGAATATGAAGTGAGGCGCCAGCCGCGCCGGAGGTCTGCTCCCTCGCCCCGTTCTTACGGGGAGAGGGTTGGGGTGAGGGGCTGTTTCGGCAATGATGGTGAGAGTTGGACTCGCGGAGACTCCCCTCACCCGCCACGCTTCGCGTGTCGGCCTCTCCCCGCAGGCGGGGAGAGGCGAATAACTCACGTCGTCCGAAACTGCAGCACGCCGTCCTGCATCTCGGGCGTGAGGCGGCCCTCGACGATCATGTAGTTGACGTGGGCGACGAGCTCGCCGGCGGCAAAGCCCATCTGGTGCTCGTCCAGCACGTGCTTGTTGAACACCACGGGCACCAGAGCGCGCGAGGTTTGCGGCACCTCACGGCAGGCTTCCGCGATCAATCGGCAGCGCTCTTCATGGTGGTCGGCGAGCTGCTTGATGCGGGTCTTCAATCCGTAGAACGGCACGCCATGGCCAGGCAGCACCAGCACGTCATAGGGCAGCGTCGTGGTGAGGCTGGCGAGCGAGGCCAGATATTCGCCGAGCGAATTCTGGTCGGGCTCGACCGCCCAGACGCTGACATTCGGCGAGATCTTGCTCAGCACCTGGTCGGCGGAGAGGAACAGCTTGTCGTCGGCGCAATACAGCATCACCTGGTCGAGGGCGTGGCCGCCGCCGGTGATGACCTTGAAGCGGCGCGTGCCGATCACGACGTCGTCGCCATGCGAGATGCGGCGGTAGGACGGCGGCAGCACCGAGACGCGCTTCAGATAGTCCTGGCCGCGGCCGAGCAGCTTTTCGGTGAGCGACTCGTCCATGCCATGGCGGCGGAAGAACAGCCGCTGCGCCTCGCGCCGCTCCTCGGTGCCGCGGTTCTGGTGATAGACCGATTGCAGATATTCGACCTGCGACATCACCAGCGGGCAGCCGAACCGCTCGACGATCCAACCGGCGAGACCGACATGATCCGGGTGGGAGTGGGTGACGATCAGGCGCGTGATGTTGACGCCTTTCAGCGGTCCGTCGAACAGCTTCGTCCAGGCCTCGATCGTCTCCTCGTTGCCGAAGCCGGCATCGATCATCGCATAGCCGTCGCCATCGGCGAGCAGGTAGATGTTCACGTGGTTGAGGCGGAACGGCAGCTTCAGCCGCGCCCACAACACGCCGGGCCGCACCTCGACCACCTGTTCGGGGCCGGGATGCTGTTCCCAGGGGTAGCGCAGGGCCTCGGCCGAGGACTGCGGGGTGTCGGTTTTCGAGCTCATGCTATCGGCTTAAACCCAGCGCGCGCGGGGCGCCAGCCGAAAAAGGATGCTGGGCGGCGACAGCATGGCGGTCATACCGAGGCAGTTTTCCGTAGCCCGGATTGCGCTACGCTCCATCCAGGCTACAGGACAGGGCCTTACGCCGCCCGCATGTCGTTGAGGAAGGCGTCGATCTCCCCGCGCAGCATATCGGCCTCGCGGCGCAGCGCGTCCGAGGCGCCCAGCACCTCGGTGGCCGCAGCGCCGGCTTCGGCGGACGCGGTGGAGACGCCGACGATGTTGCTGGAGACCTCGCTGGTGCCGCCGGCGGCATGCTGGATGTTGCGGGCGATTTCGCGCGTCGCGGCGCCCTGCTCCTCGACCGCTGCTGCGATCGTGGTGGTGACGTCGTTGATCTCGCCGATGATCCGGCCGATGCCCTGGATGGCGCCGACCGCGGAGGTCGTGACTGACTGCATGCTGGCGATCTGGGTGCGGATCTCGTCGGTCGCCTTGGCGGTCTGGCTCGCCAGGCTCTTCACCTCGGAGGCAACCACCGCGAAGCCGCGGCCGGCCTCGCCGGCACGTGCCGCCTCGATGGTGGCGTTGAGCGCGAGCAGATTGGTCTGCGAGGCGATGGTCTGGATCAGGTCGACGACGACGCTGATGCGGCTCGCGCTGTCGGCAAGGCTCTGCACCGTGGCGTCGGTCGCTCCCGCTTCGTCGACCGCCTTTTTGGCGATCTCGGCGGAGGTCACGACCTGACGGCTGATCTCCTGGATCGAGGAGGACAGCTGCTCGGTGCCGGCCGAGACGGTCTGCACGTTGACCGACGTCTCCTCCGCGGCGGAGGCGACCGCGTTGACCAGCGCGTTGGACTGGTCGGCGGTGTTCGACATGCTCTGCGCGGTCGATTGCATCGAATTGGCCGATTGGGCCAGATTGTCGAGCGCGGAGCGCACCGTGCTTTCGAACTGGGCGATCTTCGCCTCCATGCGCGCGGCGCGCTCGGCCTTGGCGATACGGTCCTTGTCCTGCTCGCTGGTCAGCGCGCGGGTCTCGATCATGCTCTCCCGGAACACCTGCAGCGTGTTCGCCATGACGGAGATTTCGTCGTTGTGGTTCTTCGAGCGGTAGATCTCGGTTTCGAGATCGCCGTTCGCGAGCAACTGCATCGACTGATGCAAGGCGCCGATCCGGCGCAGGATGTTGCGGCCGACATAGAGCCAGACGAACAGCGCCGAGCCGACCAGCATCAGCGCGCCCAAGCCCAGCATGACCGACGTCGCGAGCGAAATCTCCTGCCGCGCCTGGAAGGTCGAGGTGTTGGTCTCTTTCTGCACGCCGTCGACGAGCTGCTGCACGCTGATGCCGAGCCCGACATTGAGCTTGCGGGTCTCGTCCAGGATGGTCTGGCCGTAGTCGATGGAGTCGAGCTCTTTCTCGCGCAGATTGAACACGCCGGTCTTGCCGGTGCCGAGCGCGAGCAGCTTTTCCGCGGTGTCGCGCAGCATCTTGTTGCCCTGGTTGTCCGGCAACAGATCGAGGTTCGACCGCAGGCGCCCCTGCGCCGTCTTGAATTCCTTCTGGATGTCATCGAGCTTGTCGCTGGTGTTCGCCGACAGCGCCGCGCTCATGTTGGCGGCGGCGAGATTACCGCTGGCGACGACGTTGCCGAGCTGACCGACGGTCTGCGCGGCGTCGGTCGCGTCTGCGGCTGACAGGTCGGCTGAACCGAGAATGGCATTGACGCGGGTCTGCGCGTCCAGCATCGCCGGACTCGCTGCGCCGACGAACGCGCCCTGCGCGGCGCGAAGCGCGTCATATTGCTTGTCGTGCAGCGCCGCGATGTCGAGCCGTTCGCGGGCGGCTTTCGTCAGGCTCTGAGCCGCCTCGTTGATGCTCTTCATCGTCTCGCTGAGCCCGGAGACGACGCTCTTGTCGCCGCCGAGATCGATGATCTCGTTGAGCTTCTGCTGCGTCTGCTCCTGTAATTCCCTGAGCTTCTTGGTACGTTCGGTCAAGGCGTCCTCGCTCTGCGCCGCAAGCAGGGCCGGTCCCTGCGCCGCGAGGCTCGCACTCAGCGCCGACAATTGCAGGCTGGCGGAAAGGCGCGGAATGTCCCGTCCGCTCAGTTCAGTCATGCGTCCGCCGAGATTCTGCAGCGCAAGGCCGGCGCCGGCCGCGATCACGAGGCCCATGCCCGCGATGACGGCAAACGCCGCGAACAGGCTGCCGCGCACGCCCCATTTGGGCATTTTGAAACGCGGACGGAAACTGCCAAGGAAGCGGCCAAGGCCCAAACGGATCGGCATCGAAAATTCCCCCAATGTTCTTCTATTTGTGGCTGCAGTATCGGCAGCACCGGTTAAGGAATCGCAATGAGCCCAATCGGTTGACGTTGTTCCGCAGAGCGAAAAAAGAGGGGCCGGCAACGAGGCCGGCCCCTTCATCTTGATAAGGTCCTGGTAACCGATCAGTAGCGCGCCATGGCCGGGCTCGCCCAGTTGAAGCGGTAGTTGACGCCCGCCTTGAAGGTATGGTCGTCGGTGGTGAAGGCGCCGGTGCCGGCGAGCGGACCGGCGGTGAAGCTGGCGTCGCCGAAATTGTAGTACTGGTACTCGGCCTTGGCCGACCAGTTCGGGGCGAACATGTATTCGAGGCCGGCGCCGACGGTGTAGCCGTTGCGGTGATCGCCGGTGATGACGAAGGCGGCCGGCACGCCGCCGACGGTGACCCTCTCGTTGTTGTCCGAATAGGCGTAGCCGCCCTTCACATAGACCAGGCCGGGACCCCAGGTGTAGCCGACGCGGCCCGTGATCGAGCCGAGGCCGCGCTGGTCGTTGGTGTAGGCGATGCCGCCCGGGAACACGGCGCCGACGCTGCCGGAGAGCCAGGAATACTGGCCTTCGACGCCGACCACGAAGTTCGGGTGGAACTGCCAGTCCGCACCGACCTGCACGCCGCCGAGGAAGCGGCCGTTGCCGTTGTTGCCGGTGGAAAGGCCATTGAAATTGTTGTCGCTGGAGAACGCGCCGCCGACATGGGCGCCGAGATAGAAGCCCGTCCAATTGTAGATCGGCGCGGCGTAGGCCGGTGCGGGCGTCTTGTAATAATTGCGGTTGCCGAGATCGGCACCGACGGCCGGCGCAGCCGCGCCCAACACGAGCAGCGCCACGGTCGCAAACAGAATCTTCTTCATCGTCTTGAACTCCAACACGTAAGGTCCCCGGCAGGCGCGTTTTCTGCGCCGCATTGGTTTTGCAGATAGCTCGCTTTTGACGAAAATGCTGTCACATCCGTGGCACAGCGACGGCCAACGTAACTTGTTGGGCCGTAAATGATTTTCGTGCTTAATGGCAACTTAAGAAGTGGTGAAGGAAGGCTTAACGGCGCACTCGGTCGGTAACTTGCGCGCGCCTTGCGTTAACCAAGACGCCGCCGTGCCTCATCGCGCATCTGCGCGCGAAAGGCGGCGCGCTTTGCCGGCCTGTCTTCCTCACGCACGTCGTGTCGATCGAAGATGTCGAACTTCTCCAGGATCGGATAGCGCTCGCTCGCCATCGCGAGCACGCGCAGTATCCTGGTCCCCTCCGGCGTCGGGCCGCTGACCTCCCAGCGCCGGATGGTGTCGGCGCCGCCTCTTTCCGGCAGTCCGCAAAGCTTGGCCATGTCGGCCGCGCTGAGCTTGCGCTCGAGGGCATCGGAGAGGTCGTTGCGAAGCTGCTTCAGTTCGGCGCCGGTCATGCTTGCGTCCAGGGAAGTCACTGAAAGCAATGCACTAGCGCTGATTCGGGTCCATCCGAAGACGGTGTGAGTCCGCCGCGCTCCGGCACCTTCGTCCGCACACGGAGTTATGAAGGGAGAACCCATGGAAATTTGCCGATGCATGAACACTTGGCATATCGGGGCGCGCAACGGGTGAAGGGATCAGCCATGAAAACCATCAGACTCGCCATTTCCGCGCTGATCACGACGGGACTGCTTGCCGCACCATTCGCAGCTGAGGCGAAAAAGGTCCGGTCCAGCCGGCAATACAGCACTGGTGTGGTGGCTCCGACCTATGGCGGAGCCGGAGCGCCGGCCGCGCAACCGAGGGCGGCCTACGGATCGTCGGGACAGACGGTTGGCACTGTCACCGCGCCGTCGATCGGATCATACAATTGGCCCTCGGTCGGCGTGACCAACTCGGCTCCCACCTGGAGCAACACCACGAGATAGAGGGCTCCGGCAAGGTGGAGGCCACTGGCGGATCAACGCATGCCGCTCGCCGATCCCGAGAGCAGATAAAGCGCGATGAGCAATGTCGCGACCGACAGCATCGTCGTGATCGAGACCGTGGCCGCAACCAGCTTCTCCTCGACCTTGTGTTCATGTGCGAGGACGTAGACGGTTTTCGCCGTCGGCACGGCCGCGCAGATGACTGCCGCAACCGTGTAGAGAGGGGTGAGGCCGATCACGACGCAAAGCCCGTAGACGATGAGCGGCATGACCACCAGTTTCACCGCGGCGAGCGCAAACGACGCTTTCAGGTTGGACCGCAAGCCCTCGATGGACAGGCCGAGCCCGATGGCGAACAGCGCGCACGGCGTGAGCGCGGCAGCGATCATGTTGAGATAGGCCGCGACCGGTGCCGGAATCGGCAATCCCGTCACCGCCCAGGTGAGGCCGATGAACGTCGACAGCACCATGGGATTGAGCAGGATCTGCTTTGCCAGTCCCATAGAGCGCACGGAGGCCCCGCGTGCATCGCGCTTTTCCAGCAGGATCACCGTGATCGGAAACATCACCGCGGCCACGAACACCGTCGCGACGGCCGCGGGCAGGACGGCGGGTTGGCCGTAGATCGCATGCAGGATCGGCAGCGCGACGAACCCGGTGTTGGTCATCGCCGCCGCCATCCCGTGAATGGTGCTGCTGGCGAGGTCGTGTTTGCCGCCTGCGCGGACCGGCACGAACACGAGCGCGAAGCAGATCAGCGAGCCGCCGCCGAAGGCGAGCAGAAAACGCCATTCCAGGAGATTGCGCGCCGGCTCCTGGGCGATCGTGACAATCAACAGCGCCGGCATCGCCACGTTGTAGGCGAAATGCACCAGGGCATCGGCCAGCGCCCGCGAGAGATAGCCGAGCTCGCCGGCGAGACAGCCGGTGACGATGATCGCGAATACGGGAAGAACGAGGCTGGCGACCTCCATCCGGCTTCCCCCTCATTTTCGAACAGGGAGGGTAGACCGGCAATGGACTGGCGTCACTCCGTGATTTGTGGGTCGCCTCGATTTGTCGGAGGAGAATCCGCCTCGCTAGATTCCCCGGCGCCCCTGGTCTCCGATCACGCAGCGCCAGGCCGCCAGGCGCTCGGCCGGATGCTGGTTCATCCATTCGGCAAGCTGCGGCGCGCCCATCAGGCAGGCCTGCACCGAAATTTGCGCAAAGTCCGACGTGGTGACGATCTGCTCGTGACAATTGGAGGGAGAGGCGAGGCTGCAAAGCACGGCGATGATCTTGATCACGATACGTTACCTCCGTCGCGGCCGATGAACGGGCGACGGATCGCCGGCTTTCCCTGGCCCTCGTCCGTCGGATCGACCGGCGGGAAGATGCTGTCGTAGATCGCCCGCGCTTCCTGGATGAGACGCGTTCGCTCGCGCTCGGACTTCGAGACAAATCGAATAACTTCGCCCATGTTGGCTCCGAATATCAGTGTGAGTCCGTCATGAGATGACGTCGATCATTCAAACGTCATCTATGGTCATGCCCTTAAGCTTTGAAGCGGCCGGTCCGGTCACGACCGGATAAAAAGCGCGTGACCAGGCTGCGCAGTTCCCAGCATCCCGGTGCGTCTTGCTTGCTGGGTTGTTGAGCTGCCCATCACACCACGTTCGTTGTACGGCGCCAGCCGCGACGAGCGACTATGGCGTCAACTCACCCCTTGCCGACATGAGCAAGGATGATCTCACGAAAGCAAATGCCGCTGAATCGAATATGTTTCGCCTCGCTCGGCGTGCAAGTTTTTGGAACCATCACGGAAATCAATGAACGAGGACGAGCCGCCTCAGGCCGCCGGCGCGTGCTCCTTCCGTCCGGGCACGGCTGCGAGCAATTCGCGCGTATAGGCGTGCTCGGGCGCGGCGAAGAGTTGCGCCGTCGGCTTCAGCTCGACGATGGCGCCGCGCTGCATCACCGCGATACGGTCGCAGATCTGGGCCGCGACGCGCAGATCGTGGGTGATGAACAGCATCGACAAGCCAAGGCGCGCCTTGAGATCTTCCAGCAGCTTCAACACCTGCGCCTGCACCGAGACGTCGAGCGCGGAGACGGCCTCGTCCGCGACGATGATCTCCGGCTCGAGCGCAAGCGCGCGGGCGATGCCGATGCGCTGGCGCTGGCCGCCCGAGAATTCATGCGGATAGCGCTCGAGCGCGCCGGCGTCCAGGCCCACCATCTTGAGGAGATCGCGGGCGCGGTCGAACGCCACCTTCGGATCGGTCCCGGCTGCGATCGGCCCGTCGGCGATGATGTGGCCGATTTTGCGGCGCGGATTGAGCGAGGCGAACGGATCCTGGAAGATCATCTGGATGCGATGGCGCTCGCCGCGCAGCGCCTTGCCGGAAAGCGAGGTCAGGTCGGTCTCGCCGATCCGCACCGTGCCGCGGTCGGCTTCGATCAGTCGCATCACCAGGCGCGCTACCGACGACTTGCCCGAGCCGGATTCACCGACGAGGCCGAGCGTCTCGCCCTTGAGGATGTTGAAGTTGACCGCGCGCGCCGCATCGACGCGGCGGGCCTGGCGGAACCAGCCGCCCGACGTGACGTAGGTCTTGTCCAGCCCGATCACCTCGACGGCCTTGGCCCGATCGTCCAATGGCTCTCGCGGCGGCGGATCCATCGAGGGCACGGCGGCAAGCAATGCCTTGGTGTAGTCGTGCTGCGGCTCGTTGAAGATGGCCGCGGCCGGACCTTCCTCCACGACCTTGCCGTGGCGGAGCACCACGACCTGGTCGGCGATGTCGGCGACCACGCCGAAATCATGGGTGATGAACATCACCGCCATGTTGCGGCTCCGCTGGAGGTTGCGGATCAGCTTCAGGATCTGGGCCTGCGTGGTGACGTCGAGCGCGGTGGTCGGCTCGTCCGCGACCAGCACCGCGGGCTCGAGCGCGAGCGCCATCGCGATCATGGCGCGCTGGCGCTGGCCGCCGGAGAGCTGGTGCGGATAGGCGCGCACGATACGCTCAGGGTCGGGCAGGCCGACTTCGCTTGCCAGCGCCAGCGCCTTGGCCCGCCGCTCCTTCGGCGTGAGCAGGCCGTGCGCCTCGAACATCTCCGCCATCTGGTCGCCGATCCGCATCAACGGATTGAGCGCGGTCATCGGCTCCTGGAAGATCATCGCCAGCCGACGGCCGCGCAGATCGCGCCAGCCGTCGTCAGCGAGCTTGAGCAAGTCCCGGCCCTCGAACTGGATTTCACCGGAGGTGACCGAGACCGTATCCGGCAACAGGCCCATCAGCGCATGCGCGCACATCGACTTGCCGGAACCGGACTCGCCGACGACGCAGACGATCTTGCCGGGCTGCAGATCGAGCGAGACACCGTCGACCGCGAAGGGGCGCTCGGCGCCCTTGGGCAGCGCGATCCGCAAGTTCCTGATGGAGACGGCGGGCGGGGCGGTCATCGTCAGCGGCCCTCCCGCGACAGGCGCGGATTGAGCGCATCGTTGAGGCCTTCGCCGATCAGGTTCAGCCCGAGCACCGAGATCAGGATGGCGATGCCGGGAAACACGGTGATCCACCAGGCCTGCCGGATCACGGTGCGGCCGGCGCCGACCATGTAGCCCCAGGAGATCAGATTGGGATCGCCGAGGCCGAGGAAGGACAGCGAGGATTCAAGCAGGATCGCGGTGGCCACCATCAACGAGGCCAGCACGATCACGGGTGACAACGCGTTGGGCAGGATCTCGCGCAGGATGATCCAGCTGTTGCTCTGGCCGGTGACGACGGCGGCCTGGACATATTCGCGCGTGCGCAGCGACAGCACCTCGCCGCGAACGAGGCGAGCGACCGGCGGCCAGCTCACCACCGCGATCGAGGCGACGATCGAATAGATCGAGGGCTGCAGGATCGCGACCAGCACGATCGCGAGCGCGAAGCTCGGAATGGTCTGGAAGAACTCGGTGAAGCGCATCAGGGCGTCGTCGACCTTGCCGCCGAAATAACCGGCCATGGCGCCGATCGGCACGCCCACGATCAGCGCCGCCAGCGTGGAGACGAGACCGACCAGCAGCGAGACGCGGGCGCCGAAAATCATGCCGGCGAAGATGTCGCGGCCGAGCGCGTCGGTGCCGAGCGGCACGGCCCCGAGCGTGAACGGCGGCAGGAACGGCCGCTGCACCATGCGCCAGGGCGAGTTCGGGAACAGCATCGGTCCGAACACCGCGACAGAGATTGCAACCAGGAGGATGACGAGCCCGATGACGCCGCTCGGGCTCTTCAGCATCGATTTCCAGAACTGTTTCATGCGGCGTATTCGATCCGCGGATCGACCAGGCGATAGACGAGGTCGGTGATGAGGTTGAAGGTGAGGACCATGGCGGAGCAGATCACGAACACGCCGAGCAGCAGATTGTAGTCCCGCTGCAGCAGCGCGTCGTACATCAGCCGCCCGATGCCGGGCCAGGCGAACACGGTCTCGGTGATGACGGCGCCGCCGATCAGCGTGCCGGAATGCACGCCGGCGAGCGTCACCACCGGCAGCAGCGCGTTGCGCAGCACGTGGCGGCGCTGGATCACGGCGTCGGAGAGCCCCTTGGCGCGCGCGGTCTTGACGAAGTCGAGGCGTTTCACTTCCAGCATCGAGGCGCGCGTCATGCGGGTGTAGGTCGCCATGAAGAACAGGCCGAGCGTCATCGCCGGCATGATCAGGTGCTTTGCGACGTCGACCGCATGGGCAAGGCCGGTGAGGTTGGCCCCGACCGTCTCGTAACCGAAGCTCGGCAGCCAATCCATCGTGACCGAGAACAGGAGGATGCCCATCAGCGCCACCCAGAAGATCGGCATGGCGTAGAAGATCAGCGCGAATACGGTGATGGCGGTGTCGAAAAAGGTTCCGGCAAAGCGCGCGGCGAAGGTGCCGAACAGGATGCCGAGCGTGAGCGAGATCGCGAAGGCGGTCAGCGTCAACAACAGCGTCGCCGGCAGCCGCTCGCCGATCAGTTTTGCGACCGGAGCCTGCTGGCGGAAGGAAAAGCCGAGGTCGAGGCTGGCGACGCCCTTGACGTAGATGAAGAGCTGCTCGGGCAGCGGCTTGTCGAGCCCGAACTTCTCCCGGAGCTGCTTGACGAAGACCTGATCGCTGGCCCCGGCCTCGCCCGCCATCACGATCGCGGGATCGCCGGGCGCCAGGCGGATAAGGAAGAAGTTGAGGACCACGATCGCGAGCAGGACGATCACGCCCTTCAGGACGCGCTGAGCAACGAAGGAGAGCATCTAGTGAGTCATATTGGTGATGTGACCTGGCGCCACGGAGACGGAGTGACTCCCTCGCCCCGCTTGCGGGGAGAGGGTTGGGGTGAGGGGGACTTCCCGCGAGCGTATCAGCAGTTGGACTCGTGGAGACTCCCCCTCACCCGAATGTGCGCTATGCGCACATTCGACCTCTCCCCGCAAGGGAGAGGTAAGAGGCTTCACTTGTCGAGCCATGCGTCCTTGAAGCCGTCATTGACCCCGATCCCCGTGGTGATCAGGTTCTTGACCTTGCAGCGCATGATGGTCGGAAATTGCAGCTCGAGCATCCAGGCAACCGGCACGTCCTCGACCAGGATCTTCTGCGCCTTCTCGTAGATCTCCTTGCGCTTGGAATCCGGCGTTGCAACCGCGCCCTCGGCGAACAGCTTGTCGATATCCGGGTTGGAGTAACCCTCGACGTTGTTGAACATCTGGCCCTTGGCGATGTTGCTGGAGATGTAGTTGCGTCCCACTCCGAGCGCGGGGTCGCCGTACTGGTAGAGATAGGTAAAGGCGATGTCGTAATCCCACTCGGCGATCTTCTGGTTGCCGCCGGCGACGTCGGTGGCGATCGTCTCGATGGTCATGCCGACATCCTGGAGGTTCTGCTTGACGGCTTCGCCCCAGCGCTGCCAGGTCTCGCCATAGGCGAGCGGCAGCAGGCGGATCTTTTCGCCCTTGTAGCCGGCTTCCTTCAGCAGTGCCTTGGCCTTGGCCGGATCGTAGGGGTATTTCTTCACGTCATCGGTATAGAACTTGATGGTCGAGGCCGACGGGCCGGTGGCGACCTTGCCGAGCCCGTTCCAGATCACGTCCTTGGCGAAGTCGCGGTCGACCGCATACATGATCGCCTGCCGCACCCGCTTGTCGGCGAGCGGACCCTGGCGGTTGTTCAGCCACAGCCAGGCCAGCGGCGAGAAGAATTCCCAGCCGGCGCCGGTGACGCAGGTGTCCTTCAGCTTGGACAGCCGCGGCACGTCGAAATTCTCGACCGAGCCGCCGGGCAGCACGTCGACCTTGCCGGTCTCGTAAGCCACCGAGCGCGCGGCGGCGTCCGGGATGATCTGCCAGTAGATCTCGTCGAGATGGGGCTTGCCCTTTTCGTGGTAGTTCGGATTCTTGACCAGGCGGATGAACGAGCCCTTCTGCCATTCCTTGAACATGAATGGGCCGGTGCCGATGGGTGCGTTGTTGTAGGGGTTGGTCTTCCAGTCGGTGCCTGCATAGAGATGCTTCGGCACCATCGGCATCGAGCCGACCTCGAAGATGCCGAGGAACGGGCCGAACGGCTGCTTCAGCGTGAAGACCACCGTATGATCGTCCGGCGTCTCGACCTTGTCGACCTGCGCCAAATTGGTGCGGGCGCGCGCATGGGTCTGCTTCAGCATCTCGATCGAGAACAGCACGTCGGCGGCGGTGAAGGGCTTGCCGTCGTGCCAGGTCACGCCCTTCTTCAGCTTGAAGATGTAGGTCTTCGCGTCCTCGCTGACGCTCCAGCTCTCGGCGAGCTCCGGCAGGGGATCGAGCTTGGGGCTGTAGCGCAAGAGGCCTTCGAAGATGTTGCCCGAGACCATCTGGGTCGGGCCGTTCTGGACCTGTGCAAGCATCAGGCCGGGCGGCTCGGGCTGAATCACGGCATTGATCACACCCCCCGTCTTCGGCTCTTGCGCCAGCGCAGGGGCCGCAAGGCCGCAAGCCAGGAGGAGACCAAGCAACACTCGTTTTGGCATGTCGTAATCTTTCTCAAGCGAGACCAGCCGGAAACGCTTCGCACGCGCCCTCGCGCGCAAAGCGACGGTCGGTCCATCCCAGTCCCCATCCGCCATCGAGGCTCACACAGTCCCGTTCGGCGCGGCAAGATGAAAGTCGCGACAGTGCTCGCACAAAAAATGTACAGCTCGTCCTGTTTCTCCGCCTGTGCGACGGCACGGCAGATCGGCCAGCTCCGAGGGATCAGGCGGCCTTCAGAAGTGATGAGAGCATGCCGGGGCAGTGCACAAGTCCGCGCCTGCGACCAAAAGCATCAGCCCGTCATTTTGCGCCGAGCGCCCGCCGCAATTCGTCGAGCGCCTCTGCAAGCTGCTCGCGGTGCGCGATGTCGTCCTTGGGCAGCGCGGCGACGCTGCGGGCGAGCTCCCGCAGGATTCCGGCCAGCAGGCCGAAGTTGATGTGCAGATGCACCGATTTGCGTTCATCGGCCGCACCAGGATGTTGCAGCACCAGCGCAATGCCGCTGCCGTCGAGCTTCGCCTCGAAGCGGGACGAATGCTCGAAGGTGCCGACATAGAATTTGTCGGGATATTCGAGTGCGACCTCTGCCTTGTCGGGAACCGGCTTGGACATGCGAACCTCATCTATGCCCGCGCATTCTGGCCGGGAATGAGCCGGCCCGCCTTGCGCCAGGTCAGAGGCGATCGACGCCAAATTTGATCCGGATCAAAGCCGGCCCGCCGCTTTTGCGATCGAATGGCAAGTAGCGGGACGCGGCTGCGCATCCCGTTTGCTTGAGCCGTGAGACGATGGATGGACATTCAGGCCACGACTATCCCTGCGGATGACGACGGCGGACCCGATATCGCCGGTCTTGAGCCGTCGCCGGATGCGGGCGTGCAGCACTGCCTGCAATTGCTCGGCAATGCCGGCTTGCGCCCGACACGCCAGCGCGTGGCGCTGGGCCGACTGCTGTTCCTGGGCGGCCATCGTCACGTCACCGCAGAAAGTCTCTACGCAGAAGCGATGGCTGCGAACGCATACCTGTCGCTCGCCACCGTCTACAACACGCTGAACCAGTTCACCGAAGCGGGCCTCTTGCGCCGGATCGCGGCCGACGGCATCAAGTCGTTCTTCGACACCGACACGTCCCTGCATCCGCACTTCTATCTCGAAGGCGAGGACGTGCTGGTCGACGTGGCCGAGGGCCTCGCCTTCACCAAGATGCCCGAGGCGCTTCCCGGCCACGAGATCGCGCGGCTCGACGTCGTCGTCCATTTACGCCGGAAGCGAACCTAGCGCTTGCCCTGCAGGGAGGGTAAGACGCCTCACTGCAAGCCTGCGCGGCGGAATCCCTCCAGATAGTGTTCGCGATCTCGCTCACTGGCCCACGGCAGCTGCGTCGCGATCCAGTGCAGCGAGATGCCCGGCTGGGTGCGGCGGAGCTCTCCGAGTGCCATTTCCGCAAGCGTGCCATCGCCGGTCATGCCGGCGGAGACGGCGAGCACGCGGTATGCGCCGGTAAGATCGCCGCGGTGGCGGATCGCCTCGCGCGCCAGCGCGATGGCCTCGCCATAGTGCCGTTCGGTGAAGCGCGCATAGGCGGCGATACCGTGATAGATCGCCAATGACGGATCGCGCGGCGACAACCGGATCGCCTTTTGCGCGGCCTCGAACGAGTCGTTCGAGCGTCCGACATAGGACAGTGCCAGCGCGTAATAGCCCTGCGCCAGTGAGAAGTTCGGATTGAGCGCGAGCGCCTGCTCGAACTCGGACAGCGCGTCTGGGAGCCTGCGGGTCGAGAAGCAGACGCTGCCGAGCGCGGCATGTGCCCAGGCGTCCTCATGGTCGCAGCGCACCGCTTTGAGCGCGGCGGCTTCCGCGGACGGCGCAACCGCGGCCAGCTCGGTCCAGCCGAGATGCACGCCGAACATGTCGTTCACGGCCAGCACCGACAACGCCTGGCCGTAATCCGGATCGATCGCGATCGCGCGCGCGAGCAGCGCCTTCGCGGCCGCATGGTCCTGCCGGGTCACGCGCCAATAATGCGACAGCGCGCGCATCAACAGGTCCCAGGCGTCGAGGCTCGCCGGCGGCTTACGACGGCTGCGGAAATTCTCGGCGGCGTGGATCTGCGGCTCGATCGCGGCGGCGATCGCGTTGGTGATCTCGTCCTGCACGGCGAAGACGTCGACGAGCTCGCGGTCATAGCGCTCGGCCCAGAGATGACCGCCCGACACGGCGTCGTTGAGCTGCGCGGTGATGCGCACCCGGTTGTCCGTCTTGCGCACGCTGCCTTCGACGATGTAGCGGACGCCGAGCTCCTCGGCGATCTGCCTGATATGGACCGCGCGTCCCTTGTAAGTGAAGGAGGAGTTGCGGGCGATCACCATAAACCAGCGCTGCTTCGACAGCGCGGTGAGGATGTCCTCGCTGATCCCGTCGCCGAAATAGTCCTGCTCGGGATCCCCGCTCTTGTTCTCGAAGGCGAGCACCGCGACCGCCGGGCGGTCCGCCATGCGCGGGGGAGCGAGCCTGGCTTCGGTCCGCGCGGGCGATGCCGCCACCTCTTCTCGGACCTCGCCGACGAACCGAAAGCCCTTGCGCGGAATGGTCTTGATCAGGCGCTGGGTCGCGCCGTCGTCGCCGAGCGCCTTGCGCGCGGCGTTGATCCGGCTGTTGAGGGCGGAATCCGAGACGATGCGGTCGTTCCAGACCTGGCTGATCAGGTCATCCTTACTGACCACACGCGCCCGTTGCGTGACCAGATAAAGCAGCAGATCGAACACCTGCGGCTGCAACGGGACGGGTTTTCCGTCGCAATTGAGCTCCCGGAGGTCGCCGTCCAGCACGTTGTTTTCAAAGCGAAATCGCACGTTCTCGTCGTCTCAAGCAAAAATCAAAGTCGTCTCAGGCGAAAATCAATCGTCCGCGAAAGCCGCGGGACGTCCGATCCGGCATGGTGCGAAGACCAAACCGTGTCGATGCCTCGGCACAACGGAGTGTTTCATGACCCAAATTGATCATCAGGTTCATTCTCTCGGCCCGGACGTTACGGGCTCTCGTATTTTCAGGTTCATCGCCTTTCTGTACGGAATTGCGGCGTATCTCGTGTTTTTCGTCACCATTCTCTACGCGATCGGCTTCGTCATGGGGGTGATGGTGCCCAAGACCATCGATACCGGTGCCGAAGCGCCCGTCGTTCGCGCGGTCGTCATCAATCTGCTGCTGATGTCGCTGTTCGCGGTTCAACACAGCGTGATGGCACGCCGGCAATTCAAGGATTGGTGGACGCAGTTCGTCCCCAAGCCGGTCGAGCGAAGCACGTATGTGCTGTTCGCGAGCCTGTCATTGCTCCTGCTGTTCTGGCAGTGGCGTCCGCTACCCGCGGTCATATGGGAGGTCGAGAACCCCGATCTTGCCGTGACACTGGTCACATTGTCCTTCGCTGGCTGGGTGCTGGTGTTCACCTCGACCTTCATCATCAACCATTTCGAACTGTTCGGCCTGCATCAGGTGACGAATCATCTCGTCGGCAAGGAAATGCAGCCGCCGCGTTTCAAGACGCCGCTGCTCTACAAATTCGTCCGCCATCCGATCTATCTCGGTTTCATCATCGCGTTCTGGGCGGCGCCAGTCATGACCGCGGGTCATCTCTTGTTCGCGGCCGTGACCACGCTCTACATCTTCGTCGGCATCGCGCTGGAGGAGAGCGATCTCGTCGATCTCTTCGGCGACGAGTACCGGCAGTACAAGCAACGCGTCTCCATGCTTATTCCCTGGCGCCGGTCGGTATAGTCTAGGTCAAGCCCAGCGCATCCAATCGAAACGGCGCGCGGGGCGCCGACGCGCGATAACGATCCATCAGAAAAAGGGAGACGTCCAAATGAAACATGTCGGAAACTGCTTCTGCGGCGCGGTCACGGTCGAGGTCACGGGCGCGCCGGAGGCGATGGGCTATTGCCATTGCCGCTCCTGCCGCTCGTGGTCGGGCGGCCCGGTCAACGCCTTCAGCCTGTGGAAGCCGGAAGCCGTGCGCATCACCGAAGGCGCTCAGAATGTCGAGACCTTCGTCAAGACGCCGCTCAGCCAGCGCAAATATTGCAGGAAGTGCGGTGGCCATCTCATGACCAACCATCCGCCGCTCGGTCTGGTCGACGTTTTCGCCGCCACCATCCCCACCCTCGCGTTCACGCCCGGCGTCCACGTCAACTATGCCGAGACCGTGCTGCCGATGCGCGATGGCCTGCCCAAGCTGAAGGATTTTCCCGCCGAGTTCGGCGGAAGCGGCGAAATGATGCAGGAATAGCGGCGCGCCTTTGGCATTTTTTCGAGAGGGCGGCAGAGCGCTGCCCTCTCTGGCTTCTTCCAAGAGAGAAGGATGAACGACTAGCCTCCGCGCGATTCGACCACCTTGCGGCAGGAATCGGACAGCTTCGACTTGTTCTCGCGCAGGCAGGCGTTCATCTGCGGCGGCTTGCCGATATGCTCGGCGCAGAATTTGCTGGCGTCGCCGCGGCAGGCCATTTGCTCCTGCACAGATGGACCGGACTGCGCGGCAGCAGGCAGGGCGGCAGCTGCGAGCAGCAGCGCGGCAAGAACCGAAATCTTCATGGAGCACCTCTTTGGAATTCTCGTTGGTCCCGACCGGGATCAATCGGGCCGGACCATTCCGCAAAGGCCGGGCGCCGGTCCATGCCATGTTCATGGCAGCGGCCAGTCCTCCCGCCCGCGGTACCCCCATCTTCATGGCATGTATCCGCGCGCCGACTTTTGTCATTCAGGCTGCACCTCGGCTGCGAGACCCGGTGATTGCGTCGGGACGCCGAACGGAACCAGGAGAGCAAGATGTCGAAGAGAGCTGGAGCGCTGGGCGCAGGGCTGACGGTCATGGCGCTGGCGGGCGCGGCGACGGTGTCGCTGGGCACGAGCCCGGCGCAGGCCGTGGTCTATTGCAAGACCGTCGGCGTGCCCAAGGGCTGCGTGGTGCGGCCGACTGGCGCCGTGGTGGTGGGAGCGCCGGTCGCGCGGGCTGCCGTCGCGACCCCCGGTGTCGGCGCGCCCGGTGTCGGTGTGCGTGCCGGCACTCCGATGAATCGCGGCGGCCCGGTCAATCGCGTCGGCGTGCGCTGATATTTCCGCTTCATTGAAGTGATGCATCGCTTCGGGCCAAGGGGCCTGCGGACGAACCCCCCGTCCTCCGCAGGCAATTTTACCCGGCCCGTCCCCTCTCTCCGTGCGCCCCACACGTTCGGGGAGGGGGCCCTTTCAGCCCGCGGCCATGTCGCTGTCGGGAAAACGCTGCGGCAATTTCAGCCGCACGCGCGTGCCGGAGGAATCAGACGTCAGGTCGAGCACCGCGCCGCAGCGGGCGGCGCGGCTTTTCATGTTGCGCAAGCCGCGCGCGGTCTGGCCGGCCCCCGCGGCCTCGCCATTGCCGGCCAGCGCAAAGCCGCCTCCGTCGTCAGTCACGCTGATCACGCCATACGGCCCCTGGCCCGCGTCGAACGTATCGATGGTTACCGCGATGCGGCGGGCCTGCGCGTGCTTGACCGCATTGGTCACGGCTTCGTCGAGGATGCGCACGATCTGGACGACGTGCCATGGCCTGAGCTCGGGATGCAGCGGCAGACCCTGCGGCGTCGCGACGCGCCAGTCGAGCGTGATGTCGTGCGGGCGCAATTGGGCCGTGGCGCGCTCGCGCCAGGAGCCGAGCGCCAGCATCAGGTCGCCGCCGATGTCGTCCATGGAATCGATGACGAGACGGAGATCCTTCAGCGCCGCGCGGGCGGCGTCCGTGATGCTCGCGCCCGCGCTGCCGCGCTCGGACAGCGCGACGATGCTCACCAGCTGGCCGCCGAGGCCGTCGTGCAGGTCTCGCATCAGGCGCGTGCGCTCGTTGGCGAGCGCCGCCGCGCGGGCGCGCTCCTCCTCGCGGGCAAAGCTCGCCTTCAGCCGCTCCTCGGCCTCCCGCACCCGCGTCACCAGCTGGCCGGCAAAGCTGTCGACCTGGTTCAAGGCGCGGGCGAAGCGCCAGGTCAGCCCGGCGCCGATCGCGACCAGCATCGCCGAATAGGACAGGCGCGAGACGAAGATGCGATCGTTGCTCACGATATCGAGCACCGTGAGCATGTCCTGGACCCAGCAAACCAGCACGATGGTCACCGCGCAGCCGATCGTGAAGCTCGCCGCGTCCTGCCGTCGCACCACCGCGGTTGCGGTGACGCAGGCCATCAGGAACAGGCAGAGCCCGACGGTGGGAATACCGAGCACCAGGAACAGGATGCGCGGTAGCGGCGGGCCCCCGATCAGCCCGACCACGAACACGAGGACGCCGGGCACGAACAGCAGCGTGCCGTAGCGCGGCCAGCGCCAGCCGAAGAACAGCACGCCGAACACGACGATCAGCGCGCTCTCAATCGGTGCGGAGGCCAGCAGCACCGCGGCCAGGTGCGATACCGTAGCCGGCGGCACCGGCGGCGGCGCGAATGCCTGCACCACGCCGAGCACCATCGCCGTCGCCAGTACGCCATAGACCGGCTCGTGACGCCGCATCAGCCACATGATCGCGAGGATGACGGCCAGGATCGCCTGCCAGGCGGAAAACACCACCGGCAGGGTGACGAACAGCACCGTGCGTGTCTCATAGGCCGGGCGCAAGGCGGCATCCGGCCCGACATAGACGGTGTCGAGGAAGCCCTTGAGCGGGCCCCATACGAACAGCCGCACCGTGATCTCGTTTCCGCCCTCGCGCAGCAGCGACGCGGGGATGGCGGCGATCTGCGGCGTGTTGCGGTCGGGCCGGTTGGCGTTGGTGTCGCGTCGGGAGTCGAGCACGACGACGCCGTTGACGGCGACCTCCACCGCGTTGCTGAAGCGCGGCAGGAACACCGACCAGCCCGAGGCCGCATCGCCGCTCCGGAACGTGAAGGTGCCGGCGTAGATCGGCGGGTCGGCCAGCGAATAGCGCGACGAGGTGAAATGCGGCAGCGTCACCGGGCGCGTCAGACCGTCCTCCCGCGCCGAGAAATCGTCCACCGCGTAGTCGTCGGGATCGCTCGGCTGCAGCAACCGAATCCCCAGGATCGTGACGATCACGATCAGCACCTGAAGCAGCAGATAGGGCACGAGGCGCGAGGCGATTAGCCGGCGCCGCGGGCGTGTCGGTGCCTTCGTAGGTGCTTTGGCCGCGATCTCGCTCACAGCTTGATCAGGCCCTGCTGCACCGCCTCGAACACCGCTTCGCTGCGCGTATGCACCTCGAGCTTGCGATAGATGTTCTTGATATGGCCGGGGACGGTCTGCTTGGACAGGCCGAGATGGCTTGCGATCTCGGCATAGCTGAAGCCTTTGGCGATACCCCACAGGATGTCGATCTCGCGAGGGGTGAGCCTTGCCGTGTTGAGCGCGGGGCCGGGTGGCGGCTCCGCCGAATTCTGCGCGGCACCTTGCGTCCTGCGCACGATGAAGCGGGCGATCGAGGCCGAGATCGGCGAATGTCCCGCGACCAGATCGCGCACCGTGGTGGCGATGTCGGTGGGGAAGGCGTCCTTGAGTAGGTAGCCGGTGGCGCCGACCGTGATCGCGGAGATCACGCTTTCCTCGTCGCCCAGCGCGGAAATCACCATGATTTCGGTGTCGGGGAAGCGCTGCCGCATCTCGCGGATCAGCTCGACGCCGTGGCCGTCGGGCAGTCGCAGGTCGGTCAGCAGCACGCGCGGCGCGCCGGCGGCGAGGGCTTGCCGCGCCTCTGCGAGCGTACCGGCGCTGCGCACCTCGTAACCGGCCTTGACCAGCGCATCCTGGAGCCGCCAGCAGGTCGGCGCATCGTCCTCGACGAGGAGGATGGTGATGGCTTCACCCGTCTCGCCTTGTTCGGTCATGATCATGGTCCCGCGATCCGCGTGTCCCCCGCGGCGCGAAGCAAGTTTAACCGCAGCGCGAAGGCGGTGACACCCATAATCATGGGGGCGGGAAAGTCACGGGACTGCCATGTGCCGGCCTGACGTTGTCGGCCGACGGGCCAATCCGGCTTACGACAGATCGACCCGCGGTGGCGGATATCGCCGCGCCAGCACCGATAGCGACAGCGGCCGTTCGTCTTCCGGCAGCTCCAGATAGGCCAGCACGAGCGGCCGCTTCCAATCGCCGACGCCGAAATCCATCGCCGTCCATTTCTGCGGCTCGGGCCCTTCGAGCCCCCGGACCCAGACGAAATAGCGGGGAAGGTCGTCCGTGTCCGTCGTGCGTCTCCTGGCCATCGAAGCGGTCCGCTGCATCAGATCGTTGTCGCACGATATAGGGAATATCTGGGGGAAGTCGAACGCCCGGGGCGATCGGGGAAGCTTGCCGCCCGCGCCGGTGCCGGTTGGCGACAAAAGCGCTGTCGTTGCCCGTTAAGGTTCGATCCGTTCGAGAAATGATCGCGTCAGCGCGACAACCTCATCGAGGTTGGTTTCGAGCAGCCAATGGCCGCCATCCAGGAGATGCAGTTCGGCATCCGGCAGGTCGCGGAGATAGGCCCGCCCTGACTCCTCAGGCATGTAATGGTCCTGCGGCCCCCACAGGATCAATGTTGGGGGCTTGTGCTGCTGAAGATATCGGCGGTGCTCGGGAAACCATTGGCGGTTCGCCTTGAGGCCAAACAGAACGTCTGCGGCGGCGTCTTTCCGCCGCTCGGTCATCAGCGACCAGTGCAATCGCCAAAGGTCCGGTGCGATCAGTCCAACCATATCCGCACGCAAATCGTTCAGGAACTCGTCGCGGAAATTCTCTTCAGTGACAGCTTCCCGCATCGCCGCACGCATCTCCTGATCGGGCAGTGACCAGGACTTCTCGATGTCAGCGTATGCCGGGCCAAGCGCATCTTCGTAAGGTATGTCGCCGTTTTGAATGATCTGGGCCACCACCCTCTCAGGCCGCATGATCGCCAGCCTCGCTCCGATCGGTGAGCCAAAATCATGAAGGTAGATCACGAAGCGTTCGATCTTCAGCTGCTTCACGAACTGGTCGAGCCACGCGGCATAGCCGTCGAAGCTGTAGTCGAAGTCATCAGGTGTCCCGCTATAGCCGAACCCGGGATAGTCGGGAGCAATCAGCCGCCAATTATCGGCCAGTCGCGGCATCAGATTGCGGAATTCGTAGGATGAACAGGGATAGCCGTGCGGCAGCAGAACGACGGGCGCGCGTTCAGGACCGGCTTCTCGGTAGAAGGTATCCACGGATCCGATCCGGACCCTGCAATGTCTGACGCGTGTGTCCATGTCTTGCTTCCTTTGTAGATAAAGCAACTTCGGGGGCGGGGTTCCCGGCATCTGCTTCGTGGTGGGTAGAACCGCAGGCGGCTCTGCGGAACAACGACCGGAAGCTCACCGTTACGAAGCAACACCGGAACGGGAGGTCGTTGTGATCCATCATGTCTCCGTCGGTACGAATGATGTTCAGCGTGCGAAGCGCTTCTACGATGCGGTCTTGCCGGTCGTCGGGATCACGCCGATGGCCGAGGACGAGGGTGGACTGGGCTACGGAAGCGGGACGTTTCACTTCAGCGTTCAAGTTCCGATCGATGGAAAACCCGCGACCGTGGGTAACGGCAGTCATATCGCCTTTGCCGTCGAGAACCGCGCGATGGTCGATCGCTTCTACGCAGCAGCATTAGAGCATGGTGGCAGCGACGCTGGCGCTCCCGGGCTGCGGCCGAGTTACGACCTCAACTATTATGGGGCGTTTGTCCGCGATCCAGACGGTCACAAGATCGAGGCCGTGACCTACTCGGCACAATAGTCGCGAGCGGGAAGGCGCCATGCCGACCATGCCCTATGCAATTATCGAAGCTCCTTCGACGCTCGGCCTTGCGACCGACGGCGTGGAGCGCTTGCCCGAACAGCTGCTGAAGCTTGGACTTGCGGAGCGCATCGGCGCACGCCGCGCCGGGCGGCTGGTGGTGCCTTCGAAAGATCCGGTGCCGGATCCCGAGACCGGCATCTTGAACGCCGGCGCAATAGCGGCGTGGTCGCCCCAGCTCGCCGACGCGGTGGAAGCGGTGCTTGTCGCGGGCGAGTTTCCGCTGGTGCTGGGCGGCGATTGCACGATCTTGCTGGGCTCGATGCTCGCGCTTCGACGGCGCGGCCGCTACGGCCTGTTGTTCATCGACGGCCACGCCGATTTTTTCCAGCCCGAGGCGGAGCCCAATGGTGAGGGCGCCTCGATGGACCTTGCCTTCGTTTCCGGCTACGGCCCGTCCCTCCTGGCCGACATCGAAGGTCACGGTCCTCTGGTCCGCCCTGAAGACATTGTGGCGTTTGGATATCGCGATCACCAGGATCAGGCGGAATATGGAAGCCAGCCGCTTCCCGAAGAGCTCAAGGTGCTTGATCTTCCGGCTGTGCGGGCGCGGGGCATCGAGGCCGCTGCACGCGAAGCCGTCGATTACCTGATGCGAGCCGAGCTGGACGGCTTCTTCATCCATCTCGACGCCGATTGTCTCGACGATGCCATCATGCCGGCTGTCGATTTTCGCGTGCCGGGTGGGTTGTCGTGGGACGAGCTATCGACCGTGCTCCGGGTTGGCTTGGCGAGTGGCAAGGCGGTCGGCCTGGAGATCACCATTTACAATCCGGGCCTGGATGAAGACGGCAGCGCCGGGCGTGGCCTGGCCGATGTGCTCGCAGCAACGCTCGGGTCGTAGCTCGAGTTTGCTGAACCAGTTCGACTTCGCCAAGAGGCTTCGCCGGACACGCTTCGCCCTTCGAGCCCCGCCACGCGAAGCCCGAAGCGTGGTGCCCCTGGCCGGAATCGAACCAGCACTCCTTGCGGAACTCGATTTTGAGTCGAGCGCGTCTACCAGTTCCGCCACAGGGGCCCTCGGTCGGCCCCATAGGCGGCGTCGCGAAGCCGGCGGACTATAGCCATGGACGGGACGGGGTCAACCCGCGCCAAAGTGATCCCGGCCGTTCTCGACAGCCGCATGGGCCGGGGCTAGAGGCTTAGGGCGCGCGAGAGATACGAAAGAGGCTGCCGTGACCACCCAGAGTGCCGCCATACCTGCGTTCAAGCCGGGCGCCACGAGCCCCGCGCTGACCGCCGCGGCCTTGGTCACGCTGATCGGCGCAGCCACGATTGCGGGCGCCTGGTTCTTCCAGCTCGTCCTGGAGATACTGCCCTGCCCGTTGTGCCTGGAGCAGCGCTACGCCTATTACCTTGCGATACCGCTCGGTGTGTTGACGGCGCTGGCGGCGCGAAGCGGCGCGCCGCGGCCGCTGCTGCTGGCGGGGCTGGCGATCCTCACCCTGGCCACGCTCGCCAATGCCGGCCTCGGCGCCTACCATTCCGGGGTCGAATGGGGGTTCTGGAAGGGGCCGACTGATTGCTCCGGTCCGGTCGTCAACCTCGGCAGCGCCGCCGATCTCTTGTCGAAGCTCGACACTGTGAAGGTGGTGCGCTGCGACGAGGTGCAATGGCGCTTCCTCGGCCTCTCGCTCGCCGGCTACAACGTGCTGATCTCGCTCGTGATGGCCGCCATCGCCGCGTGGGGATTCGTACGGACGGCGAAGCGCTAAAGCTCAATCATCCACGTCGTCCTGCGTGCGCCCGAACAGGTGCACGATGCCCGGCGTTGCGATCGTCACGAAGACGAAACGCGACAGGTGGTGGGCGCCGACGAAGATCGGGTCGATGTGCAGCGTCAAGGCCAGCGCCAGCATAGCGTCCATCGCGCCCGGCGCGAAGGCGACGACGACGTCGGAGAATTTCACCGGGGTGGTCAGCGCCACGATGCCAACGAAGATGGCGGAGACGGCGATGGCCACGGCAAACGAGCCCAGCGCAGCGCGGAGGTGGCCGGCGAGCGTCTTGATCCGCATCCGCGCGAAACGGCTGCCGATCAGTGCGCCGATCCCGATCAGCGCAACGCCACGCACCCAGTCCGGCAGGCCGCCCTCGACCCATCCGGCACCATGCAGCACGCTGGAGGCGATCATCGCGCCGAACATCCAGCTCGCGGGAAACCTGATCAGCCGCAACACGAGCGCTGCGGCCAGCGACGCGGCGGCTAGCTCGAGCAGGTCGAGCGGCGAGGCGATGGTCGTTGTCAGCGACTGTGCAGCCGAGGGCGTGACGCCTGCAATCGCCAGCACCATCGGCAGCGCGGCGGTCAGGATCATGACGCGCATGGTCTGCACCACCGCAATGCCCGGCAGGTCGGCGCCGCGCTCGACCGCCAGGATCGTGATCTGCGACAGCGCGCCGGGACTGCCGGCCAGGAAAGCGGAGGTGCGGTCCCAGCCATGCATGCGCTGGAGGTAATAGCTCGACCCGAACGTGGAGCAGAACGTGGCGAGCGCAAGCAGGCCGATGGTGACGGGGTAGGCGCTGACCTGCTGAAGCAAATGGCGCGAGACGACCGAGCCCAGCGAGATGCCGAGCAGCACCAGCACGGTCTGGGTCAAAATCGGCGGCAAGGTCAGCTGGCGGCCGGCGATCGCGGCGATCCCGACCGCGATCATCGAGCCGGAGATCAGCCCGCCGGGAAGGCCGGCGAGCAGAAACACAAGGCCGCCGGCGGTGCCGATGACGAGCGTCTCCACCGTGCTCAGGATCGTGGCACGGCTCGGCCATTCGAACGACAGGGAGGCGGTGATGTGCTTCACGCCACCTTATCGCAAATCAGCGCGAGGCGCACAATTGCAGGCTCATCATGCCGCAATGCGCGAGGCCTTCCGCGGAGGCTCGGAAGGAATCGTGACGGGGTTATTTCTTGTCGGCTGCGGGAGCGGCGGCTGCGCTGCCGGCCTTCGCCTCCTTTTTGCATTCGCGACGGAATTTCTTGCGCTCCTTCCCCTTCAATCCCTTGGCGTCTGCCTGCCTGGAGCATTCCAGCGATTCCGCCGATCGCTCCTTCGTTGCCCTCTTGTCGTCGACGGTGGCGGCAGTGTCGGTCTTGGCGGCCGGCGCGGCGGTCTGCGCGAAAGCGGTGCCGGTGACGAGCAGGGAGGCGAGAGCAACGGCGGCGAGGCGGGACGTGAAGGTCATGTGGTGCACTCTGCTTGCGAGAATTGCGAAGGGCTGAAACGTTGGCTCGCGTTGCTGAACGCGACATGAATGAAGTCGAGCGGCAGGATCACTATATTTTGCCGGCGCAACTCATCGCATCCTTGTCGCAAGCGGCTAACACGCTAGGATAGCAATCCGCAATTCACTTCCGTCGGGGAAGATCAAGCAGGAGACCCAGGGATGACCATTCAGACGAAATTGTTGTATGCGATCGCAGCGTCCGGTGTCGCGGCATTGCTGACGAGCGCGCCGGCACAGGCACTGACAGCGCAGGAGTGCAGCGCGAAGTACCAGGCCGCCAAGAAGGACGGCTCGCTCGGCACCATGAAGTGGAATGACTTCCGCAAGGCCCAATGCGGTGCCGATGCGACGCCCGCCGCTGCGCCGACAGGGGCTGCGCCCACAGCTCCCGCGGAGCCGAAGCAGGCCAAGAAGGAAGAGGCACCCGCCGCCGCGCCGGCCCTGCCGGCCGGTCCTGCGGTCTACCCAAACGCGGTCGATCCGAAATATGCCAAGGAGACGCCCGGCAAGGCGCGCCTGCACACCTGCGTCGACCAGTACAATGCCAACAAGACCACCAACGGCAACGGCGGCTTGAAATGGATTCAAAAAGGCGGCGGCTATTACAGCGAATGCACCAAGAAGCTGAAGGGCGCCGCCTGAGCTTCGCATTGCTGCGAAGGCCGGAGCGACGCTCCGGCCGATTCGCCTGAAGTGTCGCGCATGATCTTGTCAGAACACCTGCGCTCACCCGGCCCTTGCGGTCCGGATCATGCTCAGTCGAGCAGCTTCTCGGCAGATTTCGCCACGAGCTGCGACCGCTTGCGCGGACCGCTCTCGACGAACAACAGGCTCTGGCCGAAGATGAAGCAGTAGAACAGAAAGGCCTGCGCGTCGGCCTCCTCGGCCGCAAGACCGGTTGCGCGATAGAGGTCGCCGACGTGCCTGAGCCGCGCCGCGTCGACGCTCGCCACCGCCGCCGCGGCGTTGTCCTCCGATCGGGCCCATTGCCGGATCGCGAGCTCGATCGCCATCCCTTCTGGATTGAGCCGCTCGGAATAAAGCTGGATCACCGCCTTCAGCCGCTCGCGGGGCGCTTGTCCGTCGAGGCTCGTCTGCTGCGCGATCGCGGCGATGCGGCCCTTGCGCCAGGCTTCGAGCATGGCCTCGAGCAGTGCGGCGCGGTCGGCGAAGCGCCGGTAGAAGCCGCCCTTGGTGACGCCGAGATTCTTGGCGAGCACCTCGACCCGCACGCCCTCCACCCCCGCGCGGGCGAGCTCGGCAAACCCAGCCTCGACCCAGACGTCGCCCTTGCCGTCGCTCATGGAGAAAGCCTCACCCGGTCTTGATACGGTGCCGTATTGCTAACGTGACACGGGTTTGATACGCTACCGTATCAACGAGCAATGACGAAATTGCGGGAGGAAATGCGATGGAGCAGGAGGCGACCTATCGCGGCACGGTCTATCCGTGGCAATGCGACCATGTCGGGCACATGAACATCATGTGGTATGTCGGCAAGTTCGACGAGGCCAATTGGAATCTGTTTGCTCGTCTCGGCCTGACGCCGAGCTATTTGCGCATCTCCGGCCGCGGCATGGCCGCGGTGCAGCAGAACATCGCCTACAAGCGCGAGCTGCTCGCCGGCGACATCGTCGAGATCCGCAGCCATCTGCTCGAGATCAGGGACAAGTCGATCCGCTTCCGGCACGACATGACGAATGCGGAGACCGGCGAGCTCGCGGCGACGTGCGAGGTCACCGGCGTGCACATGGACCGCCAGCTCCGCAAGTCCGCCCCGTTCGCCGATTGCATTCGCGAAGCGGCCTTGAAGCAACTTGCCGAACCAGCCGAGGTGTGAGCCATGACTGCCTTCGAGCCGAAAAACCCGGGCTATCGCGCGGCGGCCATCGCCATGTTCGATGCCCAACCGGCCATGCGCACGCTCGGCATCGTGATCGTCCGTCTCGCGCCGGGCGAGGTCGAGCTGGCGATGCTGCATGCGCCGGCTCTCACACAGCAGAACGGTTTCATCCATGCCGGCATCATCACGGCCGGGCTCGACAACGCCTGCGGCGTTGCGGCCTTCAGCTTGATGCCGGCGGAGGCCGGTATCCTCACCGTCGAATTCAAGACCACGCTGCTCGCGCCTGCCCGCGGCGAGCGTTTCGTCTTCAAGGCCGAAGTGGTCAAGCCCGGCCGCACGCTGACCTTCTGCGAGGCAAAGGCCTACGCCGAGCATGACGGCAAGACCACGCTGATCGCCATGATGAGCGGGACCTTGATGGCGATGCTGCCGGCGGCTTAGTCGAGCCGGACGCGATTCGCGTGGCAATCGCGCCCGCGGCATTCTATATGACCCGTAACAATGACCGGTGCGCGGCCGTATATCCGCAAGACGGGACCGGAACGGGACGATATGACTGGATTTGGGAATAATGGCCTTGGGCCGAGCCGGCGCGCAGCCTTGACGCTGATCGGAGCGGGCGCTCTCGCCGTGGGTGGGATCGTTTCGGCGCGCGCCGCCACCGGCGATGACGAGGTGCTGACCGAAGCCAAGGTGCTGCGCGATCCCGACACGCCGGTCGCAGGCAATCCCGACGGCAACATCACCATCGTCGAATGGTCCGACTACAATTGTCCCTATTGCCGCAAGCTCGAGCCCGAGCTGCGCCAGGTGGTCCAGGACGACGGCAAGGTGCGGCTGGTCATGAAGGACTGGCCGATCCTCGGGCCGGTTTCGGTCACCGCGGCGCGGAGCGCGCTGGCGGCCAAGTTCCAGGGCAAGTATCACCAGGCCCATGACGCCCTGATCGGCGTCAGCTCGCGCCTGACCGAGCCGCGCATCAACGAGCTGCTCGCGGCTGCCGGGGTCGACATGGACCGCTTGAAGCGCGATCTCATCGGCCACGCCAAGGACATCGACGCCATCCTCAAGCGCAACAACGAGCAGGCTGAAGCTTTCGGCTTCCAGGGCACCCCGTCCTTCATCGTCGGCAAGTATCGCGTGCCCGGCGTGCTCAGCATGACCGAGTTCGAGCAGGTCATCGCCGACGCCCGCAAGGCCAAGATGAACTGAGCCGGCGATATTTCAGGACGCAATACAAAGGCGCCGTCGCGGGTCTGCGACGGCGCCTCGTTCATGTCGATCGGACGAAATTACTTCGACGAGATCCGGACCCAGTCCTTGTGCGCGCGATCGCGCAGCGCATCCCAATCGGCCTTGGCGACGTCCCAGTTCACGATCGTTCGGTTGGTGGTCGCGATGTCGCCTTTGGCGACTGACGACGTCTGCATGGAATCATAGACGTAGACGCCGCCCGCAAGCAGCAACGCGCCCAGGATCATTCCGAAAAAAGTCTGCATGGCGAACCTCCGGTGACGGGCGATAACGTCGGCCCGGAGTGATGGTTCCGCGACTATGCGGCGCATCCAAGTGAGGTTGTTCATTCTCCATTCAGCCACTCCATCAGCTCCGCATTGATCTCGCGCGGATAGGTGTGGCTGAGGTCGTCGATCTCTCGATAGGTGACTTGGGCACCGGCGGCGGACAGCGCCGCCTGCGTCTGCCGTGCGGTCTGCACCGGAAACATCCAGTCGAGCTTGCCGTGAGTGATGAAGACCGGCAAGCCTTGCAGGCGCGTTGCGTCGGCCATCTCCGCCATCAGCGGATGGAAGGTCGCCGCAACCGGGGCGAGATGCGTGAGGGGCGAGGCGCCGTCGAGGCCGGTGACGTAGCAGAAGGTGCCGCCGTCGCTCATGCCGGTCAGCAGCATGCGCGAGGGGTCGATGCGCCAGCGGCCGCGTACAGTATCGATGATGCGCATGAGGTTCGGTGTGTCGGTGTCGTCGCCCATCAGCGCCCAGGTCGGGCCGGTCGCGGTCGGCGCCACCAGGATCGACCCGAGAGTGCGGGCGTCGCGGAGCCAGCTCCACAGAAAGCCGCGTCCGTTGCCGCTGCCGCCATGCAGCGCCATCACCAGCGGCATGGCACGCTCGGGCGCATAATATTCGGGGACATAGACCGAGAAGCCGCCGCGGCTGCCAGGCTCGTTGCGGTCGTGGAAGATGCCGGTATCTTGGCTCGCGCTGGCTTGGAGCCGCAGCAACAAATCCGCATTGTCGCGATTGGCAGCGTTGAGGAAGAAGCTGCTCACCGGCGGAAACTGCGCCGCCAGCGGATAAAGCGCCTCCTGCGCGCGCGGGACATGGCGCAGCGCGCGGAACACCGCGACGAGATCGCCATGGCCACGCTCGACCTCACGAATGCCGGCAAAGGCAGCGAGCGTCTCGCCGCAGGCGCGATCGAGCCGGTCGCGCAAGCCTCCGAACTGCTCCGGCCATTCCCCGATTGCGTCGTGCGCCGTCTGCAGCGCCTCGTCCGGCGTGCCGATCGCATCCATCACCGAGGCGAAGGCCGGTGGATGCAGATGCCGCTGGAAGAAACCGAGCGCTTCCAGCGCATTGAGCAGCGGCGGCAGCACGGCCACGATGTCGTCCACCACGGCCTCGGTCATCGCCCGCTTCCTCAAAGCCTTTTGGATCAGTGCAGCTTCGGCGCCTTCAGGAGCTTGAAGCGATCGGTCGACGTCACGGTGACGTCGAAGGTGACGCCTTCGTGATGAACGGTGAGCGGCACGTCGACGCCGGCGGCGCCGAGCGCCCACATCTTCTTGTAGAAGGCGGTCTGGCTCGTCACCCTGTCACCGTTCACGGCGAGAATGACGTCGCCGGTCTTGAGCTCGGCGCGGGCGGCCGGGCCATTGGCGGAGATCCCGATCACCACCACGCGGTTGTCGATCTCGGTCGAATAGAGTCCGAGCCAGGGTCGTGCCGGCTTGTTGACACGGCCGAACTTGCGCAAGTCCTCCAGGACCGGCTTCAGGAGGTCGATCGGCACGATCATGTTGACGTGCTCGGCCTCGCCGTCACGTTCGCGATCGAGCTGGAGCGAGCCGATGCCGATCAGCTCGCCGCGTTCGTTGAGCAGCGCCGTACCGCCCCAGTTCGGATGTGCGGGAGCGGTGAAGATGGCCTCGTCCAGCAGATATTCCCAGTAACCGGCGAATTCCTGCTTGGCCACGACCTGGCTCGCGACCGAGCGCGTGCGTCCGCCGGCGCCGCCGACCACGACGCGGTCGCCGATCCGTGTCGCCGCCGACGAGCCGAGCGGCAGCGGCGCAATGTCGAGCTGGCCGAGCGCCTGCACCAGCCCGAACCCGGTCTCGGAATCGAAGCCGAGCGCATGGCCCTCCACCACTCGTCCGTCGGCGCGGTGCAGCCAGACCGACTCTGCCTCAGTGATGAGATAACCTATCGTGAGCACCAGGCCGTCATCGATCACGACGCCGTTGCCGGCGCGTTCGGTGCCCAGCGTCTCGGCACTGAAGGCGTCCGGAGGGATGATGGCGTGCAGGCCGACGACGGAGCCGAGTGCGCGGTCGAGATCGAAACCATAGTCGCTCGCCCGCGGCTGGTTAGCCGGCGGCACTCTCCATTCGGTCAGAGCGCTCATGGAGTTCTCCTGGCTGAGAGCATCGCTCCGGCAAGGCTGGCGGAGCGACGCGCGAAGCACGCCTAATTTAGGCCGGAGCAGGCCGTCTTGAAAGCCTCGTTCCCAACTATTCGGGAGAACGCCGCGTGAAATCTTGGAAAGGCCTGGAAACACATCGTCATCTGATCCGGCAGCATGGCTGCTGTCCGGCGCGGTGCTAGGCGCCGTGCAGTGAAGCTGCTAACCATTGCCGCCTCGTTTGACCAAGGGATCACGGACGACAAGCATGGACAACCGCAGCGACATCTGGCGTGGCATCGACACGATCAAGGCACGCTTCATCGACCTCAGCGACAGGGTCTGGGGCATGCCTGAGGTCTGCTACACCGAGGCGCGGTCCGCCGCCGAGCATCTCGCCGAGCTCCGTCATCAGGGCTTCCGCATCACCGAGAACGTCGCCGACATCCCGACTGCGCTGATCGGCGAGTGGGGCGAGGGCGGTCCGGTCATTGCCTTCATGGGCGAGTACGATGCGCTGCCGGGCCTCAGCCAGGAGGCGGGTGTCGCCGAGCATCGCCCGATCGAGACCGGCGGCCATGGCCATGGCTGCGGTCACAACCTGCTCGGTTCCGCAGCGCTGCTCGCCGCGACCGCGGTGAAGGACTGGCTGGCCGAGAACAAGGTGCCCGGCCGCGTGCGCTATTACGGCTGTCCGGCGGAGGAAGGCGGCGCGGCCAAGGCCTTCATGGTGCGCTCCGGCGCGTTCGAGGACGCCGACATCGCCATCACCTGGCACCCGCACAGCTTCTGGGAGGTGGCGGTAACGCCCTCGCTTGCGAATACGCGCGCGGATTTCATCTTCACCGGCCGCACTTCGCATGCGGCGGCCTCGCCGCATCTCGGCCGTTCGGCGCTCGATGCGGTGGAATTGATGAATGTCGGCGTGAACTACATGCGCGAGCACATGCCGAGCGACGCGCGCGTGCACTATGCCCTGCTCGACACCGGCGGCATCGCGCCGAACGTGGTGCAGGCCCATGCCCGCGTGCGCTATTCGATCCGCGCGCGCGATCTTCCCGGCATGGACGAGTTGGTCGAGCGTGTGTCCAAGATCGCGCAAGGCGCGGCGTTGATGACCGAGACCAAGGTCGAGATGAAGATCATCTCCGCGGTCTCCAACATCCTGCCCAACACGCCGCTGGAGCAGGCGCTGCATCAGGTCATGGAAGAGCTCGGACCGCCGCATTTCGACGATGCGGACAAGAGCTTTGCCGGCCAGATCCGTGCGACCTTGAGCGACAAGGATATCGCCTCGGTCTATTACGCGATCGGCATGGAGCCGACCGATCGGCCGCTGGCCGACTTCCTGGTGCCGCTCGATGCCAAGCGCAATCCGCTGGTCGGCTCCACCGATGTGGGCGACGTGAGCTGGGTGGTGCCGACCGTGCAGGTGCACGCACCGACGGTTGCAATCGGCACGCCCTTCCACACCTGGCAGGTGGTGGCGCAGGGCAAGAGCCCGCACGCGCACAAGGCCATGGTGCAGGCCGCCAAGGCGATGGCAGGTCTCGGCATCAAGGCGTTGACGGAACCGGAGCTGATCAAGGTTGCCAAGGCGGATCTCCAGAAGCGGACGGCCCGCACTCCTTACGTCTGTCCGTTGCCGGATCACGTCGCGCCGCCGCTCGACATGTCCGTGGCGTAGGAATTCGCCTCGATACTTCGTCTGATCCAGCGAACAAATTTTCCGCAGTGCAGCGCGCTATCCAGCAGATTTTGATGCTGGATTGCCGAACGGATGGGCTGCGGAGCGCAATTTTGCCCAACGGACAGCCAATAGACCGTTTGCATACACACGGTCCCAGTTGACGTGCACCCCATTCGGTGTGCCATCTACCGCCAGCCAAACCCGGCGGTCGCGAGCGGCCGCCTGCATCCATGTCGGAACCAGACGGGGGACAACCATGCTGGACAAAGAGCTGCGTTCGATGATCGGTCAGGTGAAGGACGGGCGGATGGACCGCCGCGCCTTCGTCAAGCGCCTCGCCGCGGTCGGTCTCACCGCTCCCCTCGCCAACCAGCTCCTCGCGCTCGGCGGCGTTGCCATGGCGCAGAGCCCCGCGGTCTACAAGCCGACCAAGCGCGGGGGCGGCGGCCCTCTCAAGGTGCTGTGGTGGCAGGGGCCGACGCTGCTCAATCCTCATTTCGCCACCGGCACCAAGGACCAGGACGGATCGCGGCTTTTCTACGAACCGCTCGCCAGCTGGGACGCCGACGGCAATCTCAACCCGATCCTCGCGGCAGAGATTCCCTCGCTTGCAAACGGCGGTCTCGCCGCCGATGCCAAATCGGTGGTCTGGAAAATCAAGCCGGGAGTCAAATGGCACGATGGCAAGCCGCTGACTGCCGACGACTTCGTGTTCACCTGGCAATACGCCAGCGATCCCGCCACGGCTGCCGTCAGCATCAGCACCTATGGTGACATCACGGTCGAGAAGGTCAGCGATCTTTCGATTCGCATCCTGTTCAAGACCCCGACGCCGTTCTGGGCCAACGCGTTCGTCGGCGCTTATGGATGCGTTCTCCCCAAGCATCTGTTTGCCGACTACAAAGGCTCGAAGTCCCGCGAGGCGCCGAACAATCTTGCCCCGGTGGGCACCGGTCCCTACAAGTTCGTCGAGTTCAAGCCGGGCGATGTGGTCCGCGGCGAGCTCAATCCCGACTATCACATGCCCAACCGTCCGCATTTCGACACGATCGAGATGAAGGGCGGCGGCGATGCCGTCTCGGCGGCGCGCGCGGTGATCCAGACCGGCGAATTCGATTTCGCCTGGAACATGCAGGTCGAAGACGACGTGCTGCTGCGTCTGGAGAAGGGCGGGAAGGGCAAGACCGTCTATGCCACCGGCGGCGACATCGAGTTCATCGCGATCAACTTCACCGATCCGAACACTGAGATCGACGGCGAACGGTCCTCGATGAAGACCAAGCACCCGATCTTCTCCGATCCGAACGTGCGCAAGGCGCTCGCCCTGCTCGTCGACCGCGACTCCGTCAAGAAGGCGATCTATGGTCGGGCCGGCCGCACCACGGCCAACTACCTCAACGGCCCCGAGAAGTTCGTCTCCAAGAACACCTCGTGGGAGTTCAACATCGAGAAGGCGTCGAAGATGCTCGATGACGCCGGCTGGAAGGTCGGCGCCGACGGCATCCGCGAGAAGGACGGCAAGAAATTCAAGCTTCTGTACCAGACCTCGACCAACGGTCCGCGCCAGAAGACCCAGGCCATCGTCAAGCAGGCCTGTCAGAAGGCCGGCATCGACGTGGAGCTGAAATCGGTCGTCGCCTCGGTCTTCTTCTCGTCTGACGTCGCCAACCCGGACACCTATCCGAAGTTCTATGCCGACATCGAGGAGTTCCAGATCCCGATGACGCAGCCCGATCCGGCCCTGCACATGCGGCGCTACATCTCCGCCAATGTGGCCACCAAGGAGAACAAATGGCAGGGGCAGAACTTCCCGCGCTACGTCAACAAGGAGTATGATGACGCCATTGCTGCGGCTGAGACCGAGACCGATCCAGTCAAGCGCGCCGCGCTCTACATCAAGTGCAACGACCTGTTGTGGCAGGACACCGTGTTCATTCCGGTGATGCATCGCCTGCTGGTGGATGCCTGCTCCAACACGTTGCGGCCGGCGCTCTCGGGCTGGGCCAATCGGACCGATAACCTTCAGGACTGGTACCGGGAGGCATGAGCGCAGGCTAGACGGGATTCTTCCCTATGAGTCAGTATGTCCTGCGTCGCCTCCTGATCGCCGTTCCGAGCCTGCTGGCGATTTCGCTGGTGCTGTTCGTCGTGCTTGCGCTCGCGCCCGGCGATCCGTTCTCCGAACTGGCCACCAATCCGAACGTGCCGCCCGAAGTGCAGGCGGCACTCCGGGCCAAGTTCGGTCTCGACGACCCGATCTACCTCCGCTACCTGCACTGGCTCAACGCCATGCTGCACGGCGACTGGGGCTTCTCCTTCGTCAGCCGGATGAACGTCGACACGCTGATCCTCCAGCGCCTGCCCGCCACGCTCTACGTGATCGGCTCGGCGCAGATCCTGGCGCTGCTGATCGCGATTCCGGTCGGCGTCTATGCCGCGACCAGGCCGTATTCGCTGTTCGACCAGATCGCGAATACGCTCGCCTTCGTCGGCTTCTCGCTGCCGACCTTCTTCACCGGCATCCTGTTCATCCTGATCTTCTCGGTCACGCTGGACTGGCTGCCTTTCGTCTACACCACCGACATCAAGGCCACCGGCATCCGCTGGGTGCTGGAGATGATCCGTCAGGCGATCATGCCGGTGGCGGTACTCGGCCTGTTCCAAGCGGCGTCGATGACGCGCTTCGTGCGCTCGGCGATGCTCGACGTCATCCGGCTCGACTACGTCACCACGGCGCGGGCCAAGGGCCTCGGCCAGACCACGGTGATCATCAAGCACGTGATGCGCAACGCCATGATTCCCGTGGTCACGCTGATCGCGTTGCAGATGCCCGCGGTGTTCGGCGGCGCCATCGTCACCGAGCAGATCTTCCGCATTCCCGGCATCGGCTCGCTGCTGATCTCCTCCATCCTTTCCAACGACACGCCGGTGGTGATGGCCGTCACCTTCGTCTTCGCGTGCCTCGTGGTGCTGTTCAATCTCATCGCGGACGTGCTTTATGGCTGGCTTGACCCTCGCATCTCCCTCCGCTGAGCGGCGCGCCTATTCGCCCTGGCGCGAAGCATGGCGGCGTTACAGCCGCCACCGGCTCGCGGTGGTCAGCGCTGTCCTGCTCCTCATCCTGGTGCTCGCCGTCGTGCTTGGGCCGTTCGTGTGGCGTGTGAAGATCAACGAGATCGACATCGTCGCGGGCCTGCAGGGTCCGTCGCTCGCCCATCCCTTCGGCACCGACGATCTCGGCCAGGACATTCTGGCGCGCATGATCTATGGCGGCCGCATCTCGCTCGCGGTCGGGCTCGCCGCGATGCTGGTCGCTGTCATCATCGGCACAGTGATCGGCGCGCTCGCCGGTATGTCGCGCGGCGCGCTCGGACACGGATTGATGTGGCTCACTGACCTGTTCCTGTCGCTGCCGCAGCTGCCGCTGCTGCTGCTGCTGATCTATCTGTTCCGCGACGGGCTGAAGCAGGTGTTCGGGCCCGAAGGCGGCATCTTCATCTTGATCGTGCTCGTGATCGGAGGTCTGCGCTGGATGCCGGTGGCCCGGCTGGTGCGTGCCCAGTTCTTGTCGCTCCGCGAAAAGGAGTTCGTCGAAGCCGCCCGTGCGCTCGGTGCCAGTCCGGTGCGACAGGTGGTACGGCACATCCTGCCCAATGCGGTCGGCCCGGTGATCATCGCCGGCACCATCGACGTCGCCGCCGCGATCATCGCGGAATCGACGCTGTCCTTCCTCGGCCTCGGCTTCCCGCCGGATACCCCGACCTGGGGCCGGCTGCTGTTTGACGCCAAGGATTTTCTCGACATCGGCCCGCACTGGGCGCTGTTTCCGGGCGGCGCGATCTTCGTCGCGGTGGTGGCCATCAACTTCATCGGCGACGGTCTGCGCGACGCGCTCGATGCGCGACGGGTGATCTGATGGCGCCGCTGCTCGAGATCAAGGGCCTGAAAACCCACTTCTCCACGGATGACGGCATCCTCCAGGCCGTCGACGGTGTCGACATCTCCATCAACAAGGGCGAGACGCTCTGCGTCGTCGGCGAATCCGGCTGCGGCAAGACCGTGACCGCGATGTCGATCCTGAAGCTGATCGCGATGCCGCCGGGCCGGATCGCGGCGGGCCAGATCATCTTCGAGGGGCGCGATCTGGTGCCGCTGACCAGCAACCAACTCGACGAGATCAGGGCGAAGGAGATCGGCTTCATCTTCCAGGAGCCGATGACCTCGCTCAATCCGGTGCTCACCATCGGCGAGCAGATCGCAGAGAGCCTGCGGCGGCACGAAGCGGTGACCAGGAAACAGGCGCTCGAGCGCACCATCGAGATGCTGAAACTGGTGCAGATCCCGAACGCCGAAGGCCGCGTGCACAATTATCCGCATCAGTTTTCCGGCGGCATGCGCCAGCGCGTGATGATCGCGATGGCGCTCGCCTGCAAGCCGAAGCTGATCATCGCCGACGAACCCACCACCGCGCTCGACGTCACCATCCAGGCGCAGATCCTCGACCTCTTGCAGGACATGAAGGACCGCTTCGGCATGGCGGTGATGCTGATCACCCATGCCATGGGCGTCGTCGCCGAGACCGCGCAGCGCGTCGTCGTGATGTATGCCGGCAAGGTGGTGGAGGAGGCGCCCGTCGACGATCTCTTCGGCGATCCCCGTCACCCCTATACGCAAGGCCTGATCCGCTCGATCCCGCGCATCGATCTCGACAGCGAGCACAAGACGCGGCTCGAGGCGATCGGCGGCTCTGTGCCGATCCTGATCAACCCGCCGGCCGGCTGCCGCTTCGCGCCGCGCTGCAAGTTCGCCATGAATGTCTGCACCGAGAAGGAGCCGCTGCTGCGCGAGATCGCGCCCGGTCACCGCATGGCCTGTCATCTCGGAGATACCAGCGTGGGAGCCGCGTCATGAGCGAGCCCTTGCTCCGCGTTAGCGGCCTGAAGAAACATTTCCCGGTGCTCGGCGGCCTCTTGTCGCGCCAGGTCGGCACCGTCTATGCGGTCGACGGCGTGTCGTTCTCGGTCAACCGCGGCGAGACGCTCGGCCTCGTCGGCGAATCCGGTTGCGGCAAGTCGACGACCGGGCGCTGCGTGCTGCGCCTGATCGAGCCGACCGACGGCGAGGTCACCTTCGACGGCCAGAACGTACGCAAGCTCGGCGGCAACGATCTGCGCGCGATGCGGCGGAACATGCAGCTGGTGTTCCAGGATCCGTTCGCCTCGCTCAATCCGCGCATGACGGTCGGGGCCATTCTCGGCGAGGCCTTTACCATCCACAATCTCGCCTCCTCCTCGAAAGAGCGCGAGGAGCGCGTTGCGGGGCTTCTGGTCAAGGTCGGGCTCAAGGCCGAGCACATGCGGCGCTATCCGCATGAATTCTCCGGCGGCCAGCGCCAGCGCATCGTGATCGCGCGCGCGCTCGCGGTCGAGCCGAAGCTGATCGTCTGCGACGAGCCGGTCTCCGCGCTCGACGTGTCGATCCAGGCCCAGGTCATCAACCTGCTGGAGGACCTTCAGGCCGAGCTGAACCTGACCTATCTGTTCGTCGCGCACGATCTCTCGGTGGTCGAGCACATCTCCGACCGCGTCGCGGTGATGTATCTCGGCCGCATCGTCGAGCTCGCGAAAGCCAGCGACCTCTACCGCAACCCGCAGCATCCCTACACCAGGGCGCTACTGTCGGCGGTGCCGGTGCCAGATCCAAAACTCAAGCGCGAGCGCATCCGCCTCAAGGGCGACGTGCCGAGCCCGATGAAGCCGCCCTCCGGGTGTCACTTCCACACCCGCTGCCCGATCGCCCAGCCACGCTGCGCGGAAAGCGCGCCGCCGCTGAAGGAGGGCGCGGGCGGCCATTTCGTGGCGTGCCATCTGGCGTAGTGCTATGAATCCGTAGACGGCCGATCAGCTCACGCGCTTTTCGCGGGCCATGCTATCACCTGGCCCGACATCACCAGCCGGTCTCGGCCGCTCTCCTTGGCGACGTAGAGCGCACGGTCGGCGGCGGCGACCAGCGTACTAGAGTCCATCGCGGTCTGGGACGGAAGAGCCGCGGCGCCGCCGATGCTCGCAGTCACCAGCCGCGAAGGCGGATTTTGCGCGTGCAGCATGGCGAGATCGAGCAGCGCCTGGCGAATCGCTTCGCCGACCTCGGCGCAGCCTTCAGGACCGGTGTTCGGCAGCAGCACGGCGAATTCCTCGCCGCCATAGCGCGCCGCGAGGTCGGCCGGACGCCTGGCCTGGGCGGATAAAATCCGGGCCAGCGCGCGCAGGCAGGCGTCGCCCGCCAGATGCCCATAGAGATCGTTGAATTTCTTGAAATGATCGACATCGATCAGTAGCAGCGAGAGCTGGGTTCCGTCGCGCCGAGCCCGCGCCCATTCGTCGGCAAGGTGGTCGTCGAAGGCGCGACGGTTGGCGAGGCCGGTGAGACCGTCAGTGGTTGCCAGCGAGGCGAGCCTGTCCTGAAGATCCTTCTGCTCGGTCATGTCGCGCACGACCGCGACGACGCCGTCGATCACGCCGCTGTCGGACGCCACGGTGACGTGTAGCGCCGCCTCGGCCCAGATCTCGCCTTTGTCGCGATGACGCTGCCGATAGACGAACCGCGCTTCCTCCGCCTCGCCATTCTTCAGCGCGGCGATGGCCTGCTCAACTCGTTCCATGTCGTCGGCGTGAATGCCGGCCAGGGCCGAGGTGCCCATCAGTTCTTCGGCCGACCAGCCGGTGATGCGCGCGCAGGCGGGAGAGACGTAGAGCAACCGGTTATCCAGCCCGATGCGGGTCACCATGTCGCTGGATTGCTCGGCCAGCAGGCGGAAATTGGCTTCCTTGGCGACCAGGGCCTGTGCCGTGCGCTGCCGCTGCAGCAACTGACGGACCAGATAGTAGCCGATCACCGCGATCAAGAGGACGAGTCCGAGGACGAAGCTCATGCGTGCTGCTGCCGCGCGTCGCCAGGGGGCGAGCACGTCGGCCTGCGACTTGCTCGCCAGCACCATCAGGGGATAGCGGCTGCTGCGCTGGTAGTAGCTCAGCCGCTCCGCGCCATCGAGCGGCGATTTGAAGTAATAGACCGCTGCGGCGGGGCGGCTTTTCCAGCTTCTGAACAAGGGCGCATCGGACAGGTCGCGTCCGACGAAGGCGCCGCTCTCGTCACGGCTGCGCGCCAGCATGATGCCGCTGTCGTTGAGCAGAGATGCCGAGCCGTTCGGCCCGATGTCGAACCGCTCGTAGAATTTGACGAAATAGCTGACGTCGATCGTGAGCAGGGCGACGCCGGCGAAGCCGCCGTCGGAATCGTTGATCCGACGGGATGCGGTGACGATCCACTGACCGCCGGAGCGGCTCTTGACGGGTCGCCCGATCAGCGTGCCCGTGTCCGTAGAATCGCGATGGCGTTGGAAATATTCACGGTCGCTGTTGTTGAGCTTGGAGAAATCGAGGTGCTCCGTCGTGGCGAGCCAGCGGCCGGTCGCATCATAGATGAAGATGCCGCGGATGCGTTCCGATGATTTGCGGGTGGGCAGATAGGCCTGGAGCTTCATGATCGTGTCCGGGCCCATCCCGTCGATCTCGAGCCGGTGGACCAGCCCGACGAGAATCGTATCGGCAAGCTCGAACGTGTCGTCCGCGTGCTGGATCAGCGACTGAGCGAGGTTGGTGACGTCGATTTCGGCGTTCCTCAGATCGGCGTTGCGCGCCTCCCATTCGCGCCACGCACTCAGGCCGAGGATAGCCACGCAAGTCAGCACGACGAATCCGGCCGCCCAGAGCGGAAGGCGCGTCTTGCCGAGTTCGCGGCTTGTGACCATCAGGCTTGCTCCAAATCGGAGCAAACCTCTCACTTTCACCTTAACGGCCTGTTGCAATATCCGCGATGATTGTGCGGGGTCCGTACTGGACCGGGAACATGGCCGACATCGAGTTCCACTCTCGTCGGCCCGCGTTCATCATGGTGCCGCGGCGCGATGGGCGGCCTGACGTCTCATCCTTCCAACGTGAAGCCGACGCGCAGCGTCACCTGAAAATGACGCACGGCGCCGTTCTCGACATGGCCGCGCGTTTGCACGACCTCGAACCATCTTATTTCGCGAACGGTCTTGGAGGCGCGGCTGATAGCATTCTTGATCGCATCCTCGATCGAGGTCTCGGATGACCCGACGAGGTCCAGGATCTTGTAGACGTGATCGTGCTCGGCTGTGGGCATGGCCTTCCCTCATTTGGTATCTTGCCATCCGAAAAAATGCGTATGGCGGAACGTGCGCAGGCGAGCGTGCCTGGCCCACGGTCTGAACGGTCGTGGAAGCTTCGGGTTCCTTGCTCCGCGATGGCCCGCATGCACCAGGCGAGGTGGAGCGGCCGGCGCCGGCCTGCTAAGCGCTGGGTATGGACACGGCGCGACGCGACAGGACGATCGGCTCTCTCTGCCTGTGCGTAACGGCGTTCGGCTGGGCTTTGAACTGGCCGCTGATGAAGCTGCTGCTGCAGCAATGGCCGCCTTTGTTCGCGCGCGGCCTTGCGGGTGTTTGCGCCTCGCTCATTCTCGGCACCCTGGTGCTGATCCGGAAGGAATCCTTCGCCGTCCCGCGCGAGGCGGTGCCGCGCCTCTTGTTTGCGACCTTCACCAACGTCTTGGCCTGGATGGGTCTCGGCACGGTCGCGATGAAATATGTGAGCGTGAGCGAGGGCGCGCTGCTCGCCTATACGATGCCGATCTGGGCGATGCTGTTCGCCTGGCCGGTGCTGCACACGCGGCCGGCGCGACGAGATGTTCTCGGGCTTGTCCTCGGCATTGCCGGCGTCACGCTGCTCCTGAGCGGCGACGGTCTTGCGTTCAGCACCGACAAGCTGGTCGGCATTGCGCTCGCACTGCTCTGCGCCATCCTGTTCGCGCTCGGCAATGTGCTCAACCGCAAGCCGCTGCCGATGCCGCCGCTGGTCGTCGTCGCCTGGCAGGTCGGGCTCGGCTGCGCCACGATGCTGGTCCTCGGCGTGCTGTTCGAGCGCCCTGATGTCACCGCCATCACTCCGCTGGGGCTCGGCTGCTTCGTCTACATGACGCTGGTGCCGATGGGCCTCTGCTACGTCACCTGGTTCGAGACGCTGCGCCGTCTGCCCCCAACCACGGCGTCGACCGGCATGCTGATCGTGCCCGTGATCGGCGTCGTCTCAGCGGCGATCATTCTCGGCGAGCCGCTCGGCTATCGCGAATGGACGGCGATGGCGCTCACGCTCGGCGGCGTGACGCTGGCGTTGCAGCGGGGGTAGCAGAGCGCGCTGGCTCGCACCTACGGATCCAGCTCCGTATCCCAGTACAGATAGTCCAGCCAGCTGTCGTGCAGATAGTTCGGCGGAAACAGCCGGCCGTTGCGGTGGAGCTGGTGCACGGTGGGCGCGAACGCGGTCTGGCGCGGAAACATTTTGGACTGCGCCGGTGTGAGATTGCCCTTGCGCAAATTACACGGCGAGCACGCCGCGACCACGTTCTCCCAGGTGGTCTGGCCGCCTTTGCTGCGCGGGATGATGTGATCGAAGGTGAGGTCTTCGGGCGAGCCGCAATATTGGCAGGCGAAACGATCGCGCAGGAAGACGTTGAAGCGGGTGAAGGCGGGGTGGGTGGTCGGCTTGACGAAGGATTTGAGCGAGACGACGCTGGGCAGCTGCATTTCCAGCGTGGGACTTCGAACCGCCTGATCGTAATGTGCGACGATGTTGACGCGGTCGAGGAACACCGCCTTGATCGCGTCTTGCCACGACCACAACGACAGTGGGTAGTAACTCAGCGGCCGGAAGTCCGCATTCAGCACCAACACCGGCCAACTGCCTTGCGAGACATGTGCGTTCAAGTAACGCTCCCGGCCTCCAATATACGCTGCGAAGCAGCATGTAGTGACATACTACATGCAGCGTGACGGGATTGTGAAGCCCGTTGAGCGACTTATTCAAGCGCAAGCAATGCGGCGGCGGGGTGGCAAACGTGCTCAAAAAGCCGCGATCCAGGGGGCGCGCGGAACCGCCCCAGCATGGGCTGCCGTTGCCATGGCAGCTACTCCCGTACCCGCTCCAGCTTCTGCAGGCAGCGCGTCGCGCGCACCGCGGCCGGCATCTCCTCGTCCGGAAAGCTGGTCTCCCAATTGGTGACGCCGACCTCGCCGACATAGATATCGCCCTTCGAGTCCAGCGCGATGCCGTGCGGCGCCAGGAATTTGCCGCTGGCGACGCCCGGCCCCTCCTCGCCGCCGAGCCGCGCGATGCGATTTCCCTTGGTGTCCACGATCGACAGCCGCGGGCCGAGATTGGGTACATTGCGGTTGATGGCGAGGCCGGGGCCGAGCTCGCCGATCACGAAGGTCGGGCTCTTGGCCCCGCCGCAACAGCACAGCGCGCAGGGTCGGTGCAGATTGTTCCACTGCGTCTCGTATTTGCCCTCGCCGTCGAACACCTGGACGCGGTGGTTCTCGCGATCGGCGACATAGACCCAGCCGTCGGCATCGGTGGCGATATTGTGCACGATGTTGAACTGACCGGGATCAGTGCCCGGCTCGCCCCAGCTCTTGATCAGCTTGCCGTCGGGCGTGAATTTGTGCACGCGCGCATTGCCATAGCCGTCGGAGACGTAGATCTCGCCCTTCGGCGACAGCGCGGTGTGGGTGCAGCGGTGGAACGGCTCGCCGCTCATGAACGGCGCCGGCTTTGCCGGAATGCCGATCGTCAGCAGCACCTTGCCGTCGGCGGTGCATTTGCGCACGGTATGGTCGCCGTCGTCGGTGCAATAGAGATTGTCGTCGGCGTCGATATGTAGGCCGTGCGCGCGCGAGAACAGGCCTTCGCCAAAACTGCGCAGGAAATTGCCCTCGCGGTCCAGCACCACCATCGGGTGGGCGCCGCGGTTGAAGACGTAGACGCGGTCCTTGCTGTCGACCGCCACCGAGGCGACGTCGGTGAGCTGCCAGCCGTCCGGCAATTTCGCGAAGTTGTCGACGACGCGGTAGCGGTGCTCGCCGGTGCCGAGAATGGCTGGCATTGATCTCTCCTCTTGTCATTCCGGGGCGCGCGAAGCGTGACCTATGATGCGCAATTGCGCATCTGAGAATCCATTGGGCAGCATACTCTGTGGTTAGATGGATTCCGGGTTCGCGCTTCGCGCGCCCCGGAATGACGGCTGTAGCTATATTCGTGCCAAAATCCCTTCCTCGATCGCCTTGATCTGCAGCGCCAGATATTTCGAGTTGATCCGGCATTGCGCCAGGCTCCCGGCGATGAACCAGAGGCCGGGCTGCCTGGTGCGCGCATACATGTTGCGCAGCTCGAAGCCTTCGCCAAAACCCCAGATCGGCCCGACGCGGTCGGCGATGCCGTCGCCGAACAGCTTGCGCACCAGATATTCCTGCTGCTTGTAGCCGGTCGAGAGCACGACCAGGTCGGCGGTAATGATCGAGCCGTCCTTCATCCGCGCGCCCTCAGCGTTGAAGCTTTCGATGTCGGAGAACTGCCTGAGGCTGATCTTGCCCTCGACGATCAGGTTGGAGCAGCCGACGTTGAAGTAATAGCCGCCGCCGCGGGTGAGGTATTTGAACTGCCAGCCGGTGCCGGCTTCGCCGAAATCGAGCTTGAAGCCGACGCGCGCGAGGCCGTCGAGTAGCTCCTTGTCGAGCTGCTTGGATTGCTCGGTCAGCATCACATGCGTCTTCTTCGCGAGCGGCGTCGGCATCGAGGCCGCAATCAGATCGTTGTCCTCGAGCGTGCCCTCGTTGTAGGTCGCATAAGCGAGCTGCGCCGACGGTTCGATATTGGTCACGAGTGTGGGCGAGCGCTGCACCAGCGTCACCTCGGCGCCGCTGGAATGAAGATCCTGCGCGATGTCGTGACCGCTGTTGCCGGTGCCGATGACGATGGCGCGCTTGCCGGTCCAGTTCTCGCCGTCCTCGTAGCCGCTGGAATGCACCAGCGTCCCCTTGAAATTGTCGAGGGTCGGAATGTCGGGAATGTTGGCGATGCCGCTGACGCCGGTCGCCATGATCACATGGCGCGGATGCATGGTGCGCTTGCTGCCGTCGGCGCGCCGCAGCGTGACGGTCCAGTGGCCCTTGGCCTCGTCATAGGCGCCGCCCTCGAACTCGGTGCCGGTCCAGAAGTTCAGCTCCATCGCATCGACATAAGCCTCGAACCAGTTGGCGAGCTTGTCCTTGGGGATATAGACCGGCCAGTTCGCCGGAAACGGCATATAGGGCAGGTGATTCACCTGCACCTGGTTGTGCAGGGTCAGCGCGTGATAGCGCTTGCGCCAATTGTCGCCGATCCGCGTCTCGCGATCGACGATCAGGGTGTCGACCTTGAGCTGCTTCAGCCGCGCGGCGATGGCGAGCCCGGCCTGGCCGCCGCCGACCACCAGCACGGCCGGGTCGTGATCGGCATAGGCGCGCGAGGCGTTGCGCTGGTCGAGCCAATTCGGCCCGCGGAAGTCGCGAGAATAGGCCTGCCCCCGCGGCCGCGAGGTGCCGAGCTGTTCCTCGAAGCCTTTCAATTCGTCGAGCGCGGTGAGCAGCGTCCAGGCTTTCAGGCTGTCGTCAGGGCCGTCGGGAATGAGCCGGACAATGCCGCTGCCGCGGCCGAGCGCGGTCTCAAAATTGAAGATCGCTTCGATGTTGTTGGTGCCGGCGCGCGTCACCCAGCGCGGCGGCGCCCGGTTCGGCGCGATCTTGAAATTGCTGGGCGCCGCCTTGGGCGCGCGCGCCGCAAGCTTCTGCGCGATCGCATCGCGGCCCGCGATTGTCTGCAGGTTCCAGCTCAGCGCCAGCACGTCGCGCCAGAAGCCGTCGGCGAGGAAGAGCGGGCCCAGCGTCGCGGGATCAGGTCTGCTTAAGGTGCGCTCGAAGTCGTCGAGCCAGGCCTGTGCGGCGATGGAAATATCCTGCGTCCGGTCCAGCATGCGCGACCTCATGGCCGTCTTCGCGGCGTTTCCTCAGAGATCGAACGCTATACGGTTTCGCCGCCCGCCAAAAGCCGCGGACCTGAGCGAGGCCGGCATGCGGCCCTGCCCGGACGGAATATGGCCCGGAATTCCGCACGTGCGGACGCGGCCGGAGAACGACTTAAGCGCCGGCCGGCCTGTGGTCCGCCCAATAGGGGTCGCGCAGCTTGCGCTTGAAGATCTTTCCGGTTGCCTCGCGGGGCAGCGCATCCAGGAACTTGACCTCCTTCGGCACCTTGAAGTTGGCCAGACGCTCGCGCAGATAAGCCTGCACCGCGGCGGCCGAGAGCTGCTCGGCCCTGTCGGGCTCGATGCAGGCGCACAGCCGCTCGCCATATTCCGCGTCCGGGATGCCGAACACGGCGCAATCGCGCACGCCGGGCATCGCGATCAACACGTTCTCGATCTCGGCGGGATAGATGTTGACGCCGCCCGAGATCACCATGTCGCGCTTGCGGTCGCAGAGGAACAGATAGCCGTCCTCATCGAGATAGCCGACGTCGCCGACGCTGACGAGACCGTCGCGCCCGGCCTCGGCGCGCGCCTGCGCTTTGCCGTGATAGTCGAAATCCGGCACCGCGGTCTGGCGCATGTAGATCTCGCCGACCTCACCAGAATCGCAGAGGCTGCCGTCGTCGCGAAAGATCTTGACGATGCCACCTTCGATGGCGCGGCCGACCGTGCCGGGCTTCTTCAGCGCCTCTTCGGCCGAGTGCCAGACCGGGATGCCGGTCTCAGTCGAGCCGAAATATTCGTTGATGACCGGTCCCCACCACTCGATCATCGCCCGCTTCACCTCGGGCGGGCAGGGCGCCGCGCCGTGCACGACGAAGCGCAGCGACGACAGGTCGTAGCGCTGCCTGACCGCTTCGGGCAGGCGCAACAGGCGCACGAACATGGTCGGCACCATGTGGATATGCGTCACACGGTGGCGCTCGATCAGCGCCAGCAGCTCCTCGGCGTCGAACCGCGGCTGAAGCACGATGGTGCAGCCGTTGCGGAAGGCCATCATGCCGTAGGAATGCGGCGCCGAGTGATACATCGGACCGTTGATCAGCACGACCTGGTCCTCGCGCGGCTTGATGCCGTAGGCGATCGCGCCGACGCGCTCCGAGGCGGCGGCCTGCTCCGGCGGCATCGGCATGCGGCGTACGCCCTTCGGCATGCCTGTGGTCCCCGACGTGTAGATCATCGCCGCGGCCCGGCGCGGCGGCTCCTCTGTTTCCGTGTGCCCGTCGCGCCAGCGGTCCCAATCGGTCAGGCCGGAAGAGACCTCGGTCAGCTCACGGGGAATGGCGAAGGTCGCCGCCAGCTCGGGCGGCGTTGCGACCACGAGCAGGCGGACATCCTCCGGAATGCCGCCGCGGATTTGCGGCAGCAGATCGGCGTGGCAGATCAGGATCTTCGCGCCGCTGTCGGTCAGGATGTAGCGGACCTCCTCGGCCTTCAGGTGCCAATTGATTGGCACCACGGGGCTGCCCAGTGCGGCCGAGGCCGCGACCACCTCGAACAAGGCGAAGTCGTTGCGCAGCATCATGGCAACCGGTGCGCCCTCGGCAAGGTCGAGGGCGCGCAGCCCGCTCGCCGCGCGTCTGATGCGCGCCTGGATCTCGTCATGGCCGATCCGGCGTTCGCCGCTGATGATCATGGTCATTCCCATTCCGTTGGAGTCAGCGATCGTCCAGCACGTCGCCGAAGCCGACCCAGCTCTTGCCGTTGAAGCGCCGCAGCTGCAGCTGCTGGAACGGCAGATAGTCGTCGGCGGCGGTGCTGACGGATATGCCGGGCAGCAGCAGCGGCAGCTTCACCTCTTTCAGCGAGGCGGACTGGCGCATGATGTTGTCGCGGCTGAAATCGTCCTTGCACGCCTTCAGTACCGTCATCAGGAGCGTCGCGTAATGGTAGCCGGCCGCATAGTTGGAGTTGGAGAGGTCCGCGTTCGGCATGTACTGCTTCATGAAGGCGAAATACTCCTTCACGCCGGGATCGCTGGCCCATTGCGGGTCCATCGTGTCCTTCTGGTTGCTCGACGAGATCAGGCCGACGGCGTTGTCGAGCCCGGCCGGCTCCAGGAACGAGATCGACGAGGCCGAGGTCGGCACGAAGAACAGCTCGGGCTTCCAGCCGAGCTCGGCGACGCCCTTGATCATCTGCGAGGTGAACTTGCCGAGCACGACGCCGAACAGCACGTCGGCGCCCGATGCCTTCAGGGTCGAGAGCTGCGAGCTGATCGTCGGCGCGCTGGTCTCGTAGGTCGCTTCCGCAACGATCATGCCGGCAGCCTTGTCGCCGAGCGTGCGCTTGAAGCCGGCGACGTAGTCGCGGCCGAAATCGTCGTTCTGGGAGAGGATGGCGATCTTGGCGCCCGGCTTGGTGCGCAGCACGTGCTTGGCATAGACCACGCCTTCGGATTCATAGGCGGCCATGCCGGGCATGGTCCATGGATATTTCTGCGGATCGGCCCATTTGGTCGCGCCGGAAAGCACGAACAGCTGCGGCACCTTCTTGCCGTTGAGGTAGCGATGCACGGCGCTGTTGGTGGCGGTGCCGAGCGAGCCGAACAGCATCAGCACTTCGTCCTGCTCCACCAGCTTGCGGGTCTGCTCGACCGTCTTCGGCGGCGAGTAGGCATCGTCCAGCGTGATGAACTTGACCTTGCGGCCGTTGATGCCGCCTTCGGCATTGATCTTCTCGAAGAACGCCTCCTGCGTGCGGCCGATCGCGCCGAAGCCGGAGGCCGGGCCGCTATAGGGCAGGGTCTGTCCGATCCGGATCTCCGTGCCTTCGGCGTGGGTGCTGTCCGTGGCGAGCGCCAACAGGGACAGACCGATCAGTGCGGCTGCCAGCTTCATGATATCCTCCCGTTTGTCTTGTCAGTTGGAGACGTCAGGCGCTGACGCGCATCAGGAAATCCTGCCTCGCCTGATCGAATTCACGCTTCATGCGGTCGACGAGCTCCGCAACGGGCGGGGCATCAGTAATCTGGCCGATGCCCTGGCCCGATCCCCAGATGTCGCGCCACGCCTTGGATTTCATGTTGCCGCCGGAGCCGAAATTCATCTTCGATTTGTCGGCGGCGGGGAGGTTGTCCGGATCGAGGCCGGCGGCAGCGATCGACGGACCGAGATAATTGCCGTGCACGCCGGTGAACAGGTTGGTGTAGACGATGTCGTGCGCGGCGTGCTGCGTCAGCGCCGATTTGTAGGCTTGGTCGGCATTGGCTTCCTGCGTCGCGATGAAGCGCGTGCCCATATAGGCGAGGTCGGCGCCCAGCGTCAGCGCCGAGGCGATGCCATAGCCGTCGCTGATCGCGCCCGACAGCAGGACGGCGCCGTCAAACCATTGCTTGACCTCGCGCACCAGCGCAAAGGGCGACAGCGTGCCGGCGTGTCCGCCCGCACCGGCGCAGACCAGGATCAGGCCGTCGACGCCCTGCTCGGCCGCTTTGCGCGCGTGCTTGACGTTGATGACGTCGTGGAACACCAGTCCGCCATAGGAATGCGCGGCCTCGACGATCTCCGCCGGCGGCCGCAGCGAGGTGATGATGATCGGCGCCTTGTGCTTGACGCAGGTCTCCATGTCCTTCATCAGCCGGTCGTTGGAGGCATGGCAGATCTGGTTGACGGCGTAGGGCGCGACCTTCTTGCCGGGATTGCGCGATTTGTACTCGCCGAGCTCGTCCTCGATCCGGCTCAGCCATTCGCCGAGCTTCTCGACCGGGCGGGCATTGAGCGCGGGAAAGGAGCCGACGACGCCCGCCTTGCACTGGGCGATCACCAGTTCCGGGCCGGAGACGATGAACAGCGGGGAGCCGACCACGGGCAGCTCGAGCGAATCCTTCAAGAGATTGGGCAGTGCCATCATGTCCTCCCGAAACGCGGCCCCGCCGGCGGGCGGATCACGAGGCGTTTCCGTTTTGATTGTCGCGCGGGCGGATGGGCCGCCCGTGGCCGCGGATTTGATCCCATTATAAGGTTGGACGGCGCCGCCCGGACCGTTCAATAATGAACGGACGATCATTCAGGTATGAACAGGGCCGCCGATGGATTGGGACCTTTGCAAGACCTTCGTCGCGGTCGCCGATACCGGCAGCTTCACCGCCGCCGCCCGCCGCCTGCACACCAGCCATCCCACCGTCAGCCGCAAGATCGCGGCGCTGGAAGCCCAGCTCGGCACCAGATTGGTGGCGCGGGCTGCCGATGGCCTGGCGCTGACCGCGGATGGACGGACCTTGCGCGAGCACGCCGAGGCCATGGCGGCCGCAGCGCTGCGGGCCGAAACCGCAGTGGCGGCGGGTGGACACAAGGCGCGCGGCATCGTCAAGCTGTCGATCGGCGCGACGCTGGCCTCGCACTGGCTGATGCCGCGCTTGCCAGCCTTCCTGCGCGCGCACGATCATATCCAGCTCGAGATCATCACCCATCCATTTCCGGCGAGCGTGCGCCGGCGTGAGGCGGACGTGGTGCTGCGGCCCTTCGATACCGGGGAGGAGAACCTGGTCGGCCGCAAGATCGGCCGTCTCGGCACCGGCTTCTATGCCTCGCGCGATTATGCCGCCGGTCGGTCCCTGCCGGAACGGCGCGGCGACTGGAAGGAGCACAGCGTCATCGGCTTCGCCGACCAGACCTCCAATGCGCAGCTTGCGCGCTGGAGCGACGTCGTCACGCGGCAAGCAAGGGTGGTGATGCGCTGCTCGTCCCAGGGCGACATGCTGGCGGCGGCCCGAGCCGGAATCGGAATCTCCGCGCTGTCGTGCTTCGTCGCGGAAAGCTATTCCGATCTCGTGCGCGTCGCTCCGCAGAAGCTTGCCAGCGTCGCGGATCTCTGGCTGCTGGCCCATCCCGACCTCGTCGAGCTGCCGGCGGTGCGCGCCGTGATCGAATTCGTCGCCGAATGCGCCCGGACCGACCGCGCGCGGCTGCGCGGTTAGCCCGATCCTGCTAGGACGCCCTCACGCTTCTTCACCGCGCGGTAATAGCTCCACCACAGATGCGCCGCCGCACCGCGCAGCGGACGCCAGGGCTCGGCGATCGGCGCCATCTGCTTCTCCGTCGGCCGCGCCTTGAGGCCGAGGCCGATACGGATGCCTTCCTGCACGGCGAGGTCGCCGGCCGGCCAGGCATCGCCGTGGCCGAGGCAGAACAGCAGGTAGAGGTCGGCCGTCCAGGGGCCGATGCCGGGCAGCGCGATTAGCGTGTGATGCGCCGCATCGGCATCCTCCTCGGCGAGCACGTCGAGATTCAGCCGCTGCGCGGCGATCTCGCGGGCGAGATGCTTGAGCGTCTTGATCTTGGCGGCGGAGAGGCCGAGCCGCCCCAGCCGGTCGGCGCGGGCGCGGCGCACGGCGTCATGGTCGAGCGGATCGAATGCGGCCGACAGCCGCCCCCAGATCGCCGCGGCGCTCGCGGTGGAGAGCTGCTGCCCGCAGACGATGTGCGCGAGCCCCGTAAACCCGGGCTCGCGCCGCCGCAACGCCGGCATGCCCGCGATCTCGAGCACGGGCTTGAGGCGCGGATCGCGCTTGATCAGCGCGTGAACGGCCTCTTCGAGATCGGACTGGGTTTCGAGGTGGATGGTCATGGCGGGCGGGTTCTCTCCAGCGTCATGGCGGGCTTGTCCCGGCCATCCACGTCTTTCTCACCGCGAGGCACTGTGTAGCATGAGCGGTGATCGTGGTGTTTGTTCGTGACGTTGACACCATCGGTCTGTGGTACCGAAGAACGTGGATGGCCGGGACAAGCCCGGCCATGACGAGATTCATGTGATGGCACCACCCGTTTTCCGATTCGCCCCGAGCCCGAACGGCTTCCTGCATCTCGGCCACGCCTATTCCGCGCTGCTCAACTTCGATCGTGCGCGAAAGACGGGCGGGCGGTTGTTGCTGCGGATCGAGGACATCGACGTGACGCGGTGCCGGCCGGAGTTCGAGACGGCGATCTACGAGGATCTCGCCTGGCTCGGGATTGCCTGGGAGACGCCGGTGCGGCGGCAGTCGGAGCATCTCGCCGATTATCGCGCTGCGCTGGACAAGATGTCTGCGCTCAGTCTCGTCTATCCCGCCTTCGAAAGTCGGGCCGAGATCGCAAGGCTGGTCGCGGCGCGCGAGGCCGACGGGCCGTGGCCGCGCGATCCCGACGGCGCGCCGCTTTATCCGGGCGAGGCCAAATCGCTGTCGGTTGACGAGCGCTCGCGGCTGATCGCCTCGGGCGCGCCCTATGCGCTGCGGCTCGACATGGCGGCCGCCTGCCGTCACGCCCCAGGCGTGAGCTGGAACGAGCTCGGCGAGGGGCCGGACGGCGCGCGCGGCGTGGTGCCGGCGCGGCCGGAGGCCTGGGGCGATGTCATCCTGGCCCGCAAGGAGACGCCGACCAGCTACCATCTCTCGGTGGTCGTCGACGACGCGCTCCAGGGCGCCAGCGAGATCGTGCGGGGGCAGGACCTGTTTTACGCCACCGCGGTGCACCGCCTGCTCCAGGTTCTGCTCGGCCTGCCCGAGCCGGCCTATCGCCATCACCGGCTGATTCGCGATGAGGCGGGTCGGAAGCTGTCGAAATCGGGCCGCTCGACCGGTCTGCGCGAATTGCGCGCGGCCGGCCTCACGCCTGCCGCGATCCGCCGGCTAGTGGGATTAGGTTAAGTTTCTCTGGGGGTTAGCGAAACGTCGCCGTGACTCCGGGCGTTCCTCCGTGCCATGCTTGGCCAGCGCGGGGTTCGAAGAGGGTACTTCGAAGGGGATTCATGGCGGCGAAGACGCGTCCAGTGCGCACCACCCGGACGTCCAAGCGGCGGCCGCTTCGGAAGCGGCCCAAGGCGGGCGGTCAGCTGCGCAAGCGCAGCACCAAGGCGGTTGCGCCGGATGTCGTCCAAGCGGCGCTGGCCGCGTTTGCCCATGAGGTCCGCACCCCCCTGACCGGCATTCTCGCGATCAGCGACCTGCTCGCGACCTCCGACCTAGGCGAGCGGGAGCGGCGCTGGGCCGACACCATCAAAGCCGGCGCCGAGCATCTGGCGAGCCTCGCCACGCTGTTCGTGGATGCTGCCAGAACGGGGAAGGGCGGCAGCACGCCGCGCCAGGACCTGTTCGATCTCAAGGCGCTCGCCCGCACCGCCGGCGATTCGCTGGCCGGCCGTGCCGCGGCCAAAGGTCTCCAGGCCAAGGTCGAGATCGCCGAAAAGATCCCAGGGCTCGTGGTCGGTGATTCCGTCCGCCTGCGCGCCGCGCTCGAGAACCTGATCGACAACGCCGTGAAATTCACCGATCAGGGCGGAGTGGCCCTCGCCGTCGAGCCGTGGCGTCCCGCCAAAGGCAAAGCAAAGGGCAGAGTCGGCGTCGCCTTTGCGGTGTCCGACAGCGGCATCGGCCTGACCATGGCCGAGATCAAGCGGCTGTTCCGCCCCTTCACCCAGGCCAATGTCACCATTGCCTCACGCTTCGGCGGCGCCGGCTTGGGTCTCTCCTCGGTCAAGCAATTGGCGCGGGCGATGGGCGGCGACATCAATGTCGCTCCGCGCCGCGGTGGCGGCGCCACCTTCACATTGACGGTGTCGCTGGACTTGGCGGGACCGGGCACCGCCCGCAAGGCAAAGGACGGCAGCGAGCCCGAGGCGGTCGCTGCGCTTCGCGTTCTCAGCGTCGAGGACAATCCGTTCGGCCGCGTCGTGCTCAACACCATCCTGACCGAGCTCGGCCATCACGCCGAGTTCATCGGGCGCGGTGAGGACACCGTGAACCGGCTGGAGCAGGGCGCATTCGACGCGGTGCTGATGGACATGGTGCTGCCGGGCATCGACGGCATCGAGGCCATCCGGCGGATCCGCAGGCTGCCAACGCCGCTGGCTCGGATCCCGATCATCGGCGTGTCCGGCCGCGGCGAGGACGAGGCCGCCTCGCGCGAAGCCGGGGCCGACGCCTTCCTGGTCAAGCCTGTGTCTCCGCGGGCTTTAGCGACTGCGCTGCTTGAAGCGACACGCCGTGAGGAAGCCGCGACTTGATGATCGCAGCGTTCAGCTCGCCGCCGTAAACGAAGATCGCGGCGATGAAGTACAGAAACACCAGCGCGATGATCACCGAGGCGAGCCCCGCATACATCGTCACGTAATTGTTTGCGAAGCGGGCCAGGTATTGGCCGAACACGATGCTCGAGATCAACGACGCCACGATGGTGAAGACGATGCCGGGCAATATCTGCAGGAAGCTGCGCCGTCCCGCCGGCAGCCAGGCATGTAGGATGATCAGCGCCACCACCAGCGCGCCGATGGAGATGCCGTAGCGCACCCAGGTGAGGATGCTCTCGTTGGATTCGACGAACAGCGGAATGTGGCGCCGCGCCGCCTCGATGATGAGCGGACCGAGCACGATCAGGAACGCCATGGCGAGCGCCGTGAAGGCCGCAATGATCGTATAGGCAATTGATTCCAGCCGGAGCCAGTACCAGCTTCGCATCTCCACCACCGCATAGGCGCGGTTGAGCGCGACCCGCAGCGCCTCGACGCCGTTCGAGGCGAAGTAGACCGACAGCGCCGCGCCGATGGTCAAAAGGCCGGTCCGGGTGGTGGTTAGCACGTCATGAACCTCGCCCGAGATCGAATCGGCGACTTGCTTGGGCCAGACCTGGAGCATCAGGCTGGCGGCCTGGTCGGCGAGTTCCTTGGAGCCGAAGAAGCCGGCGAGCGCGGTCAGCACGATCAGGAACGGGAACAGCGCCATCAGCGTCGACAGCGCGATGTGGCTCGCGATCGCCCAGCCGTCATCGGCGAGGAACGTGTAAAACGCGTCCTCCAGCACGCAGTAAATGTAGCGGATGGCTTTCACTTGGCACCTACACCGCTGCTCTCTCCCTCTGCACGTAGGGAGAGGCCAGGAGAACGAGCAATGGGCGCAAATCGAAAAATCATCGCGCTACCATCTGATATTCTTGGCCCAAAAGCCAGTTCGCGAAGCCCCCCTTTGTCATTCCGGGGCGCGCGCAGCGCGAGGCCGGAATCCATCTAGCCGCGGCGCAAGTGGCGCGATGGATTCCGGGCTCGACGCGCCGGGTCTCGCTGCGCTCGATCCCGCCGCGTCGCCCCGGAATGACGAGCTGGGGAGATGGCGGACCGGCACACACGGTGTTATCTACCCTCAAATGGCATCTTTTCTGAGTACTTTCATCCTGCCGGCCGCAGCCGGCGCCGTGGCACTGGTGCTGCTGCTCGGGCTCATCAACATGATGCGCGGCGGCTCGCCCAACACCTCGCAGAAGCTGATGCGCTGGCGCGTGCTGCTTCAGTTCGTGGCGATCATCGTCGCGATGCTCGCGGTCTGGGCTATGGGACGCTGATCATGGTCGTACTCAATCGCATCTACACGAAGACCGGTGACGACGGCACGACGGCGCTGGGAACCGGCGAGCGGCGGCCGAAATACGATCTGCGCATCGAGGCCTATGGCACGGTCGACGAGACCAATGCCGCGATCGGCCTGGTCAGGCTCCACACCGCGGAGATGCCCGAGCTCGATGCGATGCTCGGCCGCATCCAGAACGATCTGTTCGATCTTGGTGCCGATCTCGCCGTGCCGGAGCGGGAAGGCAAGGACAAGGGCAAGGCCGAGCGGCTGCGCGTGGTGGCGAGCCAGGTCGAGCGGCTCGAGCGCGACATCGACGCGCTCAACGACAAGCTCGCGCCGCTGACTTCCTTCGTGCTTCCCGGCGGCACGCCGGCCGCGGCCTATCTGCATGTGGCGCGCACGATATGCCGCAGGGCGGAACGCGTGATCGTGGAACTGGCGGCCCAGCCGGACGAGCCGGTCAGCGCGGCTGGCATCCATTATATGAACCGTCTGTCCGACTTTCTGTTCGTGGCCAGCCGGGCCGTGAACGGCAATGGCGCCGGCGACGTGCTCTGGGTTCCCGGCCAGAACCGCTGACCCATCGCGCTCGGCGCATTTCAGAAGGCCAAAATTAGACCCGTTCGCGCGTTGACCGGGGCAGATCAGGCCTTTAGGTTCCGCGCCAGTTGATAACCCCCCTCCCAAATTGAGTGAAAGAGGATCGATGAAGGTCTTAGTGCCGGTAAAGCGGGTGGTCGATTACAACGTCAAGGTCCGCGTCAAGGGCGATGGATCGGGCGTTGAACTCGCCAACGTCAAGATGTCCATGAACCCCTTCGACGAAATCGCTGTCGAGGAAGCGCTGCGCCTGAAGGAAGCCGGCAAGGCCACCGAGGTCGTGGTGGTCTCGATTGGACCTGCGCAGGCGTCCGAGACGATCCGCACCGGTCTTGCCATGGGCGCCGATCGCGGCATCCTGGTGAAGGCGGACGGCACCGTCGAGCCGCTCGCCGTCGCCAAGATCCTGAAGAAGGTTGCGGACGAAGAGCAGCCGGGCCTGATCATTCTCGGCAAGCAGGCGATCGACGATGACTCGAACCAGACCGGCCAGATGCTGGCCGCGCTGCTCGGCTGGTCGCAGGCGACCTTCGCCTCCAAGCTCGAGGTCGAAGGTACCGACTTCAAGGTGACGCGTGAAGTCGATGGCGGTCTGCAGACCGTGAAGCTGAAGGGACCGGCGATCGTCACCACCGATCTCCGCCTCAACGAGCCGCGCTACGCCTCGCTGCCCAACATCATGAAGGCGAAGAAGAAGCCGATCGCGGAGAAGACGGTCGCCGATTACGGCGTCGACATCGCCGCGCGCCTCGAAGTTCTGAAGACGGCTGAGCCCGCGGGCCGCAAGGCCGGCGTCAAGGTCAAGGACGTCGCCGAGCTGGTGTCGAAACTCAAGAACGAAGCCGGGGTGCTCTGATGACGACGCTTCTGATTGCCGAACACGACAATGCGTCGCTCAAGGACGCCACCAACAAGGCCCTGACCGCAGCTGCCGCGCTTGGCGCGGATGTCGAGGTGCTGGTCGCCGGCCAGAACGCCAAGGCCGCGGCGGATGCCGCTGCCAAGCTCGCTGGCGTGAAGAAGGTGCTGCTCGCCGATGGCGACCTCTACGCGCACGATCTCGCCGAGCCGCTGGCTGCGCTGGTGGTGTCGCTGGCGTCCGGCTATGACGCCATCGTCGCGCCGGCGACCTCGCGCTTCAAGAACGTGATGCCCCGCATCGCCGCTCTGCTCGACGTCATGCAGGTCTCGGAGATCACCAAGGTGGTCGCGCCCGATACCTATGAGCGCCCGATCTACGCCGGCAACGCCATCCAGACGGTGAAGTCGAAGGATGCCAAGAAGGTCATCACGGTCCGCACCTCGACCTTCGCCGCAGCAGGCGAGGGCGGCAGCGCCCCGATCGAGACCGTGGCGGCGGCGGCCGATCCGGGCCTGTCGACTTTCGTCGGTGAGGAAGTCGCCAAGAGCGATCGCCCCGAGCTGACCTCGGCCAAGATCATCGTCTCCGGTGGCCGCGCCATGCAGAGCCGCGAGAACTTTGCCAAGTACATCGAGCCGCTCGCGGACAAGCTTGGGGCCGGTGTCGGTGCCTCGCGCGCCGCGGTCGATGCCGGCTATGCGCCGAACGACTGGCAGGTCGGCCAGACCGGCAAGGTGGTGGCCCCCGAGCTCTATGTCGCGGTCGGCATTTCCGGCGCGATCCAGCATCTGGCCGGCATGAAGGACTCCAAGGTGATCGTTGCGATCAACAAGGACGAGGACGCGCCGATCTTCCAGGTCGCCGACTACGGCCTGGTCGCCGATCTCTACCAGGCGGTTCCGGAGCTGACCGCCGAACTCGGCAAGCTCGGCAAGTAAAAGGCATCGAAAACACCGGCCGGAGGTATAAACTCCGGCCGGTGTTGCGTTTCTGAGGCGTTTTCTTTGGCGTGGGGCGCGCCTTGGAGGCGATCCAATCTAGGTTTCGAGCCAAGGTTCTGATTAAATCGGACCTCCCGGCTCGAGGGGAAAAGGCAGGGCGCGCCCCCCGCGCGCCGTTCCGGTGGATGACAATATGGCGGCAGTGATCAAGAAGGTCGGCGTGATCGGCGCGGGTCAGATGGGCAATGGCATCGCGCATGTCGCGGCGCTCGCTGGCTTCGACGTGGTGCTCAACGACGTTTCGGCCGACCGCCTCAAGTCGGGCATGGCCACCATCAACGGCAATCTGGCGCGCCAGGTCTCCAAGAAGGCCGTCACCGAGGACGACAGGGCCAAGGCGATTGCGCGTATCAAGCTAGCCGAGAAGCTGGACGATCTCGCCGATTGCGACCTCGTCATCGAGACCGCGGTCGAGAAGGAAGAGGTCAAGCGCAAGATCTTCCACGAGCTCTGCGCCGTATTGAAGCCGGAGGCGATCGTCGCCTCCGATACGTCCTCGATCTCGATCACGCGCCTCGCCGCCGCCACCGACCGCCCGGAGCGCTTCATCGGCATTCACTTCATGAATCCAGTGCCGTTGATGGAACTGGTCGAGCTGATCCGCGGCATCGCCACCGACGACGCCACCTTCGAGACCGCCAAGGACTTCGTCGGCAAGCTCGGCAAGCAGGTCGCGGTCTCCGAGGATTTCCCGGCCTTCATCGTCAACCGCATCCTGCTGCCGATGATCAACGAGGCGATCTACACGCTGTATGAAGGCGTCGGCAACGTCGAGGCGATCGACGCGGCGATGAAACTGGGCGCCCACCATCCCATGGGTCCGCTCGAGCTTGCCGATTTCATCGGGCTCGACACCTGCCTCTCCATCATGCAGGTGCTGCACGAGGGGCTAGCCGACTCCAAGTACCGCCCGTGCCCGCTGCTGGTCAAATACGTCGAGGCCGGCTGGCTCGGCCGCAAGACCCAGCGCGGCTTCTACGACTACCGCGGCGCCAAGCCGGTGCCGACGCGGTAAGGTGGCCTTGTGCCCCGGACGCAGCGCGGAGCGCTGCAGAGCCGAGGCCCAGGAGCCGCGCGCTGAAGGCTAGGTCCCGGCTCTGCGGTGCGTCACTTGCGTGCCGCCCCTTGTCCGGGACACGATTGCCCGTACTGCTCCATGACAATTCATGTCGCGTTAACCTCTCGCGCCTAGGTTACGGCCGGCACGAGGGTTCGCGTAATGGACATGATGGCAATGGTCAGCAGCATGCTGGCCGCACAGCAAGGCGCGCTGCAGTCGAATATCGCGGCGACGCTGACCAAGCAGAACGCGGATATGGAGAAATCCACCGTCCTGACGCTGCTCGGCACCGGCCAGCCCTCGCTCGCCAATGTCGCCCCCGGCGTCGGCGGCAATCTCAATGTGACGGCCTAAACCCTTAAAGCGCCGCGGCGGCCTTGCCGGTTGCCGCGCGGATCAGCTTGAGCGCGTCCTCACTCGCCCATTCCGCCGGCCCCGCGATCGTCGCGATTTCACACCCCTGCGGGTCGACCAGCACGGAGGTGGGCATGCCCAGTGCCCGTCCCACGGCCTTAAGATCCTGGAACACCTTGGCTTTCTGGTCGCTGAAATAGGCGAGCCGGGTCAGGTTGGCCTCTTTCAGGAAGGTTTTCGGCTTCTCCAGGTCGCGGGTGTCGATGTTGATCGCCACCACCTCGAAATTCGGGCCCGATAGCTTGCCCTGGAGCTCGTCCAGCGCCGGCATCTCCTTGCGGCAGGGCACGCACCAGGTGGCCCAGAGGTTCACCAGCAGGGTCTTGCCGCGGAAGTCGGACAGCTTCTTCGGCTTGCCCTCGGCATCCTCGAAGGTGAGGTCGGGCAGCTTCAGCGGGGCGCTTGCCATGGTCAGCGCCGCCACCTCGCCATGGGCGAGCGGGGCGATCTTCTGCGCCGTCGCCACCGCCGCCTTGCAGGTCGGATCGCCCAAGGGCGCCCGGCTCGGGCCGAGCCCGTACAGCGCGGCGAAGCCGGCCAGCCCGACGATCGCCACGGCGGCGATGACGAAGGGGATGCGGCGCGTGGCGGAGGGCTTCTGGTCGAGCATATCGTTTGTCATCCGGTCGCAGATATGGCTATCAGGGGCCTCTTAATACGGCTGGCCGCGGCCAGCAAACGTGCGGCAAATCAGGCGTGAGCAGGGGATCATGAGCAACAAGATGTGGGGCGGCCGGTTCTCGGAACGCCCCGACGAGATCATGGAAGAGATCAACGTCTCCATCGACGTCGATCGTCACCTCTTCGCCCAGGACATTGCCGCGTCCAAGGCCCACGCCGCGATGTTGGCCAATCAGGGCATCATCACGGCTTCTGATGCGAAAAATATCGGCAAGGGTCTAGACACAATCCTGTCAGAGATCGGCAAGGGCGGCTTCGAATTCAAGCGCGCGCTCGAGGACATCCATATGAATGTCGAGAGCCGCCTGTCGGAGCTGATCGGCCCGGCCGCCGGAAGGCTGCACACCGCGCGTTCGCGCAACGACCAGGTCGCCACCGACTTCCGTCTGTTCGTCCGCGACGTCATTGACGAGACCGATGCCGCGCTCGCCGCGTTCCAGCAGGCCCTGGTGGACCGCGCGCTGGAGCACGCCGCAACCGTGATGCCCGGCTTCACGCATCTGCAAACGGCGCAGCCCGTCACGTTCGGCCATCACCTGCTGGCTTATGTCGAGATGGCGGCGCGCGACCGCGGCCGCTTCCAGGACGCCCGCAAGCGCCTGAACGAATCGCCGCTGGGCGCGGCTGCGCTCGCCGGCACCTCGTTCCCGATCGACCGCCATGCCACCGCGAAGGCGCTCCTGTTCGACCGCCCGATGGCGAACTCGCTCGATGCCGTCTCCGACCGCGATTTCGTGCTGGAGACGCTGTCGGCCGCCGCGATCTGCGCCGTGCACATGTCGCGCTTTGCCGAGGAGATCGTGATCTGGACCTCGCCGCTGGTCGGCATGATCCGGCTCAGCGACAAGTTCACCACGGGATCCTCGATCATGCCGCAGAAGCGCAACCCGGATGCCGCCGAGCTGGTGCGCGCCAAGACCGGCCGCGTCATCGGCGCGCTCAACGGCCTCCTGATCGTCATGAAGGGCCTGCCGCTCGCCTATCAAAAGGACATGCAGGAGGACAAGCAGGGCGCCATGGAGGGTTTTGCCGCGCTGTCGCTGGCAATCCGCGCCATGACCGGCATGGTCCGTGATCTCGTTCCGGACGAAGCCAAGATGAAGGCGGCCGCGGGCGAGGGCTATGCCACGGCGACCGACCTCGCCGACTGGCTGGTGCGGACGCTGAGGATGCCGTTCCGCGAGGCGCACCACGTCACGGGCCGCATCGTCGCCAAGGCCGCCGAGGGGGGCGTCGCGCTGCACGAGCTGCCGCTCAAGGAAATGCAGGCGATCGAGCCCAAAATCACCAAGGACGTGCTCGGTGTGCTCTCGGTCGAATCGTCGGTGAAGAGCCGCACCAGCTTTGGCGGCACCGCGCCGAAGAACGTGGCGTCCCAGGCCAAGGCCTGGGCGAAGCGGCTGGAAAAAGAGCGAAAATTGGGCTGAGGGCAAAATTTCGCTTATGTTTCATGGTCATCCGGCTCTCGCCAGAACGCGCCAATCTCTGTATGGTGCGCCGCGCGTAGTGGGGATTTTCGTCGTGACGTCAAAGTTTCGCCCGGCCGGCTCGGGGTGGGCCATCATTGTCTTGAGCCTGACGGCGCTCGCGCTTGCAGGTTGCGGCCGCAAGGGCCCGCTGGATCTGCCGCCGACCGCCTCCAACGCCCCCGCAGCCACCGGCGCCGCACCCGTCGAGCCCGAGACCGCGGCCCAGAAGGCGCCGAGCCTGTTCGAACCCACGGCCAGCGCGGATGCTGCGCCCGCGGCGGCCAAGGGCCGGAAGAAATCGTTTATTCTCGACCCGCTCCTGGACGAACCTCCCGGCAAGAAATAAGCCGGGACAACCGAGCCTGCGCCATGAACCATTTCGACTATCGCAACGGCGTGCTGCACGCCGAGGCGGTGAACCTGTCCGAGCTGGCCGCCACCGTCGGCACGCCGTTCTACTGCTATTCGACCGCAACGCTGGAGCGGCATTACCGCGTCTTCACCGAGGCCTTTGCCGGCGAGAAGGTGCTGGTCTGCTACGCCATGAAGGCGAACTCCAACCAGTCGGTGCTGCGGACGCTGGCCAAGCTCGGCGCCGGCGCCGACGTGGTTTCGGGCGGCGAGCTGAAGCGCGCTTTGGCCGCCGGCATTCCCGCCAGCAAGATCGTCTTCTCCGGCGTCGGCAAGACCGAGGCAGAGCTGCGCGCGGCGCTCGCCGCCGACATCCTCTGCCTCAACGTCGAATCCGAGCCGGAACTCGAACTACTGTCGCGCCTGGCGACCGAGATGGGCAAGACCGCGCGCATCTCGCTCCGCGTCAATCCCGACGTCGATGCCGGCACGCACGCAAAGATCTCCACCGGCAAGTCCGAGAACAAGTTCGGCATCCCGATCGTGCATGCCCGCGAGGTCTATGCGCGCGCGGCGAAGCTGCCCGGAATCAAGGTGACCGGCACCGACGTGCATATCGGCAGCCAGATCACCGACCTGTCCGGCATGGAGACCGCGTTCCGCATCCTCTCCGAATTCGTGCAGACGCTTCGGGCGGACGGCCACGACATCAGCCACGTCGATTTCGGCGGCGGTCTCGGCATCCCCTATTACATGGATCGCGAGGCGCCGCCGGCGCCCGCCGCCTATGCCGCCATGGTCAGGCGCGTCAGCCACAATCTCGGCTGCACGCTGATGTTCGAGCCGGGCCGCATGATCGTCGGCAATGCCGGCATCCTGGTCGCCAAGGTGATCTATGTGAAGCACGGCGACGGCAAGAATTTCGTCATCATCGACGCGGCCATGAACGACCTGATCCGCCCGACACTGTACGAGGCGCATCACGACATCCTGGCGGTGAAGCAGCCGGCCAAGGGCGCCGCCACCATCAAGGCCGATGTCGTCGGCCCGGTCTGCGAGACCGGCGATTATCTCGCCCTCGACCGCACGCTGCCGACGCCCGCGCCCGGCGATCTCCTCGCCATCATGACCGCCGGTGCCTATGGCGCCGTGCAGGCCGGCACCTACAACACCCGGCCGCTGGTGCCCGAGGTGCTGGTGAAGGGCGACCAATACGCCGTGGTGCGCCCGCGCATCGAGGTGGAGCAGCTCATTGCAATGGACACGCCGGCGCCGTGGCTGTGAGGCCGCTACCAAAACCTGCAAAACAACCCCATGCACAGTAGACCGGGGGTTTCGGAATGATGCGTGGCCGTCGGGCAAAACCGCTTGAACTGTCGAGCAGATTCAGCACGACCGCGCTATTTCGCTGAACGTCAGTTTTTTCCGCCTACGATCACACCCGCTTTCTTCTCGATCGGCTTGATGGCCGCGGTGAAATCGGACTCGGCGCCTTCTGCGCGGATCACGGTCTCCCACAGCCGCCCGACCGCGTCGGCGACCTCCATCGACAGGCCGAGCTGCGTCATCTCCTCCAGTGCCAGCCGCACGTCCTTCACCATCAATCCCGTGGCGAAGCCGAAGTCGAAGGTGCGCGGCAGCACCGCGCGCGGAAACTTGTCGCGGCTCGCGGTGTTCATGCCCGAGCCCGCATTGATGACGTCGATCATCACGGCGGGATCGAGCCCGGCCTTCACGCCCATCACCACGGCTTCCGACGTCGCCACGATCGCGGTGGCCGACAGGAAATTGTTGGCGAGCTTCATGGTCTGCGCCGCGCCCGGCTTCTCGCCGATGAAGAACACCTTTCCGATCACCTCGAGCGCAGGCTTGAGCAGCGCGAACTCGGCTTTCGGGCCTGACACCATCACGGCAAGCGTGCCCTTCTCGGCGCCGCCAACGCCGCCGGAGACGGGACAGTCGATCTGCACGATGCCGCGCTCTTTGAGCAGCCCGTGAATCTTCGCGGCCATCGCCGAGCCGACGGTTGAGAGATCGACGAAACGTTTGGCACGCGTGCCCTCGATCACGCCGCCAGCGCCGGTGGCAACGTCCAGGGAAGCCTGCAGCGAGGGCAGGCTCGCCATCACGGTCTCGACCTGGTCAGCGACGTCCTTCGGCGACGACGCGGCAGTGGCACCGCGCGCGACTAGCTTGTCCATGACCTCCTTGCGCGTGTCGAATACGACGAGCCTGTGCCCCGCCTCGATCAACCGCCGCGCCATCGGGAAACCCATGTTTCCGAGCCCGATGAATCCGATGTCCATGGTGTTTCCCTTTGGTTGTTGTTGAAAACGCGCACACCGCCCTCGATGTCGTCCCGGACAAGCGCGCCCTAAAGCGCGCGCCGGTCCGGGACTCATAACCACAGGGAGGAATCGTCGCGCAAAGGCGCCGCTCCGAGTCGTCGTAGCCACATCGTCCTGTGGCTATGGGTCCCGGGCTCGCGCTTCGCGCGCCCCGGGACGACAGTTGAGATTGGCGCTGGGTCTCACGCCTTCCCGTCGATCTCCGCGAACACTTCGCGCGCGATGCGGAAGCTGTCGACCGCGGCGGGCATGCCGCCATAGATCGCGACCTGCATCAGGATCTCGCGGATCTCCTCGCGGGTGACGCCGTTGGTCAGCGCGCCCTTCAGGTGCGCGCGAAACTCGTGCTGACGGTTGAGGATCGCGATCATAGCGATGTTGAGCATGCTGCGGGTCTTGCGCGGCAGCTCCTCGCGGCCCCACACCGTGCCCCAGCAATATTCGTTGAGCATCTCCTGGAACGGGCGGTTGAAATCGTCGACGTTCTTCAGGGCGTTGTTGACATAGGCCTCGCCCAGCACAGCTTTGCGGACTTCCAGGCCCTTGTCGTGCATCTTCTTGTCCATGGCGTTTCCTTCGTTTCCCTCGAGATTGGCGCGCGGAAATTACGGGGTTGCACCCGGCCAGTCACGTCCTCGTGTTATGCGGGAAAAGGAGGCGCTCCCGTACGGGAACGGATGCCTCAGTGCTGCCGTTGTGATAGGCTCTGCTCTACCGGGCAACCTGGAGAGTTGATTGAACGGCGTCACCCCCGAGCCGTCAGACCCGATCCGCAACGGCGATGCGCTGTCGCGGCTGAAGCTGGCGCAGGCCCTTGATCGGGCAACTTATGCCATCGCGTGGGAGCGTGCCTGGCCCAATGCGGCGCGCCTTCTGACCGTCGTCGGCCTGTTCCTGGTGGTGTCCTGGGCCGGCCTCTGGCTGGCGCTGCCGTTCACGGCCAGGGCCGTCGGTCTCGCCCTCTTCGCCGCGATCGCGGCGGCCGCCCTGTTCCCGCTGATTCGCTTCCGCTGGCCGAGCCGCGAAGAAGCGCTCGCCCGGCTCGACCGTGGCTCCGGCATCCGGCACCGCCCGGCCACCACGCTCACGGACACGCTGACCTCACAGGACCCGGTCGCGCAGGCGCTGTGGCAGGCGCAGCGCGAGCGCACGCTCGCCTCCATCAAGCGCATCCGCGCCGGTGTGCCGCAGCCCCGGCTCGCGCTTCACGACCCCTGGGCGCTGCGTGCCCTCGTGATGGTGATGCTGGTCGCGACCTTCTTTGCCGCGGGTGACGAGCGTGCGATGCGCCTTGGCGCCGCCTTCGACTGGAACGGGGTGTTGGCCCCGGCCAATGTTCGCGTCGATGCCTGGGTCACGCCGCCGCTCTACACCGGCAGGCCGCCGGTCATCCTGTCGGCCGCCAACAAGGAAGCGGCGGCGCTGCCCGCCAGCGGCCCGCTCGCCGTTCCCGCCGGCTCGACCCTGATCGTGCGCTCCTCCGGCGGCAATTTGGATGTCGCCGTCTCCGGCGGCCTCAAGGAGGTCGCCCCGGCTGAAGCCGGCCCCAAGGGAACCAACGAAAAGCATTTCGCGATTTCCGGCGACGGCACCGCGCAGGTCCGGGCGCCCTCCGGCCAGCCGCAATGGGCGTTCGCCGCCACGCCGGATCGTCCACCGACGATCGCGCTCGCGAAGGACCCGGAGCGCCAGGCGCGCGGCGCGCTCCAACTCTCCTACAAGATCGAGGACGATTACGGCGTCACCGGCGCCGAGGCGAAATTCGCCCCGCGGCCGACCGACGCCAAAGATGGTGTCAAGGATGGCCCTAAGGATGGTCCGAAGGCCGCCGTCGGCGATGGCGACAGCAGGACGGCGCCGCGGCCGCTGTTCCAGCCGCCGAAATTCCCGCTCGCGCTGCCGAATGCGCGCACCCGCAACGGCGTCGGGCAATCCGTGAAGGATCTCAGCGAGGATCCCTATGCCGGCGCCGAGGTCACGCTGACGCTCACGGCCAAGGACGAGGCCGGCAACGAGGCCGCCAGCGAGCCGTTCAACATGCGCCTGCCCGAGCGGCTCTTCACCAAGCCGCTGGCCCGTGCATTGATCGAGCAGCGCCGCATCCTCGCGCTCGACGCCAACAAGAATTCGGACGTCTATGCCGCGCTCGACGGGCTGATGATCGCGCCCGAGATGTTCACGCCGGAGCCGGGACAATATCTCGGACTGCACAGCGTGGCCCGGCAGCTCGAAGCGGCGCGTACCGACGATGCCTTGCGCGAGGTCGTGGCGAGCCTGTGGGCGCTTGCGGTGACGATCGAGGACGGCAAGATCTCCGACGTCGAGAAGGCGTTGCGCGCGGCTCAGGAAGCGCTGAAGCAGGCGCTGGAGCGCGGCGCGAGCGACGAGGAGATCAAGAAGCTCACGCAGGATCTGCGTCAGGCGCTGAACGATTTCATGCGCCAGCTCGCCGAGCAGTTCCGCAACAACAATGACCCGCAGCAGCTGGCGCGGCCGCTCGATCCGAACACCAAGGTCCTGCGTCAGCAGGATCTGCAGAACATGATCGACCGGATGGAGCGCCTGTCGCGCTCCGGCGACAAGGATGCGGCCAAGCAGTTGCTCGACCAGCTCCAGCAGATGCTGGAAGGCCTGCAGATGGCGCAGCCGGGGCAGTCCGGCGAGAGTGACATGGAGCAGGCGCTCAATGAGCTCGGCGACATGATCCGCAAGCAGCAGCAATTGCGCGACAAGACGTTCAAGCAGGGCCAGGATTCCCGGCGCGACCGCTCGCGCGGCAAGCAGCAGCAGGGCGATCAGTCCATGTCGGAGCTGCAGCAGGACCAGCAGGGACTGCGCGATCGCCTGAAGAAGCTGCAGGACGAGCTTGCCAAGCGCGGCCTCACCCAGAAGGGGCAGAAGGGTCAGCAGGCACAGAAGGGCCAGAAGGGTCAGCAAGGCGAGCAGGGCCAGCCCGGCCAGAACGGCGATCAGGATGGCGACCAGGGCGATGACGGCAGCCTGGATGCAGCCGACGGTGCCATGGGCGATGCCGGATCAAAGCTCGGCGAGGGTAATGCCGACGGCGCCGTGGACTCGCAGGGCAAGGCACTCGACGCCATGCGCAAGGGTGCGCAGAAGATGGCCGAGGCGATGCAGCAGGGCGATGGCGACGGCCAGGGCGACGGCCCCGGCCAGCGTGCCGGCCGGCAGCAGAGCGGCGGCAACCAGACCGATCCGCTCGGCCGGCCGCTGCATGGGCGCGAATATGGCGACGATTACACGGTCAAGATTCCCGGCGAGATCGACACGCAGCGTGTCCGCCGCATTCTCGAAGAGCTCCGCCGCCGTCTCGGCGATCCCTCGCGGCCGCAGATCGAGCTCGATTATCTCGAGCGGCTGCTGAAGGAGTTTTGAGGGACGGCTCAGTTCTCGTAGCCCGGATGAGCGCAGCGACATCCGGGGCAGTGTTCCCGCATATTAGCTGCGCTGATGCGGGCTACGATCGCGCCACAGTTTTCGTCATTGCGAGCGCAGCGAAGCAATCCAGAGTCTTTCCGCGACGGCAGTCTGGATTGCTTCGCTGCGCTCGCAATGACGATATGGGGATACCGCCGACGCTAGCCCTTCTTCGCCGCCAGCGCATCGGCGACCGCCGTGCGGATATCGGCGACCGAGAACGGCTTGGTCACGACGTCATGCACCAGCGCGTTCAGGTTCGAGGCGCGCTCGCGCTGGTCGGCAAAGCCGGTCATCAGCAGGATGGTCAGGTCGGGAAAATCGCGCGCCGCGGAGAGCGCCAGCGCGATGCCGTCCATCACCGGCATCTGGATGTCGGTGAGCAACAGGTCGAAGGCGCCATCCTCGCGGGTCAGGATCTCCAGCGCCTCTGCGCCGTCCTGGGCGGTGACGGTCTCGTGGCCGTCCATGGCAATGGCGCGCGCCACCAGCGCGCGCATCGAATCCTCGTCGTCGGCGATCAAGATCTTCGGCATGAGACGAACCTTGGTATCAACCTCCCCTGGGGGGCGATTATACGCTGCCGCCGGCAATGTCGCGCCGGTTGAAGAAACGAACGTCGATGTTGCGGCCTTCCGGCGGCGGTGAGGCCAGGCGCGAGCGGAAGAAGGCGCGCTCACCTGGCCGCAGCACGGTCTGCTCCAGCACCGCATTCCAGGCATAGATCTCCGCGCCCTGGGCGTCGCGCACGGCAAAACGCAGCCGCGGAATGTCGAGCGGCTTCTTGCCCTCGCCGACGATGACGCCCTCGATCACCAACACCTGTTTACCGTCCACGGTCTCGCTGGAGAGCTTGACGTCCTTGAAGGCGAGACCCCGCAAGTTCACCTCGAGCCCGACCATCTTGTAGAACGCTGCCGTCTGCGGCAGCAGCCGCACCACGTCGCCGCGCCAGAGCACCAGTGCCAGCACCAGCGCGCCCATCGCGGCGCAGGCGGTCGGCAGGCCAAGATAGGATTTGCGCGGAGCTGTGGTGGCGACCGGGCGGCTCACCCGCGCGCCGCGGCGGGGGAACAGGCTGCGGAACCAGGACTGGTGTTGCGCGCCGACGGCCTCCTCTTCGGCCTGCCGGGCCGCTGCCGACCATTCGTCCTCGGTCTCGCGGGTCTCCTCATCCGGCCAGTCGCTGGCGATCGAGGGACTATCGACGACCGGCGTATCAGTGGCGCCGTCGTCCTTGGCATAGGAGTTCCATTGTTCGGCGAGGTCGGACTGGTCGTCGGCTCGGCTGGCCGCGGCCATGGCCGGAACGGACGCCTCCTCGATGGCATCCTCGGCGTGGGCGATCCAGGTCTCCTTGCAGCGGGAGCAGCGGACCGCCCGCCCGTTCGCCCCAAGGCTCGCGAGCTTGATGGCGTAGGATGTCATACAATGGGGGCAGACGATATGCATGGACGAGCCTTGATGCATGAACGAAGGTCTTGACGATGCCACGGTCGCGGAGACCGGGCGCCCCTTATGCTACTGGGCGACCGTTAACGAACCGGAAACCATAACGGCGGCAAAACCCGTTGATCGCGTATGGCGGAGCGCCGCAAGGCGGCCCGCGCCTCCTCTCGAACGGAGCTGAGCTTGGTTCGGTTCGAAAATGTCGGATTGCGTTACGGTCTGGGGCCGGAGATTTTGCGCGACCTCACCTTCCAGATCCCCGCGCATTCCTTCCAGTTTCTCACCGGACCGTCCGGCGCCGGCAAGACGTCGCTGCTGCGCCTGTTGTTCCTGTCGCATCGACCGACGCGGGGCCTCGTCAATCTGTTCGGCCACGACATCTCGCAGCTCGGCAAGGACGAGATCGCAGACCTGCGCAAGCGCATCGGCATCGTACTCCAGGATTTTCGCCTGCTCGATCACATGACGACCTATGAGAACGTCGCGCTGCCATTCCGCGTCATGGGCCGCAGCGAGTCGAGCTACCGCAAGGAGGTGATCGATCTGTTGCGCTGGGTCGGCCTCGGCGACCGCATGGACGCGCTGCCGCCGATCCTGTCGGGCGGCGAGAAGCAGCGCGCCGCGATCGCGCGCGCCGTGATCTCGCGGCCGCAGCTGCTGCTCGCGGACGAGCCGACCGGCAGCGTCGATCCGACGCTCGGCCGTCGGCTGCTGCGGTTGTTCATCGAGCTCAACAAATCAGGCACCGCCGTCATCATCGCGACCCACGACATCGGCCTGATGGACCAGTACGAGGCGCGGCGCCTGGTGCTGCACCAGGGACGGCTGCACGTCTATGAGTAGGCTGGACGAGCGCGGCGTGCTGGTCGATCTCGGGCAGGAGCGTCCGCAGCTTCCGGCCAAGGCGCGCAACATGTCGCCGATCGTGCCGCGCGCCTCGATCCACGGCAGAGCGCTGCTCGCGGTGGTCGCCATCATGACGTTCCTCGCCTCGATGGCCACGGGCACGGTGCTGCTGGTGAGTGCCTCCGCCGCCGAATGGCAATCGGATGTCGCGAGCGAAATCACCATCCAGATTCGTCCGCAGGCCGGCCGCGATCTCGATCGCGACACCGCCGCCGTGGCGGAAGCGATGCGCACGCAAGCCGGTATCGTCGAGGTCAAGCCGTTCACCAGGGACGAGAGCGGCAAGCTGCTCGAGCCCTGGCTCGGCACCGGCCTGTCGATGGACGATCTGCCGGTGCCACGCATGATCATCGCGCGCGTGCAGCCGGGCACGCCGCTCGATCTCGGCGCCTTGCGCGCGCGCGTGGCGCAGGTCGCGCCGGGCGCCAGCGTCGACGATCACCGCGCCTGGATCGAGCGCATGCGCCTGATGACGAACGCCACCGTGCTGGCCGGCCTCGGCATCCTCGCGCTCGTCATCGTCGCAACCATCATCTCGGTGTCGTTCGCGACGCGCGGCGCAATGGCGGCGAACCGTCCGATCGTCGAGGTCCTGCATTTCGTTGGCGCCGGCGACCGCTACATCGCCAACCACTTCCTGCGTCATTTCCTCAGGCTGGGCCTGGAGGGCGGCGTGATCGGCGGCGGTGCCGCCATGCTGATGTTCGGCTTCTCCGAGTCCATCGCAGGCTGGTTTTCCGGGACTCCCGTCGGCGACCAGTTCGCCGCGCTGCTCGGCACCTTCTCGCTGCGCCCCTCCGGCTACATCGTGCTCGCGGTTCAGGCCGTCCTGATCGGCGCCATTACCGCAGTCGCCTCGCGCCAAACGCTGTTCGCGACATTGAACGATGTTGATTGAGTTTCTTTTCTTCCCTTCTCCCCTTGTGGGAGAAGGTGGCGCGAAGCGCCGGATGAGGGGTTCTGTCCACGCGTACAAATGTCGAGGTGAATGCGCGGAGAGAACCCCTCACCCGTCTCGCCGCTTTCGCCATAGCCGATGCAAAGCATCGGCGTTCTTAAGAACGGCGGCCGGCGGCCGCCTATGCCACCCTCTCCCACAAGGGGAGAGGGTGAAGAAACCGGACTCCACTTCGCCTCAAAACGTCATAAAATCAGATCGGGAAGGGATCACCGACATCGCATGAGCTCGCCGACCGACGATCGATCGCCGAAACTGCCGCGCGGCTGGCTGCGCGCGGCAATCGTGTCGACGATCGCGCTCGCCTTCGTCGGCGCGGCGGCGGGCTTCATTGCGTTCCTGGCGCAATTGCGCGGGGCCGAGAAAGTACCCGATCGCAAGGCGGACGGCATCGTGGTCCTGACCGGCGGCTCCTCGCGGGTATCGGACGCGATGGAGCTGCTGGCTGCCGGCTACGGCAGGCGGCTCCTGATTTCCGGCGTGCATCCGACCTCGACGGCGAACGACATCTCCCGCACCTTGCCGGAGAATCAGTCCTTCATGACCTGCTGCGTCGACCTCGACCGCACCGCGCTCTCGACCCGCGGCAACGCCGCGGAGGCGCGGCGCTGGGCCGAGGGGCGCCGGTTTACGTCTCTGATCGTGGTCACCTCGAACTATCACATGCCGCGCGCGCTGGTGGAATTCTCGCATGCGATGCCGCGGACGACGCTGATCCCGTTCGCGGTGGTCGGCGAAAAATGGCGCGAGGAGCCGTGGTGGATCTCAGGCTCGACGCTGCGGCTGCTCCTGTCCGAATACGTCAAGTACGTTGCGGCCGAGCTCAGGGTGCGGCTGGAGGATTTCGGGATTGACCTTTGGCCTGAGATGTCGGAGCAGCCTGCAGGTCAGCAACCGAAGCGGCCCGCCACCGCGCAGGCCAATTGATCGGACCATCGATGTTCCTGATTTTCCTGCGATCGCTCGTGTTCAACGTGCTGTTCTACGCCGTGCTGGTCTGTCTGGCGATCGTTGCGCTGCCGACCTTTGCATTGCCGCCGCGCGCCATGCTGACGGTGGCGCAATGGTGGGCCAAGGCCACGCTGGTCCTGATGCGCCTGGTCTGCAACATCAAGGTGGAATTCCGCGGGGTGGAGAAGATCCCGACAGGACCGCTGCTGATCGTGGCCAAGCATCAGTCGTTCTGGGAGACTTTCGTGCTGCCGGGCTTTTTCAATCGCCCGATCTTCATCCTCAAGCGCCAGCTGATGCAGATCCCGGTGTTCGGTCAGTTCCTGGTCAAGACCGGGATGATCGCGATCGACCGCAATGCCGGCGTCAAGGCGCTGCTCGAGATGACGCGGCGCGCGCGCGAGGCGGTGCGCAGTGGAAAGCAGCTCGTGATATTTCCGGAAGGCACGCGCCGTGCGCCGGGCGCGCCGCCCGATTACAAGACCGGCTTTGCGCAGATCTATTCCTCCTGCGGCGTGCCGTGCCTGCCGATCGCGCTCAATTCCGGCCTGTTCTGGCCGCGCCGCACCTTCATGCGCTATCCGGGCACGCTGGTGGTCGAGTTTCTCGAACCGTTGCCGCCGGGCCTGCCGAAGGACGAGTTTCTCGCACGCGTGCAAGCGGCGATCGAGGACGCGACCGCCCGGCTCGTCGAAGCAGGACGGAAGGAGCAGGAGCAGTTGATCGGCTCGGCGCCGAGCTACGCGCCGACCGGCTAAAGCGCGATGAGATTGGGATGAATCTTCATCGCGCTTTAGGTTGTTGTTTACGCATGATCTTTCCGGAAAACCGCTTCGCACGTTTCCGGATCATGCTTTAGCGGCTTTCCCGATCCTGGTCCCGAGCCGCCGCGTGCAGGGAATGCGCATCACCATGCAGCATCAATGCAAGCTGATGCAGCTGCGTGTCGCGAAAGCCTTCGGCCTCGATCGCCTTCACCGTCGCGGTGACGTAGTCGCGGTTGGCGCCGGACTGGCCGTGGCCCTGGACGACATGGCGGTGCTGCTCGGCCAGCGAGAGGCGGCCGGCATATTGCACATGACCGCGGTCGACGACGTAAGCGAGAGCGGCGACGCGCTGGCGTGCATCGTTCTCCAGCCACACCGAGCGCATCACCTCGCGATAGACCGAGGTGACCTGCTCGCGTGCGCGCAAATATGCGACCACTTCGGCACGGTTCTTCTCGGCGACGCGGAAGGCGATGCCGCGGCAGGCGCCGCCGCGGTCGAGTCCGAGCACCAAGCCCGGCTTCTCCGGCGTGCCGCGATGCACGAAGGAATAGACGCAGAGCGCGCGATGCTCGCCGACCAGCCGCGCCGGGACGCGCTCCTCGAAATCGAAGCCCGGCCGCCACATCAGCGAGCCGTAGCCGAACACCCAGAGGTCGCCCTTGGCTGTGGTGACGGAGGGGAGGGTGATTTCGGACATTTCGGGGACGGCTACCAGAACCCTGCGCCCAAGCGAAGCGATTTCTGCGCCTTTCGTCGCAGGCCCGCCCCGCTTACATTTGCCTGAATCTGGCGTCAAAGGGTCGCCGCATGTCCAATATGACCGTTGCCACTGGCCGCCGCTCCCGCTGGGGCCTTTTCATCGCCCCCGTTCTCGTCCTGGTCCTCGCCGTCGGCTGGACCTGCTTCTGGTTCTATGCGGCGTGGCAGGCCGAAATCGTCGCCGACGCCTGGCGGGCGCAGGAGGCCAAGGCCGGCCGCATCTATGATTGTGCCAAGCGCTCGATCGCCGGCTTCCCGTTCCGCTTCGAGGTCCAGTGCTCCGGCGCCAGCGTCGCCCTGGTCTCGCAGAACGCGAGCAAGACGCCGTTCACGGCCAAGCTCGACAACATCCTGGTCGTGGCCCAGGTCTACGACCCCAAGCGCATCATCGCCGAATTCGCAGCGCCCGCCACGCTGATCGACGGCATTACGCAAAACACCTTCACCGTGAATTGGAGCAAGGGCCGCGCCAGTGTGGCGGGTCTGCCGGCTGTGCCGGATCGCGCTTCCATCGTGTTCGACGACCCCAGCCTCAACCGTCTCGATGGCAGCGTGCAGGTGCCGCTTGCGCGCGCCAAGCAGGTCGAGCTGCACGGGCGCCTTGCCGATGGCTCGCCGGCCGATCATCCGGTGATCGAGACCGTGCTCCATGTCGCGCAGGGCAGCATCCAGGGCGTGCATCCGCTGCTCTCCGAGCCGTTCGAGGCGGACACCCGCGCCAAGATCACCGGCCTCTCCGACCTCACGCCCAAACCGTGGCCGCAGCGCTTCCGCGAGATCCAGGCCGCCGGCGGTCACATCGAGATCGTGCAGTCGCGCATTCAGCAGGGCGAGATGATCGCGGTCGCGGCCGGCACGCTCGGCCTGTCGCCCAACGGCCGGCTCGACGGCGAATTGCAGATGACGGTGACCGGCCTCGAGCGCGTGATCCCGGCGCTCGGCATCGAGAAGATGCTGGAGGAGGGCGTGCCGCAGGCCACGCTGGACCGCGTTGCGCCGGGCGTGAAGTCGCAGGACCTCAACAATCTGTTCGGCGCGCTCGACCGCGCCGTGCCGGGCCTCGGCAAGGTCATCAAGCAGAACGCCAATGCCGGCGTTGCCGCCGGCATCAATTCGATCGGTACCGAGAGCACGCTGGAAGGCAAGAAAGCGCGGAGCTTCCCGCTGAAATTCGTCGACGGTGCCGTGCTGCTCGGCCCGGTCAAGGTCGGTCAGATCCCGCCGCTGTATTAGTTGGCTCCCGTAGCCCGGATGGAGCGCAGCGCAATCCGGGGTTCTTGATCACAGCTGGCACTGTCCCGGATTACGCTTGTGCTCCATCCGGGCTACGCAGCTTTGTCCGGGCTACAGGCTCACGGCTTCTTCAGCGCCGCATGCGGCCGTCCGAAATCGGGCGCTGCGGAATCCTGGCCGATCTCGACGATGCCGCGGCGGATGGCGCGGGTGCGGGTGAAGTGGTCGAACAGCGCCTCCCCGTCGCCGCGGCGGATCGCGCGGGTGAGCTTGGCCAGATCCTCGGTGAAGGTGCCGAGCATCTCCAGCACGGCCTCCTTGTTGGCGAGGAAGACGTCGCGCCACATCGTCGGATCGGACGCCGCGATGCGGGTGAAATCGCGAAAACCGCCGGCGGAGAATTTGATCACCTCGGATTCCGTCACCTGCGCCAATTCGTCGGCGGTGCCGACGATGGTGTAGGCGATCAGATGCGGCAGGTGGCTGGTGATGGCGAGCACGAGGTCGTGATGATCCGGCGTCATCACCTCGACCTTGGCGCCCATCGCCGCCCAGAACGCGCGCAGGTGCTCCGTCGCCGCTGCGTCGCTGCCATCAGGCGGGGTCAGGATGCACCAGCGGTTGATGAAGAGCTCGGCGAAGCCCGAATCCGGGCCGGAATGCTCGGTGCCTGCCACCGGATGCGCCGGCACGAAATGAATGCCGCCCGGCAGATGCGGGGCCATGTCGCGGACCACAGCGCCCTTGACCGAGCCGACGTCGGAGACGATCGCACCCGGCTTGAGATGCGGCGCGATCTCCTGCGCTACGGGTCCGCAGGCGCCGACGGGAATGCAGAGGATGACGAGATCGGCATCCCTCACGGCCTCAGCATTGGTCGCCACCACCTGATCGACGATGCCGAGCTCGGCGACACGCGCGCGTGTCTTCTCCGAGCGTGCGGTGGTGACGATTTCACCGGCAAGCCCCTGGAGCTTCGCAGCGCGGGCGATCGAGCCTCCGATCAGGCCGAAGCCGATCAGCGCGACGCGCTGGAAGTGCGCCTGCGCGCTCATTTGCCGCCCATGAAGTCGCGCAAGCCTTCGACGACGAGGCGGTTGGCCTCCTCAGTGCCGATGGTCATGCGCAGCGCATGCGGCAGGCCGTAGTTCTTCAAGCCGCGCAGCACGAGCCCCCGCTTGGTCAGGAACGCGTCGGCGTCATCGGCGGTCGTGCCCTTGTCCGTCGGGAAATGGATCAGCACGAAATTGGCGACGCTCGGCGTCACCTTCAGCCCGAGCTTGCCGATCTCCTCGGTGAGCCAGTTGCGCCAGGTCTCGGTGAACTGCTTCGACATCGCCTGATGCGCGGTATCCTCGATCGCGGCGACCGCGGCATACATCGCCGGCGTCGACACGTTGAAGGGACCGCGGATGCGATTGACCGCGTCGATGACGTGCTCGGGCCCGAACATCCAGCCGATGCGCAGCGCGGCAAGACCGTGGATCTTGGAGAAGGTGTGCGTCACCACCGTGTTCTCGGTGGTGGCGACGAGCTCGATTCCCATCTCATAGTCGTTGCGCGAGACGTAGTCGCAATAGGCGGCGTCCAGCACCAGCAGCACGTGCGAGGGCAGGCCGGCGCGCAGCCGCTTGACCTCGTCGAACGGAAGATAGGTGCCGGTCGGGTTGTTGGGGTTGGCGAGCCAGACCAGTTTTGTCCGCGGCGTCACGGCTTTGAGAATGGCGTCGACGTCGGCAGTGAAGTTGGTTTCGGGCGCGACCACGTTCTTGGCCCCGTTCCCCATGGTCGCGATCGGGTAGACCAGGAAGCCGTGTGTCGTCGAGATCGCCTCGTCGCCCTGGCTGAGATAGGTGTGCGCGAGCAGATTGAGGATCTCGTCCGAGCCGGCGCCGCAGATGATGCGGTTGGGATCGAGGCCGAACGAGCGGCCGATCGCCTCGCGCAGCACGCGCGAGGTGCCTTCCGGGTAGTCCTCCAGATGATCTGCCACGCGCTTGAAGGCTTCGATCGCCTTGGGCGAGGGCCCGAACGGCGTCTCGTTGGCGGAGAGTTTGAACACCTTGCGGCCCGGCTCCGGCACCGGGCTCTTGCCGGGCGTGTAGGGCGCAATATCGAGAATGCCGGGATTCGGCACGGGGCGGGACATCTTGGACTCCGGATAGGCTGGGCTGCTCGCGATTTTACGATTTCGGCCCGGTCGGGGGCACCGTATAGCGCGTTGCGTGGCTGCCGACGAGGGCCACAGAGCGCACCGAGGCCCCCGCCTCGATCAGGGCAGCCCTGATCTTGTCGATGCTGGTCGCGCCGGTGACCGAGACCAGCAGCGCCGCGCCGTCGAAGGCGGTATCGGGCACGGCCACGATCTCGGCGAGCGGCGACAGCGCGCGGGCGACCTCGGCGTTCCATCCGGAGACGCGCACGCTGAACGTCTCGACCTCCGTCACCAGGGCGCTGTCCGCAACGCGCGAGATCGCGAACACCGGCAAGGCGGCCGGATGGTCGGCGCGCTCGATGAAAGGCATCCGTGCGATGATCTTCGGTGCGCCGTCCGCTTCCAGCTCCAGCCACCATGGCGTGCGGCTCGAGGTCGCCGAGACCATTGCCAGATCACCCTTGGATTTCGCTACCGCCTCGACCGCGGCCTGTGCGCTGAAATGCGCGACGTAAGGCACTGTGAAGCCGAAATTGAAGCGCACGGAATCGCGCATCGCCGCCTCGCTGGCCGAGATGTCGGCATGCACCGAGAACGGCGCCTGTACGTAAGTGAAGGTCGAGATGATGACGCGCCAGATGCTCTCGACCGTGTCGAGCGGCAGGATGCCGCGATGACGCTGCACGATCTCGCGCATCATGGCAGCCTCGCGCGCGGGACGGAACGCCGAGCCGACCTCCTGGGTCTGCTTCACCTGGATCAGGCGATCGATGATCTCGCCGCGCTGCATGAGGAGGCGATGCATGCCCTCGTCGATCGCGTCGATCTCCTTGCGCAGTTCCTGCAGCGATGGTGGCGCGGGCGGACGTTGGGACATGTCTGGTCGTCGATCGTTCCGGTGGGGGATATCCTGATTAGGCAGTCGGGGCGGCGAAAGCAAAGAGAAATGACGTGCTTTGCGGGCGTCGCGGCAGAGGCGAATTGGGGCGATCCGGGCCGCGACTTGACGAAAACCGCCCAAGACGGTAGCTTTTGCCCGTTCCGTGGTCATTTGAGCCGGCCGGCTTGCAGCCACGTTAAAAAACTCGCTAAACAGGCCGGGGACGCTTCCGATCCCGGCCGAACCTATCGTTCAGGCCGGGTTTTTCATGGCCTGATGTCAGCGGCGCGGTCGAGCAGCCAGTCGCAAACGAGGTCGATGTCCGAGATGGGTAGCGTCAAGTCGATACCGAGTCCTGCGATCAGCGCCGACGAGCGGTCGCACGAGGTGGATCATCCAAGCTCGCTGGTTGCGCATTTCGGCACCGAGCAGCCGCTGCGGCTCGATTGCGGCGTCGATCTCTCCCCGTTCCAGATCGCCTACCAGACCTATGGCGAGCTCAATGCCGATCGCTCCAACGCCGTGCTGATCTGTCATGCGTTGACCGGCGATCAGCATGTCGCCAACGTGCATCCGGTCACCGGCAAGCCGGGCTGGTGGGAGACGCTGGTCGGCCCCGGCCGCCCCATCGATCCCAAGCACTACTTCATCATCTGCTCCAACGTGATCGGCGGCTGCATGGGCTCGACCGGGCCGGCGTCGATCAATCCCGCCACCGGCAAGGTCTGGGGCCTGGACTTCCCCGTCATCACCATTCCGGACATGGTGCGCGCGCAGGCGATGCTGATCGACCGGCTCGGCATCGACACGCTGTTTGCCGTCGTCGGCGGCTCGATGGGCGGCATGCAGGTGCTGCAATGGACCGCCGCCTATCCGGAGCGCGTGTACTCCGCGCTGGCGATCGCCTGCGCGACGCGGCACTCGGCGCAGAACATCGCCTTCCACGAGCTCGGCCGCCAGGCCGTGATGGCCGACCCCGACTGGCATGGCGGCGGCTATGCCGATCGCGGGATCCATCCGCATCGCGGGCTCGCGGTGGCGCGGATGGCTGCGCACATCACCTATCTCTCGGACGCGGCGCTGCACCGCAAGTTCGGCCGGCGCATGCAGGACCGCGAGCTGCCGACCTTCTCGTTCGACGCCGATTTCCAGGTCGAATCCTATCTGCGCTACCAGGGCTCGTCCTTCGTCGAGCGCTTCGACGCCAATTCCTATCTCTACCTGACGCGGGCGATGGACTATTTCGACATCGCCGCCGACCACGGCGGCGTGCTGGCCAAGGCCTTCGCCGGCATCGAGACCCGCTTCTGTGTGGTCTCCTTCACCAGTGACTGGCTGTTTCCGACCTCGGAATCGCGCGCACTGGTGCACGCGCTGAACGCCTCGAGCGCGCGGGTGTCCTTCGCCGAGATCGAGACTGATCGCGGCCACGACGCCTTCCTGCTCGACGTGCCCGAATTCTTCGACATCTCCCGGGCCTTCCTGCAATCGGCAGGCAAGGCCCGCGGGCTCAACCTCGAGGACCGTTAGCGATGTCCGTGCAGGAAGTGCTGCCGCTGGACGGCGTTGCGGCCAGGCCGTCCGGTGATTATCGCGCCGATCATCGGCTGGTCGCCGAGATGGTCAAGCCGGGCTCGAAGGTGCTCGACGTCGGCTGCGGCGACGGCGATCTGCTTCAGCTGCTTGAGACCCGCGGCATCGACGGCCGCGGCATCGAATTGTCGCGCGAGGGCGTCAACCGCTGCGTCGCCAAGGGGCTCGCGGTGGTGCAGGGCGATGCCGACACCGATCTCGTCAACTATCCCGACGATGCCTTCGACTACGTGATCCTGTCGCAGACGCTGCAGGCGACGCGGCAGCCGAAGGTCGTGCTGGAGAACCTGCTGCGCATCGGCCGCCGCGCCATCGTCTCGTTCCCGAATTTCGGCTTCTGGAAGATGCGGCTCCAGCTCCTGATCGGCGGCCACATGCCGCGCACGGAGAATCTGCCGGCGACCTGGTACGACACCGCCAACATCCATTTCTGCACCATCAAGGATTTCGTGCAGCTCTGCGACGAGATCAACGTCAAGATGGAGCGCTCGGTCGCGCTCGATCTCTACGGCCGCCCGGTGCCGCTGAACCTGCCCTGGTGGGTGTGGAACATGTTCGGCGAGCAGGCGGTGTTCTTGCTGAGCCGCGGCGGGGGGAAGTAGTTTCTCTCCGTCATTCCGGGGCGATGCGAAGCATCGAGCCCGGAATCCATCGTCCAACAGCGCCTGCAGCCCGATGGATTCCGGGCCTGCGCCTTCGGCGCATCCCGGAATGACAGCTAGTGGGAAACCAGCGACCGCGGGTCCCGCACCGGCCAACGTCCTGCTTCCACCAGCGTCACGAACCGCTCGACACTCTCGTTGAACAGCGCGGGCTCCTCCAGGTTCAGCACGTGGCCGGACTTCGGAAACATCGCGAGCCCCGCCGCGGGCAGGTGCTTCTTCAGGAACAGGCTGGCGCCCACGCAAGGCTCGTCCTCGTCGCCGCAGATGATCAGCGCGGGTGTTGCCGCGCCTCTGATCGCGTCCGTCATCGTGTAGATCGAGGGACGGCCGCCCTGGAATCCGCGCATGGTGCGCGCCGATCCCATGGCATCGTGCCGCGCCAGTGCGGCGTAGAAATCGGCATGCCCGCGTGGATCCTTCACCAGGAACGGAATCCGGCTCGGCGCCTCGCGCGTCACTTTCGCGACCTCCACCGAGCCCAGCGTCTCGAACTGCTCGGCATTGGCGCGACACTGCTTGCGCCAATCGTCGAGGTTCTCGAGTTCCGAGCCGGAGCCGACGCCGGCGAGCGTCATCGACAGTGCGCGCTGCGGCGCGCTCAACCCGATCTGCAGCGAGGAATAGGCACCCATCGAAAGACCGACGAGATGCGCGCGCTCGATGCCGAGATGATCGAGCACCGCAAGCGCATCGGTGTAGAAATGCGTGTAGGTGTAGACCTCGCCGTCAGGCACGTCCGATGGCGTGTAGCCGCGCGCCGAATAGGTGATGCAGCGATGGCCACGCGAGAAGTAGCGCATCTGCGGCTCCCAATTGGTGTAGTCGGCCGCGAACTCGTGCAGAAAAAGTATCGGCGTTCCCTGGCCCGCCTCCTCGAAATAGATGCGGACGCCGTCCCTGGTCGTGGCGTGGGGCATTAACCGTTTCCCTCTGTTTCAAGCCGTGTTCGAGGATCGCAGTTAATTCTGTTGTCGGCAATGCGGCAGCAGCGCCGAGCACGAACACAAAATCATTGCAGCCATTCGCGGGCGTTGCGTCTTTTTCTCGCCACATCGGGCGGCTTAACGGCCAAACGGATGTCGGCCATTGCACGGGCCGGCGGGAAGTGGGGGTGTCAAGAAGGATGAAGAATGTTCGAGTTGTTTGCGTCTCGCCTGTCGCGTTGTGTTGTCGCGCTGGCGCTGTTCTTCGCGGCGTTCGCCGTGTTCGTTTCTCCGGCCTCGGCACGGCCGTATCATCGTCATAGCGCGGAGCGGCACGGTTACGTGCATCACGCCAGACATCATCACCACCGTCACTATCGCCATCATGCCCGCAGTTCGCGCTTCGAGCGCAGCGCGGCGCAATTGCAGGCAAGCGGCTTCGCCGACACCCAGGCGAGCTATGATCCGAATGCCAATGCCAGCGGTGCCGGCATGAACGGAGGCTTCAGCGGAGGATCGGGTCTCGTCTCCGAGGCGCGCCGCCATATCGGCGGCAATCCGACCGGGCGCGGCCGCCTGTGGTGCGCGCGCTTCATGAACATGGTGCTGGAGCATACCGGCCATCGGGGCACCGGCTCCGACATGGCGAGCTCGTTCGCGCGCTACGGCACGCGCATCTCCGGACCGCAGGTCGGTGCCATCGCCGTGATGTCGCGCGGCCGCCGCGGCGGTCATGTCGGCATCATCACCGGCATCGACGCGCAGGGTAATCCGATCATGATCTCTGGCAACAACGGCAACCGCGTCCGCGAAGCCCCGGTCTCGCGCGGCAAGATCTATGCGTATGTGATGCCGAACTGACGGTGGAGCTGTAGCGACGGTCTCGTAGGGTGGGCAAAGCGAAGCGTGCCCACCACCTCCCTCCGCTCGACGAGATGGTGGGCACGGCGCAAGAGCGCCTTTGCCCACCCTACGGCAGCGGAGTTAGCTCACAGCAGCTTCGGCTCTTCCACCGCCACCACATCGCCGACGCCGACGTCACCGTCGGCGATCACCTCGGCATAGATGCCGCAGTCCATATGGCCGAGATGGCGCGAGAGCGTGGGCGGGATTTCGAGATCGCGCTTGGCGGTCTCGGGGTCGACATTGGTGGCCGGGCAGCGGACGATGCGCTTGATCACCTTCAGTCTGGCCTGCCCGATCGCGAGCGTCTGGCCGACGAGGTCGAGCTCCGACCAGGCCGGCCAGCCTTTCACGTAGAGATTGGCGCGGAAGCGCAGCGGATGCACGGCGACGCCGCCGAGCATGGTCTCGATGGCGCGGACGCTGTCGAGATTGATGATGGAGACGACCTTGCGGGCGACGTCGGAGAAGCTGTGGTCGCGGCCGGAGAGAATTTTGGGCGGGCCCTTCAACTCGGGCTGAAAGTTCTCTGTGAAATAGGCCTCGATGGCGGCGCGCCCGGCGGCGGTCTCGAGATCGCCGCTGGCGACGATCTGGCCATCCTTGCGGATGGTCAGCACGTTGGTTTCGTCGTCGAACCGGCTGTCGAGCTCGGCCAGCCGCTCATTGCGCGCCAGCATCAGAAACTGGATTTTCGGCTTCCATTCGGGCGCCTCGGGGTTGAACCCGCTCGGGCCGTTCTCGATGGCGTAGCGGCGGTCGGCCGGCAGGGTCTGGCCGACCCGCAAAGGAACGTGCGACAGGCGCTCCGGCGTCAGGCCCTTGATCGGGTAGCGGTAGAGGCCGGTGATCTCGGCGGTATGGCTGGCTGTCATGCCGCTACTTAAGGGATTCGGCCCGCCATCGCCAAGCCCGCCCGTCCGCGCACGAAATTGTGAAGTAGCCTCTTTCGCATCCGCAACCTGCTTCCCACATCTGGCCCAGGCCGGCGGCAACGCCGGCAAAAGACGACCGTTACCGGTTGAGAAACGTCAATGCGGTAATTGGAAACCCAATGAAGATGCCGTTTGGGGTGCCTTAGAGGGCCCCGAGGGCAGGCCGAGGGACAGAAAAGATGAATATCGAGAAGTATACCGAACGCTCCAGGGGCTTCATCCAGTCCGCGCAGTCGCTCGCCATGCGCGAGGGGCACCAGCAGTTCTCAACCCTGCATGTGCTGAAGGTCCTCTTGGACGACAATGAGGGGCTCGCCGCCGGTCTGATCGACCGCGCTGGCGGCAATTCCCGCGCAATCCTGAAGGCGACCGAGGACGCCCTCAACAAGGTGCCGAAGGTCTCCGGCGGCGGTGCCGGGCAGATCTATCTCGCGCCCGAGCTGGCCCGCACTTTCGATGCGGCCGAAAAGGCCGGCGAGAAGGCCGGCGATAGCTTCGTCACGGTCGAGCGGCTTTTGCTCGGGCTCACGCTGGAAAAGACCAGCGAGGCCGGCACCATCCTGAGCAAAGGCGGCGTCACGCCGCAAAACCTCAACGCGGCGATCGAGGCGCTGCGCAAGGGCCGCACGGCCGACAGCGCGACCGCTGAGAACGCTTATGATGCCCTGAAGAAGTATGCCCGCGACCTCACCCAGGCCGCGCGCGACGGCAAGCTCGATCCGGTCATCGGCCGCGACGAGGAGATCCGCCGCACGATTCAAGTGCTCTCGCGTCGGACCAAGAACAATCCCGTCCTGATCGGCGAGCCCGGCGTCGGCAAGACCGCCATCGCCGAAGGCCTCGCGCTGCGCATCGTCAACGGCGACGTGCCGGAGAGCCTCAAGGACAAGAAGCTGCTCTCGCTCGACCTCGGTGCATTGATCGCCGGCGCGAAATACCGCGGCGAGTTCGAGGAGCGGCTGAAGGCCGTGCTGCAGGAAGTGACCGGGAGCGAGGGCACCTTCATCCTGTTCATCGACGAGATGCACACGCTGATCGGCGCCGGCAAGGGCGACGGCGCGATGGACGCCTCCAACCTGCTCAAGCCGGCGCTCGCGCGCGGCGAGCTGCACTGCATCGGCGCGACCACGCTCGACGAATATCAGAAGCACGTCGAGAAGGACGCCGCGCTGGCCCGGCGTTTCCAGCCGATCTTCGTCAGCGAGCCCTCGGTCGAGGACACCATCTCGATCCTGCGCGGCTTGAAGGACAAGTATGAGCAGCATCATGGCGTGCGGATCACCGATTCCGCGCTTGTTGCGGCGACGACGCTGTCCAACCGCTACATCACCGACCGCTTCCTGCCTGACAAGGCGATCGACCTCATGGACGAGGCCGCGGCGCGGCTGAAGATGCAGGTCGATTCCAAGCCGGAAGAGCTGGATTCGCTCGACCGCGAGATCATCCGGCTCAAGATCGAGCAGGAGGCGCTGAAGAAGGAAAGCGATGTCGGCTCCAAGTCCCGGCTCCAGACCCTGGAGAAGGACCTGGCCGAGCTCGAGGAGAAGTCGGCGGCGCTGACGGCGCGCTGGAGCGCGGAGAAGAACAAGCTCTCCGACGCCCAGAAGCTGAAGGCCGAGCTCGACGGCTTGCGTGTCGAGCTCGCCAATGCGCAGCGGCGCGGCGAATTTCAGAAGGCCGGCGAGCTGGCCTATGGACGGATCCCGCAGCTCGAGAAGCAGCTTGCCGATATCGAAGCCAAGGAGAACTCGGGCGAGATGATGGAGGAGGCTGTTACCGCCAACCACATCGCGCAGGTGGTCTCGCGCTGGACCGGCGTGCCCGTCGACAAGATGCTGGAAGGCGAGAAGGAGAAGCTCCTGAAGATGGAGGAGCAGCTCGGCAAGCGCGTCGTCGGCCAGGCCGAGGCCGTGCGTGCGGTCGCAACCGCCGTGCGCCGCTCGCGTGCCGGCTTGCAGGACCCGAACCGCCCCACCGGCTCGTTCATGTTCTTAGGGCCGACCGGCGTCGGCAAGACCGAGCTGACCAAGGCTCTCGCGGAGTACCTGTTCAACGACGAGACCGCGATGGTCCGCCTCGACATGTCCGAATACATGGAGAAGCACTCGGTCTCGCGGCTGATCGGCGCGCCACCGGGCTATGTCGGCTATGACGAGGGCGGCGCGCTCACCGAGGCGGTGCGGCGCCGACCCTACCAGGTGGTGCTGTTCGACGAGATCGAGAAGGCGCATCCTGATGTCTTCAACGTGCTGCTGCAGGTGCTCGACGACGGCCGTCTGACCGACGGCCAGGGCCGCACCGTCGACTTCCGCAACACGCTGATCATCATGACCTCGAACCTTGGTTCGGAATATCTGGTGAACCAGCCGGAGGGCGAGGACACCTCGGCCGTGCGCGAGCAGGTGATGGGAATGGTGCGGGCGCACTTCCGCCCCGAATTCCTCAACCGTGTCGACGAGATCATCCTGTTCCACCGGCTGCAGCGCAGCGAGATGGGACGCATCGTCGAGATCCAGTTCGCGCGGCTGCAGAAGCTCCTGACCGATCGCAAGATCGTGCTGAGCCTCGATGCCGCGGGCCGCGACTGGCTCGCTGCCAAGGGCTGGGATCCCGCCTACGGCGCAAGGCCCTTGAAGCGGGTGATCCAGCGCTACCTCCAGGACCCGCTCGCCGAGATGATCCTCGCCGGCGACGTCAGGGACGGCGACAATGTCGCGATCTCGTCCGAAGGCAATGTGCTGACCTTCAACGGCAAGGCGCCGCAGACCGCCGAGATCACCCAGTTCGAGGCGCCGGTGGCGAAGCGGAAGCTGAACTGATGAAATACACGCCCTCCGCGCCAACCTCGCGGAGGGCGTTTTCAATCCGCTAAGAACGCGTCCACCACTGCCTGATCGCGGTCGTAGACCCAGCATTCGCTCAGCAGGCCTTCACGCACGGCATAGACCAGCAACCGTTCCAATTCAGCCGTGCGACCGTCCCGGCTGAATGATTCCCGTGCTAGAATGGCGCCGCGCCGCGGCCCGGCCATCACGTCATCGATGGCGAGCAGTTTTCGGTTGGAGCGGCGTGCGACCTCGGCCAGAGTGGCAAGCGCGGCCGCCTTGCCGCGGTGAGTGCCGGCGAGCGGATTATGGCCGGCATAGTGCAGCATGAATTCATCGTGGTAGCTGGCGGCGATCGCGGCGCGGTCACCGGCCTGCCAGGCGGTCGCGTAGCGCGTGACGGCGGCGCGGATCGCGGCGATTTGTGCGGCGTCATCTACCAGAACTCTGTCCATCGATATGATCTCCCGGGTCATCGGCAGCGCTGTGCCGGTGCGCTATGATGAGGCATGACCTCGCCTTCCGGCTTTCAGGAACTGGCTATCAGCACGCCGCCCAGCGGCGGACCAAAGAGGGCGCGGATGCTCGATTGGGACGCGCGGGTGCTCTATCTCGGTCCAGCCTTCGGGCTGACGCCCCACCGCAATGCCACCGGCGTGCTGGCCGTCGCGCTCGACGGGGCGATAGGCGTAGCTAACGATCCGAGGGCGCGCTCACCGTCTTATCGCGAGACCCGCAGCGTGCTGATCATGCCCAACAGTCTGCACCATCTCCGCACCGATGCTGGACGGATGGCCTTCCTCTATGTCGATCCCCTCGGCCGCGATATCGAGGCGCTTCGCTCACGAATGAAGGAGGTCGAATCGAGGGCCGCGTTCGACATGATCGACGAGAGGTCGGTCGTCGCGCTGTTCGGCGCCATCGCGGAGCGACGCCTCGCATCTGAGGACGCGCAGCAAGCAGCCCGCGATATGCTTGGGATCGGATCAAGTCCGCAGCCAGATGCAAGAATTGCCGCCGCCATCGAGCGGATGCGCGAGCAGCCCAGCGGTTCGCACACCCTTGCTGAACTCGGCCGCAGGGCCGGACTTTCGTCCTCGCGCTTCCTGCATCTTTTCAAGGACGTCACGGGTGTGCCGCTCCGCCGCTACCGGATCTGGTCCCGGATCGGCGCTGCCGCGCGGGCGGTCGCACAAGGCCAATCGTTGACCGAGGCCGCGCATGGCGCGGGCTTTTCCAGCTCCGCGCATTTCAGCACGGCCTTCCGCGACATGTTCGGTATGATGCCGTCGGAATTGTTCGCACGGGTGCGCGCGGATTAATGTCTGCGACGTGCTGTTGCAGGTACTCGACGACGGCTGCTGCCGATGGCCAGGGCCGCACCGTCGATTCCGCGACATGCTGATCATCATGGCCTCGAACCTCGGTCCGAGTATCTCGTGAACCAGCCGGAGGGTGAGGATCTGAAATGAAAGCCGCCCCGGAGGGTCACCTCTCCGGGGCGTCCTGTTTTGCTGTCTGGCTAGTTGCCAGGGGCCGAGGCGGAGCGCGGCTCGACGCCGTCCTCCTCGTCCTCCTCCAGCTCCGACAAAATATCCACCAGCTCGCGCACCCGGCCCTGCGCCAGCGGGCGCAGATCGTTGATCATCGGCTCATCGTTGGCGAGCCAGGCCTGGGCCTCAGCAAGCTCCTCAGCGGTCGCGCCGGTCCCGATGATCTGGGCAATGGTGACGTCATCGGCGCGGTCCACGGCCTTGACGACATCGTCGCGTGAGAGGCGCGTCATGAGCGATCCTCCTGCTGGCTTCCGTCAGCGTCTAACCGGGGAACCGGCGTGACGGTTCCCGCCAGTCCCGTGCACGTAGCTCCTACTTCTTCACCACCTTGTAGATCGCATTCTCGACATCCGAGCTGACGTAGATCGCGCCCGTCGCGCCGACTGCGACGCCGGTGGGGATATGCGTCGGCAAGCCGCCGGGGGCGCCGGTCAGGCCGATCGGGAGATTGGCTGCGATCTCGGTGACCTTGCCGGATTCCGGCACGATCTCGATCAGCCGCTTGGCGCCGACTTCGGCGACGATCAGCTTACCGTCGCCGGTGCGCGCGATGCCTTCTGGCATCTTCAGATCCTTGGCGATCACGGTCTTTTCGCCGGTGCTGTTGATTTTGGAGATGATGCCAGCAAAAGCCTCGGTGACGTAAACCTCGTCGCCGGCCCCGCGGACGAGACCCATCGGACCCTCGAGCGCGCCGATCAGCGTGGTGCGATCCTTGCCGTGCTCGCCGCTCACCTTGACCAGCGACTTGGTGCCGAGCTCGGCTACCAGGATGCTGCCGTCCGCGAGCACGACCGCGTCATGCGGCGCCTTGAAGTCGTGCAGCATGTCGCGCGTCGCGCCGGTCTTGCCGTCGATCACCTGCACGGTGCCGGTGAACCAGCTCGACAGGACCACGTCGTTGCCCTTCGCCGTCGCGCTCATCGGATATTCGAGCGTCGTGCCAGCGGCGTGCATGCGCGCCTTTTCGGTGACCTCGCCGGTCACGCCGTCCACCGTGCGATAGGCGAACAGGTCGGCGACGTGGATCGTGTCCTTGCCGTTCTCCGAGGTGACGCCGATGCCGCCGGGCAAAGCGAGCTTGCCGATGATGATCTGCTTGGCATGACCGGTCGCGGGATCGACCTCCTGGATGCCGTTGTCGGCCATGTTGGAGACGTAGATGCGGTCCTTGTCGTCGATGGCGAGATTGTCCAGCGACGGCTTCAGCTGCGCGACCATGGTCTTGGCGCCCGATTTGGGATCGACCCGGACGAGCTGGCCGAGCGCGGTGTCGACCACAAGGAGGTTGCCCTTGGAATCGAAGTTCACGGCAGCCGGGATCTTGAAGCCGTCGGCGACGACACTCAGCTCGGCCTTGTCGACGTCGACCCTTGCGACCTGGCCCTTGAACCACAGCGGACCATAGAGCTTGTCGTCGGGACCGAACTCGAAGCCGTTGAGGCCGCCCATCTTCTCCATGATCTGGCGGGGCGGTTTGACGCCCTCGACGTCGATCTCGTAGAGCGCATCGCCGAGGAAAACGGTGGTGGCGTAGAGCCTGCCGTCCTTGCGGAAGGCGAGCGAGTTGATGCCGGGCAGGCCGCTCGCGAGCTTCTTGATCGGACCGTCGCCCTTGCGCGCATAGAGATCGCCGGCGAGGAAGCCGGTCCAGGCCATGGTGCCGTCGGGTGCGAACGCAATGTCGTCGGCCATCCCCACCGGTGCCGGGATCGCGACCTTGGCGCTGCCGCCGGCAATGTCGACCTCGTAGAGCGCAGCGCCCGCGACGCTGCCGGCAAACAAATGGCCGGCCTTGTCGACACCGAGCCCGTGCACACCATGGAATGCCGAGCCCGGCACGAGTCTCGTGACCTCCCAGCTGTCGGCCGATGCGCTCGTTGTGGCGAACAGCGCAGCAATCAGGGCTGCGCAGGCGAGCCTGTTTCTCATGGCGTGACCTCCCATTTTTTGGAAAGTATTCGCCCGTCCTGCGGCTTTGGCAAACAAAACTTGACGTTGTGTCGCCGCGAAGCGGCCTCGCTGCGTAGCGTGCTCGTTTGAAATTCTGTTTGAAAACGCCGGCCGATATCGGCGCGTTGCCGGCTTACCGGTTGGTGACCTGCAGCGGCCCGCCGGTGGCGTCCGACATGCGGGCGATGGCGCCGCCGCGGCCGCTCATCATGCCGTCGAGCCGGTCGCGCTCCTTCTCGAAGCTCGCCAGCATCGGGCCCTCCAGCGAACGGCCGCGCGGTAGCTTCACGCGCATCGGATCGACGAAGCGGCCGTTGACAAGGATCTCGTAATGGACGTGCGGGCCGGTCGACAGACCGGAGGAGCCGACGAAGCCGATCACCTGGCCCTGTCGCACCTTCTTGCCGGGCTCCATGCCCTTGGCGAAGGCCGACATGTGGCCGTAGGCAGTCTCGTAGCCGTTGGCGTGCTTGATGCGGATGTACTTGCCATAGCCGCCCTCGGGGCCGGCCTTCTCGATCATGCCGTTGCCGGAGGCGAAGATCGGCGTGCCGTAGGAGGTGGACCAGTCGACGCCGGTATGCATCTTCACGTAGCCGAGGATCGGGTGGCGGCGGCCGCCGAAGCCGGAGCGCATGATGGCGTTGTTGACGGGCTTTCTGACCAGGAACTTCTTCGCGCTCTTGCCGGTCTCGTCGTAATAGTCGACGAGGCCGTCGTCGGGGCTCTGGTAGCGGTAGTATTTCTTGGTCTCGCCGCCGACGGTGAGCGAGGCGAACAGCACCTCGTTCTTCTCGGTCGCGGTCACGCCCTCGTCCTCGCCCGCGTAAAACACGTCGAAGGAATCTCCGGGCTGCACCTTGCGCTGGAAATCGACGTCGTAGGAGTAGATCTTGATCATGTCCTCGATGACGGGCATCGGGACCTTGTTGCGCATCGCGGTCTCGTAGATGCTCTGGTAGAGCCGCACGCCGGAGCCGTCATCGTCATCGTCGTCGTCGCTGCTGGCGTTGGCCGCAGTATCGGCGACGGTGTTCATGCTGGAGACGTCGACGGCGACGTATTTGCCGAGATCGGACAGCGCCGCGATCGCTTCCACCATCGTGTCGTTTGCAACCACGACGCGATAGGGCTGCAGGCGGGCGCCGGGGCTTGCGGGCGCCATCAGGATGCGGAGCTTCTCGCCTTCCTTCAGGCCGCCGTCGCGGCCGCGCGGTCCGAGCGTCGCGGTGATCGCCTTGATCTCGTCGGCATTGGCGCCGAGATCGCGCAGCACGCCGGCGACGCTGTCGCCCTTCTTGACCATGTGGACGCGTTCGCCGTTGGGATTGCCGCCGGTGATCTGCTCCTTGGTCTTGGGCAGCAGCGTGACGTTCTCCGGCACCACGCGCGTCTCGAAGCCGGCATAGGGATCGGACGGCGAGGCCTCGGCGGCGTAGGCGGTTCTGATGTCGGAAGGGCCGGTCGCGCCGGAGATGTCGGCAGCCGTGTTGGCGAGCGAGGCGTAGCGCACCCCGCCATTGCCGCGCCAATTGGCGGCATCGCGCACCCGCATCAGGATGTCGTCGAGTGCCACCACCGCGGAAATCTTGGCCTTCGGCAGCACCGGCGACAGGTCCTTGGTGACGAAGGACACTTCCGCGTCGGGCTCGACGGCTTCAGGATTGTTGGGATCGTCGGACGCCGTCTTCGGGTCGGAGCCGACATCGGTCAGCAGGCGCTGGGCGTTGAACGGCGGGATCTTCGCCGACAGATCGCTCGTCGTCATCGACAGATTGCCGGCGATCCGCACGAACGGACGCACCCGCATCACGTCACGGTTGCCGACGCGGGCAACCGTCGAGACGCGCATCACGTTGCGCGAGGCGGTGGATTCGCTCGGCGGCGGCAGGCGATCGCTCTTGTGCAGCGTGGCGGCACGATCGGCGGCGCCGAATGCTCCGCGCAGCGCGCCTTCGACCCGCTCCGGCACCTTGGCGAAGGTCATCTCGCCGTCGAGCGAAGCGAAAACGGCGCCGCCGATCAGGGCTGCGCCGCAGAGTCCGGTCAAAATTGTCCCGCTGAACCATTGCACCGAGATGCGGCGGCGGTCGATCACCGCGGCTTCAGAACCATCGACGGACAGCGGCGGCTCGTGGCCGAGATCGATGATCCCGGTCTCACGCCCGTAAGTGCCGCGTGACGTCCTGTGGTTCAACCTAAGTCCCCCAACTCAACGACCCAAGATGCCCGGTTTCGAACCTGTCCCAGGCTGCCCTCTTGAACGGGGATCGCCGGAGCAGGCAAGCCGCACAACTGTCCGCGCCCAGAAAGCCCCTTGATGGGGCCGGCCGAAATTACGAACAGCTGGACGGGTAAAGCTCTCTCGATGTCTTTCGAATGCCGAAGGAAGGTCGCGTCATTTGCAACATCGCCTTCCTCTGACCCCATGAAAATCGCCGGCAGCCCCCACAGGCGTCCCCGCGATTCAAGCTTGTCTCTTATCAGAACGCCGCGGGATTGTGGCTCAAGTACGGCGCCAAATATGGAAAAAGTTTCCTAAATGCCGGGCCGTAAAGGCCCCCGTCAGATCATGGGCTGAGCTCGGGCGGGGTGGGGGACAGGGCCCCATCTAGCAGGGGAGGCGGGCGCCTGGCCGGGGGGGCGTCAGCCCTTGGGACGGCACGCCTCCCAAGGTGGCGGGGGTGCGGAGGAGGGGCCCCGGGGGAGGCCGCCAGGGAGGGCTCCAAGACGCCCTCCGGAGCCCGCCGGCGGGCAAACTTTTTTTCAGATTTTTTGCCGGGCGGGCTCGTTCGATGTGCCCGGCGGCTTTCTAAATGGCTGGAATCGTGGGTGTTTTCTCGCTGGTCCGCTGTGCGACGATTTGTTGACGATTGGCGTTGACAGGCCGGAAGGTGGGGCCTATAACCCCAACCACTGAGCGCGGCGCCGCCGGGTCACTGACCAAGGCGAGCGAACGCGCCACTGATGCTCCTCACCTTGTTGAGTGACACAACAGCCGACACCAGTCGGTTGGAGTTCATCCATCGTCGGTAAGGGTGTCGGAACCCTTCCTCTCAGGAAGGTTGAGGCCTCCATGGTCTCGGGCTGTTTGACAAGTGAAGATGAAGAAAGAGAAACGTGGACGGCGGAGTCCTTGCGGGTCTCGCTTCCGAGAAGCTTCGGCTTTTCTGATCGAGACCGGACGAAAGACTTCGGCGGTACACGTTTTAAAGGAAACACCATCGTTGCCAGCGATGTGAATCGCGGGCAGCACATCGACTTCGGTCGATAATGGTGGGACCTCGTCAAACGTTGTGATCAGCCGGTTCAAAGTTCAAGTCCAACTTGAGAGTTTGATCCTGGCTCAGAGCGAACGCTGGCGGCAGGCTTAACACATGCAAGTCGAGCGGGCGTAGCAATACGTCAGCGGCAGACGGGTGAGTAACGCGTGGGAACGTACCTTTTGGTTCGGAACAACACAGGGAAACTTGTGCTAATACCGGATAAGCCCTTACGGGGAAAGATTTATCGCCGAAAGATCGGCCCGCGTCTGATTAGCTAGTTGGTGAGGTAATGGCTCACCAAGGCGACGATCAGTAGCTGGTCTGAGAGGATGATCAGCCACATTGGGACTGAGACACGGCCCAAACTCCTACGGGAGGCAGCAGTGGGGAATATTGGACAATGGGGGCAACCCTGATCCAGCCATGCCGCGTGAGTGATGAAGGCCCTAGGGTTGTAAAGCTCTTTTGTGCGGGAAGATAATGACGGTACCGCAAGAATAAGCCCCGGCTAACTTCGTGCCAGCAGCCGCGGTAATACGAAGGGGGCTAGCGTTGCTCGGAATCACTGGGCGTAAAGGGTGCGTAGGCGGGTCTTTAAGTCAGGGGTGAAATCCTGGAGCTCAACTCCAGAACTGCCTTTGATACTGAAGATCTTGAGTCCGGGAGAGGTGAGTGGAACTGCGAGTGTAGAGGTGAAATTCGTAGATATTCGCAAGAACACCAGTGGCGAAGGCGGCTCACTGGCCCGGTACTGACGCTGAGGCACGAAAGCGTGGGGAGCAAACAGGATTAGATACCCTGGTAGTCCACGCCGTAAACGATGAATGCCAGCCGTTAGTGGGTTTACTCACTAGTGGCGCAGCTAACGCTTTAAGCATTCCGCCTGGGGAGTACGGTCGCAAGATTAAAACTCAAAGGAATTGACGGGGGCCCGCACAAGCGGTGGAGCATGTGGTTTAATTCGACGCAACGCGCAGAACCTTACCAGCCCTTGACATGTCCAGGACCGGTCGCAGAGATGTGACCCTCTCTTCGGAGCCTGGAGCACAGGTGCTGCATGGCTGTCGTCAGCTCGTGTCGTGAGATGTTGGGTTAAGTCCCGCAACGAGCGCAACCCCCGTCCTTAGTTGCTACCATTTAGTTGAGCACTCTAAGGAGACTGCCGGTGATAAGCCGCGAGGAAGGTGGGGATGACGTCAAGTCCTCATGGCCCTTACGGGCTGGGCTACACACGTGCTACAATGGCGGTGACAATGGGATGCTAAGGGGCGACCCTTCGCAAATCTCAAAAAGCCGTCTCAGTTCGGATTGGGCTCTGCAACTCGAGCCCATGAAGTTGGAATCGCTAGTAATCGTGGATCAGCACGCCACGGTGAATACGTTCCCGGGCCTTGTACACACCGCCCGTCACACCATGGGAGTTGGTTTTACCTGAAGACGGTGCGCTAACCCGCAAGGGAGGCAGCCGGCCACGGTAGGGTCAGCGACTGGGGTGAAGTCGTAACAAGGTAGCCGTAGGGGAACCTGCGGCTGGATCACCTCCTTTCTAAGGATGATCCTTCAGCGAGCTCACGCTCACTATCGGATCGTTTTAGAAACATCAGTGGCCAACAGATCGCCAGATCGTTGAGCTGCATTGGCGGGATTTCGCCGTCTTCGTTTCTCTTTCTTCGCGGACGAACACGCGCTGGGCCTGCATCATGCAGGATCCCACGGTCCCTGACGGGATATGCGTTAGGGGCTTGTAGCTCAGTTGGTTAGAGCGCGCGCTTGATAAGCGTGAGGTCGGAAGTTCAAGTCTTCCCAGGCCCACCACTTTCATCGAGTGAGCATTCGTCTTCTGGTTACGGGGCCATAGCTCAGCTGGGAGAGCGCGTGCTTTGCAAGCATGAGGTCGTCGGTTCGATCCCGTCTGGCTCCACCAGATGGTTTGATCACCGAGATCTTGCACCGTCGTCCGCGAAACATCACTTCGCATCCTGCTAGTCTGGATAGACAGCAAGATGCGTGTTTTCTGACATCGTAAAGAGGAGATCGATCCGAGTTGGGTCGTGCAGCAGATTGTTGCGCGAACCTTCAT